>NZ_AP014637.1:0-600000 GCF_000829415.1 Pseudomonas sp. StFLB209 | reverse complement strand
CATCCGCGATGCAGCCCAGGCGCTCAGCAATTATCGGCTACCGGGCAGCACGCTGTATGTAACCCTGGAACCGTGCAGCATGTGCGCCGGCTTGATCGTGCATTCGCGCATCGCCCGGGTGGTGTATGGCGCGCTGGAGCCCAAGGCCGGGGTGGTGCAGAGCCAAGGGCAGTTCTTTACCCAAGGGTTTCTCAACCACCGGGTGCTGTATGAAGGCGGCGTGCTGGGCGAGGCATGCGGGACGATGCTCAGCGAGTTTTTCCGCATGCGCCGGGCAGCGAGCAAGGCGCAAGGGTAAGAGCGGCCGGCCGCTAAAGCTTCGCCGCTAAAGCGGCTCCTACAAGACCCCGTGTTTGTCGCGCTCAGGGCTTGCGGCCAATAATCACTGCACGCATCGGTGCCGGCAGGCCCTCGACGGTGCGGCTGTGATCGTCGGGGTCAAGGAAATGCTCCAGTGACTGGTAGCGCATCCAGTCGGTGCTGCGCTGCTCCTGAACACTGGTGGTACTCACATCCACACAGCGCACCTCGGTGAAGCCGGCACGGCGCATCCACAGCGCAAGGGCCGGGACCGACGGCAGGAACCAGACGTTGCGCATCTGCGCATAACGGTCTTCCGGCACCAGCACTTGCTGTACATCGCCAGGCACTACCAGGGTTTCCAGCACCAGTTCACCGCCTTTGAGCAGGCAGTCTTTGAGCGCCAGCAGGTGGTCGATGGGCGATTTGCGGTGATACAGCACGCCCATGGAAAACACCGTGTCGAAGCCTTCGAGCTTCTCTGGCAGGTCTTCCAGCGCGAACGGCAAGTGCCAGGCCGGCAGCTGCGGCATGTAGCGTTGCATGGCCTGGAACTGGCAGAAGAACAGCCAGTTCGGATCGACACCGATCACGCTGTCGGCACCGGCGCCGAGCATGCGCCACTGGTAATAGCCGTTGCCGCAACCGACATCCAGCACACGCTTGCCGTTGAGGTCCAGATGCGGCGCGACGCGGGTCCATTTCCAGTCCGAGCGCCATTCGGTGTCGACATGCACACCGAACACATCGAACGGACCTTTGCGCCATGGCGACAGGCCCATCAGGGCGGCGTGCAACTGAGCGCGTGTGGCCTCGTCGAGTTCGGCCTGCAGGCTGAACGTATCGAGCAGTTCAACCCGGCCGGGCTGCACGGGCGGCAACGCATCCAGCGCACTGCGCCAGCGCGCCAGGTCGCCATGGCCTTTTTCCAGTTTGGCATCAAGTTGAGCTTGCAGGCCATTGGCCCAGTTGGCCAAGGGCGTGCCCGCCAAGCGGCGGACCAGTGGAGCGAGATCGATCATGGCAGGGCAATCAATGAGGCGAAGTTAATGCACTGAAACCACGGCACGACTTTGGAAAACCCGGCTTCGCGCAGGCGCTGGCGGTGTTCTTCAAGGCTGTCGGGTTTCATCACGTGTTCGATGGCGCTGCGCTTCTGGGCAATTTCCAGGTCGCTGTAGCCGTTGGCGCGTTTGAAGTCGATGTGCAGTTCGGTGAGCAGGGCGTGCTCGTCGGCATCGGCAAAGCGCAGTTTTTCCGAGAGGATCAGCGCGCCGCCGGGCACCAGGGTCTGGCGGATACGGCTGAGCAGTTCCAGACGTTGCGCGGGGGCAATGAACTGCAGGGTGAAGTTCAGCGCCACCACCGAGGCCGGCTGCCAGGGCAGTTCGAGGATATCGGCCTCGCGAACCTCCACCGGCAGCAGTTCCTGGAACATCGAGTCTTGCGCCTTAAGGTATTCGCGGCAGCGCTCGACCATGGCCGAGGAATTGTCCACGGCGATCACCCGGCAGCCGTCAAGACGCACATGGCGACGCAGCGCCTGGGTCACTGCACCCAGCGAGCAGCCGAGGTCGTAAAGCACGGTATCGGCTTTGGCGAAGTGGGCAGCGAGTACCCCGAGATTCTCGACAATGGCCGGGTAACCCGGCACCGAGCGCTTGATCATGTCCGGGAACACCCGCACCACGTCTTCATTGAAGGCGAAGTCAGGCACCTGGGACAGGGGCTGGGAGAAGAGGCGATCAGGTTCCTGGGTCACGGCGGTTCCGGCGCAAGCTAAGCAAGGGCGCGCATTTTAGCCAGTTTGTTGCGCCGATGCATGGCCCTCTACCTGTTAGCGGACAGGACGCCGGGTCAATGAACCCTGATTACGCACTCGAAGCGTTCCTGCGGCGCGCTGTCGGCATCCCAGGCTTGCTGGTAGGTCAGTGACAGGTTGCCGGTGCCGGCACTGTCGGCCTTGAAGCGCCACACCGATTGACCGCCGTTGCCAACGACCAGCTCTTTGCTCTGGTCAGCGTTGTAAACCTCCGGGCCCAGGCTGCGCAGCACTCCGGGGGCAGCATCGCGGACCTGCCAGCGGTAGCCGGTGGTAGGGTTGCTGGGCAGGGACAGTATCAGGGTCTGGCCAGTGCTGAGGGTCAGCGGGCAGTCATCGGCATCGTCCAGCGAGACGACATTGGCAGGCTTTTGCGCACAGGCCGCAAGCAGGGCAAGGCTCAGGGGCACGAGCAGGCGGGCAGGGGTCATGGAGAGATCCTTTCGGCAAGACAGATCAGTAGGCGCGACCTTGGTCGCGAAAGGGCCTATGAAACCACAACATGTGTTGCAGGTGTCCAGACCGCTTTCGCGATCCGCTTTAGCCGCGCAGCCTTCGCGGATAAATCCGCTCCTACAGAATGAGGTTGTCGCCACACTCCGTAGGAGCTGCTTGAGCAGCGAGCCGTTTAGAACAACACCTTGGCCACATCACTGAAGCGTTTGGCGAAGTGCACGGTCAGGCCTTCCTTGAGGTAAGCCGGCAACTCTTCGAAGTTGCCGCGGTTCGGCTCGGGCAGGATCAGTTCGTTGATCTTCTGCCGACGTGCCGCGATAACCTTCTCGCGCACACCGCCAATCGGCAGTACATGGCCGGTCAGGGTCAACTCGCCGGTCATGGCCACGCCTTTCTTTGGCGCCTGGTTACGTGCCAGCGACAGCAGCGCGCTGGCCATGGTGATGCCCGCACTCGGGCCGTCCTTGGGGGTCGCGCCTTCCGGCACGTGCAGATGGACGAAGGCCTCATCGAAGAACTTCGCATCGCCGCCAAACTTGCCCAGATTCGAGCTGACATAACTGTAGGCGATTTCCGCCGACTCTTTCATGACCTCGCCCAACTGACCGGTGAGCTTGAAACCGCGATTGTGGGTGTGAATCCGCGTCGCTTCGATCGGCAGGGTCGCGCCGCCCATGCTGGTCCAGGCAAGGCCGGTAATCACACCGGTGCCAGACAGCACTTGCTCACTGCGAAACACCGGCATGCCGAGCAGGGCTTCCAGGTCCTTGGGGCCGATCTTGATGACGGCGTCTGGCTCGTCCAGCAGCCTGACCACCGATTTACGCACCAGCTTGCCCAGCAGTTTCTCCAGTTGGCGCACCCCGGACTCGCGGGCGTAGCCTTCGATCACACCGCGCAGGGCGGCGTCGCTGATCGACAGCCTAGCTTTATCCACGCCGGCCTTGTCCAGTTGCTTGGGCCACAGGTGCCGTTTGGCGATGGCCAGTTTTTCTTCGGTGATATAGCCGGCCAGACGAATCACTTCCATCCGGTCGAGCAATGGACCGGGGATCGAATCCAGGGTGTTGGCGGTGCAGACGAACAGGACTTTCGACAGGTCCAGGCGCAAGTCCAGATAGTGGTCGAGAAATTCGACGTTCTGTTCCGGGTCGAGGGTTTCCAGCAGCGCCGAGGCCGGATCGCCCTGGAAGCTCTGACCCATCTTATCGATCTCGTCGAGCATGATGACCGGGTTCATCACCTCGACGTCCTTCAGCGCCTGCACCAGCTTGCCGGGCTGGGCGCCAATGTAGGTGCGGCGATGACCCTTGATCTCGGCTTCGTCGCGCATGCCGCCGACGCTCAACCGGTAGAACGGTCGGCCCAGGGATTCGGCGATGGAGCGACCGATGCTGGTCTTGCCGACGCCCGGCGGGCCCACCAGCAATACGATCGAGCCATTGATCTCGCCTTTATAGGCACCGATGGCGAGGAATTCGAGAATCCGCGACTTGATGTCGTCCAGGCCTGCGTGATGCCGATCAAGAACCTTGCGGGCATGCTTGAGATCAAGTTTGTCGACGCCAGTGACGCCCCAGGGAATCGAACTGGCCCAGTCGAGGTAATTGCGGGTCACGGCGTATTCCGGCGAGCCGGTTTCCAGCACCTTGAGCTTGTTGAGCTCTTCGTCGATCTTTTTGCGCGCCTGAGTCGGCAGAACCTTGCCTTCCAGGCGCTGTTCGAACTGTTCGATGTCAGCGCTGCGGTCGTCTTTGCTCAGGCCCAGTTCCTGCTGGATGACCTTGAGCTGTTCCTTGAGGAAGAACTGACGCTGATGTTCACCGATCTTGCGGTTGACCTCGGCCGAGATCTCTTTTTGCAGGCGCGCGACTTCGACTTCCTTGCGCAGCATCGGCAGGACTTTTTCCATCCGCTTGAGCATCGGTACGCAATCGAGCACCTCTTGCAGGTCCACGCCGCTGGCCGAGGTCAGGGCGGCAGCGAAGTCGGTCAACGGCGACGGGTCGTTGGGACTGAAGCGGTTGAGGTAGTTTTTCAGCTCTTCGGTGTACAGCGGGTTGAGCGGCAGCAGCTCTTTAATGGCGTTGATCAGCGCCATGCCGTAGGCCTTGACCTCATCGGTGGGCTCGTTGGGCACTTGCGGGTACTCGACCTCGACCATATACGGCGGGCGATGGTGCTTGAGCCAGGTCTTGATTCGCACCCGCGACAAACCCTGGGCAACGAACTGCAAACGACCATTCTCGCGGCTGGCGTGGTGAACTTTCACCAGCGTGCCATACTCCGGCAGGGCCTTGGTATTGAAGTGGCGCGGGTCTTCCTGCGGCGTGTCCATGAAAAACAGCGCCAGCGAGTGGTGCTCCGACTTGCTGACCAGTTCCAGGGTTTCTGCCCACGGCTCTTCGTTGACGATCACCGGCAAAACCTGCGCCGGGAAGAACGGACGGTTGTGGATCGGAATGATATAGACCTTGTCTGGCAGGTTCTGGCCAGGCAGGGCGAGCGAGGTGCCGCCTGAACCGAGCGTCACTTCATGCTCGGTGGCGTCGTCGGACGAATCAAGTGGGGCGTTTTGCTGGTCGCTCATGGGGCACCTGCGAAATTGGACATGCCTCTTAGATGGGGCGAGTGGTCTCAGGTTTCAATGGCGGCGGTCGATAGCATGGCTGAGTGTTGCAAAGCTCGTGCAGGGCCGCAGGCGAGCGCCTTTCGTCGAATTTGAATGGCTGATATCAAAATGATGTCTCTGCGGCATATCCCTGCTCTGGCATGACAGCTACTCTGCTTGCCAGACACATCGTTGCCAGGGTCGGCATCACTTTCCGGCATTGCCGTTGTGGAAGGGTTCACACGTATGACCAAGTTACTGCATTCGATGGTTCTCGCGGGCCTCTACGTGTTTTCGGCGGCCAGTGTCTCGGCCGCGACACTGACGGCACAGATGTTCGATCGCCAAGGCAAGCCACTGGCCAATGCTGTGTTGACCCTCAAGGGCGCTGCTGGCCCGGTCGTACCGACGCTCAAGGCCAGCATGGACCAGCGTAACCAGGAGTTCGTGCCACGGGTGCTGGCGGTCCACACCGGCACCCAGGTCAGTTTCCCCAACAGCGATGACATTCGCCATCAGGTGTATTCATTCTCGCCCACCAAGCGCTTCGAGTTGCGCCTTTACGAAAAGACCCCGTCAGAGCCTGTGCAGTTCGATAAGGCCGGTCTGGTTGTGCTGGGCTGCAACATCCATGACTGGATGGTGGGTTACGTGTACGTCACTGACGACCCCTGGTATGGGGTCAGTGATGCGCAAGGTACGCTCAAGCTCGATCAATTGCCGCCCGGCCGTTATACCGCGACCCTCTGGCACCCGCAGGCCGAAGACATGCAGCCCCTCGCCGGTGGTGTGCTTGAGGTGCCAGCCGACGGGCTGAGCAAGCGTTTTGACCTGGCCGTCGAGGTCAAACCCGAAGATCAGCCTGCACGCCCGGCCCCTGGCGCTTTCGGTGATGCGTTCCACAAGGCTGCACACTGATGAAACTTCGTCTGAGCTTCCAGGCGCGCATCGCCGGGGTGTTGATTGCATTGGTTCTGGTTGTGATCGGAGCGGTTTTTGTCTCGGTCAAATTCGCCACCGGCGATGCAGTGCGCAGCCAGGCCCAGGCGCAACTGGAGGTTGGCAGCCGGGTGTTCGAGCGGTTGATCGACCTGCGCGGCCGGCGGTTGCGCGATGCGGTGCAGTTGCTCTCGGCGGACTTTGGCTTTCGCGATGCAGTGGCCAGCTCCGATGCTTCGACCATCCGCTCGGTGCTGCTTAACCACGGCGGGCGGATCAACGCCAGCGATATGTTTTTGCTGGGCATGGACGGCACGGTCGTTGCCAGCACCGAGGACGAGGTGGCGGAGGGCTCCAAATTCGTCTACGACCAGGCGCTGCGCAGCGCCAAGCGCAATAATCAGTCAATGCTGATCGTGCCTGGTGGCGGTACTCCGCACTTGCTGGTCGAAAGTACCGTGCTGGCGCCCTTGCCGCTTGGCCGGGTGGTCATGGGCTTTACCATCGACAGCGATATCGCTCAGGAACTGCGTTCACTCAGTGGTCTGGAGGTGTCATTCCTGACGATCGAAAACGGCAAGCCGGGCGAGTTGATCAGCACCCAGCCAGCCGCCATGTATCCGGCGTTGGTCGAGTTCATGCGCACCTCTGCAGGCGGTCAGATGCATCTGACCGAAAGCGGCAAGCTGAAGTTTCTCAGCCAGACCCTGACTCTCGCAGGCTCTGGCGACAATCAGGTTCTGGCGTTACTGCAAAGCCCGCTGGACAAAGCCTTGCAGGCGTTCGTGCCACTCGATGAAAAGATCTTCTGGATCTCTCTGGCAGCGCTGTTGGCTTCGTTGATCGGCACCCTGGCGCTGGCCCGCAGTGTCTCGCTGCCGGTCCGCGCCCTGGCAGTGGCTGCCAAGCGCATTGGCGATGGCGACTATCGCACGCCAGTGGTCATGGCTCGCAAAGACGAGCTGGGCATGTTGGCCGGTGCAATCAACAGCATGCAGCACGGCATTGCTGTGCGTGAGGATCAACTGGCGCACAACGCCCTGCACGATGCGGTGACCGGCTTGCCCAACCGGGCGCTGGTGATGGAACGGCTGGGCAGTTCGATTGCCGTTGAGCGTCAAATGGCCTTGATGTACCTGGGCATCGACAACTTCCGCGCCATTCACGAGAGCGTCGGGGTCGAGACGGTCGACCACCTGCTCCACGAGCTTGGACAGCGTCTGCAGGGTGCCCTGAGTGCAGGTGACACTGTCGCCCGGCTGACGGCCAACGAGTTTCTCATCCTGCTCGATCACGCCACGGTCGATGCGGCGGTGGCGCGCGGCGATCAGTTGCAGCGCCTGCTCAGCGAGAGCCAGCGCGTTGACGGGTACGACATCGCGCTGGAGTGCTGCATCGGCATTGCGGTCTACCCCGAACATGGTGATGCCGCCCAGGAGCTGCTCAACCGGGCACTGATCGCCCGCAAGGATGCGATCAACATGCCCGGCCGTCTGCATATCTATGAAGACGGTCGTGACCTGGCCCACCAGCGCCAGATCAGCCTGATCCGTGACCTGCGCAAGGCCGCGCAGAATGGCGAATTGCATCTGCATTACCAGCCCAAGCTGGACATTCGCCAAGGCCATGTGCGCCAGGCTGAAGCCTTGTTGCGTTGGGCGCATCCGCAGTTTGGCAACGTGTCGCCGGGGGAATTCATCATCCTTGCCGAGCGCACCGGCAGCATCCAGTTGTTGACCAACTGGGTGATCGAAGAAGCGATCCGCCAACTCGCCGAATGGGCTACCCGCGGGTTATTGGTGCAGCTTTCGGTCAACGTGTCGGCCGACGATTTGCTCGGTGGTGACCTGGTGGGCCACGTGACCCGGACCCTGACCAAGCACCATGTACCGGCTGAGCAACTGATTTTCGAGATCACTGAAAGCGCGGTGATGAGCGAGCCGGAGCAGGCACTGGTGGTGCTCAACCGCCTGCGTGAGTGTGGCATCAGTTTGTCGGTGGACGATTTCGGCACCGGCTATTCTTCATTGGCACACCTCAAGCGCTTGCCGGTTCAGGAACTGAAAATAGACCAGTCATTTGTACGCAACCTGGATGAGACCAGCGAGGACGCGGTGATTGTTCGTTCGACCATCGAAATGAGCCACAACCTGGGCTTGAAGGTGGTCGCTGAAGGGGTTGAGTACGAACACAGCCTGCAGTTGCTGCAACGCTGGCATTGCGATACGGCCCAGGGCTATCTCATCAGTCGTCCGCTGTCGGCGGCGGCCTTCGAGGCATGGATTGCCAAGAGTCATGCTCCCACTGACCTGATGGTTCACTGACATGCACTACAGAAATGCGTTGTTGTTGAGTTGCCTGTTGGGGGCCACTGCGCCTCTGGTTCAAGCCGAGAACAGCAAACTGCTTGCCACTGGCGGCGCCAGCAGTATCGAAGGCAGTGCCGGCGGAGGCATCACGCCGTGGGCGGTACTCACCGGTTACGGTGAAGAAGGCGAGTGGGGCGCCAGCGCCTTTGCAACCCGTGTCGACCTGCCCGACTACAACCTGGATGTCGCGGGGCTGGCGGTGGCCTATGGAAACCGGGTTGAGTTCTCTTACGCCCGCCAGCGCTTCGACATCAGCACGCTACAGCACAAACTGAGCTTGCCCGATGACAACTTCACCCAGGATATTTTCGGGGTAAAGGTCAGGCTGTTCGGCGACCTGATCTTCGACAACCTGCCGCAGGTGTCGCTGGGGGTGCAATACAAACATCAGAACGACTTCCTGATTCCCAGCCTGGTCGGCGCCAAGCGCAACTCTGACGTTGAGGGTTACCTGACCGCCAGCCGCCTGTTCATCGGCGGGGCGTTCGGCTACAACCTGCTGGTCAACGGCGGCGTGCGCTACAGCCGCGCCAACGAAATCGGCCTGTTGGGCTTTGGTGGTGACCGGCGTGACAGTCGTAGCGTGCTCAAGGAAGGCTCGCTGGCGGTGCTGCTCAACCCGCGCTGGGCGGTGGGTGTGGAATATCGCGAGAAGCCCGACAATTTGTCGTTCGCCGGGGAAAGCGATTGGGCCGACGTGTTCGTCGGTTACTTCCCCAACAAACATTTCTCCGTAGTGTTGGCCTACGCCCGGCTCGGTGAGATTGCGACTCTGGAAAACCAGAACGGTGCCTACCTGTCCCTGCAGGGGAGTTTCTGATGAAGCGTCTGCTCAGTGCATTGCTGCTGGTAATGCTGGTCGGCTGCGCCCAGCAGCCTCAACCGGCCAAAGATGACAGCCTGTATCAGGACCTGGGCCAGCGTGCCGGTATCCAGCGTATCGTCGAAGGAATGCTGCTCAACGTGGCTAAAGACGAGCGTATCGTCGAACGCTTTCGCCGGGTCGATATCGAGCGTCTGCGTGACAAGCTGGTTGAGTTCTTCTGTATGGAAACCGGCGGGCCCTGCACCTATACCGGCGACAACCTGCGCGAGTCACACAAAGGCCAGGACCTGACCCGCGGCAACTTCAATGCGCTGGTCGAGAATCTGATCAAGTCGATGGACGAGCAGAACATATCAGTGCCCGTACAGAACCGCCTGATCGCCCGTCTGGCCGCCATGCGTGACCAGGTGATTCACCAGTAGGAGCGACCTTGGTCGCGAAGGCGGCTGGTCGGGCAATACAGCTGTTATGCCTGTGCCGGCCTCTTCGCGACCTTGGTCGCTCCTGCAACTGCAGCGCTCTTTACCTCGGCAAGCGGTACGCTACTACGTAGTCGCCTTGTCGGGTGCCCAGCGAACCATGGCCGCCAGCGACCACCAGCACGTATTGTTGGCCATCCTTGCCGGTGTAGGTCATCGGCGTGGTCTGCGCGCCGGCGGGCAGGCGGCCTTGCCATAACTGCTTGCCGTTACGCAGGTCATAAGCGCGCAGATACTGGTCCAGCGTCCCGCTCAAAAAGCCCAGGCCGCTGGCGGTGGTGATGGTGCCGCCGAGACTGGGCACGCCCATGGTCAACGGGATCGGAACCGGCGAGCTGTCACGCACGGTGCCGTTCTTGTGCATCCACAGGGTCTTGTGGGTGGTCAGGTCAACGGCAGCCACATAGCCCCAGGCCGGTGCCTGGCAAGGCAGGCCCATGGGCGACAGCAGCGCTTCAAGAATCACCCCGTACGGGGCGCCCTTGTTGGGTTGCACGCCTTCGGTCTCGCTCTTGCGGCCCGGCCCGGCCGCCACTTCAGCGGCCGGCACCAGTTTCGAGCGGAACGCCATGTAGCTGGGGTTGACGAAGGCGATCTGACGCACCGGATCAACCGAAATACCGCCCCAGTCGAACACCCCGAAGTTACCGGGGTAGACCAGCGTGCCTTGCAGTGACGGCGGGGTAAACGGGCCTTCGTAGCGCAGCGACTTGAAGTCGATGCGGCACAGCAGTTGATCGAACGGGGTCACGCCCCACATGTCACGCTCGGTGAGCACCGGCGGCATGAAGTTCAGCTCCGATTTCGGCTGGGTCGGCGAAGTACGATCGCCCTCGACCGCGCCTTGCGGCACCGGCACTTCATGGATCGGCACGATAGGCTCACCGCTGCGGCGGTCCAGCACGTAGATACTGCCTTGCTTGGTCGAGGCCAGTACCGCCGGCTTCAGGCCATCGGCGGTTTTCAGGTCCATCAACGTTGGCTGACCGCCGACGTCCATGTCCCACAGATCATGATGAGTGAATTGATAGTTCCAGCGTACCTTGCCACTGGCGATCTCCAGCGCCACCAGGCCTGCACTGAATCGCTCTGACGCCGGGGTACGGTTGCCGCCCCACTGGTCGGGCATCTGGTTGCCCATCGGCAGGTAGATCAGGCCCAGCTTTTCATCGACGCTGAACATTGACCACATGTTGGGCGAGTTGCGGGTGTAGGTTTCGCCCGCCGCGAGAGGCGCGGTCTGATCCGGGTTGCCGCTGTCCCAGTTCCAGACCAGACGGCCGGTGCGGATGTCATAGGCCCGAATCACTCCGGATGGCTCGTCGGTGGAGACGTTGTCAGTGACATGCCCGCCGATGATGACCAGGTCGCGGGTCACTGCCGGTGGCGAGGTGGAGTAATAGCCGCCGGGGGCGAAGCTGCCAATGTTGCTGGTCAGGTCGATCGCGCCCTGGTTGCCGAAGTCTTCACAGACCTTGCCGGTGTCAGCGTTCAAGGCGATCAACCGGGTGTCGGCGGTGGGCAGCAAAATGCGTTTTGGGCAGGCGCTGGCGGTCGCCGGGCTGGCTTGCTCAGCGGAGTCGGCGTAGCTGGCCTGGTCGTGATAAGCCACGCCACGGCAGGTCATGTGCGCCCAGCCCTTGAAATTTTCAGCGCTCTGGGTGCTGATCTTCGGATCATAGCGCCAGATTTGCTTGCCACTGTCCGGGTCCAGCGCAATCACCTGGCTGTGCGGCGTGCACACATAGAGCATGCCGTTGACCTTCAGCGGTGTGTTCTCGGCGGTGGTTTCGCCTGGGTCGCCAGGGCCTGGGATATCACCGGTACGGAAGGTCCAGGCCGCTTCGAGTTGGTGAACGTTGTCAGGCGTGATCTGCTTGAGCGGAGAATAACGGTCACCAAAGGCGGTGCGCCCGTAGGACTGCCAGTCGCCGTCGGGCATTGCCGGTGCGGTGCTGGTGGTGCCGGCTGTTTCGCGGTCGAGCTGGCCTTCGATACGGCCAGGGTGGGTGAACTGGCTGGCCAGTGCCACCAGACCTGCGAGCAGCACCGCAAGGCTCAAACTGCCGGTAGCCAGGGGGGCGGGTGCAGCGCCCTGTAACGGCCGGCGCAGCCAGGGCAACAACAGGACAATGCCCAAGGCAAACCAGAGCGCCAGGCGCGGAACCAGTTGCCACCAGTCCAGACCGACTTCCCAGAGCGACCAGCCGGTGCTGGCGAACAGGAACAGTGCGTAGAGGCTAAGGGCGGCGCGATGCCTTTTGAACAGCAGTATGGCGGTCAGGGTCAGCGCGACGCCGGCCAGCACGTAATAAAGCGAACCGCCCAGTTGCAGGAGTTTGATCCCGTAGCCGAGCAGGACCAGCCCCATCAGCAGTAATACCAACCCAACGATCTTCAGTGGCAAGGGATGGCTGCGTGCAACTGCATCAGTGCCCATAGTGCAAATCTCCGCGAAATGAATATTCGGCGGTGTGTGGGTCACGAGCCGCCTCTGCATGCAGAGGCTTGAAGTAACAAAACGTTTCAAAAATATGCATAGGTACAAGACCGATGGCACATCAGACTGCCTGCAGGAGCGTTCTAAACTGTCCAACCGGGCTTCCCGCTGACGCCCGGCTCGGCTATGGTGCGCTCCTTTTGCCGCAAACCCTGCCCAAGGTGCCAGATGACTACTCCTAACACCGATCCGCTGCATGGCGTGACCCTGCAGCGCATTCTCGAAGTGCTGGTCGAGCACTATCAGTGGTCGGGCCTTGCCGAGCGTATCGATATTCGCTGCTTCAAGAGCGACCCGAGCATCAAGTCGAGCCTGACGTTTTTGCGCAAGACACCTTGGGCCCGTGAGAAGGTCGAAGCCTTGTATGTGAAGCTGCAGAAAAAACGTTAAGGATGCTTGATGCTCGACAAACACCTGCCAGCGGCCCCCGGCGCACGTCGCTATGCCTTGGTTGCGGCAGTGCTGGGCTGGTCCGGACTGGCGATCCAGCAATACCTGATCTTTATCTCTCGCTGGAATGATCAGGCCAGCCTGCTGGGCGGGTTGGTGAAGTTCTTCAGCTTTTTCACCGTGCTTAGCAACACCCTGGTGGCCGTGGCGCTGACCTGTGTGGTCAGTCAGCGAAACACGGCGTTGCAGCGGTTTTTCCGTCACCCGGTGGTCTGCAGCGGTATCGCCGCCAGTATTGCCCTGGTGGCGATTGCCTACAGCCTGTTGCTACGCCACCTGTGGCAACCGCAGGGCTGGCAGTGGCTGGCCGATGAACTGCTGCACGACATCATGCCGTTGCTGTTCGTGCTCTATTGGTGGCTGTACGTGCCCAAGGCCGGGTTGGGACTGCGTCATGTGCTGCTGTGGATGCTCTACCCACTGGTGTACTTCGGCTATGTCTTGCTGCGCGGCGACCTGCTGGGTGATTACGTCTATCCCTTCGTCGACGCGGGCAACCTGGGCTATGCCCAGGCGTTCATCAATGCCGGGGGAGTGCTGGCCGGGTTTGTGCTGATTGCACTGCTGCTACTGGTGGTTGACCGGCGGCTGAAAAAGCCCTGACTAGAAGCGCTCAGTGCCCTTGCGACTCAGACTCGTCGAGGCGCCAGTAACCGGCAGCCTTGACGAATTCATCATCCAGTCCCTTTTCATCGAGCAGGATGCGCCGCGCCTTGCGCGACAGGGCCGCTTCGGTAGCGACCCAGGCATACAGCTTGCCAGTGGGGACTTGCACCTGACGGATGGCCTCCAGCAAATCCTGCTCGCCACGCACCACCCAGCTCACTTCGACCTGGGCCTGGCTGTTCAGTGGCTGGCGCTCATCGAGGCTGGCGACTTCGATCAATACGCGGGCGCTGCGACCTGCCGGCAGCTCTTCAAGGCGCCGGGCAATGGCCGGGATAGCGGTCTCGTCGCCGATCAACAGGTAACTGTCGAAAATATCCGGGACCACCAGCGAGCCACGCGGGCCTGCGATGTATAGATGCTGTCCCGCAGCCGCTTGGGCGGCCCAGGTCGCGGCCGGGCCGTCGCCGTGCAGCACGAAGTCGATGTCCAGCTCGTTACTTTGCGGGTCATAGCGGCGCGGCGTGTAGTCACGCATGGCCGGGCGCGGGCCTGCGCTGTCGGCGCCGAGCGTCATGGTTTCCAGCGCCGCCTGCTCTTGCGGGGTACGCGGGAACAGCAATTTGACGTGGTCGTCAGCGCCCAGGCTGATGAACCCGGCCAGCTCTGGGCCGTGCAGGGTGACACGGCGCATCAGTGGCGTGAGGTCGGTGACGCGCAACACTTCGAGTTTGCGACGCTTGATTTCATGCATGACGCGGTGAATCGCTTGCGGTGAATTCATTGTGGTTCCTCGATGCGGGAATGAGCGCCATCGGCGATGGCCTTGGCGGTGCTGTTGAGCAGGTCGCGCACCCGGGCGATTTCTTCAGGTGTCCAGCGACCGTGGTGCATGTGCATGGCATGACGCAGGTTGTGCACGGCTTCGTGGATCTCCGCTGGCCGGTCATGGCCGCGCAGGGCACGTTTGCTGACGTCGATACGCTGGCGCGCGCCATCCAGCGCTACGGCCTGCTCAGCCAGCCAGGCGCGGCCGATGTCGGTCAGCGCGTAGCGCTTCTTGCCGGCGGCAGCGTCGCCGAGAATCAGCTCGCTTTCTTCCAGAAAGGTCAGGGTCGGGTAGATGACCCCAGGGCTGGGGCTGTAATTGCCGTCGAACAGGCTCTCGATCTGGCGGATCAGGTCATAACCATGGCAAGGCTGAGCAGCAATCAGGTCCAGAATCAGCAGCTTGAGGTCACCCGGGGCAAATACCCGCGGGCCCCGGCCACCGCGCTCGCGGCCGCCGCGTTTGTCTGCCGTCAGTGACCCGCAGGCTTGTGAGTCTTCACCCATCTGAGCTTCTCCGTTTACGTTTAGATATACCTTAAGATATATCTTTACGATTTCGCAAGCACTTTATCCGGAGTCATTCTCATCTTGGGTGAATCATCTTGGGCGAAGTACTGAGCTATCACTGCGCTCCTGAACCGGCGACAGCGGGGCCGGCTGGCGGCGCCGCGCACATGGCCTGACCATGTTGTTCCAGGTAAGGCGTGAGGAACGGCGCCATCCCCTTGAGCACCTGCACCGGCAGCGCCGAGGTGAAGCGAAACCCTTCGGCAGCGCGGCCTGGCACGTAGGCGGTGAGGGTACCGAAGTGGTTGTCGCCCAGATAAAACACGAAGGTGGCGGTGCGGTTGATGGCTCGTGATTGCAGCACGTGCCCGCCTGCGCTCATGCTCTGGATACGGTTGTCGCCAGTGCCGGTCTTGCCGCCCATGATCAGGTTGCTGCCGTCCTGCAGCTTGAACGAGCCCTGAATGCGTTTGGCGGTGCCGCCGTCGACCACTTCAGACAAGGCTTCGCGCATGGCCGTTGCCACCGCCGAGGGCAGCACCCTTTTACCCAGCTCCGGGTTGGTGACCAGACGGGTTTCGTAGGGCGTACCCTCGGCAAAATGCAAGCTGTCGATGCGTACGGTGGGCAGGCGAATGCCGTCGTTCTGGATGATGCCGATCAGTTCGGCCAGCGCTGCCGGGCGGTCGCCGGAACTGCCGATGGCGGTGGCCAGTGACGGCACCAGATGATCGAACGGATAACCCAGGCGCTGCCAGCGTTGCTCGATATCCAGGAAGGCTTCGACCTCCATCATGGTGCGAATCCGGCTGTCGCGTGCGCTTTTATGGCGGCTCTTGAACAGCCAGCTATAGACCTCCTGGCGCTCGTGGACACTGGCCGCCACGGCGTCGCGGAACTGCGCTTCGGGGTGGTTGAGCAGATAGCCCACCAGCCACAGGTCCAGCGGGTGCACTCGGGCAATGTAGCCCTGGTCGGGCAGGTCATAGGCACCGGGGCCATAGCTGCTATACAGCTCGTTGAGGCGTTTTTCAGTCACCTTGGCCGCCTCGCCGTCAGCCAGGTGGGCCCGCACGAAGTTGTTGAAGGTGGCCTGATCTGCCGCCGGCAGCAGATAGCGGTGCACCGCTGCCAGCCGCGAGGCGGTCGGGCGCATGCCATCGAGGAAGGTTTCCAGGCGTTGCTGGGTGGTCTTGTCCTTGTAGCGCTTCCAGAAGCGCAGCAGGAACACCCGGCCTTCGCGGTCGGCAAACTGGCTCAGGTATTCCTGACGCCGAGGGTCGCTGTCATCCTTGAGCAACTCAGCGCTATTACCCGGTGCCTGATAAGTGCTGTAGCGCACCACATCGCGCATCAGGCGAATGAACGGCAGGTTGATCGACTCGCGCAGGGATTCGCGCAGGGTCGGCAGCCGGCCGTTGTCTTCACGGCGAAAATTGTTGAAGCGATGCAGGCCGCCGCCGGTAAAGAAACGCTCGCCAGGGCTGGCCGAGTAGCGTCGGTCCAACGCGGCACTGAGCATTTTCGGCAGGTCGCGGTCCGGGTTCTGGATCAGGTAATCGACTGCCCAGCGGGTCAGCAGGTCCGGCGCTTCCACCGGGACTTTACGCAGCTCGGGCGCACTCATGCCGGCATAGCGTTGATGCAGTTCGGCGATGATTTCAAGGTAAGTGGTCAGTACCCGCAGCTTGGCGGTAGAGCCCAGTTCCAGCTTGCTGCCTTCGTTGATGTCGAAGGGTTGGTCGGTGCTGTCGGTCTGGATACGGACCCGAAAACCGTCGGCGCTGCGCTCGAACAGGGTAAAACTGTAGCGCACCTGGGCGGTGCTGGCCGGGCTCAACAGGCGCTCGCCGATAAGACCCAGGCTGGCGGCAAATGCCGGATCGGCCAGTTGGCGCAGGTACTGGGTCACCTTGTCCTGCAACTCGCCCTGCAAGGTGGTGGTGGCCGACAGGTCGAGACGGTCCAGGTCATAGAAAGGTCGGTCGAGCATGCTCGACAGCCGACTGCGCGCGACGCTGATGCCCTTGTTACCTTCCATGGGTTGCCAGGTCGGTTGTTGCTGCCAGTCGCGGTAGGTCACCTGCGCGGCCAGGGTCGCGTCGGCCAGTTGCCGGTCGAGCACCCCGGCGTTGGCCAGCAGGCGGATATGGCTGTCGGTCAGCTCGGCCAGTTCGTGGCGGCCCTTGGACAGATAATGCGAAGGACGGCGCTGGGCGATCACCAGTGACAGCACTTCACGCAACGCCAGAGCCTTGGCCGCCAGCGCCTTGGCGGTTTCGGCCGGGGCATTGAGGTGCTGGTTGCTGCTCTGGAAGTCGGCACCAAACCAGACCCGCAACCCTTCAGCCAGACCGTGGACTTCACCGTGTCCGGGTACTGCCGACAGCGGTACGCTGTTGAGATAATCGCGCACGACGTTCTGCCGTGCCTCCAGGGTGTGCTCACCGGCCTGATAGGCCCGCACGCTGGCAGAGAACATCTGGCGCAGTTTTTCGGCGCCGGTCAGGGTCAGCCCGTCGGGCGAGTGGCGGTACTTTTCCAGTTGGGTCGCCAGGGTACTGCCGCCGGCCGACTGGCCGGGCAACGACAGCAGCTTGGCAACCTGTGACCAGGCCGCCTTGACGAAACGCGGCCAGTCCACTGCCGGGTTGGCCAGCGGTTGCTGCGGGTCGAGCAGATTGCGGTTTTCGATGAACAACAGACTCTGTACCACCAGCGGCGGAATAGACGCGAAGTCGGGGTACAACTGCTGCGGATAATGGAACTGATACAGCGGCGCGGCACGGCAATCAGTGATGGTCAGCCCGGCCTGGATCTTTTCCTGGTAGGGCACGAAGAAGCCGTGTTCGGCGTAGCGCATCAACTCCGGCGAGAAGCGGGTTTGTTCGGTGATCAGGTAGTCGCGTTTGAGCAGCCGTGGCAGAAACTGGTCGAGCGCCGAATAGCCCAGACGCTTGTCGAACGGGCCGTCACCGGGATAGATGCGCTGATTGCTCGGGCCGGGTTGCATCGACCAGCTCAGGCGGGCGGCAAAGCGGCTGATTTCCTGGGCTTGCAGGCGTGAACTGCGGGTTTCGTGTTCGATCGCCACGCCAAGCGCCACCCCCCCCATCACCACCAAGACCCAGAACACTCGCCAGCCATACCGCTTGCGGCGTGGAGGGGGCTGCTGTGGCCGGTTGTCATTCGGGTCGGCCTGGGTCTTCTGGTGCCCGCTATCGGAATGCCGTAATACGCCCATAATCGATTGGCCCCGGCCCTCTCAACGCACTTGCCACAAGCTTAGACGCTGACGACGCGGTACGACGGAAATTGTCCGGCAATCGGTTCTATGCCCACAGCGCACGCAGGTTGTAAGCAAGGCCTAGCAGCGCGATCAACAACAGCGCAACACCGGAGCACAGGCTGATCAACCGGCTGTTGCCCGCTTTGCTCAGGCGCCCGGCGATCATGATCCAGGCCCCCAGTATCAGCAGGTCGATAAGCACCCACAGCAGCGACAGCACTGCCAGGCTGGTCTTCAATGAGTGGCTGACCTGAAGAAACTGCGGAAAAAACGAGACAAAGAAAATGATGTCCTTGGGGTTGCAAATGCCCACCACAAAACCTTGCAGCAAGCCGCCTTGGGTCACCGGGCTGATCGGCTGGGTCGCCGTCTCGCACACCATCGCCTCGCGCAGGCTGCCGACCGCCAGATAACCGATCACTACACAGCCCAGCAAGCTGAGCAGGCTCAGCAGCCGGGTATCGAGTGCTGCGCTGGCGATGATGATCCAGGCCGCCACGCCGATCAGCACCAGTGAACCCCAATTGCTGCCAAGCGCGGTGGCCATGGCGCGTTTCGGCCCACTCCGGCTTGCGGTATTGACCACCAGCGCCACCACCGGCCCAGGGGTTGCGATCAGTAGCGACACGGTAAGGACGTAGCTCAGTAGCAAGGCGGTGTTCACAGTCGGCACCCGGTGAGTTTTATTTATGAAAGGCGCGAATTGTTAAGTCAGGAACCCACGTTGTAAAACGGGTTGGCTTCTGACCTACTATGAGTTCAACTCATCATGGATGTTTGCATGAGCGAACGTATTACCGCGCTCTACGCCCTTCGCGCGTTTGAAATCGCCGCCCGACACGGCTCGTTCAGCAAAGCCGCGCAAGAACTGTCAGTGACCCAGAGCGCAGTCAGCCATCACGTCAAGAATCTTGAATCGTTGTTCGACTGCGAGCTGTTCGAGCGCCATGGCCCACGTCTGCGCCTCACCGAGCAGGGGCGGCTGTTGGCCAATGAATTGAAGGCCGGCTTCAAAATCATCGAAAACGCCTGTGCGCTGCTCAAAAGCGGCCGCGATATTGTCCGCCTCAAAGCCCCGTCCACCCTGACCATCCGTTGGTTGCTCAGGGTTCTTGATCGTTTCAGAAAGGCCGGCCAGCACAGCGAAGTGCAGCTCTCCAGTGTCTGGATGGACATCGACAGCGTTGACCTGTATGCCGAACCCTACGACTGCGCGATCCTGCTGGGCGCCGGGCACTTTGGCGCCGACATCGAAAGCTGCAAGCTGTTTGATGAGTGGCTGGTGCCGGTCTGCCGGCCCGACTATTTGCCTGCCGAAGGCGTCGAACTGGCACAACTGAACAGCGTCGAACTGCTGCACCCGTCTGCCGACCGGCGTGACTGGCGCCGCTGGCTGAGCCGGGTCGGTGCCCAGGATCTGGTGAGTCTTGAGCGCGGGCAGCTGTTCGACACCCTGGACCAGGGCATCAGCGCCGCCACTCAGGGGCTGGGCGTTTCCGTGGTCGACCTGCTGCTGGCGGCTCAGGAAGTGGCTGATGGGCGATTGCACCTGCCACTGCGCCAGGTCGTGGCCACCGGCGATGCTTACTATCTGGTGTGGCTGAAGACCAGCCCCAAGGCGCGGCAGATGCGTGAGTTGCGCGATTATCTGTTGGGCGAGGTGCCGGTGATTGCCCAAGAATTCGAAGACTTTTTGCAGTATCTGAATTGAGGGCGTTCAGGCTTTGACATCGACATGATGATCCCGATGCTCTTCAGTGGCTTCACGCCTTTGGGCATGGCGTTCAACCTGATATGCCCAGGTATCCATGAAATTGCCAATGCTGTTACGGGTGAAAATTTGCCCGTAGTCGATGATCTTGTGATAGTTCTGCAGATCCACCACATAGCCAGCGCCAAATAGTTCCGGGAGGTGATCGACCAGTTCCATGACGGTACGGGTATGTTGGTGCAGGTTTTCTTTCAGTGTCTCGCGTTCGTTGAGCTTTTCGGTCAGGTAGCTCAGTTCGGCGGGTGTCAGTACCTCATCGGGATCAGTCACCTTGATTTTCAGGTCAGGGCCCAAGGTAAAGCCGAAATATTTGTCCGCCAGCTCAGGGTTCAGAAAGGCTAACTGACGGCGAAACTCATAGTAGTCATCGCACATGGCGTTCAGAGCAAGGCTGGAACGCTCAATGACGCTATTGAGATAAAGCGCACGGCTTGCCTCGTCAAAACTGTCCGTAAGATCGCAAGCATCCTTGTCCCCGGAAGCGGTCGATGGCCAAGGCGTGGGTGTGTATTCATAAAAGCTTGATGATCTATCCGCTTTTAAGGCTGGGGCTTCTGAACAGTTACAAGTTCGTGGCTGAACATCGACTTTCAAAAACGTTCTGCCGGGCCAGGCATTGACCATCGAGTAGTGGGGGGGCATCGACTGTTTTTTTGGAGGGTTCCTGCACCGCGGTGTTTTGGGCGGCCCGGTGCATTGCATCAAGCATGTTCGGAGCGGGGTTTACGGCAGGGCGAATTTCCATGGCAGTTTACTCATTGGGTGAATGTCCTGAGTAACGGCAGGGATCATGAGAACTTGTCCTGATAAAGGTGTAGGAGATTTCCGATGATTTTGGTGTTGTGAGGTGTGTCGAATTCTGATGGTCTTGTCGTGGTCTGATTGAGCTGTAGGAATTTTCAGCTTGTATGTTTTTGACTTGAACGGTGTCTCGAATATCGATTAGGTCCTCAATGGGTACGATAAATATCGTGCTTTAATCGATTGAGGATTGAATGATGAACTATCTAAAAAAAGAAATGATTGCGGTCATTATGTTGTCGGGTTTTATATGCTCTGCTCACACCACCTGTGCAGTCGCTGAAGGTCTGGCTCCAGAGCCTCTTGCTCAGACCGCAACCGGGCAAATCGACAATGGGGGTACTGGCGAGTCTTCCCAACCTCGCTTCACTGTTTTGCCTGACAAAATCAGTTCGATCTCTGACCATTTGAGCAAGCAAAACCCGGTTCATTACTACGGGTTCGTTGCCCTTCGCGGGCAGGATATCCTGCTATCCACGCCTGGTAACGCGATGCCGTACAAGAACCCATGGAAAATCGAGTACCGAGAAAATGACGAATGGAAACAGCTGACCTCGGAAGAGGTCGTTTTTTCAGGGCTGCAACCGGGTCACGAGATGATTGTCAGGGTCTCACCTGCGGTTCCTGGCGAGGTTCCTGCTGGTAGTTACAACCTCGCATTTGGATCGTTGCCTGTTCTGAAGTATGACCTGCATGACGAGGCAGGTGTTATCAGGATTTCGGGAGGCAGAACAGTACCGGCGTGGCTTGCTACGCAGGCTTATAAACAAGCTCTACTGGATGTTCGCTTCACTGATAGCAAAAACGTGCCGCTTGCAGGGGGTGTTGCCGCATTTTCTCTGGGGTACAAGGAGCATGTGCGGCCGGAAATCAGGTTTTCTCTGATCAGTGATGAGAAGGGGCAGGCATCCAAAATGGTCGAATTGGGACGTTGTACAGGTGGTTATGAAGCCGAGAGTTTTGTTCATAAACAGCAAGGCTTTAACACTTGGAAAAGTCATTATCTTGTGGCTGGATATTCTGCTAGCAATGCATTGCGATCGTCAAAGGCGGAGCAGCCCCATGTGTTCTTTTTAGGGCATATCTGCAGCCAGAAGTTGGTGAAAAGCGTGAGACCAAATAATTGATGATAGTCAACCCTGATCAGGGTGGCCTGATCAGGGGCGCACGCTTCAAGCCTCGATATGCAGGTTTGAAGCGTCGCGTGTTTCAGCGTTGTTATGTACTTGGCGGATCCACTCCTTATGCATTTTTCCTGGTCCTTGCTCCAGGATCTTTGCGTAATCAATCGTGTGCCTGAAGTTATCCAGTGTCAGGCTGTAACGATTGCCAAAAGTATCGGTGTCGTGGTCAAGCAGCGTCATCATGACCTTGGCGTGACGCTGTGCCAGTCCTTTCAAGTTTGCATGGTTGTTCAGGAGATTACCGAGAAAGTCTCGCTCCTGATGCGACAGGGTATTGTCGTAGTCGAGAATCATCAGGTTGGCGCTTTCATCCAGCGTAAAGCCAAACTTTTTTGCAGCCAACTCTGGATGGGTATCGTACAGTTTGTTACGAATATCTGCATAGCATACGTGCATTAAAGCCAGATCTATCATGCTGGCGGCGTGCTGATACCGCAGGTACATCGTCTTGGCGCAGATCGCGCCTTCGCCACTCTCATTCAGCCACGGTTGTTCTTCGTATTGATAGAAACTGTCGGTGGCAGACTTTGGCGACGTGGATTTGTCCACGAGGGCCTGGCTGATTTCATTGGAGCTAGATGGCGTAGGGGGTAGGGGAGGGCGCCAGACCCGTTGCTGCTGGTTCAGGTAATTGGCTGAAGTATCGATACCGTTCAAAGTGATGTCCTCTTGTGGAATGGTCACTTCCGGCATAACGGCCAGGCTCCCGGGAGCCTGACCTGATTATGCAGTAGGACTTTTCCGAAACATCACTCAGCGCGAAGCCGTCCGCAGTTTTTTGCTCGTCTGGGCTACCGGCTTGCCATTACCCAGACGTTTGTTGAGCTCCAGACCGTTGGCCATCAGCATCATCAGGCCCAGGCCGAGCAGGGCGGTGATGATCCGCATCGACCAGGTGTCGCCGGCCAAGGCGTTGGCGGCGTCGGCCAGCGGGGCGAGCAGCACGCCCAGGCAGAAGATCTCCAGCGAGTAACGACCCATCAGGCAGGTCTGCTGCGCCGGCCAGTTGTTCAGCCAGTCGCTGTGGCGTGGCAGCAGTTTGGCGACCACATACACCAGTGCCACAAAGTGCAGCAGGCGTGGCGGTGCCAGGTCGGTTTTGCTGATCGGGTACAGGCCTTCCAGATGCAGGGCGGAGACCAGCGCCGCATGCACTGCTGGCCACTTTTCATTGAAGGTCAGTACGCCGGCGATAATCAGATAGATCGCCGCCAGGATAAACAGTGGTTGCTGGCTCAGCGGGCGCTGCTCAGGTGGCTGCGGACGCTGGTTATACAAGGCCAGGGCGCCACCGAGGACAAACACCAGTTGCCAGGCGACCGGGTTGAAGTACCACACGCCACCGCCCTCGTAGGAGCGCAGGTTCCAGCCGTACAGCGGGACCATCATGTACAGCACTACCGAGGCCGCCACCGCCAGCTCGATACGGCGCAGCATCAGCGGCAGATACAGGGGCAGCGCCAGCAGCAACAGGATGTAGAGCGGTAACGGGTCGGTGAGGTTGGGCTTGAAGCGCAGCAGCAGCTCATCGGCCAAGGCCTGTTGCGGGTTGCCGACAAAATGTTGCAGGCCCATCTGCTGGATCATGTCGCGGGTGTCGACGTAGTTGTTGGCCACGAAGACGATGCCCATCAGCAGGGTGAGCAGGAAGATATGCACCACATACAGCACCCAGGTACGCCGCAGGATGCGGATGCTCGAAACCAGCCAGCCGTCGCGCTGATAGATACGGCCATAAGCAAGGATAGAGGCGTAGCCGGCCAGGAATACGAAGATCTCTGCGGCGTCGCTGAAACCGAAGTTGCGCACCGTCAACTGGGCCAGCGGGTTGTCTGGCACGTGGTCCCAGAAAATGAAAATCAGGGCCAGGCCCCGGAAGAAGTCGATACGAAGATCGCGTCCGTTAGTCATAACGGTGTGCTCTTGGAGAAGTCGGTGAATATGAAGACCGGAGGGCGCCCTCCTTGGTTGCCTCGCGTCAATCAAAAACAGCCGGGCGGCCACGCAGAGTGGCCGGATTCTACGGCAATTGCAAAATTGCGCTATTGCAGAATGTCTCAAAGTGTCGCCATGACGTGGTCGTGGCTGGCCCTGTCGGCGCTGGAGCCGTCAGGTGTTGTCGCTCGGCTCGGCTTCACGCACCCAGGGTTTGATATGCCGGATCCGCGTGGCCATGGCATACACATCCTCACGGCCTTCCAGGCTGATCCAGCGCAATTGCTCGATCAGATGTTGTTCCTTGGGGTTCAGCGCAACGAACCCCAGTTCATCGGCCTTGCGTATGAAGGTGTTGCGGGGCTCGGCCGGTGTGCTGGCGTTGATGACTTCCTGCAAAGCGCTTTGCAGCATCGACACATAACCAATCAGCATCGACGGGTTGCACAGGACATCGGTCTTGTTCACGTAGCTGTCGAGCAGCCGCAATGAATCGCGGGCTTCGAGCAGGCGGGTGTGGGCATGCTGCGGGAGTTCATAGTGCATTGCGGTGTCGGACATGGCGGATCCTGCTGAGAAAGTGTCGTGCGCCAGGCTCTGCGAGCCTGAATGCGGCTCGCACGTGCGGGATTGCTCAGCAGATCAAGGCAACCGATGTGCCGACACAATCCTGAACGGCTCAGCCATGACGGTTGTCTGGGCGGAGCAGGCGTCAGTGTCACTGAATGCCGGTGTCGTGCCTATCCATCGGCTGGGGGCAGGACTGAAACTGGCTGCACTCGCCGACATTTCTTACAGGTCAGGGTGAACCGTACATGGACATTAGCGATTACTGACTATTCGATCAAGCGAGGCAGCGGGAGTTCGGCGAAAAGTTGATAATCATTTCTGGATAGATTATGTTACTGTATAACATATATTGAAACCTGATCTCCGGAGCTGTCATGAAACCTGGTATCCATCCCGACTATCGTACTGTGCTGTTCCACGACACTGCGGCCGACGTGTTCTACCTGATCGGCTCCACCGTTGAGACCACCCGTACCCAGCAGCACAGCGATGGCCAGACTTACCCTTACGTGGCCCTTGATGTCTCCAGCGCCTCGCACCCGGTGTATACCGGCCAGCAACGCAAGACCACCACTGAAGGCCGTATCGCCGGCTTCAACAAGCGCTTTGCCGGCTTTGGCTCGGCCACCCGTCCGGGCGCTGACACCTGAGCAGCCCCTCATACGATCACCTCTGACTTGCAGCCGTGGCTGCAGTGGCTTGGCCGGGCGGGCAGAATTGACCGCCCGGCATCTTTTTTCCGGCTTTTGCCGCCTGCGACCGCCCGCCCTCTGGACTCCCCTCGGTATTGCTTCTATCTTCGCGGCCTGAAAAATCAGGAGTACCGCGCTTTGAAAAAATCAGTCGCCATCATGTTCGGCGGTCAGTCGAGCGAGCATGAAGTGTCGTTGCAGTCGGCACGCAACGTCATCAACGCCATCGACCGTGGCCGCTACGACCTGACCCTGATTGGCATCGACAAGCAAGGCCGCTGGCTGCGCTTCGATGAAAGCGATTATCTGGTCAACCCAGGTGACCCGGCGCGTATCGCACTGAGCACGGCCGGCCGCCCCTTGGCGTTACTGCCTGGCAGTACCGGCGGGCAATTGCTGGATGTCGAATCCGGCCAGGCCCTGGCGCGCATCGATGTGGTGTTTGCGCTGATTCACGGCGCCTTTGGTGAAGACGGCGCGTTGCAAGGCCTGTTGCGCATGCTGGCGATCCCGTTCGTGGGCCCGGATGTGCTGGGTTCGGCAGCGTGCATGGACAAGGACGTGACCAAGCGGCTGTTGCGCGATGCCGGGATCGACGTCGCGCCGTTCGTGGTTGTGCAACGTGGTGAGAGCATCGGTTTTGCGGAGGTAAGCGCGCAACTGGGCTTGCCGATGTTCATCAAGCCGGCCAGCCAGGGGTCTTCGGTTGGGGTCAGCAAGGTCACCGATGCAGCCGGCTTCCAGGCCGCGCTGGCGCTGGCCTTCGAGTACGATCACAAGGTGCTGATCGAGCAAGGCATGAGCGGCCGTGAAGTGGAATGTGCGGTGCTCGGCAATCGGGAGCCGCAGGCCAGTGTCTGTGGTGAAGTGGTCGCCAACGATGAGTTCTACGCCTACGACACCAAGTACCTCAATGACGGCCAGGCACGCACCGACATTCCTGCGCAACTGAGCGAAGAATTGGCCGGGCGGGTCCGTGAAGTGGCGCTGCGGGCTTACCGGGTACTGGGCTGTGCCGGTCTGTCGCGGGTGGATTTCTTCGTCACCGATCAGGGCGACATTGCGATCAACGAGATCAATACCATCCCGGGTTTCACCTCGATCAGCATGTATCCCAAACTGTGGCAGGCCAGCGGCCTGACCTATGCCGGGCTGATTGACCGTTTGATTGACCTGGCGCTGGAACGGGGTGCAGAGGCTGCTCTGTTGAAACGGGATATCAGCCTGTGAAGGTCATCGACATTGCCGCTGCCCTGTTGGTCGCGGCTGATGGCCGGACGCTGCTGGTGCGCAAGCGCGGCACCCGGGCTTTTATGCAGCCGGGCGGCAAGATCGAAGCCGGTGAGCCAGCGCTACAGGCATTGATGCGCGAGCTGGAAGAAGAGCTGGCCCTGCGGATCGAGCCGGACCAGGCGGTGTTTCTCGGTGAGTTCAGGGCAGCCGCCGCCAACGAGCCGGGTTTCGAGGTGCGCTGCCAGCTGTTTCGCGTGAACTGCGATCATGCCGTGCAGCCTGCGGCAGAAATCGAAGAAGTGCAGTGGGTCGATGCCCGCAGCAGTGCTGCGCTGGAGCTGGCACCGCTGACCCGCGACCAGATCCTGCCGCAGTACTGGCAGACCCTGCCGGGCTGATCAACGTACTGCGCTGACACCATCAAGGGTCGAGAACGAGGTGTCCTTGGCGGTTAGCAAGAAGTCGCGCATGTACGGTGCGTCGAGCATGTCGGTGCGCACGGCGGCGTAAAGGGTCGCAAACAGACCCTTTTCGCCCAGCCGTTTGGCCTTCACATAGCCACGCGAGCTGTACTCATGCAGCGCCCAGTGCGGCAGCCCGCACACGCCACGGCCGCTGGCCACCAGTTGCATCATCATCACGGTCAGTTCCGAAGTGCGCACCTGGGCCGGTTCGACGTCGGCCGGCTCCAGAAAACGGGTGAAGATATCCAGCCGGTCACGTTCCACCGGGTAGGTGATCAATGTCTCGTTGAGCAGGTCGTGCGCCAGGATGTACGGGCGGCTGGCCAGCGCATGCTGATTGGCGACAGCGAGCATGGCTTCATAAGTGAACAGCGGGACGTAAGTCAGGCCTGGCAGCTCCAGCGGGTCGGAGGTCACCACCAGGTCCAGGTCACCACGCGCCAGCGCGGGCAGGGGGGCGAAGGAGAACCCTGACGACAGGTCCAGCTCGACCTCCGGCCAGGCATCGCGGAACTGGTCGATGGTCGGCATCAGCCACTGGAAGCAGCTATGGCATTCGATCGCCATATGCAGGCGGCCCGCCGTGCCGCCGGCCAGACGCGACAGATCCCGCTCGGCGCCGCGCAGCTGCGGCAACACCGAATCGGCCAGTTGTAACAGCCGCAGCCCGGCACTGGTAAAACGCACCGGTTTGGTCTTGCGCACGAACAGGGTCATGCCCAGCCGTTCCTCAAGCTCCTTGAACTGATGCGACAACGCCGACTGGGTCAGATGGAGGCGCTCAGCCGCCTCGACCAGGCTGTCGGCTTCGCGCAGGGCATGCAGCGTCTTGAGGTGACGAATCTCCAGCACGGGGGCAAGCTCCATGAAAATAATTTGATTAAAAATTCAACGGCGTGAGTTTGTCTCATGATCTGCCTGTTGTCGAGGTCAGCTTTTGCTTGAAGCCAGTCGCTTGAGGCTTGCAGATAGCTTTGCCACTCGTCCCGGTTCATCAAACTGTCACGCAAGTGTGGCAGCGCGATCCTGAAAACATCATCAGACTGGCGGCTTACTGGGGTTCTGTTTTTCGGTGTTTCTTCCAATGCGCATTTTTTTCCTTCTGGCCGCCTTGCTCTGCGGCTGGCCGTCTTTTGCTGTCGCAAAATGTGATGTCGACACGCCGGTGCAACTGGCTCAACTCAAGGATGTACGGATCGCCTGGCAGAGCGTCGGCGAACCGACCGATCCGACCCTGCTGTTGGTCATGGGCCTGGGCGGGCAGTTGATTCACTGGCCCGACGAAGTGGTGGTTGCCCTGTGTCAGCAGGGTTTTCGGGTGATTCGCTATGACAACCGTGACGTCGGGTTGTCGAACTGGGTCAAGCCGGTATCGGAGGTCAACCTGGCGTTCGAAGTGCTGCGTTTCAAACTCGGTTTGCCGGTGTCGGCGCCTTATTCGCTGAGCGATATGGCCGACGACGCGCTGGGCCTGATGGACCAGTTGAACGTCAGTCGTTTCCATGTGCTGGGCGCGAGCATGGGCGGGATGATTGCCCAGCATCTGGCCGATCAAGCCCCCCAGCGTGTCGAAAGCCTGACTCTGGTGATGAGCAGCTCAGGCGCCGAAGGTCTGCCCATGCCGGATGCCGCCTTGCTTCAACAACTGGCCCGCCGCAGTGCACCCAATCGCGAAGCGGCGCTGCAACAACAGGCCGACTTGCTTGCTGCGCTGGGCAGCCCGCGGGTCAAGGATGATCGTGGGCAACTGCTGCAACAGGCCGCGATCGCCTACGACCGTGCATTCAACCCCGAAGGCGTCAAACGCCAGATCGCCGCCATCCTGGCTGAACCCAGCCGGGTCGAGCTGCTCAACCGCCTGCGTGTCCCGACTCTGGTGGTACACGGCACCGCCGACCCGCTGCTACCGGTGATGCACGGCGTCCACCTGGCCGCGCACATTCGTGGCAGCCAGTTGAAACTGATCCCTGGCTTCGCCCACCGCTTCCAGGAAGCCTTCAAAGCCCCGCTGCTCGCCGCCGTGCTGCCTTATCTGCGGGCGCAACATGATCAGGGCTGGCATATGGCGAAGCTTTAACAACGCTCTGCCGCCGGCCGTCGAATCGGCTCCCGGCGGGGCGCAACCCGCAGTCCAGACAACTGCACTCATGATTTCTGCACATTACAAGAAGCCTTCGCGAGCAAGCTCGCGCCTCCAAGTGCCCGGATCAGCCCCGAGGGTGTATGGTGAGCCTTTGTCTTCAGACCAAGGC
This sequence comes from Pseudomonas sp. StFLB209, assembly GCF_000829415.1. Classification (NCBI taxonomy): domain Bacteria; kingdom Pseudomonadati; phylum Pseudomonadota; class Gammaproteobacteria; order Pseudomonadales; family Pseudomonadaceae; genus Pseudomonas; species Pseudomonas sp. StFLB209. Next base: position 571,113 of record NZ_AP014637.1, on the reverse strand, counting down.
CCACCCCATGAGCACACCCCTGAAAATCGACTTCGTGTCTGACATCTCCTGCCCCTGGTGCATCATCGGCCTGCAAGCACTGGAGCAGGCCTTGGCGCAACTGGGCAGCGAAGTCAGCGCACAGATTCACTTGCAGCCTTATGAGCTGAACCCGACCATGCCTGCCGAAGGTCAGGACATCAAGGAACACATCGCCGAGAAATATGGCTCAAGCCCGGAACAGATCGAATCGATCCACACCACCATCCGCGAGCGCGGTGCTGAACTGGGTTTTGATTTTGCCAGCGGCGAGCGCCGCATCTACAACACCTTCGACGCCCATCGACTGCTGCACTGGGCCGAGCAAGAAGGCAAACAGCTGGCGCTGAAACACGCCTTGTTCAAGGCCTACTTCACCGACCTGAAAAACCCTTCAGACCGCGCTACCCTGGCCGATCTGGCGCAACGGGTCGGACTCGACCGGCTGCGCGCCGAAGAGGTCCTGGCCTCGGGTCAATACGCCGCCGAAGTACGTGAACTCGAACAACTGTGGATCACCCGCGGCGTCAGTTCAGTACCGACCATCATCTTCAACGAGCAGTACGCCGTCTCAGGTGGCCAGCCGGTGGATGTGTTCGTCGGCGCGATCCGCCAGATCATCGCCGCCTGATCTTTATCGGGCAGCCGACCTGCAAGCGAAGACGACACTGTTCACTTGCAGCTTGCCACTTGAAGCTTGCCACTGCCTTTACAGCCCGTACTTCTTAACCTTGTCGAACAGCGTCGTTTTGGCCATGCCCAGCTCCTGGCTGGCCTGGCTGAGATTGCCGCCGCTGTGCTGCAAGGCTTCGCTGAGCATGTTCCGCTCAAAGGCTTCCACGGCTTCGGCAAAGCTCAGGCGCGGGCTTTCCGCATCGCGGCTGCTGCTGTTTTTGAACGCCGGCAGGCCCAATGCATAACGTTCGGCGACGTTGCGCAGTTCCCGCACATTGCCTGGCCAGTCATGGCTCATCAAACTCGACAACGTCTGGCGGTCAATGGCGCGTGGCTCGCGATCAAAGCGCAGCGCCGACAACTGCAGGAAGTGCTCGAACAGTTGCAGAATATCCTCGCGGCGCTCGCGCAGTGGCGGCAACTCCAGAGTCACTACGTTGAGCCGGTAATACAGGTCGCTGCGAAACTGCCCGGCCCTGCTCGACACATCAAGATCGAACTTGGTGGCGGCGATCACCCGGCAGTCCACCTCGACTGCCTGGTTCGAACCCAGCCGCTCCAGGGTACGTTCCTGCAAGACCCGCAGCAGCTTGATCTGCAACGGGATCGGCATGCTTTCGACTTCATCGAGAAACAGTGTGCCCTTGTGCGCATGCTCGATCTTGCCGATCCGTCGTTTGCCGGCGCCGGTGAAGGCGTTGGCTTCGTGACCGAAAATCTCTGACTCGAACAGGCTCTCGGCCAGGCCACCGCAGTTCAGCGCCACGAATTGATGGTCACGGCGCCGGCTGAAGTCGTGCAGGCAACGGGCGACCAGTTCTTTACCGGTGCCGGTCTCGCCTTCAATCAGCACGTTGGCACAGGTATCGGCCACGTTGGCGATCAGCTCGCGCAGGTTATGCATGGCCGGTGAGCGGCCGATGATTTTGCCTTCCAGGCTGTCGCGCTCGGCCAGTTGCCGACGCAACGCCCAGACCTCGCGGGCCAGGCCGCGTTGCTCCAGTGCCCGGCGCGTGACGTCCACCAGCCGTTCGGGAGAGAAGGGCTTTTCCATGAAATCGTAGGCGCCATCGCGCATGGCATTGACCGCCATGGTGATATCGCCATGGCCGGTAATCAGCACCACCGGCAGGCTGGCGTCGATGGCCTTGAGTCGTTCCAGCAGTTCCAGGCCATTGATGCCTGGCAGGCGGATATCGCTGATGACGATACCGGCAAAGTCGCTGCCGACCCGCGCCAGGGCTTCTTCTGCGCTGCCCACGCCTTCGCTGGCGATGTCTTCCAGGGCCAGTGCCTGTTGGCAGCCCAGTAGCACATGGGGGTCGTCTTCGACGATCAGCACTGTCAGGTTGTGATTGATGTTCATGGCAGTGCTCTCAGGTAGACGCGTACGGGTCGGGTTGGCCGGCCGGGTGGTCAAGCAACGGCAGGCTGAGGATAAACAGCGCGCCGCCATCGTCGGGGTGTTCGGCGCTCAGGCTGCCGCCGGCAGCGGCGGCCAGGCTGGCCGACAGGGTCAGGCCCAAGCCCAGACCCTGGTCGCCCGGTTTGGTGGTGAAAAACGGCTCGAACAGGTGCCGACGTGCCTCGGGATCGACGCCGGGGCCGTTGTCACGCACGCTCAGGCGATAGCGCTGATCGACCACCTGGCCGACCAGCCACAGTTCGGCTTGTGGCTGCGCCTGCATGGCATCCACCGCGTTACCGATCAGGTTGACCAGAATCTGCTCCAGGCGGGTCTGGTCGATACCCAGGGTGGCCTCGGCCAGGTCGCGGTGCAGTTTGACCGGGCTGGTTTCCAGGCGTCCGGCCAGCAATTGCAGGGCCGCGTCCACGGCCTTGTCCAGTTGCGCCTGGCCTTTGTCTTCGCCGCGTCGGGCGAAAGCACGCAGGCTGGCGGTGATACGGCCCATGCGGTCGACCAGGTCATTGATGGTGCGCAGGTTGGTGGTAGCGGTGTCCAGGGCGCCACGTTCGAGGAACCGAACGGTGTTGCCCGACAGGGTGCGCAAGGCGGCCAGTGGCTGATTCAGTTCATGGGCAATGCTGGTGGACATCTGACCGATGGCTGCCAGTTTGCCGGCCTGGACCAGTTCGTCCTGGGCTTTGCGCAGGGTTTCTTCAGCCTGGCGCCGCTCCCGGATCTGCGCCTTGAGGCGTTCGTTGCTGGCGCGCAGGTGTTCGGTGCGTTCGGTGATCTTGCGTTCCAGCTCGTCGTTGGCAGCCTCCAGCGCCTCACGGGCGGCCAGCCGGGTGGCGATCACCTTGCGTCGCTCGTTCCAGGCAATCAGCAGGAAGGTCACCAGCGCGCAGGCCACCGCCACCAGCATGCCCTGGTTGGCGGCTTCGCGGCGCAGGTCTTCCAGCGGCGTGAGCAAGGTCAGGTGCCAAGGGGTATCACTCAATGGCCGGGTCTGGGCCAGGTAGCTGACCTGGGTGTGTTCGCGGTCGACACTGGCGTTGGCCGGGAAGGTTAGCTCTTCGACCCCTTCGGTCAGGCTCTGGCGTTCCAGCGGCACCAGCTCATTGAGCGGCCACCAGTAATATTGCAGGCTGCGTGCCAGGCGCTCCTTGATGGTCGGGGTCAGCGGGCGGACCGATTTGAGCCGCCGGGCCGGGTCGCTGGAGAGAATGATGATGCCGTTCTCATCGCTGACGAAGGCTTCCAGGCGGGCGCGTTGCCAGCGTTCTTCAAGGGTTTCCAGGCGTACCTTGACGACGGCCACGCCAATGATCCGGCCTTTGTCTTCCAGGCCGTGGGCCAGGTAATAACCTGACTCGCCAATCGTCGTGCCGATCCCATAGAAGCGTCCGGGCTGGCCGCGCACGGCATCCTGAAAGTAGGCGCGAAACGACAGGTCTTCACCCTGATAGCTGTCGCTGTCGCGCCAGTTGCTGGTGGCCATGACCCGTCCGGTGGTGTCCAGCACATAGATGGCGCGACTGCGGCTGCGGCGGTTCAGGCCTTCCAGGTAACTGTTGACCTGGTTCTGCAATTGCGGGGTGGGTTCGGTAAGCAACTGGCCGACGCTGTCTTCGAGTTCCAGAATGCTGGGCAGATAGGTGTACTTGCTGATCTCGCTCTCAACTGTGCGGGCATGCAGTTCCAGCTGGCGGGCGCCACTTTCGCTGAGGTTCTGGATGCCGTAATGCTCACTGACCCGATAAGCGCCATAGCCCATAGCGATGACCAGGATAAGGATCAGCGGCGGCAGAAACAGTTGACGGATCAGACGGGGTTTCACGGCGAGTGATGGCGGAGCAGCGCGATAAAGAGAGGGGTCGCATTTCATCACAGTCGTCCCAACGCGGCCAGCTACCCGTAGCGTACAGGTAGCCGGTCGCTGGCTTTGCTTAGTGTTGCAGGATCTTGGCGAGGAACTGCTGAGTGCGCTCGGAGCGTGCGCTCACGTCACCAAAGAACTCTTCCTTGGCGCAGTCTTCAATGATCTGGCCTTTGTCCATGAAGATCACCCGGTCGGCAACCTTGCGGGCAAAGCCCATCTCGTGGGTTACGCACATCATGGTCATGCCTTCGTGGGCCAGTTGCACCATCACGTCGAGCACTTCGTTGACCATTTCCGGGTCCAGCGCCGAGGTCGGCTCGTCGAACAGCATCACGATCGGGTCCATGGCCAACGCCCGGGCAATCGCCACACGCTGTTGCTGGCCGCCGGACAGTTGCCCAGGGTGCTTGTTGGCATGTGCCGACAGGCCCACGCGCTCAAGCAGTTGCAGGCCTTTTTTGGTGGCCTCTTCCTTGCTGCGACCCAATACCTTGATCTGTGCGATGGTCAGGTTGTCGACAATCGACAGGTGCGGGAACAGTTCGAAATGCTGGAACACCATGCCGACCCGCGAACGCAGTTTCGGCAGGTTGGTCTTCGGATCGGCGATGGAGGTGCCATCGACCACGATGTCGCCTTTCTGGAATGGCTCCAGGGCGTTCACGCACTTGATCAGCGTCGATTTGCCGGAACCGGACGGGCCGCAGACCACCACCACTTCGCCCTTTTTGACGTCGGTGCTGCAATCGGTCAGAACCTGGAAATCCCCATACCACTTGTTAACATTTTTGATGGTAATCATACGGCGAACCTTTTTTGCAGACGCTTCACCAGGAACGAGGCGGCGAAGCTGATCGTGAAGTACACAAGACCGGCGAAAACCAGGAACTCATTGGCGCGGCCAATAATGTCGCCATTGGCGCGGGCAGCATTGAGGAAGTCCACCAGACCGACGGCGTAGACCAGCGAGGTGTCCTGGAACAGGATGATGCTCTGCTGCAGCAGCAGCGGGGTCATCTTGCGGAACGCCTGCGGCAGAATGATCAGGCGCATCATCTGCCCGTAGGTCATGCCCAGCGCCTTGGCAGCGCCCATCTGCCCCTTGGAGATCGACTGCACACCGGCGCGGACGATTTCACAGAAGTAAGCCGCCTCAAACATCATGAATGCGATGACGCAGGAGGTGAACGCACCGATTGGCGTGTCTTCGCCGGTGATCCAGCGCAGCACGAACGGCACCGCCAGGTAGAACCAGGTGATCACCAGCAGCAGCGGGATCGAGCGGAAGTAGTTGACGTAGGCGCCGGCGATATTGGCCAGAATCTTGTTCGAGCCCAGTCGCATCAGGGCCAGCACGGTACCCAGGGCGATACCGCCGACGATACCCAGCGCCATCAGTTGCAGGGTCATGAGCATGCCGTTCCACAGGCCCGGCAGGGCAGGGATGATTCCACTGAAATCCATCATTTACCCCCTACGGAAATCAGGCCGGGCACCGCTACTTTCTTCTCGATCAGGCGCATCAGCAGCATCAGGCTCATGTTCAGAGTGAAGTAGATCAGGGTCGCCAGGGTGAAGGCTTCGAACAGGTTGGCCGAGAACTCGGCGGTCTGTTTGGTTTGCGCCAGCAGTTCCATCAGGCCGATCAGCGAGGCCACCGAAGAGTTCTTGAACACGTTCAAGAATTCCGAGGTGAGCGGCGGAATGATGATCCGGTAGGCTTGCGGCAGCAGGACGTTCCAGTAGATCTGCGACAGCCTGAAACCCATGGCCCGTGCGGCCGATTCCTGGCCACGCGGCAGCGCTTCGATACCGGTACGCACCTGTTCACAGACCCGCGCGGCGGTGAACAGACCCAGGCAGATCACCACGCTGATGAAGGCCGAGGTGGTGGGGTTGAGGTCTTGCTTGTACCACTCCTGCAGGCCTTCAGGCAGCAGGTCTGGCACCAGGAAGTACCACATGAACAGCTGCACGAGCAGCGGTACATTACGGAAAATTTCCACATAAGCTGTGGCGATGCCCGACAGGAAACGATTGGGCAGCGTACGCATGATCCCCAGCACCGATCCCAGGGTCAGTGCGATGATCCAGGCGACGAGCGCGATGCCGATGGTCCAGCCCAGACCGGAAATGAACCAGTCCAGATAGATCTCGTCACCAATGCCCGTGGACTTGAAGAACACACTCCAGTCCCAGTTGTAATTCATCAGGGTCTCCCCCTCTTGTTCGATGTCGATCGAGATGCACGCATGCGTGGTGCTCGAATCCTTTCAGGCGAATGCACGTCAACCATTGACGTTGGATCATTGCTGCTGCGTGTGAATGAGCTGTCCCGGGCGGCCATGCAGGCCGCCCGGAAGGTCAGCGACCGGTCAGGCCTTTTTTTCCGGGGCTGGCTTGTCGTTAGGCTCGGCGATCAGTTTTTTCAGCTCATCGCTCATCGGGAAGTTCAGGTTCAGGCCTTTTGGCGGGATTGGCGACTCAAACCACTTGGCGTAGATCTTGTTGATCTCGCCGGATTTGTACAGCGCGACAATGGCGTCATCGACCGCTTTCTTGAAGGCTTCGTCGCCTTTGCGGACCATGCAGCCGTAGATTTCGTAGGATTGCGCGGTACCGGTGACTTCCCAGTCAGTTGGCTTCTTGGCCTTGGCCATTTCGCCGGCCAGCAGGGCGTCATCCATCATGAAGGCTACGGCACGACCCGATTCGAGCATCTGGAAGGACTCGCCGTGGTCCTTGGCCGAGATGACGTTCATGCCCATCTGCTTGTCGGCGTTCATGGCTTTGATGATGCGCTCGGAGGTGGTACCGGCGGTGGTCACCACGTTCTTGCCCTTGAGGTCATCGAAGTCTTTGTAGCTGGAATCTTTCTTGGACAGCAGACGAGTACCGATCTCGAAGATGCCGACCGAGAAATCGACCTGCTGGGCGCGTTCGGCGTTGTTGGTGGTCGAACCGCATTCCAGGTCGACGGTGCCGTTCTGGACCAGCGGGATACGGGTCTGCGAGGTGACCAGGTTGTACTTGACGTTCAGGTTCGGTACGTCGAGCTGCTTCTTGACCGCTTCAACGACGGCCAGTTGCAGATCGTGGGAGTAGCCAACCGGTTTGCCAGAAGCGTCCGCGATGTAAGAGAACGGAATGGACGCGTCACGGTGACCGAGAGTGATGGTGCCGGAGTCTTTGATTTTCTTCAGTGTGCCGGTGAGTTCAGCGGCGCTGACTGGAGTACTGATCAGAGCGGCAGCAATGGCTGCGCCCAACAACTGGGGAACGATACGCATCAGTGATTCCTCGACTTCATTTTTTATTTGGACGGCTGATCTGGCGTCAGTCATATGTTCAACGAAAGCTTCAACGGCGCCTCTTGCTAGACACGCGCCTGGATGTTGAAGCGGTCGACATGGAGTGTAGAGCATGAGTCGTGCCAGACCGTGGCGAATGGCTATCCAATTGATTTTAAAGGGATTAATTTATTGTTTCGGCTTCTTGACGGTGGTTGAACGTCCGGGAAGCCGAATTCAGACAACGCGCGCGTTCGGAAATCCGAATGTTTTTCACGGCGCGTGACCCGTCGAGTCGGGGAGAGAGCGGCTGAGGGCTTGCGCTGGCAAGCCCTGGGGGGGAGGGGTCAGGCTGCGGCAGGGCTCGATGCGTAGCGCGCGTCCAGCCACGCTTTTAACGCGGCTTGTTCGCTGGCCGTGGTGAACAGGCCCAGCTTGGTGCGCCGGCGCAGAATGTCATCAGCGCAGGTCACCCATTCCTGATTGCACAGGTATTCGACTTCCCGTTCATACAGCCCGGCACCGAAGTGTTCACCCAAATCTGCCAGGCTCTGCGCGCCGTCCAGCACCTGCCAGCTACGGCTGCCGTAAGTGCGTGCCCAGCGGCGGGCAATCTGTTCGGGCAGCCAGTCAAAGCGGGCAATCAGCTGCTCGCTGCTGATCGGCTGTTCGCCTCCTGGCAGCGGGGCGTTGGCGGTCCATGCCGGTTTCATTTGAGTAAACCAGGGGGCCAGTTGCGCCATGGCCGACTCGGCCAACTTGCGGTAAGTGGTCAGCTTGCCACCGAACACCGACAGCACCGGCGCCTCGCCACTGGCGCCACTGAGCGCCAGGGTATAGTCGCGGGTGATGGCCGACGGATTGTCCGACTCGTCGTTGCACAGCGGACGCACGCCGGAATAGGTATGCAGGACATCCGCGCGGCTCAACTGGCGATTGAAATGATCATTGGCCACTTTGAGGATGTAGTCCGTTTCCTCATCGGTGATTTTCACTTTGGCCGGGTCACCCAGGTACTCGCGGTCGGTGGTGCCGACCAGGGTGAACTGATCCAGATAAGGAATGGTGAAGACGATGCGTTTGTCTTCGTTTTGCAGAATGAACGCGTTATCGCCTTCATAGAGCTTCGGTACGATCAAGTGGCTGCCCTGAATCAGCCGAATGCCGTAGGGCGATTGCACCTTGAGGTCTTCGCGCAGCAGTTTTGCCACCCAGGGGCCGGCGGCGTTGACCAGTGCCCTGGCGTGAATCGAAAAGCTCCTGCCATGCCGGTCCTGCAGGTTGACCTGCCATAGCCCGTCAATGCGTTTGGCGTCCACGCAGCGGGTGCGGGTATGGATCTGCGCACCGTTTTCCCGGGCTGCCATGGCATTGAGCACCACCAGCCGGGCATCGTCGACCCAGCAGTCAGAGTATTCGAAACCCTGTTTGATGGCCGGCTTGAGCGGGCTGTCGGCACCGAAGCGCAGGCTGCGCGAAGCCGGCAGCTTCTCGCGTTTGCCCAAGTGGTCATAGAGGAACATGCCGGCACGGATCATCCACGTCGGACGCAGATGCGGACGGTGCGGCAACACAAAGCGCATCGGCTTGACGATATGCGGCGCCTTGCCCAGCAGTACTTCGCGTTCGGCCAACGCCTCACGCACGAGGCGAAACTCATAGTGTTCCAGATACCGCAGCCCGCCGTGGATCAGCTTGCTGCTGGCCGAGGAGGTGTGGCTGGCCAGGTCGTCCTGTTCGCAAAGCAACACCGACAGGCCGCGGCCCGCGGCATCGGCGGCGATACCGACACCGTTGATGCCGCCACCGATGACGGCGATATCGTAGATCGGGGCGGGCGATGCAGTGGGTGCGTTCAGGTCGGTCATGGGTGGCCTCCGGGATACAGGACGATGGCGCTAAGTCTGAAATCGAACATTTATGTTCATTTTCGAAAATAATAGCGCAACAAAATGCCATGATCCAGTTGGGTCTGATGAAATAACCAGGTTTGAAAATAAAAAGGAACAAAAACGAACAATCAGCTCGGCCGATGGGGCAATCGTCGGCCGGCTCGAACGACAAGGCTCAGACCACTTCCAGGCGAACCTTATGCTGGTTGAGCAACTGATGCAGTGCCGGCACCGGCGCCTGGTCGGTGACCAGGCAATCAATCAGGCTGATCGGCCCGAGGCGGACCATGGCGTTGCGGCCGAACTTGCTGGAGTCTGCGGCGAGGATGACCTGGCGAGCGTTGCCGATCATGGCTTGGGAGCCGCGCACCTCCTGGTAGTCGAAATCCAGCAGGCTACCGTCTTCATCGATGCCACTGATGCCGATCAAGGCAAAGTCGACCTTGAACTGGCTGATGAAATCGACACTGGCCTGGCCGACCACACCGCCGTCACGGCGCACATTGCCGCCTGCGACCAGCACTTCGAAATCATCCTTGGCGCTCAGCGTCGCCGCCACATGGAGGTTGTTGGTGATGATTTTCAGGTTGTTGTGATTGAGCAGGGCACGGGCGATGCTTTCGGTGGTGGTGCCGATATTGATAAACAACGAGGCGTTATCCGGGATCAGCGCGGCCACTGCTTCGGCGATGCGCTGTTTCTCGTCACGCATCTGGTCGGCGCGCATGGCGTAGGCGGTGTTTTCGATACTCGAATCATAAGCCGCGCCGCCATGGTAGCGGCGCAGCAGGTTCAGTTCCGCCAATTGGTTGATGTCACGGCGAATGGTCTGCGGCGTGACGACGAACAGAGTGGCCAGTTCCTCGATACTGACGTAGCCACGTTCGCGGACCAGTTCGAGGGTCTGTTTCTGGCGGGGAGGCAGGTTCATTGTTTTCCTTCAGGCGCCTGGTGCAAATGGCGTCATGATGAACCAGCCGTACCCCGCCTGTCAGCCGCCTTTGTCGTGGCTTCAATCAGCTGGGTCGTGTGGCGCCCAGTCGCGGGTGCGCTCCACGGCCTTCTTCCAGCCTGCATAGTGCTGGGCGCGCTGGGCGTCAGGCATGTCGGGGGTAAATACCCGCTCGATACCGGTGCGGTCGCGCAGTTCGTCCAGGTTGCTCCAGAAACCGGTGGCCAGCCCGGCAAGGAAGGCGGCGCCCAACGCAGTGCTTTCACGCATGTGCGGTCGTTCAACGTGGGTGCCGAGAATGTCCGCCTGGAACTGCATCAGGAAATTGTTGGTGACCGCGCCGCCGTCGACCCGAAGGGATTTGAGCCGTTCGCCGGCATCCTGCTGCATCGCATCGAGTACGTCGCGGGTCTGGAAGGCAATCGACTCGAGCGTGGCGCGGATGATGTGGTCGATCTTCACCCCGCGGGTCAGGCCGAACAGCGCGCCGCGTGCATAAGGGTCCCAGTACGGTGCTCCCAGCCCGGTAAAGGCCGGGACCAGATAGACCCCGTTGCTGTCCTTGACCTTGCTGGCAAAGTACTCGGTGTCCAGTGCATCGTTGACCACTTTCAGTTCGTCGCGCAGCCACTGTACGGTAGAGCCGCCGTTGAACACCGCGCCTTCCAGAGCATAGGCCACCTCGCCGCGCGGTCCGCAGCCGATGGTGGTCAGCAGGCCATGGGTCGAGCGCACCGCGGTGCTGCCGGTGTTCATCAGCAGGAAGCAACCGGTGCCGTAGGTGTTCTTGGCTTGACCCGGTTCAACGCACATCTGGCCGAACAGTGCGGCCTGCTGATCACCGGCAATGCCCGCAATGGGGATGCCGCTGCGGGTCTGACCGTAGACGTGCGATGAGCCTTTGACCTGCGCAAGCATCTGCTCGGGGATATCCAGCACTTCGAGCATGCGCGGGTCCCAGCGCAGATTATGGATATCGAACAGCATGGTCCGTGAGGCGTTGGTGTAATCGGTGACATGCACCTCGCCGCCAGTGAGCTTCCAGATCAGCCAGCTGTCAACGGTGCCGAACAGCAACTCACCCTTGCGCGCCCGCTCCCGGCTGCCTTCGACATGGTCGAGGATCCACTTGAGTTTGGTGCCGGAGAAATACGGATCGATCACCAACCCGGTGGTCTCGCGGATGTAGTCTTCCAGGCCGTCACGTTTGAGCTGCTGGCAGATCTCAGTGCTGCGTCGGCATTGCCAGACCACCGCATTGTAGATCGGCCGGCCGGTGTCCTTTTCCCACACGACAGTGGTTTCACGCTGGTTGGTGATGCCGATGGCGGCGACTTGCGAGGCCTGCAGGTTAGCCTGGGCCAGCGCTTTGGTCATGCAGGCGCTCTGGGTAGCGTAAATCTCCATCGGGTCATGCTCGACCCAGCCGGCCTGCGGATAGTGCTGGGTGAATTCGATCTGCGCGGAACTCACCACATTGGCGTTGCGATCCAGAATGATTGCCCTGGAACTGGTGGTGCCTTGATCGAGGGCAATGATGTAGTTCTTGTTCTGTACGTCAGTCATGTCGATTGCCTTGAGCAGGTGAATGGGGTCAGGAAGACGTATGGGCCTTGGCGCTGATCTTCTTGCTGGCTGGTTGTTGCTGCTCGTTGCCTGGCAGATGGCGGGCAACCAGCAACCGGTAACCGGCGGCGCCGAGGCAGGCGCCCAGAATGGGAGCGAACAACGGGACCAGAAAGTACGGAATATCACGCCCGCCGGTAAAGGCGATGTCGCCCCAGCCGGCAAAGAATGTCATCAGCTTGGGCCCCAGATCCCGGGCCGGGTTCATCGCGAAGCCGGTCAGCGGACCCATGGCGCTGCCGATCACCGCCACCAGCAGGCCGATCAGCAAGGGCGCCATCGGGCCGCGTCGCAGGCCATTGTTATCGTCGACCAGCGCCATGATGACCGCCATCAGCACACAGGTGATCACCACCTCGACCAGAAAGGCCTGGCCGGTGGAAATTGCCGGGTTCGGGTAGGTCGAGAACACCGCCGCCAGTTGCAGGCTCTCGGCGCTGCCGCGAACCATTTGCTGGGCGTTTTCGAAGTCGAAAAACAGGCTGATGTACAGCAGGTAGACCAGCCCGGCACCGCAGAAGGCACCGGCGAGCTGTGCACCGATGTAGAACGGCAGTTTCTTTTTTTCAAAACCGGCAAACAGGCTCAGGGCAATGCTGACGGCGGGATTGAGGTGAGCCCCGGAGATGCCGGCACTCAGGTAGATCCCCATGCTGACCGCCATGCCCCAGATGATGCTGATTTCCCAAAGACCAAAGCTGGCACCCGCCACCTTGAGCGCTGCCACACAACCGGTACCGAAGAACAGCATAAGGGCAGTGCCGAGAAATTCGGCGGTGCATTGGCCGGCCAGGCTGGGTTGTTGTATCTGGACTGTCATGCAAACCTCGTTCTTGTTCTGGCTCATGAAGAGCAGTGGTTTGTCGAAAGAGTGAGTAAGTCAGGACCCCGTAAAGTCTTGTAAATGATGCGCATGCCGTAAACTGAATGTTCGACAATATTCGCAAATGAAAATATAGCCACAGTTTTGCGCTGTCAAAGGTCGAAATTGAACGATGACTGACATTTGTCGTTTATGCCCTGTGCAATATCGACTGATGTTGTAGGAAAAATCAGGGCTTCAGCCTTGCGAGATTGATTTGTAACAGCGGCTGTTTTTGTGTTTTTGGCTTAAAGTGGCGCTCGCCCTGAACCGCTCTGGAGTGACCATGACCCCTGCACTGGATTTGCTGAAAAAGAACCGCATCGAACACCGGATTCATAGCTATGAGCATGATCCGAAGGCGGCGTCTTACGGTCTGGAAGCGGTTGAGAAACTGGGGCTGGAGGCCGCCCGGGTGTTCAAGACGCTATTGGCCAGCAGTGAAAAAGGTGAGCTGTTGGTGGCGGTGGTGCCGGTGGCCGGCACGCTGGATTTAAAAGCCCTGGCGTCGGCTGCCGGGATCAAGAAAGCGGAAATGGCCGACCCGGCAGCCGCGCAGCGTTCAACGGGGTATCTGTTGGGGGGCATCAGCCCGCTGGGCCAGAAGAAGCGCCTGCGGACCTTTATCGATGACAGCGCCCGGCCGTTCGAGACGGTGTTTGTCAGTGCCGGGCGGCGGGGGCTGGAGGTCGAACTGAGTGCTGCGGCGCTGGCGGAGCAGACCCAGGCACAGTTCGCGGCCATCGGTCGCGGCTAATTTGACATCCTCCCCGCCCTAAAGGGCGGGGATTCCCACAACTGGACGCTCATGCCCGAGCGCGAGAATGTTCTTTGCGGCGTTGACGTCGCGGTCGTGGGTGGCACCGCACCCACAACAAGTCCATTCCCTTATTCCAAGCCCTGCGATACCTCTGGGCCTCGAGTCCGGCAATTGCTTGCAGCTCGAACAGGTTTGGGTGGTGTTTCTCTCGCTGACAACCTTGAAAACCGTGCCTGCGTGATCGCATTTGTATTCCAGCATGGTTTTCAATTGGCCCCAGCCGGCGTCCAGCACCGACTTGGCCATCCTGGTTTTCGCGAGTTTCAGTGAGTTCACATCGCCCACCACAATGACGCCACAACGCGCTACCAGCGCGTTGCTGAACTTATGCAGGCAATCCTTGCGGCGGTTCGCAATCCTGGCGTGAATCGCCCGTACACGGGCCTTCTTGCCGGCCCGCTGGGCCGTGCCCAGGGTGCTCTCCAGATCCCGGTAGAACCTGCCGCTTTCAAGGCGATCACCGTCGCTGCAGGTGGCCGTGGTTTTCAGTCCGAGGTCGATACCCACCGCGTCCTGGCCTGGCGATAACTGCCGGTCGACCTCGACCACGACGTTGAAATACCAGCGTCCACGGCTGTCCTCGTTGAAGCTGCCGGATCTGAATTTAAAGCCCGCCAGGCCGTAGCTGTCCCAGACCTTGAAGTGCTGTCTGTTGAAGACGACCTGGCCGTTTTTCCAGACAGCAGCGCCGACCTTGAAGGGCAGCCAACCCAGACTGCGCCGAGCGCCGCCCGAGCAACGCCAGCGTAGCTGGCGCTTTTTGAATTGCTTGCGCCGTGTGACATATTCGTCGGCAACAGCCTGCACCGATTGGCTGTGCAGGCTCAGGTCTTTGCCGGCCCCGTTGGTGTACTTGTGAATGTCGAACGCCGACAGAAAACGACCACGCTCACGAATCGAGCGACTGCTCAACTCGTTTACGTAGTTCCACACAAAATTCACAGCACGAGAAGCTTCACGCAGCTGCGCTGCATGCTTATCTCGCACTCGAATCTTGAGGGTTCTGGTCGCTTTCATTTCAGTCATGAAACACAGGATAGGGCGGTTTTATGGATCTTAACCCCTATGACCGCTTCGCGGTGGCGCTTTCCCCCACCTGAAGGAAGGGGCTTTTCGCGCCAGCTTGGTAAGCGCTGCTGCTTGTGTGGGAGCGAGCTTGCTCGCGAAAGGGCCGGTAAAACCAGCACATTAGCGGTCGGTTAGCCGGGATCCTTCGCGGCTGAAGCCGCTCCTACGGGGTGATGGCGTGGGTGGCGACGGAGCCAGCAGCCGGGAACGCCACCAGGTGCTCGGCGGCCACACGAATGCCCACCTCAGCGCCCGTGCTGTAGTCGATGTGGCTGGGAAACAGCGCTTCGAGCTGGGTGCCGGTGGCCAGTTGCAGGCTATAGAGGGTCGAGGCTCCCTGGAAGGTGCGGCCAGTGACCTTTGCCTTCAGCGCACCATCAGGCGCATGGACGATATCGTCCGGGCGTAGCAGAACCTCTACCGCGCTGCCCGAGACGCCGGGGTAGGCACGGTTGCCGCGCAGAATGCCCAATTCGGTACTGATCGACTCATGATCGAGCAACTGGCCGCGGATGAAGTAGCCCTGGCCAATGAAGCTTGCCACATAAGGCGTGCGGGGTTCGTGGTACAGGTTGTACGGCGTGTCCCATTGCTCCAGACGGCCTTCCTTGAAGACGCCGATATGATCGCTTACCGCGAAGGCTTCTTCCTGGTCGTGGGTGACCAGAATCGCACTGGTGCCGCGGGTCTTGAGGATATCGCGCACTTCGTGGCTCAGGCGCCGACGCAACTCTACATCCAGGTTGGAAAACGGCTCATCGAGCAGCAGCAGCTGCGGTTCGGGGGCCAGGGCGCGGGCCAGCGCCACGCGTTGTTGCTGGCCGCCGGACAGTTCGTGGGGGTAGCGCTTGCCGAGTGAGCCGAGGTTGACCAGCTCGAGCAGTTCGTCGATAACCTGATTCAGCCGCGGGTGCTTGTTGATGCCGAAGCCGATGTTTTGCGCAACGGTCAGGTGCGGAAACAGGGCGTAGTCCTGAAACACCATGCCGATCCGGCGTTTCTCTGGTGCGAGGGTAAAGCCGGGTCGGGAAATCACATCACCGCCCAAGCTGATTTCGCCGGCATGGACCGGCTCGAAGCCGGCTATCGCACGCAATGTGGTGGTCTTGCCGCAACCCGAAGAGCCCAGCAGGCAACCGATATCGCCAACGTTCAGGTGCAGGTCCAGGTCCTGCACCACCCGTTGATTCTGATAGCCGCAGGCCAGATTGCGCAGGTTCAGCAGCAGTGGCTGGCTCATGGCTTGAACGACGGTGCGACCAGAAACTCCAGCAAGGCCTTCTGCGCGTGCAGGCGGTTCTCTGCCTGGTCCCAGGCCACGGCGCGGGGGTCGTCGAGCACGTCGGCGCTGATTTCCTCGCCACGGTGCGCCGGCAGGCAATGCATGAACAGCACGTCCGGGGCCGCCAGGTCGAGCAGCTCACGGGTGACCTGATAAGGTGCAAACAGTGCCAGGCGGCGTGCGGTTTCCTCTTCTTGACCCATCGAGGTCCAGACATCG
This sequence comes from Pseudomonas sp. StFLB209, assembly GCF_000829415.1. Taxonomy (NCBI): domain Bacteria; kingdom Pseudomonadati; phylum Pseudomonadota; class Gammaproteobacteria; order Pseudomonadales; family Pseudomonadaceae; genus Pseudomonas; species Pseudomonas sp. StFLB209. The sequence continues at coordinate 555,122 of NZ_AP014637.1, read as the reverse complement.
GTGCTTACCAGATGCGCACCGGCCACGGCTTCTTTCGGATCGCGCAGCACCTGGACGCGGTCACCGGCCAGTGCCAGGAAGTCCGGGTTTGGCTCGTAGCCCGACGGGCAGGCGACGCGCAGCTGGAAGTCGAACTGGATGGCCGCTTCTATATAGCTGTTGCACATGTTGTTGCCGTCGCCGATCCAGGCCACGGTCTTGCCCTTGATCGAGCCGCGGTGTTCCAGATAGGTCTGCATGTCGGCGAGCAACTGGCACGGGTGCAGATCATCGGACAGACCATTGATCACCGGCACGCGGGAGTTGGCGGCAAACTCGGTCAGGTTGCTGTGGGCGTACGTGCGGATCATGACCGCGTCGAGCATGCGCGACATGACCTTGGCGCTGTCAGAAATAGGCTCGCCGCGGCCCAGTTGGGTGTCGCGATGAGACAGAAAGATGGCCTGGCCACCCAGCTGGATCATGCCGGCCTCGAAGGAAAGACGGGTACGTGTCGAGGATTTTTCGAAAATCATCCCCAGCACCCGGTTCTTCAAGGGTTCGAAAAGCACGCCGCGATTTCGCAGGTCTTTGAGCTCTACGCCACGACGGATCAAGCCCAGCAGTTCGTCTGGGGTGTAATCCATCATCGAGAGAAAGTGCCTGGCGTTCATTATTGACTACCTTTTTTGCAACAGACCGTAGCTGTCCAAACCGGTTTTTATCGGGAAAACGGACGAGATCTACAGCGAAAGCCGCATTGAGCGACGAAATAGGGAAGGCGCGATGGTATAAAAAAATGTCGCAGCATCGCAACGGCGCCGTTGATTTATAAGGGTTTGAGTGTATTTTGGCTTGATCTGTGGCCCGTCGGGGTCATGGGAAGGCGTTGACCGAGGGAGAAATCAGTTCCGTCCATTTTGTTGGGGGGCAAAGAGATCAGTTGTACACCGGGCTCTTGGTGTTTTGCAATATCCGCAACAAAAGCAGGCGCTTGCCTGTCGCAACCGGAGTCGCCAAAAACGTAGGTGGCTATATGTCATCACCGTGAATGCGATGTGCTTCACGCGGTGCTAAGATGGCTCGTATCTTTAGTGTCGGCCCTGAGTTATAAAAGCAGACAGATTACACGAGGGTTTTTCGGATGAACTCAAAGGAACGTCAACTAACGGAGCTTCTGGGCCTGACTGCCCGGACCCTGACGCATCTGACAGCCTCCATGACGTCCATGTCTTTTGAACTGCTGCGCAGTGAAGACGAGGTCACCCGGGCGGCGGGGCGGCGCATGATCGACCGCATGGCGACCATCAGTTCCGGCCTGGACGAGCACTGGCGCCTGATCGGCGACCTGACCGGTGTACCTGTCGCCCAGGAGCAGATCGAGACCGTTGCAGAAATCCAGATGCAACGCAAGGTCACGCCGATCGGCAATTGAGTCGACTCGCCAGTGAGGCACGGCAGCCGGGCAGGCAAGGATTGCGTTACACCGCACTGCACCCGCTTGTTCAAAATATTCTGCTGAACGCACAGCAGCGCCTCAAGACCGAGCGCTGTCTTCGGCTTTCCGTTACAATGTGCCACCGTGCCGACAACTGAGTCGGAAAGTTCAGCCGAGGTGCTTCATGGATATCATTGAAACGATCAAAGAGCAGATTGCCAACAACACAATCCTGCTTTACATGAAAGGCGCTCCGAACGCGCCACAATGTGGCTTTTCGGCCAAAGCGTCCCAGGCAGTCATGCAGTGTGGTGAGAAGTTCGCCTACGTCGACATCCTGCAGAATCCTGAAATCCGCGCCAACCTGCCCAAGTACGCCAACTGGCCGACCTTCCCGCAACTGTGGGTCGACGGTGAACTGGTCGGCGGCAGCGACATCGTCATCGAGATGTTCGAAAAGGGCGAGCTGCAGACCCTGATCAAGCAGGCCGCAGATAAAGCCAAGGGCTGATCGTCCTCGCTGAATGCGCCAAAAAAAGCCCCGCTCTGTCATACAGGCGGGGCTTTTTGCTGGCAGGTAGAACAGCCTGAGGGCTTATTCTTCGCCCATCTGCGATTGCAGGTAGTTCTCGATACCGATCTTGTCGATCAGGCCCAGCTGGGTTTCCAGCCAGTCGATGTGCTCCTCTTCCGACTCCAGAATGTCTTCGAGCAGTTCACGGCTGCCGTAGTCACCGACGGTTTCGAAATGAGCGATGGCGGCTTTCAGATCGGCCAGGCCTTTTTTCTCGATCTTCAGGTCGCACTCAAGCATTTCCTTGGTGTGCTCGCCAATCAGGATTTTGCCCAGGTCTTGCAGGTTCGGAATGCCTTCGAGAAACAAAATACGCTTGATGATCTTGTCAGCGTGTTTCATCTCGTCGATCGATTCGCGGTACTCGTGTTTGCCGAGTTTATTCAGGCCCCAATCTTCGTACATACGGGCGTGCAGGAAGTATTGGTTGATGGCGACCAGCTCGTTACCGAGGATCTTGTTGAGGTGCTGAATGACTGTAATGTCGCCTTTCATGTTGGTTTCCTGCCGCAGGCTAATGTCTATAGGCGGCGAGTTTGATCCGCACTCAGTGTACTGTCAAACCTAAGTTATTGAATAATAAGTGAATTTAAATCTGAATAAGAATGTTTGAGTTCTGCATTTTGCCGTTAAGTAATTGAATTACAGGCATAAAAAAACCGGACGCTGGGTCCGGTTTGATAAAAAGGCGTTAATTACGCGGCAGAAAATTCTGCGGGGTAGGCCAGTGCAGCCTGGCTGCTCTGGATTTCGGTCAGCGTCTCGCGGACCACTTGCTTGGCAAGGCATGCACACTTGCCACATTGAGTTCCAACGCCGAGAGTCTCACGGACATCGCGGTAGCTGCAGCAGCCTTCGAAGATCGCATCGCGGATTTTGCCGTCGGTGACGCCAAGGCAAAGACAAACGTACATAAGCTCGAACCATCGCTGTGTGATGCTGGTTGCGAGGCAGATTAATCGTAATGAGAATGCTTGTCAAAATTGTTTTGGCTTTTAACAAGATGCCCCGATAAGTGGTTCGGGGTTGTCACAGGCGGGTCATACAATGGGGGTAATGCGCCGTCAGTGACGGCGCATTGGCTGCGACTTTTCAGTCGTCGTAGTCGTGCCAGCCGCCCATATCTTTCCAGCGGTTCACAATGCCGCAGAACAGGTCGGCGGTCTTTTCCGTGTCGTAGCGTGCCGAGTGGGCTTCACGGCCATCGAAGTCGATGCCGGCCGCCTGGCAAGCCTTGGCCAGTACCGTTTGACCGTAAGCCAGACCAGCCAGCGTCGCGGTGTCGAAGCTGGAAAACGGATGAAACGGATTGCGCTTCATGTCCAGGCGCGCCACGGCGGCGTTCAAAAAGCCCAGGTCAAAACTGGCGTTGTGGCCGACCAACACCGCGCGCTTGCAGCCATTGGCCTTGAGCGCTTTGCGCACCCCACGAAAGATGTCGGTCAGGGCGGTTTCTTCACTGACGGCCATGCGCAGCGGGTGGTCCAGCTTGATCCCGGTGAACTCCAAGGCCGCGGCTTCGATGTTGGCGCCCTCGAAAGGCTCGACACGGAAGAAATAGGTGTGCTCAGGGAACACGAAGCCTTTTTCGTCCATACCGATGGTGGTCGCGGCGATTTCCAGCAGGGCATCGGTGGCGGCGTTGAAACCGCCGGTTTCGACATCGACCACTACAGGCAGATAGCCGCGGAAACGAGCGGCCATGGGGTGGCGCGAACCACCCCCCGTCGGAGCATCCAGATCGTCGTCGAAATGATCGTCACTCACGCATCGTTCTCCAGCAGGCGCCAGCGCAGTTTTTCACCGGCGCGCAGCGGGATGACAGCCAGCTCACCGAACGGCAGGCTGGTCGGGGCGGTCCATTCTTCACGGACCAGGGTAATCGTGTCCTGGTTGGCCGGCAGACCGTAAAACGCCGGGCCATGCAGGCTGGCAAAGCCTTCGAGCTTGTCCAGCGCATTGCGCTGCTCGAACGCCTCGGCATACATCTCGATGGCCGCATAGGCGGTGTAGCAGCCGGCGCAGCCACAGGCATTTTCCTTGGCGTGCTGGGCATGCGGCGCCGAGTCAGTGCCAAGGAAGAACTTGCCACTGCCACTGGTCGCGGCATCCAGCAACGCCACCTGATGGGTGTTGCGTTTAAGGATCGGCAAGCAATAGAAATGTGGACGAATTCCGCCGACCAGCATGTGGTTTCGGTTATACAGCAGGTGATGGGCGGTAATGGTCGCCGCGACGTTGGCCGGGGCGTCATTGACGAACTGCACCGCGTCGCCGGTGGTGATGTGCTCGAACACCACTTTAAGGGTCGGATAGCGCTCGACGACCTTACGCAGGTGTTCATCAATGAAGGTCTTCTCGCGATCGAACACGTCGATCTCGCTGCGCGTCACTTCGCCGTGCACCAGCAGCAGCAGACCTACCTCAGCCATGGCTTCCAGGGCACCAGAGATCTTGTCCAGGCTGGTGACACCGGAGTCGGAGTTGGTGGTTGCGCCGGCTGGGTACAGCTTGGCCGCGTGGACGAAGCCACTGGCTTTGGCGGCGCGGATATCGTCAGCGGTGGTGTGGTCGGTGAGGTACAGCACCATCAGCGGTTCGAAACGGCTGCCCTCGGGGCGCGCTGCGAGAATCCGCTGGCGGTAGGCATCGGCCTGCTGCGCATTGCGTACGGGCGGCACCAGGTTAGGCATGATGATCGCGCGGGCAAACGTGCGCGCGGCGTCAGCGACGGTATGAGGCAAAACAGCTCCGTCACGGAGGTGAATGTGCCAGTCGTCGGGACGCAATAGGGTCAGGCGGTCGGACATGGGGGATTCCAGGCGGTTCGAACTCGCGGGAATGCTACCGGAAAAGACAGTCTCAGGCACTCGCTATCAAGTTTTGTAGGAAGTTACCGATAGCCCTCAAGTAGGCATTTTCTGTTTTAGCGTCATTTTTAGGTGGAGCCTCCCGTGCGCCAATATCTAGCCTTGCTCAGCCTGTTCGCCAGTCTTCCCGCGATGGCGGTCAATTTCCAGACGCGCCTGGAAAGCATTGAATGGAAGGTTGAGGGCGATCAGTTCGAGTGTCGACTGAGCCAGCCGATCACCGACTTCGGTGCGGGTGAGTTCGTGCGCAAGGCCGGTGAGCAGGCGACCTTTCGTCTGAAAGCTTCCTACAACATGATGGGCACCGGGTCAGCCACACTGCTGGCCGCCGCTGCGCCATGGCAACCCGGTCGTGGTGATATCAACCTGGGCGCAGTGCGGGTCGGTAACGGCGAATTCCCGTTCAATTCTTCGCAGGCTCAGGCTGGCAGGCTGATCAACGGCTTGCTCGAAGGCCGCAGCCCGGTGATTCGTCACTATGCCCGAGATGGCGGCGGCAATATGGAAGTGCGCCTGTTGCCCGCAAGGTTTCGTGAAGCCTTTGGCGAGTATCAGGCGTGCACGGCCAAGCTGTTGCCGATGAACTTCGAGCAGATCAAACAGACCGAGGTCGGCTTTCCGGGTGGCGGGATCGAGCTCGACGCCAAGGCCAAGGCGCGCCTGGACAACATGCTGGCCTACATGAAGGCCGACCCGACCGTGAACCACGTTGAACTGGACGGGCACTCCGACAACAGTGGCAATCGCCTGACCAACCGCGACCTGTCGCGGCGCCGGGCGCTGGCGGTGATGGACTACCTGAAGGCCAATGGTGTGCCGGAAGAACAGATCACCCTGCGTTTTCATGGCGAGCGTTATCCGCTGGCGGCCAACACCAACAACGCCAATCGCGCCCGTAACCGGCGGGTCAATGTGCAGCTGGAGCGGGTTGCCCCGACCGAACGCCCGGCACCTGCCACGCCTGCGGAAGCAGCGCCGGCTGCACCAGCGGCGTCTGCCGCGCCAACCGCCAAGACCCCGGCTGCTGCCAAAACGTCCTGATCGCAGCCCTTGCCCCGCACGAGCGGGTATGCAGCCGTTGGGAGCGAGCCTGCTCGCGAAGAGGCCGGTAACGTCACAGCATCTGCTGCGAATATGCTGCCGTCTTCGCCAGCAACCTGACTCCCACCGGTATGATCGAACAGTGTTGAGCCAAAGGGGCTTTCAGGCGGGCGTCAGGTCGGACAGTTCTGGGTGCTACGTCTGTCGCCTGGCAATCACAAGCTGTCGCGCCACTGTAAATCTGCGGGTTTGAACGGTAGAATCAACGGTTTTCCGTACAACCCGGTGGAGTGATGGCATGGCGGACGTAAACAAGGTCGTACTGGCGTATTCCGGTGGCCTGGACACTTCGGTGATCCTGAAGTGGCTGCAAGATACTTACAACTGCGAAGTGGTGACCTTCACCGCTGACCTGGGCCAGGGCGAAGAGGTCGAGCCGGCTCGCGCCAAAGCGCAGGCCATGGGCGTTAAAGAGATCTACATCGACGACCTGCGCGAAGAGTTCGTGCGCGATTTCGTCTACCCGATGTTCCGTGCCAACACTGTCTACGAAGGCGAGTACCTGCTGGGTACTTCCATCGCTCGTCCACTGATCGCCAAGCGCCTGATCGAGATCGCCAACGAGACTGGCGCTGACGCCATCTCCCACGGCGCGACTGGCAAAGGCAACGACCAGGTACGTTTCGAGCTGGGTGCCTACGCACTCAAGCCAGGCGTCAAGGTGATTGCTCCATGGCGCGAGTGGGACCTGCTGTCGCGCGAGAAACTGATGGACTACGCCGAAAAGCACGCGATCCCGATCGAGCGTCACGGCAAGAAGAAGTCGCCGTACTCGATGGACGCCAACCTGCTGCACATTTCCTATGAAGGCGGCGTGCTGGAAGACACCTGGACCGAGCATGAAGAAGACATGTGGCGCTGGACCAAGTCGCCAGAGTCGGCCCCGGACACCCCGACCTACATCGAGCTGACCTACCGTGGCGGTGACATCGTTGCCATCGACGGCAAGGAGCTGACACCAGCCCAGGTTCTGGCCGAACTGAACCGCATCGGCGGCGAGAACGGCATCGGTCGTCTGGACATCGTGGAAAACCGCTACGTGGGCATGAAGTCCCGCGGCTGCTATGAAACTCCGGGCGGCACCATCATGCTGCGTGCCCACCGTGCCATCGAGTCCATCACCCTGGACCGTGAAGTGGCGCACCTCAAAGACGAGCTGATGCCGAAGTACGCCAGCCTGATCTACACCGGCTACTGGTGGAGCCCTGAGCGTCTGATGCTGCAACAGATGATCGATGCTTCCCAGGTTCACGTGAATGGCGTCGTGCGCCTGAAGCTGTACAAGGGCAACGTGATCGTGACGGGTCGCAAGTCGGACGACTCGCTGTTCGACGCCAACATCGCCACCTTCGAAGAGGATGGCGGTGCTTACAACCAGGCTGACGCGGCGGGCTTTATCAAGCTCAATGCACTGCGTATGCGCATCGCAGCCAACAAGAACCGCAAGTTCTTCTGATCGGTCGTCTGCAGCCCTGTCCGGGGCTGCAGACCCTGGTTTTAAGCTGTCTGCACGGCAACAGGGGTGCCCTTGGGTGCCCTTGCTGCGTTTTTGGAGGTCCTCTTCTGGCGCAGTAGCCGTGCGGATGACGGCTCGACCGGGCGGATAAAATCCTGCAGGCCCCGGAGGTCGAGCTGGTAACGCTTGAGCAATGACATCAGTTTTTTCTCGAACTCAAGTTCTCGTCCGAGCCGCTCGTCATGCGCCAGCATGTCGAGTTTTTCCTGTTGCAACTTCAGGGCATGTTCCAGTTCACGAAATTCTTTGAGTTTAGACATGATCGTTCCATCTCTATGAGGGGGGCGAAAACAGGTTCGGTGTCTATGGGTTGTGTGCGCATGAAGCCTCTCAAATAAGGGCGCCCGCAAAAGATTTTAATAATAGCGGGTTTTTAATAATCAACATCAGATGGCGTTTCAGCATGAATGAGCTGTGTTGCGCTTATCCGTTATGGCCACTGGTTTTTTTCAATGGCTTACCCTCGTGTATAGGGAATCTGACTCTGTTTGTTGAACTTTCCTACCTCCGCTGTCCCGTTTTTACTGCGTGTTAAAGTCTGGCTATTTTTCAGGTTTGGGTGTCTTCCTGATAAAAGCATTTGCAGGGGGCATACAATACCCTGGCATTGAAATTCAAGGTCAGGAAAAACATCACCACCAGGGTGGTGGGGAAAACAATCAGAAACCAGATATAAACCTGGCGGCTGTCAGTGTCCAGATAGGGCAATACCGTGGCCGCCGAGGCTTCTGACAGCGCGGCGAACAGTGCGATGACACTAATAGGGTTCATGATGCGATTAAAAAGGAACATTATTTGACTCCTGAACGGCAGGGCCGATTGTTGGCGATCGCGGGTCAAACCTGATGGTTGCTGAATTCAAAGCGATAGGCTTTACCGATGTCGAGAACCTCGCGCACGCTTAGCCCGAGGATTCTGGCGATTTCGGCTGTGCTGTAGCCCAGGCTTGAATAGTGCATGGCATGTCCGGCCGTTACATCATCAATGTCGCGAAGTGGCGTGTCTGGCCCATTACGCTGCGCCTGTATGGGGCGGCTGAAGTTGATCTTGATGTCATGTTGTTGTGCCAACTGACGAATATCCTTCCTGTTCATCTTAAGCGAATACTGCAAGGATGAAACACCGGCACCTTTGGCCGCCAGCAGCCTGAGCAGTTGCAGTTTTTCCGGCGCTGTGACGGTCAGATTTTCAGGCGTAACCGTTTCAACCGGTTCGGCTGTTTCTCCTTGGGGGATGATGGCGATAACCCCCCCTTGGGCCACGAAGTCCTCAACGGCAGCGGCCAGGTCCAGGGGTGACAGGGGGAGGCACAAAGCGGGTACGGGTTTGCTGTTCATGATCTATTCCTTTTGAACATGGTTATACACATGGCCATTCAAAAAGAGTCAGCAGGTCAAACTTACTGTTGCTGCGCGGCCATGCGGCGTGCGTCATTTATTCCCTACTGACAGGCACGTTGTCGGGTGGGCACGGTTTCATAACTTTCATTGAAGACGGTTGTGTTAGTTGTTTGTCTTAATGAACGGTTTATGTGCTGTAAGCAGGGGTGCTTTGTCAAAAAAGTAACGATTGACAATAGGAATTGCAAGTAAAAAAGTTGTACTCCAGAACCGTGCGCTTGAGGCTGTGGTATTGGTCTTACGAGCGCCCAGGCAGCGTCTGTTCGTGCTGTAGGTTATTTCCCCTTTAGCTGTTTAAGGGTGGATTCCGATAAGCACATGCTGTTAGCTCATCGTCGTTGGCGGTGCCGCCGGGGCGGGCTTTGAGGCGTTTGGTCTGTATGGAGTGACAAGAAATTCATAAAGAGTCGAGCGAAATTTTGTAAGGTATTTCTGAATATTGTGTAGTCGTGCTCCTGAAATAGATATGTGTATGAAAAGGGCATTCGGTTACGTGTAGTTTTAAACAAGGCGCTGGCAAATGGCCCGGCGCTGGTGTTGCCTGGCCATGGATGGCACGGTGCAGTTAGTGGCTAATTGGTGGCTGTTGGCAACGGTCCGGATTTTACGCAGCATGGCCGAATGCCGCAGTTTTCGTACAAAACCTGAAACCAGCAAAGTAATCGCGTGAAGGTGTGTAAACACATGGCGGTTTGCAAGCGTGTCTTGTTTGATTCACGTGTCTCGACAGGAAAAGTTAAGGCTCGCAAGCCGATGATGGGCGGCCCTTCAACATGGTTTTTTATGGGGCATGGAGAGGTTGGTCAGTGCATCGGATTGCGAAGGAGAAGACTTGTGATAGAAGTTAAAATCCAGCTGCTTATGGCAAGATTTGTAGGAAAGTTCTCTTCTAAGGGTGGGAATGGTCTTTGGGTGTTGGTCTTATGGGGCGTGCGCCATGCAAACTACTAAACGACTAGGCTATTGTGCTGGCTCCGAAAATTCGAATAGCAAAAATTGGACTGCACCATGAATAAAGTGCTGATCGTGGATGATCATCCTGTCATTCGCCTGGCTGTACGGATGCTGATGGAGCGCCATGGTTACGAGGTTGTCGCCGAAACCGACAACGGAGTAGATGCCTTGCAACTGGCGCGTGAGCACCTGCCGGATATCGTGATCCTCGACATCGGCATTCCCAAGCTCGACGGTCTTGAGGTGATTGCCCGGTTGTCGGCCATGGCGCTGCCGTTCAAGGTGCTGATCCTGACCTCACAATCGCCGGGGCATTTTTCAATGCGTTGCATGCAGGCCGGTGCGGCGGGCTATGTCTGCAAACAGCAGGACCTCACTGAATTGCTTAGCGCGATCAAGGCCGTATTGTCTGGCTATAGCTACTTCCCCAACCAGGCTCTGCACACGGTGCGCTCCAGCATGGGCAATGCCAGTGAGGCGGATATGGTGGATCGCTTGTCCGGGCGGGAAATGATGGTGCTGCAGCAGTTGGCCCGGGGCAAGACCAACAAGGAAATCGCCGACAGCATGTTTCTCAGCAACAAGACAGTCAGCACCTACAAAACGCGCCTGCTGCTCAAGCTCAATGCGCATTCGCTGGTCGATCTCATCGAGCTGGCGCAGCGTAACGGGTTGGCGTGATCAGGTTGGCAACAATACTCAGCCTCTCATCAGAGAGGCTTGGGATACGGCAGTTCCGATCAGAGATCGAAGTCGTAGTCGGCCAGTTCCCGTTTCAGGCGCCGCTCTTCGAGCAAGTTGTCGATTGTGCGGCGTTTGCTCAGATTGGTCTTTGCGGGTTCGGCAGTCCGGGTTTCGGCATCATCTGATTCGTTGGCGAATTCGTCTTCTACTACGTCTACATCCAGTTGCTCTTTGCCGGTGCTCATGCAAGTTGACTCCAGGCTTGGCGATCAGGCACCTCTAAAAACTGCCTGCGGGCTGGGCGTTTACGTTTTTAGAGCCACCCTGTTGGCGCCTCTTATATCGCCATTCCGTGCCTTGGTAAAAAAGATTTTTTCAATCGCCTGGCGGTAGTTGAAGCTATTACTCAATCGTCGGAGGTTTTTTCCTTGAAATCGCACAGGTCTTCGATCCGGCAACTGCCGCAGCGTGGCTTGCGGGCGACACAGACATACCGGCCATGCAGGATCAGCCAGTGGTGCGCATCCATCAGGTAATTTTTCGGGACGAACTTAAGTAGCTGTTTCTCAACATCGACCACGTTCTTGCCGGGTGCCAGCCCGGTACGGTTACTGACCCGGAAAATGTGCGTGTCCACCGCCATGGCGATCTGCCGAAACGCGGTATTGAGCACCACATTCGCGGTCTTGCGCCCCACTCCCGGAAGCGCTTCGAGGGCTTCGCGGGTCTGTGGCACTTCACCGTTGTGCTGCTCGACCAGCAGGCGGCAGGTCTCGATGACATTTTTCGCCTTGCTGTTATACAAGCCGATGGTCTTGATGTACTCCGACAGCCCTTCCACGCCCAGCGCGTAGATCGCCTGCGGTGTGTTGGCTACCGGGTACAGACGCGCGGTGGCTTTGTTGACGCTGACATCGGTCGCCTGCGCGGAGAGAATCACGGCAATCAGCAGCTCGAAAGGGGTGGTGTAGGCCAGTTCGGTTTTCGGGTCAGGATTGTCTTCGTGGAGCCTGCGGAAGATCTCCTGGCGTTTGGCGGCGTTCATGGTCGGTTTCCTGATCGGGCTTCTATGAGCCCTTATGGCTGTTCTGCGGCCTGGACGGCCTGTTCGGCATTGTGTAATTGAACACTTAGCATGGCCAGCTGTGATGCAGGCTCATTGTTTGCCTGAGCCTTGCTCAAGGCTGCACGGGCCATGGCCAGCTGGATCTTGGCACGCTTGAGGTCGCCGGCGGGCTTGCTGGCCGGCTGCACGGCGGCGGGAGAGGGCGCGGGGGCTTGCTCAAGCGCTGCTACGGCCTGCTCGGCTGCCTGGACTTCATGCTGCATCTGCAGCAAGCGCATGGCCTGCTCACGGATCGGCGGATGACCAAAGGCTTTGAGAGACCTGTTCAATTGGGCTCGGCTCAAGTTCAGGGTGATCCTGGCCTGCTTCAGGGCCTGGTCGTTCTGGGGCTGATTGTTGCGCGGCGTCGGTATTTGCCTTTCGACTGCCCTGCCAGGCGCTGGCTGAGGCTTGTGGCTGCGTGCCTGACGTTGTTCTTGCTCGCGGCGCAAGCGTGCCGTGCGTTGTTCATAGCGCTGACGGGCGTGATTACGCTTGCGGTCGCGGGCCTGCAATTGTGCAGCGTCATACGCCAGATCTCCGACGATGGGCACTACATTGGCCGATGGCAGCGGCAGCAGGTCAATGCAATCGACCGGGCAAGGCGCTACGCACAGATCGCAGCCGGTGCATTCGTCAACCAGCACGGTGTGCATCATTTTCGCTGCACCCACGATAGCGTCCACCGGGCAGGCCTGGATGCACTTGGTGCAACCGATGCATTCGGCTTCACGGATAAAGGCCACCTGGGCCGGTGCCGCACCACGTTCAGTGTCCAGAGGCAAGGCCGGGATGCGCAGCAGTTGTGCCAGGCTGGCAATGGTTTCAGTGCCGCCGGGTGGGCACTTGTTGATGGCTTCGCCGCTGGCAATACCTTGTGCATAAGGCAGGCAGCCGGGATGGCCACACTTGCCGCACTGGGTCTGGGGCAGCAAGGCATCAATGCGTTGAATCAGGCTCATGTTGCGGTTACTCGTTGAACAGGGCACCAGGCAGGCAAAAGGGCACCTCTAAAAACTACCTGCGTTGTCATCGCTGCGTTAAAAAGACAGGCACGCAATGCTCATTTACAACCCGTAAATTGCGCTTGCTTGCCTGTTTTTGCCTTGCTCTGACTGCTTTGCCTACGTTTTTAAAGGCACCCTGACGCCCGATAGCTGCATGCGCAGTTATCGGGCTTTGCCGAGTGTCACTTGATGCGCTGACCTGGCTTGGCGCCGCTGTCCGGGCTGAGCAGGTAGATCTCTTCACCGCCAGGACCGGCTGCCATCACCATGCCTTCGGAAACGCCAAAGCGCATTTTGCGCGGCTTGAGGTTGGCGATCATCATGGTCAGGCGACCTTCAAGCTTGCTCGGGTCCGGGTAGGCGCTCTTGATTCCGGAGAACACGTTACGCTGCTGATCACCGATATCCAGAGTCAGGCGCAGCAGCTTGTCGGCACCCTCGACGTGCTCGGCCTTGACGATCAGCGCCACCCGCAGGTCCACGGCAGCAAAGGCGTCGAACTCGATCTCGGGCGACAGCGGGTCCTTGGTCAATTCGCCGTTGCCTTGCGGGGCCGCAGGCTCGGTGCTGGCCGCCAGGTCTTCTTTCGATGCGCTGACCATTGCCTCGACCCTGGCCGGGTCGATACGGGTCATCAGCGCGTTGAACGGATTGAGTTGATGGTTGGCCAGCAGGGTCTGGTGGTCGTTCCAGGTCAGCGGTGCCACATTGAGGAACTGCTCGGCATCGGCGGCCAGTTTCGGCAGCACCGGCTTGAGGAAGATGATCAACTGACGGAACAGGTTGATGCCCAGTGCGCAAATGGCCTGCACCTCGTCCTGCTTGCCTTCCTGCTTGGCCAGCGACCAAGGTGCCTTGTCAGCAATAAAGGCGTTGGCGCGGTCGGCCAGGGCCATGGTCTCGCGCATGGCGCGGGAGAAGTCGCGGGCCTCATAGGCCTCGGCGATGCTCGGCGCGGCAGCCTGGAATGCAGCGGTCAGTTCTGGCGCGATGTTGCTGTCGACCAGTACGCCAGCGTTGCCCTTGTGAATGAACCCGGCGCAGCGGCTGGCGATGTTGACCACCTTGCCGATCAGGTCAGAGTTGACCTTTTGCACGAAGTCTTCGAGGTTCAGGTCCAGGTCGTCGACCCCGCGGCCCAGTTTGGCTGCGTAGTAGTAGCGCAGGTATTCCGGCGACAGGTGGTCCAGATAGGTGCGGGCCTTGATGAAGGTGCCACGCGACTTGGACATCTTCTGGCCGTTGACGGTCAGGTAGCCGTGCACGTTGATGCCGGTTGGCTTGCGCAGGCCGGCGCCTTCGAGCATGGCCGGCCAGAACAGCGCGTGGAAGTTGACGATGTCCTTGCCGATGAAGTGATACAGCTCGGTGGTCGGGTCCTTGTTCCAGTACGCGTCGAAGTCCAGCTCCGGGCGGCGTGCGCAGAGGTTCTTGAAGCTGGCCATGTAACCGATGGGCGCATCCAGCCAGACATAGAAGTACTTGCCCGGCTCGTCAGGGATTTCGAAGCCGAAGTACGGTGCGTCACGGGAGATGTCCCATTGCTGCAGGCCGCTGTCGAGCCATTCGGCCAGTTTGTTGGCTACTGCGTCTTGCAGGGTGCCGCTGCGGGTCCAGGCCTGGAGCATGTCCTGGAAGGCCGGCAGGTCAAAGAAGAAGTGCTTGGAGTCCTTGAGCACCGGCGTGGCACCGGAAATCGCCGATTTCGGGTCTTTCAGCTCGGTCGGCTCGTAGGTCGCGCCGCATTTTTCGCAGTTGTCGCCGTATTGGTCTTCAGCGCTGCATTTCGGACAGGTGCCCTTGATGAAGCGGTCGGCGAGGAACATCTTCTTGTCGGGGTCGAAATATTGGGTCACCGAACGGGTGGCAATATGACCAGCATCGCGCAGGCGGGTGTAGATCAGGCTCGACAGCTCACGGTTCTCTTCGCAGTGCGTGGAGTGGAAATTGTCGAAGTCGACCAGAAAATCGGCGAAATCGGTGCTGTGTTCAGCCTTGACGTTGTCGATCAGCTGTTCCGGGGTGATGCCTTCCTTTTCCGCGCGCAGCATGATGGCCGAGCCGTGAGCGTCGTCCGCGCAGACGTAGGTGCAGTGGTTGCCGCGGTGCTTCTGGAAACGCACCCACATGTCGGTCTGGATGTACTCAAGCATGTGGCCAAGGTGGATGGAACCATTGGCATAGGGCAGGGCGCTGGTTACGAGAATCTTGCGGGGCTCGGACATGGGGCTCGGCTACTTAAGTCATACACGGATCGGCCACTATAAAGGCCCGCGGTTTTTTTTTCATCCTGCGATGTTGCGGCGAAAACATGGCACCGCCCGTCATAACGGGTAGGATAGCCGCCTGTTTTACTCAAGTTTCTATTCGGAGCCAGTCCATGAGCGCAGTGAGCCGCGCAGCGGTGGAGACTATTCTTCGCCAGTACACCGACCCTTATCTCAACCAGGACCCGGTCAGCGCCGGTTGCGTGCGGGCCATCGACATCGACGGCGGCCGGGTCAGCGTGCAGTTGGAGCTGGGCTATGCCGCCGGGCTGTTCAGCAAGGGCTGGGCGCAGATTCTGCAAACCGCTATCGAAGGCCTGGACGGAGTGAGTTCGGCCAGCGTCAGCGTCACCACAAACATTCAGCCACACAAGGCCCAGAGCCAAGTGCCTGGCCTGGCCAACGTGAAAAACATCATCGCTGTGGCCTCTGGCAAAGGCGGGGTCGGCAAATCGACCACCGCTGCCAATCTGGCCCTGGCACTGGCCCGTGAAGGCGCGCGGGTCGGCATTCTCGATGCGGATATCTACGGCCCCAGCCAGGGCATCATGTTTGGCATCCCTGAAGGCACCCGGCCGAAGGTCAAGGACCAGAAGTGGTTCGTGCCCATCGAGGCGCATGGCGTTGAAGTGATGTCGATGGCGTTTCTCACCGACGACAACACGCCGATGGTCTGGCGCGGGCCGATGGTCTCCGGCGCTTTGCTGCAACTGGTGACCCAGACCGCCTGGAACGACCTGGATTATCTGGTCATCGACATGCCGCCGGGTACCGGTGATATCCAGTTGACCCTGGCGCAGAAGGTGCCGGTGGCCGGCTCGGTGATCGTCACCACCCCGCAGGATCTGGCGCTTCTGGATGCGAAGAAGGGCGTGGAGATGTTTCGCAAGGTCAACATCCCGGTGTTGGGCGTGGTCGAGAACATGGCTGTGCATATCTGCTCGAACTGCGGGCATGCCGAGCATCTGTTCGGTGAGGGTGGCGGCGAGAAACTGGCCAGTCATTACAACGTCGATCTGCTGGCCTCATTGCCACTGTCGATGCTGATCCGCGAACAGGCCGATGGCGGCAAACCCACTGCCATCGCTGAGCCTGAGAGCCAGATTGCGATGATTTATCAGGAGCTGGCCCGCCAGGTGGGCGCGCGGATTGTGCTGCAGGAAGCGGCCAGCCCGGCGATGCCAACGATCTCGGTCAGCGACGACTGATCACATCCTTGCAACCGATGGCGGCCGTAGGAGCTGCTTTAGCAGCGAAGGGAATTCGCGGCTGAAGCGGATCGCCGCCCGGCCGCTCCTACGGGGTTCCGCGTGGCGGCAAGCACCACGGTAAATTCCGGGCATAAAAAAACCCCGCTTTGTGGGCGGGGTTTTTTGAAGCGAGTCAGCGCAAATTAAGCGATTTGCACTTCTTCAGCCTGCATGCCTTTCTGGCCGCGGGTAGCGACGAAAGTAACTTGCTGGCCTTCTTTCAGGGTTTTGAAGCCATCGATCTGGATAGCTTTGAAGTGTACGAACAGGTCGTCACCGGATTGTGGAGTGATGAAGCCGAAGCCTTTCTCATCGTTGAACCACTTAACGGTACCGGTTTGGCGATTGGACATGATACATCTCCTTGGACAAAGTTAACTGCGACTCAGGAAACACCCTGGCCGAGACTGAGTGCAAAGAGCTGGAAATTCATGGTGATGGTGATATTCAACATCGTGTAGAGATTCTCAGTGACACAAGCAACACAGTGGCGCCACCTTAACCCTTTTTCCTGCAAACGCCAATGGGCATCTGAGGATTATTTGTATTGCCAAACAATGGCTGCCCGCCGTGGCCCTGCACAGGGTCCGGCAGCCTTTTGGCCTTTGTACGAGACGGCGTGGACCGGTAAGATGCCCGCATATTTTTCACCTTGCTATTTCAGGACACCGCCATGAGCATCAAATCGGACAAGTGGATTCGCCGCATGGCGCAAGAGCACGGCATGATCGAGCCTTTCGTCGAGCGCCAGATGCGCGGTGAGGGCGCCGACCGGCTGATCTCCTTCGGTGTGTCAAGCTATGGTTACGATGTGCGTTGCGCCGATGAATTCAAGGTGTTCACCAACATCAACTCGGCGACCGTTGATCCGAAAAACTTCGATGAGAAGAGCTTCGTCGACGTCAAGAGCGACGTCTGCATCATTCCTCCAAACTCCTTCGCCCTGGCCCGCACCGTCGAGTACTTCCGCATTCCGCGCAATGTGCTGACCATTTGCCTGGGCAAGAGCACCTACGCACGCTGCGGCATCATCGTCAACGTCACCCCGCTCGAGCCCGAGTGGGAAGGCCACGTGACCCTGGAGTTCTCCAACACCACCACGCTGCCGGCCAAGATCTACGCTAACGAAGGCGTGGCGCAGATGCTGTTTCTGGAGTCCGATGAAGAGTGCGAAGTGTCGTACAAGGACCGTGGCGGCAAGTATCAAGGCCAGCGCGGCGTGACCCTGCCACGTACCTGAGTGGCCGCTGACTGCTTGTCCAGGGCAAGGTTTCATGATTGTTTCATGGAATTTAAAGCCTGTTTGGCACTCTACTGAGCAAGCTGTTTCTGCCCGCCTTTGAGGCGGGTGACCAGACGCTCAGGAGTGCCTATGAAGATTGACTCAAAACCCATTGGACAAGACGCTGCTCCGCTTAACGAAATCGGCCTGCTGGCCTGGTCGTTGTTGGCCGACGAGCATCTGAATATGGTGGGCGGCGGGATTCCAGGCCAGCCGACCCCCGACACGCCGCAGCCCGATCAGCCCCAGGAACCCGGTGTGCCAACCGTGCCGGATGAGCCGCCACCTGCGCCTGTGGCCTGACATTCTAGCTTTCCAGCGCCCAGACCCCGCCGTCGCCTGCCACAAACAGGCGTCGGCGCGGTTGTGCCTGGACCCCATACCCGCCCGTGAATTCGCCGAAGGCTGGCAGCAGGCTGACCTGCTCGTCGAGCACAAAGCACGGCAGGCGCAAGCGCTGGCGCCCCCGGCCCTTCAAGGTAAACACCGGATGCACATGCCCGGCCAGCACGTGATGAGTCGGGTGCGGATCGGGCTCGTGCTGCAAGGCAAACGGGCCGAGCAGCAGCGGGGCGTCCACCACCTTGATACGCAGATAGCCGGGCGGGTCGCCGGCCCGGTTATCGTGGTTGCCGCGAATCAGACAGATATTCAGCGCAACATGCCGCTGGCGCCACTCAGCCAAGGCCGCCAGGGTGGCCGGCGCGTGTGATTGTGGCGCGTGCAGCAAATCACCGAGAAAAATCAACTGTTCAGTCGGATAGTCGGCCAGCAGGCGGTCGATCCGCCGCAGGTTGGCGTCAGTCGTGCCATGCGGCACCGGCTGGCCCAGACGCCGGTAGGCAGCAGCCTTGCCGAAATGCGCGTCGGCGATCAGCAGGGTCTGCTGGCTTGGGTAATACAGCGCCTTGTCGGCCAGCAGCCACAGGGTTTCCCCGGCCAGTTGTACAGGCAGGTATGCGCTCATGCGTCAGGCTCCGGGCCGGCGGCTTTTTCCAGGTCACGCACCATGCGCGCAATGCGATCGGCGAGTTTCTCGCTGCTCAGGCTCTCGCGCAGGCGTTCGACCAGCAGCGGAAAGGCCAGCGGCGAGGCGCGCTTGAGGGCATGCAGGTCCATGGGCAGGCGCGCCATTTTCTGCAACGTGTCCTGCAGGCGCTGATAATCCAGCTCCAGGCTCAGCACTTCGTCATGGGCCTGGAGCAGCAGACGATTATCGGCGTCGTACTGCTTGAATACCTCGAAAAACAGGCCGCTGGAGGCCTGCAATTGGCGGGTGCTTTTCGGTGCGCCGGGGTAGCCGGAAAACACCAGCCCGCCAATCCGGGCGATTTCCCGGAAGCGTCGCTGCGCCAGTTCACTGGCATTGAGGCTGGCGAGGATGTGCTGGTCCAGGTCGGCATCGCTGAACAAATCGCCCTGATGCAGCAATGCGTTCCAGTCCAGCTCGCTGGCGCTGAGCAGTTCCAGGCCGTAATCATTGACCGCCATCGAGAAACTCAGCGGCCTTTGTTGGCTTAATCGCCAGGCCAGCAAACTGGCCAGCCCCAGATGCACATGGCGGCCGGCGAACGGGTAGATGAACAGGTGCCAGCCTTCGCGGGACTTCAGGGTTTCAACCAATAGCCGGTTACTCTGCGGCAATGCCGACCACTGGCGCTGGACTTCCAGCAGCGGCCTGACCGCCTGCATCGGCGGGCTGTCGTATACGCCATGCGCTGCTGCATCAAACTGCGCGACCACTGCGGCGGCCAGTTCACTGGACAGCGGCATGCGCCCGCCATTCCAGCGCGGTACGGCGGCCTTCTTGCCGGTCGCACGCTTGACGTAGGCGGTCATGTCCTCGACCCGTACCAGCTCCAGCAAGCGGCCACCGAACAGAAAATTATCGCCAGGGCGCAGACGGGCGATAAAGCCTTCCTCCACTGTGCCCAGCGAGCCGCTGCCTTTCTTCCAGTACTTCACGTTGATGCTGGCATCGCTGACGATGGTACCAATACTCATCCGGTGCCGACGTGCCAGGCGCGCATCCGGCACCCGCCATACGCCGTGCTCGTCCGGTTCGACCCGGCGGTAATCCGGGTAAGCGGTGAGCGAATGGCCGCCGCTGCGCACAAAGGCCAGCGCCCACTGCCAGTGGGTTTGGTCCAGATTCCGGTAAGCCCAGGCGCCGCGCACTTCCTGATACAGCTCGTCAGGCAGGAAGCCGCCGCCCAGCGCCATGCTGACCAGATGCTGCACCAGCACATCCAGCGGCTGGTGCGGGCTGTGCCGGGGTTCGATCATGCGTGCGGCCACAGCGACCTGAGCAGCCGCGGCTTCGACCAGTTCCAGGCTATGGGTCGGTACTAACGTCACTCGCGAGCGGCGGCCCGGCGCGTGGCCGGAGCGTCCGGCACGCTGCATCAGGCGGGCAATGCCCTTGGCCGAGCCGATTTGCAGCACCCGCTCGACCGGCAGAAAATCCACCCCCAGGTCGAGGCTGGAGGTACAGACCACGGCCTTGAGCTGACCGTCCTTGAGGGCGCGCTCGACCCAGTCACGCACCTCCCGCGCCAGCGAGCCGTGGTGCAGGGCGATCAAACCGGCCCAGTCCGGGCGCGCCTGCAACAGTGCCTGATACCACAGCTCCGATTGCGAGCGGGTATTGGTGAACAGCAGGCAACTGCTGCTGGCATCCACCTCGGCCACCACTTGCTTGAGCATCGACAAACCCATGTGCCCGGACCACGGAAAACGCTCGATAGTGGGCGGCAACAGGGTGTCGACCTGCAGATCCTTGACGACCTTGCCCTGCACGCTGACACCGGCATCGCCAAGCAGCACCTGCCGCGCATGCTCCTGATTGCCCAGGGTTGCGGAAATGCCCCACACCACCAGGTGCGGATTCCAGCGCCGCAGGCGGGCCAGGGCCAGTTGCAGTTGGACGCCGCGTTTATTGCCGATCAGCTCGTGCCATTCATCGACCACCACCATCTGTAGATGGCCCATGGCGACCTCGGCGTCGGCGCGGGCCAGCAGCAGGGTCAGGCTTTCCGGGGTGGTGACCAGTGCCGAGGGCAGGCGTCGGCTTTGCCTGGCTCGTTCACCGCTCGTGGTGTCGCCGGTGCGCAGGCCCACCGACCAGCCAATCTCCATCGCGGCCAGCGGCGCGCTGAGCGCGCGCTGGGTATCGGCGGCCAGCGCGCGCATCGGGGTGATCCACACCACGGTGAGTGGTGCGCTTTTGTCCTTGCCCTTGGGCGGTGTTTTGGTCTTGCCGACAAAACGATTGAGCGCCGCCAGCCACACCGCGTAGGTCTTGCCGGAGCCGGTGCTGGCATGCAGCAGCCCGGACTCGCCGCGTTTCACGGCGGCCCAGACCTGCTTCTGAAAAGGGAAGGGCGTCCAGCCCAGCCGCTGAAACCAGGACCGGGCGATATCGGCAGATCTGCTCATGAACTACGGCGCATTCCTGAAAGGCTCAGGATAGGGACCGCAGCCGTGATGTGTTGGTGCCGTGGGATCAATGCTGATCAGTTAAGGCCAACACGGTCCGCTGGGAGTTGGCCTCGCCGACGAAGGGTGCGGTACATCCACAGCAAATGTGCCGGTCTTACTGGCCCTGTCGCGGGCAGAGCCCCCTCTCATCAAACAAATTACAAATCGCTGATTTACAAGGCCCTCCCGTAGGAGCAGCTTTAGCTGCGAAGCCTTTCGCAGCTAAAGCTGCTCCTACGGGGGTGCGTGTTGGCTACGCGACAGCGCGGCGCCGAGGCGGCGGGCGATCTCCCACAGGGCCTGAGTACGGCAATTACTTGAGGTTGCCGCTCAAAAATTGCTGCAAGCGCTCGCTCTGCGGGTTATTGAGCACCTCATCCGGATGCCCGGACTCGATGATCTGGCCCTGATGCAGAAATACCACCTGGGTCGCGACCTTGCGCGCAAAGCCCATCTCGTGGGTGACCAGAATCATGGTCCGGCCTTCTTCGGCCAGGCCCTGGATCACTTTGAGCACTTCACCGACCAGTTCCGGGTCCAGCGCTGAAGTCGGCTCATCAAACAGCATGATGTCCGGCTCCATCGCCAAGGCACGGGCAATCGCTACCCGCTGTTGCTGGCCGCCTGACAAAAACGCCGGGTACTGCTCGGCAACCCGCTCGGGCAGGCCGACTTTCTCCAGGTACTTGCGCGCCCGCGCTTCGGCTTCGGCCTTGGGGACGCCCAACACCCGGCGCGGCGCCATGCTGACGTTTTCCAGCACGGTCATGTGCGCCCACAGGTTGAAGTGCTGGAACACCATGGCCAGGCGGGTGCGCAGGCGTTGCAGCTCATCGGGGTCGGCAACGCGCATGCCGTCCTTGTCCTGAACCATGCGCACCGGCTTGCCGTCCAGGCTCATGGCGCCGTCGTTGGGCTGTTCAAGAAAGTTGATGCAGCGCAAAAAGGTGCTCTTGCCCGAGCCGCTGGCGCCGATCAGGCAGATCACGTCGCCACTCTTGGCCTTGAGCGACACGCCCTTGAGCACTTCGTTATCGCCGTAGCGCTTGTGCAGGCCGTCGATGGTCAGTTTGTACATATCGGTTCTCATGGCGAAAGAAGGTAGCCGCTGCGCCAGGCCTTGGTGCCGGCGATGTGGGCAATGACCATGCCGGCGGTGGCCATGCGCCGCAGCGAGCGGGCATAGAGCAGGCCGGCTTGCGGTGCACGAACCTGGGTCACGGCATCGCTGATGGGGTCGATGATATCGGCGATCAGTTGCCCGGCTTCGACGTGCTCGCCAGGCAGGGCGCAGAACACCAGCAGGCCACCGACCGGGGTGGCGACCGGCTCGACCGCGGCCAGCGGCGTGGCCGGGTACAGCAGCGCCGGCGCGGGTTGCTGGTCGCCGTCGATGGCGCCAAAGCCGATCAGGTACTGGATGATCGCCTGGCAGTCGCGGCTGGCCAGGGCATGGCTGACATCGCCTTGACCGCGCAGCTCCAGGGTGACCGAGAAGCTGCCCAACGGCACCCGCTCACCGAAGCGCTGGCGCAGTTGCCACCAGACCAGGCTGAAGCATTCATCGAACGACTGACCGCCCGAATCGGTGGCCAGCATGCTGGCCTGGGCGCCGATGTAACGTGCCAGCGGCTCGACCTGCGGCCAGGCCTCGGGGGTGGTGTACAGGTGTTCCACCGACTCGAAGTCACAGTGCAGGTCCAGCACCATATCGGCGTCGCAAGCCAGGCGCTGCAAGGTCAGCCGTTGCGATTGCAACTGGGTGCCGGCGCTGTGAGCCGCGAGCGCCTGACGCAGTGCGGCGCGGATCATTTGCAGGTTGTGCTGTGGGTCGGCGTTCAACTGCGCCTGCACCGCGTCGCCGACCTGGTCAGCCAGGTCGACAAAATGCCGGTTGAAGTTCTGCCCGCTTTCCAGCTCGTAGCGGCCCAGCGGGGTGTCCATCAGCACCTGCTCCAGGCCCTGTGGGTTGGCCACCGGCACCACGACGATTTCGCCCTTGAGCTTGCCGGCGCGCTCCAGTTCTTCAAGACGCTGCTTGAGGTGCCAGGCCACCAGCATGCCGGGCAGTTCGTCTGCGTGCAGCGAGGCCTGAATGTAGATCTTGCAGGTGCCGTGCTCCGGACCGTAGTGGAAGCTGTGAATCTGCCGCGCGGTGCCCGGCACTGGCGCCACCAGCGCGTGAGTGAGTTGACGCATGGGGAGCAGTCCTAGTGAGCGGGGCCGAGAAAGGCCAGCCAGCGGCGTTCGGCCAGGCGGAACAGCCCGACCAGAATAAAGGTGATGGTCAGGTACAGCAGCGCCGCGATGCCGAACGACTGAAAGGTCATGAAAGTCGCCGAGTTGGCGTCCCGCGCCACCTTGAGAATGTCCGGCACGGTGGCGGTGAAGGCCACCGTGGTGGAGTGCAGCATCAGGATTACCTCGTTGCTGTAGTACGGCAGCGAGCGGCGCAGCACCGAGGGCATGATCACATGGGCGTAGAGCTTCCAGCCCGACAAGCCGTAGGCCTTGGCGGCTTCGATTTCACCGTGGGCCATGCTGCGGATCGCCCCGGCGAAAATCTCGGTGGTGTAGGCGCAAGTGTTGAGGGTGAAGGCCAGCAGCGTGCAATTCATCGCATCGCGAAAAAACGCATCGAGCAGCGGCTGCTCACGCACGGCGGCGATGCTGTAGATGCCGGTGTAGCAAATCAGCAACTGGATATACAGCGGCGTGCCACGGAACACGTAGGTGTAGAACTGCACCGGCCAGCGCAGCCAGCGGTTTTCCGAAACCCGTGCAATCGACAGCGGAATCGACAGGCAAAAGCCCATGGCGATCGAGGCACTTAGCAGCCACATCGTCATCGCCAGGCCGGTCAGGTGCACGCCGTCGCTGTACAGAAACGGGCGCCAGTATTCCTGGATAAGCTCAATCATCGTCTGGCCTCCCGGCTGCCGGTGGCGTAATGCCGTTCAGCCCAGCGCAGGGCCAGGTTCGAAGCGCTGGTGATCATCAGGTAGATAAACGCTGCCACCACCAGAAAGTAGAACAATTGATAGCTGCTCTTGCCGGCGTCCTGGGACGCCTTGACCAGATCGGCCAGGCCGATGATCGACACCAGTGCGGTGGCCTTGAGCAGCACTTGCCAGTTATTGCCGATGCCGGGCAGGGCAAAACGCATCATCTGCGGAAACACCACGTAGCGAAACCGCTGGCTGCGCCCCAGGCCGTAGGCAATTGCCGCTTCGACCTGACCGCGCGGCACCGACAAAATCGCGCCGCGAAAGGTCTCGGTGAAGTACGCACCATAGATAAAGCCCAGGGTGATGACCCCGGCACTGAACGGGTCAATCTCGATGTATTCCCATTCCAGCGCATCGGTGAGCATGGTCAGCCCGGTCTGCAGGCTGTAATAGATCAACAGCATCAGCACCAGGTCGGGCACGCCGCGAATCAAGGTGGTGTAAAGCTGCGCCGGGACCCGCAGCAGTGGCGAGCCAGACAGCTTGGCGCTGGCGCCCAGCAACCCGAGCAGGATGCTCAGGGCCAGCGACAGCAGCGAGAGTTTGATTGTCATCCATGTGCCTTCAAGCAACAGCGGGCCGAAGCCCCTGAGGCTGAACGCCGAGAGTCCTAAATGGTTCAGCAGAGTGTCGAGCATGGATAAAGCCTTCAGCAACGAAAACGCCCGGTAAAAAGGCGGCGGATTCTCACCTAAATCACCGGGCGTCGGGGCTTTTTTATTTGCCGCTGTACAGGTTCAGATCACCGAAGTGCTTTTTCTGAATTTCAGCGTAAGTACCGTCGTCGTGTAACGCTTTGATACCTTTGTTCAGGAGTTCCTTGAGCTCAGTGTTACCTTTGGCGATACCGATGGCGGTCTTGGACGGCAGCAGGTCGCTGTCGACCGGCGCGCTGACTTCATAGTCGGCACCCTTGGGCGACTTCAGGAAACCCAATTCAGCCTGCAGCATGTCCTGGATCGAAGCGTCCAGGCGGCCGGAGGTCAGGTCGGCGTAGACCTGGTCCTGGTTGGCGTAGGCTTTGGTGCTCACACCGGCCTTGTCCAGCACGGCCTTGGCATAGGCTTCCTGGATGGTGCCTTGCTCGTAGCCGACGGTTTTGCCCTTGAGGGTGGTGATGTCGGCGGACAGGCCTGAGCCTTTCTTGAACACAAAAGAAGTCGGGCCAGAGAACAGCTCGTTGGAGAAGTCGATGACCTTCTCGCGGGCCTTGGTGACGGTCATCGACGAGATCACGCCGTCGAACTTGCGGGCCTTCAGACCCGGAATCATGCCGTCGAAATCGCTTTCGACCCATTTGCAGGTGACCTTCAGCTCTTTGCAGATCGCGTTGCCCAGGTCGATATCGAAGCCTTGCAGGCTGCCATCGGCGGCCTTGGACTCGAACGGCGCATAAGACGGATCGACGCCAAAGCGCAGTTCCTTGTACTCCTTGGCCATCGCACTACCAGCGGCTACACACAAGGCCAATGCAGAAAGGGTCAACCAGGCTTTTTTCATTATTCAATCCTAACCAGAGTGGGGCGCAGCAGTTAAAAACTGCTACCGGCGGATGCCAGACTGCCATGAGGTAGCAATTTCTGAACCAGTAGGACGAACGTGCGTTTGAAATGTACGCGCTTGTCGCATTTCTACATTTATCAACGGTATGGGGTGAGCCCTGTAGGAGCGGCTTTAGCCGCGATGTCTTCCTGGCCTTCGCGGCCTTCGCTGCTAAAGCAGCTCCTACGGGTGTCGCGGTAGCACAGAGCATTTATAAATGTGCACCAAAATGAATCTATGGTTTTTTGATTGCACCAAACCGGCTCATCACCCCAGCAAATCCTGCAACGTCGCCAGGCTGTCGGCTTCGTCCACCGGTTTGTCCTGGCGCCAGCGCAGCATCCTCGGAAAGCGCACGGCGATGCCGCTCTTGTGGCGCTTGGACAACGCAATGCCCTCAAAACCCAGCTCGAACACCAGAGTCGGTGTCACGCTGCGCACCGGGCCGAATTTTTCGACGGTGGTCTTGCGGATGATTGCATCGACCTTGCGCATTTCTTCATCGGTCAGCCCGGAATAGGCCTTGGCGAACGGCACCAGGGTGCGTTCACTGCTGCCGGGCGGGCTGTCCCACACGGCAAAGGTGTAGTCGCTGTACAGGCTGGCGCGTCGGCCGTGGCCGCGCTGGGCGTAGATCAGCACCGCATCGACGCTGAACGGGTCGAGCTTCCACTTCCACCACACGCCCATGTCCTTGGTGCGCCCGACCCCATACAAGGACTCGCGGGCCTTGAGCATCATCCCTTCGACGCCCAGGCGGCGGGCGTCTTCGCGCAGCTCGGCCAGCGCCTTCCAGTTCTGCCCGCTCAGTACCGGCGAGGGCAGCAGCACCGGGCTCTGGCTGGCCTCGATCAACTGGTCCAGTTGCGCGCGGCGCTGGTGTTGCGGGTGGCTGCGCCAGTCTTCGCCTTGCCACTCCAGCAAGTCGTAGCCGAGCAGCACCACCGGCGCATCGCCAAGCAGCTTCTTGCCCAAGGTCTTGCGGCCAATGCGTTGTTGCAGCAGGGCAAACGGCTGTACCCAAGGCGCGTTGTCGGGCTCACCGCTGAGCGCAAAGTCCTTTGTTTCATCGGCAGGCGTCTCGGCGGCTTTCCAGACCACTATTTCGCCATCGATCACTGTGCCGTCGGGCAGTATCTGGGCTAGGCTGTGCAGCTCCGGAAAGCGTTCGGTCATCAGTTCTTCACCCCGCGACCAAACCCACAACTGCCCATCACGCTTGACCAGTTGCGCCCGAATACCATCCCATTTCCACTCCACCAGCCAGTCTTGCGCGGGGCCGAGCAGGGTCTCGAACTGCTCGACCGGCTGCTGTAACGCATGGGCCAGAAAAAACGGGTAGGGCTGGCCGCCGCGCTGTGCGTGTTCGTCGTCAGACTCCGGGGCGATGAGTTTCAGATAAGCCTGCGCACCAGGACGGTGCGAAAGGTCGGTATAGCCGACCAGTCTTTGGGCAATGCGCTTGCTGTCCAGCCCGGTCAGTGCGGCGAGGGCGCGGGTCACCAACAGCTTCGACACGCCGACCCGAAAACTGCCGGTGATCAGCTTGATGCACACCATCAGGCTGTTGCGGTCCAGCTGCGCCCACAACGCCGGCAACCGCTCGGCCAATTCCTCGGGTGGCAGGCCACGTAGCGGCAGCAGGTGTTGCTCCAGCCACACTGCCAGGCCCTCATCGTTGCTGTGTTCGGCATGGGGCAGCAGCAACGACAGGGTTTCGGCCAGGTCGCCCACCGCCTGATAGCTTTCTTCGAACAGCCAGGGCGGCAGGTCGCTCAGCGCCGTGGCCTGCTCACGCAGCACCCGGCTGGGCACCAGTTGCCGTGGTCGGCCACCGGCCAGGAAGTACACCGCCCAAGCTGCATCCTCGGCCGGCGCCTGGGCAAAATAGTCATGCAACGCCGCCAGCTTGGCGTTGCTGGAGGTGGTGGCGTCGAGCCGGGCATAAAGTTCGGCAAAGGCTTTCATGCCGCAGGCTCCTCGCTGGCGGGCGTACGGTCGTCATCCTCCTCGCCGTATTCAGTGCTGAACCCCTGGGCATCCAGGCCCAGCTCGCGCAGATAACGCACCAGAATCGCCACCGAACCGTGGGTGACCATCACCCGCTCGGCGCCGGTCTGCTCGATGGCCCACAACAGCCCCGGCCAGTCGGCGTGGTCCGACAGCACAAAGCCCCGGTCCACCCCGCGCCGCCGCCGGGTGCCGCGCAGCATCATCCAGCCGCTGGCAAAAGCGTCGCTGTAGTCACCAAAGCGTTTCATCCAGGTGCTGCCACCGGCCGATGGCGGCGCAATGATCAGCGCCTGGCGCAGCGCCGGGTCAGTCTTCTTGAAGTCACCGGCGTATTGGGTTGGAGGAATGCGAATACCGCCCTCGCGATAGACTCGGTTCAATGGCTCGACCGAGCCGTGGGCCAGGATCGGCCCGATCTCGGGGTCAATGCCATGCAAAATGCGCTGCGCCTTGCCAAAGGCATAGGCGAACAACACGCTGGCTTTACCCTGCGCGGCGTTCTGGCGCCACCAGTCATTGATGCCGGCGAAAATCTGCGCCTGTGGCGTCCAGCGGTAGATCGGCAGGCCAAAGGTCGACTCGGTAATAAAGGTATGACAGCGCACCGGCTCGAAGGTGGCGCAGGTCCCATCAGGCTCAACCTTGTAATCGCCCGACGCCACCCAGACTTCGCCCTGGTATTCCAGACGCACCTGCGCAGAGCCCAGCACATGCCCGGCCGGGTGCAGGCTCACCGTCACGCCATGATGATTAATGCACTCGCCGTATTCGAGGGTCTGCAGGTTGATGTCCTGGCCCAGCCGCCAGCGCAGGATGCCCTCACCGCTGGCCGTGGCCAAGTAGTGACGGCTGCCGGTGCGCGCGTGGTCGCCATGGCCATGGGTGATCACCGCCCGCTCTACCGGGCGCCACGGGTCGATATAGAAGTCGCCAGGCGGGCAGTACAGACCTTCAGGGCGGGCAACGACAAGATCCATAACACAACCATCACAAGGGGCTTGCCTGTTATGAACCGGCCGGCGGCGTACAAGTTCGATGGATCTGGCGGACAAAAATCCGTAAATCACGCTAAAGAAATTCGGCGTTGGCGCGGGAAACCGTTACGCTATGCGCCTGTATTTTTGTATTTCTTCGAGGTAGCACCCGTGTTTTCCGAATTAGCCCTGCACGAACGCCTGCTCAAAGCCGTGGAAGAGCTCAAGTTTGCCGAGCCTACACCTGTGCAGGCCGCGGCCATTCCCCTGGCATTGCAAGGGCACGACCTGCGGGTTACGGCGCAGACCGGCAGCGGCAAGACCGCTGCATTCGTACTACCGATCCTCAATCGCCTGATCGGCCCGGCCCAGGTGCGCGTCGATATCCGCGCGCTGATCCTGCTGCCGACCCGCGAGCTGGCCCAGCAAACCCTCAAAGAGGTCGAGCGTTTCTCGCAGTTCACCTTTATCAAGGCCGGGATGATCACCGGCGGCGAGGACTTCAAGGTCCAGGCCGCGATGCTGCGCAAGGTTCCGGACATCCTGATCGGCACCCCGGGTCGCCTGCTCGAACACCTCAATGCCGGCAACCTGGACCTGAAAAAGGTCGAAGTGCTGGTGCTCGATGAAGCCGACCGCATGCTCGACATGGGCTTTTCGGAAGACGTCGAGCGGCTGACCGGCGAATGCCCGAACCGTCAGCAGACCCTGCTGTTCTCGGCGACCACCGGCGGCAATGCGCTGCGCGAAATGACCCAGAAAGTCCTGCGCGAGCCCAAGCACCTGCTGCTCAACCAGGTCAGCGAGCTGGCCGAAGGCACCCGCCAGCAGATCATCACCGCCGACCACGACCAGCACAAAGAGGCGATCATCAACTGGCTGGTGGCCAACGAGACCTACCAGAAGGCAATCATCTTCACCAACACCAAAGCCTGGGCCGACCGCCTGTACGGGCGCTTGGTCGCACAAGACATCAAAGCCTTCGTGCTGCACGGCGACAAAGACCAGAAAGACCGCAAGGCGGCCATCGACCGCTTCAAGCAAGGCGGCTCGAAAGTGCTGGTGGCCACCGACGTCGCGGCCCGCGGTCTGGACATCGACGGTCTGGACCTGGTGATCAACTTCGACATGCCACGCAGCGGCGACGACTACGTGCACCGGGTGGGCCGTACCGGCCGTGCCGGCAGCGAAGGCCTGGCCATTTCGCTGATCGACCACTCCGACTGGAACCTGATGTCGAGCGTCGAGCGTTATCTGAAGCAGACCTTCGAGCGCCGGGTGATCAAGGAACTCAAAGGCACCTACAGCGGGCCGAAGAAGGTCAAGGCTTCCGGTAAAGCGGTCGGCAAAAAGAAAAAGACCGACGCCAAGGGCGACAAGAAAAAAACCGCCAGCAAAACCCCGACCAAGCGTCGCACGGCCAACAAGCCGAAGTCTGAGCTGGTCAGCCAGGACGGCCTGGCGCCGCTGAAAAAGCGCAGCACCCCAGCCCCGGCCGCCGAGTAACCGGCGACCATCCGGCGATTGCTCTGAACGCCGCTGACCCCCCTCTGTCACAACCGATGAAGCTGCCCGCCACCGTTAAGGTGCGGGCCACTCATCCATGCTGGACGGAGGTTTTACACCATGGCTTACGATTGGGACCTTATCGAACGTCTGCTGCACGAAGTACAGAACGGCGCAGGCCAGCCCTTTGCGCCGCGCCAATACGCTGAAGATCACGCCCAGGCCCAGGCCGCGCAAGGCGATCCCGCCGGCAACCTGGACCACCTGAAGCAACAGGCGGCGGATCTTGAAGCGCTGCTGCTGCAACGCGGCTTCATCCAGCCCCGCCCCGAGCAGGAAGGCGGCACCGGCACCAACTTCATCCTCACCCCACGCGGCGCCAGCCTGCTGGCGATGATCGACAGCAGCATTCCGGGCAATGACCACCCGCGTTTGGTACTCGATGAACAGGCCGACGCACTGGACCCGGCGACCTTCGACCATGTGGCGGCCAAACCGCAGGTGGCTTGACGGCTCGGTGTCTGCAAACCCGTAGGAGCGGCTTTAGCCGCGAAGGGCTTCGCGGCTAAAGCCAATACTGTCCACTTAAGTACACAAATCTCGGTGGGAGTTGGCTTGCCGACTAAGACGGCGGCACATTCGCAGCAGATGTAGTGTTTTTACTGGCCTCTTCGCGAGCAAGCTCGCTCCCACCGGGTCCGCAGTGTTTATCTGAACAGTATTGCGGCTGAAGCGGATCGCCGCCCGGCCGCTCCTACAACGATTGTGTTGGCTCCAGGGCCATCACCATCGACACCTGTTGCGCCGCCTTTAAACAATCCAGGTCCTGAAAATCCTTGCGCATGTCATCAATCCGGCTCAGCAGCTTCTGCTTCTGCTGCGCGGTGCTCATGGCATAGATATCCGCCACCAGGTTGATCGCAGCCTGTTCGGTGCGCGCGTAGGCTTCGCGGTAGTCGGCGGTCCAGAAGGTCTGGCGGTCTTGCAGCAGGGCGCTGATGCGCGGGGCGAAGTCAGGCTGCTGGCGCTGTTGCAGGGCCGCCAGGAAGCGTTGCTGCCAACTGGCGCGGTTGGCCAGCCAGGCCTGGTTCTGCTCACCCAGCGACACCGACCACTGCTGGACCCGCGCCTTTTGCTCGGCGGTCAGCGAGCCCATCCACGGCGACAGGCGTTTTTCCATGCGCCCGGCGCGGTCGGCGATCTGCTTGTCCAGCGGCTGGTTGAGGTATTCCTTCTGGCGCTTGCTCTGATCGCGTTCGAAGGCTTGCTGCATCTCCTGCACCTGCTTGTCATCCAGGCGGCTGAGCAACTCGACCACCGAAGGGGTGACCTGCCGGGCAATGCGGGCAATCGCCTGTTCGGCCTCACGGGTACGGGTTTGCAGCGCGGCAGGGCTGACCTGATCGTCGCGCACCATCTGCTCAAGCCGGTCGAGCCAGGTCAGGTAACCCGGCAACTGGGTACTGCAATGCCACTGCAAATGCTGCTTGAGGCGTTCATCGAGCCAGTCTTTCTGCTCGCCACGCACCTTGAGGTAATCGCTGAGCGACCAGGGGATGATCACATCCAGGTTGCGATAGGCCAGGCTCACCTGGCCACAGCCGCTCAGCAGCGACACGGCCAGCAACAGGGTAATGACAACTTTCGACAGGTAATCCATGACCTTTCCTCACAACATCGGCCTTGTTGTAGAGAGTGGCGGATCATGGCAGTTCCCTGCAATCAGAACAGCGCACGCACCGCCTTGAGCGTGACTGTCTGCTCGCAGCGCGGGTTATGCCCGCTGTACAGGCCGCAATCATCACCGCTCAGGCTGGAGTCGCTGTAGATCAGGTTCATGTCGATGCCCAGCCAGGGCCGGGACAACTTCAGCGACCAGTCGTTGAAGCCGCCGACCAGCCGGCCGTCACTGGCAATCTGTGCGCTGCCGAACTCGTGGGTGGTGTACTGCATGCGCACGTTCACCCCCAGTTGCGGCATGCTGCCCAGATCAACGAACAGGGTGTTGTTGCGCGTGCCGGTGTCATTGCTGAAGGCCGCGCCCAGGCGGCTGTCGAGAATCCGCAGGCCGGCGTACAGCTCATGGCTGGCCACCTGATTGGTCTCCGGGTAGCTGTAGCGGATCATCCCCAGCTCGTAACCGGTGCTCTGATCAAAGGGCTTCTTGAAGCCCATGTAAGAGTCCAGCTCCATGTTGCTGTCTGGCGTCAGGCCCATGTTCGGTGACCACTGGCCGAAATACAGGCCGCTCTCATGGGTCAGGTCCAGCCCGCCATGAAACGAATCACCGCCGCTTGAGGGTGCCACCAGGCCCTGGGCCATGCTGCGCGTCGGCGTGGTTCCCAGTTTCAGGCTGAAGTCGCCCAGGCTTCGTTCCAATACCTGGGCAGAAGCCGGCTGACAAACCAACAAGGCGCCGAGCAACGGCGTCAGGCATCGAATAACACGCATAAAGCACTCCAGGTGATGGGCGAGGAGTGTGGAAAAAATAGGGTTTGGATTGGGCTGGTGCGCGCAACCCGCGAGCCAGAGCCATCGCAAGAATACCGATGAAATCCGCCGGGGCATGACCGTTCGTCGATTCAACGCCAATTCGGCCACGATCAAGGACCACATGAATGCCCGTCAACAAAACCGGTTAGAATGCCCGCCACGCAATTCAGAGTGATCGGCACATGGCTTTAATCGGGCGCTTCAACAGCTTGCAAATCGTCAAGCACACCAATTTCGGGTTGTATCTGGACGGCGGCGCGGACGGCGAAATCCTCCTGCCCAACCGCTACATCCCCAAGGACGCGCCCACGGAGGTCGATGACTGGCTCAACGTATTCATCTACCTCGACAGCGACGACAAGCTGATCGCCACCACCCTCAAACCGAAAATTCAGGTCGGCGGCTTTGCCAGCCTCAAGGCGGTGCAGGTCAACAACATCGGGGTGTTCCTCGACTGGGGCCTGCCCAAAGACCTGCTGCTGCCGTTCTCGGAAGAAAAGCGCCAGATGGAAGCCGGCGAATACTGCGTGGTGCATGCCTACCTCGACAAACACACCCGGCGTATCACCGCCACCTCGCGGCTGGACCGCTACCTCGACAAGACCCCGGCCACCTACAGCCCCGGCCAGGCGGTCAACCTGCTGGTGGTCGAGCGCACCGACCTGGGCTTCAAGGCGATCATCGAGAACAAGCACTGGGGCCTGATCCACAAAAACGAAGTGTTCAAATTTCTGCGCCCCGGCATGCAAGAGAAAGGCTTTATCAAAGAAGTGCGCGCCGACGGCAAAGTCAGCCTCAGCTTGCAACCCATCGGCGCGGCGGCCGCCGACGACCTGTCCGGGCAAATCATCGCCAAGCTGCGTGAAAACGGCGGTGTACTGGAAGTCAGCGACAAGAGCGACCCCAAACTGATCAGCGACCTGTTCGGGGTCAGTAAAGGCAACTTCAAAAAGGCCATCGGCGGGCTGTACAAACAAGGCCAGATCGCCATCCATGCCGACCGCATCGAACTGACCTGAGGACGGCATTGGCCGGCCAGGCCGGTGGCAGATCACCCACCGGTTTGAGTTGCGTTCAAATTGCTGGCACTACGCTGGGCCGGTGGGAGTCGGCTCAGCCGACGAAGGCGTCAGCAGATTCTATAAATGTGCCGACCTTTGCATCTAAACACCGCCCAGCCAACAGCCAATTTTAAAAATGCCCCTCAGGCAAGCAAAGCATCAATCTCCCTCGTCAGCCGCTGCAAGGGCAGGGTGCCATTGAGCACCTGCGCCTCGCTCAGCGGCTGACTGGCCTTACGCAACAGCAGCACCGGCACGGCCCGCAGCCCCAGCGTATCAGCCAGCGCCTCGTCATCGCTGACCGCAACCCGGTGCTGCTGCTCCTGCAATGCCAGGTGCAGCGCCTCGGGCTTGAGCCCGGTTGCGCTGGCCAACTGCAGCAGCACCTGATCCTCACCAATATTCTGACCGTACTCGAAAAACGCCCGGAACAACGCCCGATTGAAATCCCCAAACCGGCCCTGGCTGCGCGCAAAGTTCGCCGCTTCCAGCGCCTTGCGGCTGTGCGGCTGCACAGGCGGAATCTTCATCGTCAACTGGCGCCGGTCGGCCATCGGCAACACCGCCTGCAACCAGGTCATGCGCAGGTAATCAGCCTGCGGGTCCGGGGTGGTCAATGGCTCGGGCCGCAACTCAAATGCATGCCAGCACCACTCGATCATCGCGCCGTAACGGGCCTGAAGCTGTTCGAGAACCGGCAATTGCAGGTAGCAGAATGGGCAGACATAGTCGCTCCATATATCGACCCTCAGGGCGGGTTGTGTGTCTGTATGCATTCGCCTGGCTCCTTAGCTCTATTAGCAGTGACTGCCCACTTATGGGAAAAGTCCGGCTATTTCGCGGATCAATTCCCAAACGGTCGCTGTCCCAGCCATAACCCTCTCAGGACACATCGCCATGAAACGATTTCTCACTGCCTACGCTGCAACCCTGGTCGCGTTTCTGATCTTCGACGGCTTATGGCTGGGCGGGCTGATGGGCCCGACCTACCGCGCCTGGCTCGGCCCACTGATGCTCGACACACCGGTCATCGGCCCGGCGGTCGCGTTCTACCTGATGTACGGCGTGGGCATCGTGGTGCTGGCCGTGCTGCCGGCCCTCAACGTGCAACGCCTCGGGCAAGCGGTCGGCCACAGCGCCTTGCTGGGCCTGGTGGCCTACGGCACCTACGACCTGACCAACTGGGCCACCCTGCGCGGCTGGCCAGCGCAAATGGCCTTGGTAGACCTGGCCTGGGGCGTGGTGGTGACCACATTGGCGGGGACAGTGGCTTATGTGCTGACGTCGCGGTTGTTGCGCTGAGCCCTGTAGGTGCTTCAGTCCACCGCCCGGTAGGAGCGAGCTTGCTCGCGAAGAGGCCAGTAAAGCCACAGCAGTTGTAGCGAATGTGCTGGCGTCTTCGTCGGCAACCGGCGCGCTGGCCGGCCACTCCCACATGAGATCTGTGCAGTTTCCAGATCATGGGCAATGCCAGTGAGCGTGTTCGGTTGAGCACCTCGTAGACGCGATTGGTTCTGCCGATGGCAGGGATGAGGTCGGCTACGGTCAGCCCTGACTGCTCCATGCGCAATTTGATCGCCTCAATCGGGTCCGGTAAATCAACCGGAAAGTGCTTGGCTTCATAGGCTTCGATCAGCGTGATCATGACCTCGAACGCGCCGCCTTCCGGGGGGCCAGGTTCTGGCTCGTTATCGAATAGAGGCGATATCTCGTTGAGAGCCGCTTGATACTCTGCGTCAGTCCCGATCGCGCGGATTTTCATGGCGTTCACTCCATCTCCACTTCAAAGCCGTGGATCAAAATGGTTAAGGATCGACCACGACCTGCTGCGTATCTGCCTGAGGATTAGCCGGCCATGAAGGATCGACATATGAAAGGCGAGCCAGCCGACGACTGAGCTATCTGTTTTTAAATAAAAAAACAGATGCCCTGTAATAAAGAACGTCAGATGGTGAGTGAAGAAAAATGTGTTGTAACCCAGTACCGACCAGAAACGGAGGCGGGTGTGTTTTTTCTCCCTTAAGTCGGACTCCAGATTCAGCGCAAGGATGTAAGGGAATAGCGAGGCTTTTGCATATGCTAATAGGAGTTTCCAATGGTCTTCTGTTGTCATATTCAGTGTCCCGCCCGAGTGGATAGCGTTGACGCTTGAAGTGCTGCCTTTTATTTTCAAAGAAAACAGTATTACTTTCGGCGATGAGCCATTCGATACTCATCAAGAGTTTTTTTGTGCTTGCATATCTTCAAGTTAAAACGCCTTATTAGATACCAGCGTCTCACTTTCCACTCTCTCGGGAAGGTGGAAGTATGCAGGAGGAACATCAATATGGACACCCAGCCTAAAATGGTTCGGTCTAGAGGTCCATAGAATGGAATTGTACCGCTTTTAAAGTAGTCAAAATAAAGGCATGCGAGAAGAAGGCTATAGAGTGTCGCCAGCCAGAATTTTTTTCCTGAGTAGTTCCGTCCTGAGAAGGCGTATTTCATTCTGCGCGCGGGCAGGTAGAGCAGAACGGAAAATATTATGAATAAAAAATGTGTAAAAAAACTACTCATCATCCTTCAGTATCTCAAGGGTAAGGTTTTTAAAGGTAATTACATTGACTGAAATTTCGGTACGTAACGCTTGCTTGGTCATAGCCTTAAAGCCTCTTACAAAGTCTTCGTCGATATACCTGAAAAGTTTTCGAGCTTCTGGAGAAACGACTTTTCGAGTCAGACCCCACCCAGACAGAGTCAGATCAGTTACGAGGTAAGCAACATTCCCATCAGTTTTTGTTCCGCCCGCTGCCTGTGCGGCTTCTTGATAACCTTGGCGAACCCAGCCTTCTGAGTCCGAACGGCCTTTTATAAGATTTCGGCTACTTTCATAGATGTTGTTAGCCCCATGGCTGATAAGGGCCGCGCCGCCGGTCACGCATAAAAAGCCGCCGCTGGCATAACAAAGCCCGACGCCAGCGGCAACTTGACCTACGCCACCTACGAGTCCAAGGCTGTTCTCGATTTTTATCATTGCGGGGTGAGAGAACCAGTTGCTCTCTTCTTTAATAGCTGCCAGTCCCTGCTCAGCCGTTTTTAAGCCACGCTCGACGTCACTGACGATACCTTGTGCAAAATAAGCAATGTCCCGATTGAACTGCAGCCTGAGGATTCCATCGCTGATAGTTCGCGCCGCTACCGTACAAGCCTGCCCCTTGAGAAGCGCCGCCGCTTGCCTCACATCCTCAAGATTCTGCCCGCTCGTTTGTGAACCAGCCTCAAGCGTCCTCATCGTTCGGCCCCCCAAGACGCACAGTCGCACAGTCTGGCCGTCACCTTGGAGCAGGTGAGGTCCTGGGTCTGGTTTTCATGGCCGGCCCGGTACGGGGTGCCGAGTGACGGCAGAGTCGGGCAGCCTGCGGACATCAGGCATTGGCGCTCGTCTCTGAGCGTGATGTAAGCGTAAGCAGCCATCCTGGGATCCTCCATGAAGTGGAGGCGCAGTGTATTTTTTGACTTGCCCAGGATATGTAAGAAACGTCCGAAACCTCTGTCGGGCGAGACAGCAAACCATGCCAGTGACATGCCCTGCTCGTGAGCGACTGGACTCAGTCAACCAGCGGTCATAGCGGGTGCGTTCAGCACTGCGGTGCGATCTCTGTTGATCTGAATTGCAGCCACAGCCGGGGCGGTCTGCACCGTCCCGGCATCCAAGCGGTTACCGCCCGATACAAGCCCGCCACCACGACTCGCCCGCCTTCAACGCCTCGGTCTCCGGCAGCGGCAACACCTGCGGCACATCCCGCAGCCGAATCCACGGCTCGTTCTGCCAATGCAACATGCTCATCGACAACCCCGGCCACTGCAACAGACTCAGCATTGGCGCCTGATCACCCGCCGACGGCTGCGCATCCCGCACCGCCGCAACCACCTCATTGGTGATCCACTGCCGCAGGCTGCGCTGCTCGGGGTGATGGTGATGCACCAGCAGCACATAAACCCCGGACTCGCTGATCATCAGTTCTTCCTCACAACGGCCATGGCTTTCAAGCCAGAGGGTACGGCGCTGGTCCGGGTCTAGCTTGCAGGTGGAGCGGGTGTTAAGCGGCCAGGCAATCAAGCGACCAAGATCGCGGGCGCAGAACCAGACCTGGTTTTCCAGGAGGGTGACGCGGAGCTGGCGGCCGTAGCGGTGGAAGATGGTGGGGGTAGTCGGTTCGAGGGCAGGCTCGCGCCTGGCTTGGGAGCAAGATTCAGTGTGTGGCATTTCTAGTAACCTCAGTGTGATTCAGCTTTCTTAGGGCTAAGGCGCCGGGAGCTAAGAAACCCCACACAGAGGGCCGGACATATTCCCCTTACGGGTCTTGTATTAGCCCACTCCCGACATCACAGATTTTGTGACGCGCAGCCATGGGCCGCGGACACAAAAAAGCCGCGTTTTTCGGAAGCGGTCGGGCCGCTGTGTGGATGAGCGTTTCTTAGGCGCTGTTTTAAGGTATCGAGGCAGAACAGTCTAAGCAAGGCTATAAGTTGTAGGATAATTCCTAAAATTGGTGAGGTTTTATTCTTTAATTCTATCTGGAATTTTCGGATGTCCTTGACGCGTTAGGCAGTTAGAAGAACATCCTGAACTTGCGATACCTCGAGCGAAGGCAGGCTGCCAACATTAATACTGTACCTGATACCTGCCACACCTAGTGGTGGCACGTAGTCATCGGGGAGCCTGGGGAAGTTATCGATAACTTCGAAGACATGTACAGCGCGAAAATTGAACCGTAGGAGCGCGCCTGTCTGTCGTAGGCCCTCGTGCCAACCAAGTTGTGCTAGGCGTGAATCGAAAACATCTAGCGCACGCCCATCGGATACCAGCTTCTCCCGAATTTCATCGACGCGGTCTGCCAGTGTTTCGTCGCCGCCAAGACTGCGCTCCAGCATGACGCTGACAAACAGGAGGCGCTTATTACTAGGCGCTTTCAGCTGATCTAGACGGGATATTTCGTGCTTCGGTTCCGATCGCGTGGTGGTCTTCACTTCGACGTGTACGCCCTGCCCAACAAAATCATGGCGTTCGCTATCAGGGCCGCTCCAAAGGTGGCTGACGCGCGTGCCGATGGTCGGGAACAGCACGTTGGACAGCACCCAGAGTTCGCCAAAAAGACCAATCTGTACTGCTGGGCTTAAGTCAGGTGTGAGCGGGCGCAGTGCTGCACGCATGTCTTCGATGATGCGTCCAACCGAGACAGCAGGATCGCGGCCTTCAATGCGGATGGCATGGAGGACCTTGTTGGCTATCAGCGTGAGCAGTTCTTCGTGGTGGCTGCGTGCGGAAATATCCAGCCAAATCTGTTCGCCCTCCAGGATGCGGACCTGAAGACTCTGCAGGTCCGGCGGCAGGTTTTGCGGGGCGACATCGATGGCCAGCAGCAGGTGCAGGCGGCCGTCTCCTGACACCCCGATCAGCGCTGTTTCCAGGTCCCTGATCGCCTGCTCGCGGATGTCCTCATGCTGAGAATGCTGCTCGCGCAGACTTGCCCAGCGATCTTGTGTGATCTCAAACATTGCGTACCCCACGATTCACGACAAACTGTTGTTCGCCGTCTTTAGTGCGGGGAAGCGACAGAGCTAGGCCTAGCACCGTTTGTGTTGGCGCGCGGAGCGGTTCGGGATCCAGGGGGTAGAGCAAGAGAAGGCCCTGCTGCGCAGGTCGGTCCTCGCGCATTGCCCGTGCGTTGAAGCCTGAACCAGCGCGATAGTTCTCTGGCCCGCCATGAAGGTCTGCACCTTCATGGCGTGGATCTATCAGGATGCCGATCGACTCATTGGCCTGCAACGACCGTCGAACAAGGCCGTAAGGCCTTCCACCCAGGAGAACCTGACGTTCCCGCTGCGGGTTGGCTACGAACACGGTCCAGTTCCTCAGCTCTCCCGCTGCGGCCCGCTCCAGGATCCAGTCGGCAATCTCCGCACCCTGAAATGCAATGCTGTTAGGGTGCCCTTCATAACGCCTCAGGAACAGTGCGATGTCCTCGGCCGGCACATCGTGTGCTATGGCGCCGCCATATGCATCCTGAGTCGGGGGGTGCTGTCGTAGCAGGGCGGACGCTAGATCCACGTTCCGTTCCAACAGTTCTCGGTCCTGCATAGGGAACAGAATCGTCTGCGGGTTCTCGCCAGACCATGACCGTGCATCATCCGCTTGCATCCTGCTCTTATTTTTGCTGGTGAGCAGGAGCTTTGAGTGGGCCCGCATCCGGATGGCCATCTGGTCGGGCCTGCGACCGGCCTTGTTCAGTGCCGTGATAGAGTCACGCAGAGACTCCTCGACCAGCGCAAGTTCCACAAACCACTGAGCGATCCCTTCGGTTGTCCAGATGCGGATCAGGTCTTCATAGCCTGCCCTGAAACCATACCAGCGTGCCATCTGCAGCAGAGCATCCGCCAGTGTTGTAGTGCGCAGGAAGTAGGCGATCGTTAGCCCCTCAAGCGTTAGTCCGCGCGATAGCCTATTGCCGCCTATTGCGACGAGCTGCCGTCCAGGTTTGGCGTCGTATTCCAGTTCATCACCCGTCGTGCTATTGAGCACAACGACAACCAGACGAGCTAGGTTCGTCACTGCCTCATCCAATAGAACCTCTTCACTGCAGGGCAAATCAATCGGCCCCAGACCTGCGAGCGTTGACCGGAACATCTGTTTGAGCACGCCGGGTTCGGCGCTTTCATGATGGAACCAGTGGCGGATCTGTTCCTGAATCGCCTCTCCAATGCGCAACTGGTCCTGCTGGAGCCGGGATACGTGCACCAGCATCGTGTTCGGCTTACCGATCTGGCCGCGCTGCAGCCTGATGGCGCCGGCAAGTGCGAAGGTCAGGAGGGCATCGGCGAGCGACTGGGGGAGATCCAGCGGCCCTCGGACGACAATCGCCTCGCTCCTTTTGCGCTGCTTCGGCTTCAGAGCTTTTACATCCGCCGCGTCTACAGGACGCAGTACATCGCGGCCCTGTGAGCTGACGCCGAAAAGCTCTTCTGTTCCCGTGTAGCCGTCCGGCCGCGGAAGCTGCACGACGAAGTCCTTAGGGAACAGGTCTTCGCCGACCTCGTTGTCAGTAGCGTCTGGATCTATGAATATGTTGGCGAATGGCGTAGCGGTGTAAGCGATGTAGGTGGCCCGCGGAATCTTTCTGAGAATGTCACGAATCAGGGCGTTGGTCAGTGAAGGGCCCGTACCGTCATCCGGTTCAGTGTCGATGTCGGTGTCGATACTGGGGTCGCGCCGATTTCCGCGTGTATTGATGGAGGCCTGATCGGCTTCGTCATCAATGAGAAGAACCGGTACATCAGCGAGCCGGCCTTCGAGTTTGCCGAACCACTGGTTGAGCCGTTTCAGGATCGGCGTGATCTTCTTCGCGACGATCAGGACGGTGCCGGTCGATGCGAATCCGTCGGCCACCTCCGGCTCACGAAAATCTGACGCCTCATCGGTCAGCCTGATCCAGTCGACGCCGGTCCCGGCCAGCTCCAGATCCAGGCGCTTTTGTGTCTGGTTCCGCAATGAATCGTGAATGCCTGAAAGAACAATAATCAGGCGGTAGCCGACATCTGCTGCGCGCGCGGCCACAGCCGTGAAGTTAGCGGTCTTTCCGGACTGAACGTAGCCGACGACCAGACCGCGGCACTGGAATTCCGGGCGACCTACCGGTACGGTCTTCGAGATGATCCGCAGCGACTCTTCCGCGACTGACGCAATCTGGTGTGGCTTCCACTTGGGCTGGGACCGCAGATAAGCTTCATGCCGGGACCAGTTGGTCCAGGCGGTTGCATCGGTCCACAGTGCTAGTCTGGGTTTCAGCGTAAGGGGAAGTGAAAGCTGGACCTTCATCAGACCTTGTCCGTCAACTGGTCCGGAACTCCGGCCGTCTCCAATGCGCGAAGGAATTCAGACAGAGCCGTCTTCACCTCGGCGTCCTTCTCGATGAGCTGCACGAGCGTCACCAGCGTCGGCATTAGTGGGGTGACCTCAACTTCCTCCCCCTTGAAACCGGTCTTGCGTTGCCATGGCTTGTCGCCGCTGCTGACAAGGCGGATTGGAGTACTGTCCTTCTTTACAGTCGGAGCCGGAGCAGGTAGCACCACGGAAGTGCCTCCCGCCGCTGTCGCTGGAGGCAACAAGCCGCCCGACGCTCGCGTACCGGCCGGCGACACAGTCTTGCCGGCTCCTTTTGCTGTCGGCGCAGGTTTTTCCTTCTTGTTGTACCGGAGCCTAGCTGCTGCACGAGGTGCCTTGATCAGCTCTTTGAGGTGCTCGGTAATCGCAAACGGTAGGCGAATGAGCTGCTTGCTGATATCTACCTGCAACTGCTCATCTGCCAACCTGTCGAAATCGACTGCGACACGAATCAGCTTGGTGTGCTCATCCTTGGCGAAAAGATCTTCCCAGCCGCCCCACTTGATGAGGCGGTCAAGTCGATAGAAGTACAGGCCCTGAGCATCATTTGCACGGCCATTCAGGGAGTGGCGGTCGCGTTCGACGCGTTGCTCCAATGGCGCCAGATCCTTGATGTACTCGTCGAACTCTCCCTCGTTTGGCGTGACGTAAGCACGAATAT
Organism: Pseudomonas sp. StFLB209; assembly: GCF_000829415.1. Lineage (NCBI taxonomy): Bacteria > Pseudomonadati > Pseudomonadota > Gammaproteobacteria > Pseudomonadales > Pseudomonadaceae > Pseudomonas > Pseudomonas sp. StFLB209. The sequence continues at coordinate 513,036 of NZ_AP014637.1, read as the reverse complement.
AGAGGGCGGGCGTCTTGTCCGGAGAAGCGCCGGGAAGCTCGATGCGATGTTGGTCGTATTCTTTCGTCAGTGGGTGCCCCATAGGGTTGTTGGCACGCAGAGCTTCACCGTTCAGGCGAATGACTACCTTCTCGTGCCCACGCGCCTTGCCTTCAAGATACCGGTGGAAGACCAGTTCGAGGTGCGACTTGATGGCAGCGAGTTCCTGCGCGTAGGGAGAATCCGCCCTGCCTTTTGCGGGCTCCATCGAGGGGCGCATCTGCGTGAGCAGCACAGCTGTGCCCGAGTTGCCGATGCCCACTGCCGAGGCATGCTCGGGAGCTACTGGGTCGCTCAGAAGCGCCCAGCGGCGCGTCTTCGCAAGATGCTCCTTATCCCAGGTGAGCGTCGTGCTCTCGTTTCCGGCAGCTTTCGATACGACCGTCAGTCGATCGGCCTGGGACCAGGCCGCACCCTTTAACCCATAGCCGAACTTGCCCAGATCTCCATCGTCGTATTCACGCTGGTGCCCGATCTTCATGGCGTCCCGCAGCCCCGCTGGAGTCATGCCAATGCCGTCGTCACGAATGCACATCCACCGGCCGCCTGCATTTGGATTCGGGAACGTGATGTCAATCTCCCGAGCACCATGCGAAAGGCTGTTGTCCACCAGATCGGCCACAGCGCTGGGTAGGCTGTGCCCTGCACGTGCCAAGATCTTGAAGAGACCGAGCGGGTCCGGTGCGGCGTCATCATCGTTGCGATTGTTGTCGTTTTCTATTTGTGGCGTCACGGACACTGTTTCTGCCTCCTTGAATAGCAGTGGGAAGTGCTCCGAGAGCACTGCTTGGCAGTGCTGGCCCTCCTCACCGTATAACGCAATCATTGCGGATTTGCCGAGCTGGGCACTCTCTCCATGGCCCAGGATCGAAGAGCGGGCTGGGTGGTCTGCCGGTATTGCAACCCAGGATGCATTGGCTGGGGTGCTCGAGGCGTCAACTACCATCGCGAATAGGACGCCCGGATCGACGAAACTGTAGAAGGAACTTGTCGGGCAATCGCCTTCGAATCTCCAATTTTTGTGCTGCCGCTTGAGCCATGAAGCAATCTCAACCACCGTATCTTCGTCTTCGAGACGCCGGCAGGTGATTGCGATGGTGTCCGGGTTCTCTGCTGAAGGAAAAACCTTGCCGACGACGTCCCAGTCGAAGTTGATGGAACGCTGTTTGGCGCGCTCCTTCCCCTGGCGGCGGTACTCATGAAACATGCCGAGTTCGGAATGAGTCAGCAGTCGGAGAATGATGAACTTCACTTCCTGCCCTCTGTCGTCTTGATTTGCGATTGCTCCAAATCGAACAATGCCACACGCATATCCTGTGTCTCCGGTGCCCCCAGGCACTCTCGCATGCCACGAGCGATGGCATAGGCAAAGAGTGGTGGCACGGCGTTGCCAATCTGCTTGAATGCCGGGTTCATCGACCCTTTGAAAACGAAGCCATCAGGGAATGACTGGAGCCGCGCAGCCTCACGGACGGTGATAGTGCGTGCCTGTTTCGAGTCAAAGTGGATGTGAGAATAAGAGTCTTTGCCAAGGTGCGCCATCAGCGTACGTACCGGCGCATCGGCGCGGAGCTTCCACCACTTGTTCGGAAACTTTCCAGGGTCATACGGGATGCGCCAGGACGTGATGTATGTGCTTACGTCTGCGTTTCTCGGGTCGGTGGGCAAACCGAGTCTCCTACGGTCGGCAAGCCAGTTCGCAATTTTCTGCTCTACATAGGCATGTACCTGCGGGTACTCCCAGCCAGGTTGAATCTCTGCGAAGATCTTGTAGTCGCGCGGCAGATACCGGAAAACATGGCCAGTCGTAGAGCTAGTCGCAAATCCGTGCCACTCTCTCATCAGCCGCGAATAGGCATTCGACGGCTTTTCTGCTGTGTACTCGACAGGTTCTGACGGGTCTTTCGCCCCGCGACGAATGGCACCCGAGCGGAGCATTTCTTCAGCGTACAGGTGCGGCAGATCTACCAGCGCATCAGAGGCAGATGTGGCTGCGGGAGAGTTGGGAGCTGGATCGGGAATCCAGCGGTGGTGCGCCGAGCCTTCGGCTTTGATAACCCGCCTCGCAGCACTTTTGGAACTGGTATAGCCGGATGGCAGAATCAAATGGTGCGTTGGCACCGGAAATCTTGGCTTGATGCCGGTCGAACGATGGAAGCCTACCAGAATCATGCGCTCCCGCATCTGCGGAACGCCGTACCAGACGGAATTAAGCAGTGTGTAGGCCACGTCGTAGCCTTCTTCGGCAAGGCTTTTGGAAACGAGCTCGGCAACATTGGTGCCGCCATGGTTGAGGATGTCTGGCACGTTCTCCATTAGAAGCGCAACAGGCTTTGTCGCCCGGATAAATGCGACGTAGCGCTCCCACAGGCTGACCCGGCCATCCACCAGAAAGGCTTGGTCTGCGGTCACTTCTTCGCGCAAGCGAGCCTGCTCGCGGAGCTTAGCCCTGCCTACACGGGCGAACGCCTGACAGGGTGGCCCGCCGACGAGGACATCAATTTGACGGTCCGTGGCACCCTGCAGCCCGAGATCGTCGAAGACAGTGTCAGCGGTTTCGGTTACCGCGTCGCGCGGGACATGGTGCGCTTCCTTGTCACCCCCGACCGAGCGCGAGCCGAAGTTGGCTCCGTGCGACTTCGCAGCCCACGGGTCCATTTCGATTGACGCGACCGGTGTAAATCCGGCGGTCAGGAAGCCAAGGGATATACCGCCACAGCCTGCGAACATGTCCATGTAGCGGATTTCGCCGCCTTCCTGAATACGCTGCAGCTTGCTGCGGATCAGATCATCGTCCGGGATAGAAGCACGGGAGTTCTTGCCAGTCGAGGGGGACAGGTCTGCAGCCAGGGTAACGGGCTTTTCGTCGGTATTGCTGGGCTGCGATTTGAGCAGCTCGGTTTGGATGGACATCCGGTATCTCTCATAGGAAACATGCGCCAAGACCACCTGCACGGAGCGCAGAAGGACGGCAGCTCAGGTCTGCTCATACCAAGCGGCACATCCCGGCTTGACGAATCGGCACTTGGTGCCAAATGCTACATAGTGTCAGAGTGTAATGAAAATGCAGCGAGGTGTCGCGTGCGCAGGTTCTGTCAACCTTCATGATTATCCAGCCTCAACCGGAGAAAAATGCCCTTGGCCTCAAGTTTCACGGGCAACGGAGTCCATCTCGACCTAACCGACAATATCTAGTCGCTTAACATTGGCTGATGAGGCAAAGCTTTCATCCAGCCCTCCGGAACCTGCGAAGAAACCATGATTTGAATTGGCTCGCCAAGCGGAATATTTTTTCCAAGTTTTCCAAGTAAGTATCCTGCGTCAGGGGCAAGCTAATCTGGGGGATTATTAATGGATATAGTCAGCAGAGAAGTCAGGTCTCGAATGATGGCGGGCATCCGCGGCAGCGATACATTGCCAGAGATTAAGGTCAGGAAGCTGCTTCACCGGCAAGGCTTCAGGTATCGATTGCATCAGCGAAATCTTCCCGGTAAACCCGATATCGTACTTCCTCGTCACCGTGTCTGCATCTTCGTTCATGGTTGCTTCTGGCATAGGCATCCGGGCTGCAGATACGCCACGATCCCAAAGACCCGCGAGGATTTTTGGCAGACGAAATTCGATCAGAACGTGAAGCGTGATATCAGAAACCGAGAGGAATTGCTCAGGTCAGGCTGGCGAGTGATAGAGCTTTGGGAGTGCGGAATACGCGGACCGGAAGCAGGGATGAACTGGCTTCTGGAAACGATCCCGGACTGTACCCAAAAATACGTCTCGTGGCCCAATTTCCCCACCCTGCTCGTTCCCAGCGATCCGCTCACAGTAATCTGAGCATATCGGCTTTCATCACTTGATTTCCAAACGCTCCAAAAGATTCTTCAAAGTAATCTTTTCTGCCTTGCGAATAAGGGCGATGGTGTCCACGTATTTTTAGGTGGACGCCATCGTCCTTAATGCTGGGATTGTGAAGGCGTGTCTGCTGGCCGTTTACGGACGGTTACCTTCAATCGTTGTTCAGAGTTTCATGGGCAAATATGGCCGTTGGAGTATTCTGCTGGGCAGAAATTACCGGCCAATAGAATGGAGCCCCCGTCCACCCTTTTTCTTCCTTGCCGTTCTGCCGGATCAGAATCAGCATGGGATTGTCGATGGCGTACTTCTTGCGAATCTGGCCTTCGGTCTTGGTGCTATCCGGTGCGTCGGCATAAAGGGCGTGCGAGCCCGCGCTGACGATGCGCTGGATTTCCCGATCAGTACGCACCAAGCACCAAACCTTGCCTTGCGCGCTGGAGTTCTTCGGCAGGCTGGCGAGGTACTGGAGCGCAGAGCGTGCCGCCTCCCAGTCGAAGCTATAGCCCTCGTCCTCCTCCATCTTGAAAGCGGGCTCCAAGCCGTTCAAGAGCTGAATCGCCATCGCCACCGGAATTAGGAACGGTTCATCAAAGCTGCCTTTGCCGGCGAGCTTATCGAGCTGCTGGTCGATCTTCTCAGTGATCGGGCGCAGGCGGGATTTGGGCAACATCTGAAAGCCGACCGGAAGGATGCGCTTAAACGGCTTGAGCGTAGTGGTGCGCGACAAAGCGATCTTGTTTGGACTGCAGGGCTGCACCGCATTGCCAGGTGCCTTTTGGATAAAGACGACTGGCTGTTCGGGGTTCTTGGCCAGAGACTCGCGCAGGGCCACATCGCTCTCGTGCATGCGCTGCATGGCGGCGTAGATGGTCGGCTCAGTATAGAAACGGGTGATAGCCAGGTCCTGTCGCGGACGGAAGCCAAACATACGCGAGTGCTGTAGCACAGTATCCTGCTGGTACACGTTGGGTTTGCGACCGTAGTAGAAGCCAATCAAATTAGCGATGGTAACCCCACGGTCGAGAATCTGCCCGCCGATGAAGATGTTCAGCGGAGTGCGCAGCTTCAGTTGTCCATCATCATCGAGCAACTCCTCGACCTGTTTCTCGGAGTTGACCTTGGTGATCATCAGCCAGTCCTGCTTGAGCGCAGTCTTCACCTCCTGGGCGACCTCTTCAAGTAAGGGCAGATAATCTCCCTGTAGCTCGACTGATGGTTGCAGCTCTAGGTATGCACGCTGAATGAGGCTGCTCAACATCTGCGGCTCTTGGCTAACTGCTGCGCTGAGCTTTTCCTTGATCTTCTCGACCAACTCCTCCTGCCAAGCATGCGCGGTAGTATTGGCCTCAGTATGCACAAGGAAGCTGAACTTTTTCCCTGTTTTTCCTGCCTGCTTGTCCTGCAAGCGACGGATACAGCCACCGATGATGAAGTTACAAATGGCATCACGCAGGGTTGGGATTGCCTTGCTGGTGAGCACCTCCTCCAATTTCAGGCGGCGACCGTCCTTTTTGCGCAGAACCTGCAGCTCGTCCAGATCTACGGGCTGGTAGAGAAATTTGGCCAAGTGACCTTCTTCCTGGCTATCTTCAAAGTAGTAGTCGCTACCCACGTAGGCGGCATTGACGGGAACCAGCTCAGTGAAGGCCGGGCGGATCGGCCTGAAGCTGTCGCCTTTGATCTGCACATCGGCAGGTTGCAGGTAAAGCGAGTAGGGGGTCGCAGTAACCTGCAGAAAGGCTGCACGTTCGACGATAATGCGCAGATGCTCGAGTTGGCGAGCGGTGACGTTAATATCCAATTCGCCCTTATCGCGCTTGAAGCCGACGCTAGCGTAATCTGCCTCGTCGTCGACGATCAGCACTCGCTTAGCTTTGAGCTGTGGATATTTGTTTTCGAACAGATCGATGAGGCGATTGAGGTTGTCAGTCTGCTTCTTCACTACAAGCACCAGCTTCTGGTTAAGCTCGAAACCAGTGAGGTGGCCAGGCATGGTCATGATGTCGAAGACCTTGAGCAGGTCGTTCTCGTCATGCGTACGGAACTCGCTCTTGATACGCTCGTAGGTCTGTTTGGCTAGAGCCTTTGTGCCCTTCGTCAGCACCACCGCCACATCGAAATCGTTGTCGAAGGCCAACGCCATTACTGCCAGGAAGGTTTTCGTCTTACCCGACTGGATCTTCCCCAGTAGCATCCCCGGATGGTCTTCACTGGTCTGGCTCAGCATCAGACGCTCGACAACAGACTCAATGCATTTGCGGTCTTCTATGGAGTAACGCACATCGTCTTTTACAAAAGACGGGTAGAAATCACCCTGCTTATTCATACTTCTTCCTTAAGGTGTCCATCCAGTACTGGTCCACTGCAGGTTCTAAGCCATCAGGCAGCGGCGGCTGGCATGAGCGAGTCACTCTTAATGAACTATCTGCCCAATGCACTGCTCAGGTTTCGGCTGCAGTTGGGCGGATTGTGCCGATTGAAGTGGCTACTGGCCAGTGTCAGGCCGCGCTGCTCGGTGAGCTTAATGGGCACGAAGCTTCTACATCTCTCCAAAAAATGTGCAAACCCAGTACTGCCGTGTCCAGCCTGCAGCGGCTCAGTCCAAACTATCTGGAGTCAGATAACGGTTACTAGTGCGCCGTCTCAGAGAAAGTGTTCTCTTTCATAGTACCTGCGATCGTGTTTCGGGCGCTCTGGATCTTGCGCAAGATGTCTTCACCTTTCGCTCTCCAGACGTACCGGCACGGGTGAGTGTATTGCAGCGCCAGGAGCGTGGTTATGGCACAGTCCAGTCACGTGTCGACCCGCATTGAATGACGAGCTGGATGGCCGTCATCGCGATCTCTCAGCGGCTACCCCTCAAACCACCCCTTCAACCGATCCCGAAAACTCATAATCAACGGCTCCCGCGCCCGCCCTCTACGTATCGCCAGTTCAAACGGTGCCTGATACCCAAACACCGCTGGCAGCAACACCTTGAGCCGTTTCTGCTCCACCCACGTCTGGGCATAGTGCTCCGGCAAATACCCGATATACGCCCCTGACAGCACCAATATCAGCTGCGCTTCCATCGACTCCACGGTCGCTGCGCTGTGTTTGAAGCCGTGGCGGGCCAGTTCGGCCTGGCTCCAGTAGCCGCGGCCGACCATGCGTTGTTGGGTGATGGTTTGCGCCGGGATGCGGTGCTGGTCGAACAGTGGATGGCGGTCGCTGCAGTACAGCCAGTGTTGTTCGCGGTACAGGGCCTGGTACATGAGGCCGTTCATGCGCACCGAGAAGGCGCCGATGGCGAGGTCCAGGCGGTTTTCCTGGACGCCCAGTTGCAGTTGCGCGGGGCTGAGCACGGACAGGTGCAGGTGCACGGCGGGGTGTTCTTTGCTGTAGGCGCCGATGACATCGGCCAGCGGCAAGGCCGGGTCGCTGACGGTGGAGTCGAGCACGCCGAGGTTGAGGGTGCCGCGCAGTTCGCCTTTGAGGGCGGCGCTGTAGCGTTCGAAGCCTTCGAGTTCGGCCAGCAAGCGCAGGGTTTCCTGGTGGAACAGTTCGCCCTTGCTGGTCAGGCTGAAGCCGCCACGGCCCCGGTGGCAGAGCACGATGCCGAGCTGGGTTTCGAGCTGGCTCATGTAGGTGCTGATGGCCGAGGTCGAGAGGTTGAGTTCCTGCTGCGCCGCTGCAAAGCCCTGATGGCGCACCACGCAGGCGAAGATGCGCAGCAGTTTGAGGTCGGGCAGGGCAGAGGACATGGGGGCACCGGGCTTTGGACTGGTGGCAGTTTAATGGGGGTTGGGGTTTGTGGGGTAGGTGGGGGGGGGGCTGATGGGCCGTTTCGCTAGCGAGCTGGGGCCCATCAGTTTTGTGTCGTGCTCAAGTTCAGATTTGACTCTGATCTGCGGGAGGAACCAGGCGGTCGCCCATGAAATAGCCAGTAAGCCGGCCCGTCTGCAGTGGATGTGCCGCCGCATTCGTTGGCAAGCCAACTTCCACCGGGATCTGCGCCTTGCTCAGAAAGTAGGTATGACGCAAATCCGGTGGGAGGAAGCAAGTTCTGCTGGCGACTGCGGTGACTGAAGCTTCGCGGCTGAAGCCGCTCCTACGGGCGTCAGCCAGGCGGCTGATAGTTTAGAAATCTCTGAACTAAGTATTTGCCCGCAGCGATTCTTCTGCCTGCGGGGCGTCACCAGAATGGCCGCACACCAATTAGAACAATGTGAGGCCACCCCGTGGACAAGACCTTCCACCAGCCTTTGGGCGGCAACGAGATGCCCCGTTTCGGTGGTATCGCCACCATGTTGCGCCTGCCGCATGTGCAAAGCCCTGAAGAGCTGAACAAGCTCGACGCCGCGTTTGTCGGCATCCCGCTGGATATCGGTACGTCGCTGCGTTCCGGCACCCGTTTCGGGCCGCGGGAGATTCGTGCCGAGTCGGTGATGATCCGCCCTTACAACATGGCCACCGGCGCCGCGCCGTTCGATTCGCTGAACGTGGCGGACATTGGCGACGTTGCCATTAATACCTTCAACCTGCTGGATGCCGTGCGCATCATCGAGCAGGAATACGACCGCATTCTCGATCACGGCATCATCCCGCTGACGCTGGGCGGTGACCACACCCTGACCCTGCCGATCCTGCGCGCCATCAAGAAGAAGCACGGCAAGGTCGGGCTGGTGCATATCGATGCGCATGCCGACGTCAACGACCACATGTTCGGCGAGAAGATCGCCCACGGCACGACCTTCCGCCGCGCGCAGGAAGAGGGCCTGCTGGACAGCGACCGGGTGGTGCAGATCGGCCTGCGTGCCCAGGGTTATACCGCCGAGGATTTCAACTGGAGCCGCAAGCAGGGCTTTCGGGTGGTGCAGGCCGAACAGTGCTGGCACCAGTCGCTGACCCCGCTGATGGCTGAAGTGCGCGAGAAGGTCGGCGGCGGGCCGGTATATCTGTCCTTCGATATCGACGGCATCGACCCGGCCTGGGCGCCGGGCACCGGGACGCCGGAAGTCGGTGGCCTGACCACCATTCAGGCGCTGGAGATTATTCGCGGTTGCCAGGGGCTGGACTTGATCGGCTGCGATCTGGTTGAGGTGTCGCCGCCGTATGACACCACCGGCAATACCTCGCTGCTGGGCGCCAACCTGCTTTACGAAATGCTCTGTGTGCTGCCGGGGGTGGTGCGCCGATGAGCCGCGAGCTTGAGGTGCATGAAGCGGCGGCGGCGCTGGTGCGGGCCTTTGCCAGTAACGACACGGCGGCGTATTTCGGCTGTTTCAGTGCAGACGCCAGCTTTGTTTTTCATACCGTGGACAAGCGGTTGAACAGCCGGGCCGAGTACGAGGCGCTGTGGCGCGAGTGGCAGGCTGACGGCTTTGCCGTGCTGGGCTGTGAGTCGAGCAATGCCACGGTCAGTGTGCATGGGGAGGTGGCGATCTTTGTGCATGACGTCGCGACCCGGCTGCGGCTGGCGGGTGAGGACGTGGCGGTGCAAGAGCGCGAGACCATTGTGTTTCGCCGTGAGGGCCAGCGCTGGGTGGCGTGGCATGAGCATTTGTCGGCTGTGACGGCCGGATGACGGTGGCGCTGTTTGGGTCGCTGTAGGAGCGGCTTCAGCCGCGAATGGTAGCCAGCATTCCCGGCTGAAGCCGGTCCTACGGGACCGCACAGGACCGGCAGGTCGGCAACATTACAAGAATCAGATCCAACCTTCCGCCCGGGGTTAACGGGCGGCCATAAAGGGTCAGCGTGCCTGCGCTGGCCTTACAACAACCGTGACAGGCGCTGGAGTTACCCATGAGTCATTCGACTGGTATCGAAACCTTTGGTGTCGAGCAGATCCCCGACAACCAACGCGATGCATCCCCCATTGATCTGTTCCGGCTGATCTTCGGCGGGGCCAATACCTTTTCCACGGCGGTGCTGGGCAGTTTCCCGGTGTTGTTCGGGCTGTCGTTCCAGGCCGGGGTCTGGGCGATTGTGCTGGGGGTGGCAGTCGGTGCGCTGATCCTGGCGCCGATGGGGCTGTTTGGTGCGCTCAACGGCACCAACAATGCGGTGTCGTCCGGGGCACATTTTGGCGTGCACGGGCGGATCGTCGGCTCATTCCTGTCGTTGCTCACGGCGGTGGCGTTCTTCTCGCTGTCGGTGTGGAGTTCTGGCGATGCCTTGGTCGGCGGCGCGCAGCGCTTGGTCGGCCTGCCGGAAAACGACCTGAGTCTGGGCCTGGCCTACGGGTTGTTTGCGGTGCTGGTGCTGGTGGTGTGCATCTTTGGCTTTCGCTTCATGTTGTGGGTTAACAAGATTGCGGTGTGGGCGTCGAGCCTGTTGTTCTTGCTGGGCATCGCAGCCTTTGCCGGGCCGTTCGATGCGGGCTATGCCGGTAGCGTGAATCTCGGCCATGCCGGGTTCTGGGCGGCATTCGTTGGCGCGGCGTTATTGGCGATGAGCAACCCGGTGTCGTTCGGCGCGTTTCTCGGCGACTGGTCGCGCTATATCCCGCGTGAAACCTCCAAAGTTCGCATCATGCTCGCCGTACTGGCGGCCCAGGCCGGCACCTTGATTCCGTTCCTGTTCGGCCTGTGTACCGCCACGCTGGTGGCCAGTCAGGCGCCGCAGTACATCGAGGCCAATAACTATGTCGGTGGTCTGCTGGCGATTGCGCCGGGCTGGTTCTTCCTGCCGGTGTGCCTGATTGCGGTGATCGGCGGGCTGTCGACCGGCACCACGGCGCTGTACGGCACCGGCCTGGACATGTCGAGCATGTTCCCGCAGCTGCTCAGCCGCGCCGGCGCCACGCTGCTGATCGGTGTGGCGGCCATCGCCTTTATCTTCATCGGCCGGTTTGCCTTCAACCTGGTGCAGAGCGTGTCGACCTTTGCGGTGCTGATCATCACCTGCACCAGCCCGTGGATGGTGGTGATGATCCTCGGCCTGATCACCCGGCGCGGCTTTTACCACGCCGATGATTTGCAGGTGTTCACCCGTGGCGAGCGCGGCGGCCATTACTGGTTTCACCACGGCTGGAACTGGCGCGGCCTGGGGGCGTGGTTGCCCAGCGCGGCGCTGGGCCTGTGCTTCGTCAACCTGCCGGGGCAGTTTGTCGGGCCACTGGGCGAACTGGCCGGCGGCATCGATATCAGCCTGCCGATCACTCTGGGTATGGCGGCGCTGCTGTACCTGACCCTGCTCAATACCTTTGCGGAACCGGCCGCTGTCTACGGCCCGGCCGGCCCGCGCTGGGTGCGCTGCAAGCAGCCCGGTGCTGCCCCGCTAAACAACGCCTCACCGGTCTGATCGCCTTGCCAATTCCGGGCGCGTGCGGGCCCGGACCCTTTCCAGATAAAACGAGAAAAAGAGCATGATCCTGGATATCTCCGTTGTCCTTTTGTACGCCCTCGGCATGCTGTTGCTGGGCTGGTACGGCATGCGCCGGGCGCGTAACCCGGAAGAGTTTCTGGTCGCCGGGCGTAACCTCGGGCCGGCCTTCTATATGGGCACCATGGCGGCCACGGTGCTCGGCGGTGCGGCCACGGTCGGCACGGTGCGGCTGGGTTATGTGCATGGCCTGTCGGGTTTCTGGCTGTGTGCGGCGTTGGGGGTGGGCATCATCGTGCTCAACCTGTTCCTCGCCCGGCCGTTGCTGAAGCTGCGGATCTTTACCGTGACCCAGATTCTGGAGCGGCGCTACACGCCCATGGCCCGTCAGGCCAGTGCGGTGATCATGTTTGCCTATGCGCTGATGATCGGCGTGGTCTCGACCCTGGCCATCGGTACTGTGCTGCAGGTGCTGTTTGCGCTGCCGTTCTGGTCGGCGCTGCTGCTCGGTGGCGGCGTGGTGGTGGTGTATTCGAGCATCGGCGGCATGTGGTCGCTGACCCTGACCGATATCGTCCAGTTCGTGATCAAGACCGTCGGCCTGATGTTCGTCCTGCTGCCGATCTGCCTGTACCGCGTCGGCGGCTGGGATGAGCTGGTGGCGCGGCTGCCGTCCAGCGCGTTCAGCCTGACCACCATCGGCTACGACACCATCATCACCTACTTTTTGATCTACTTCTTCGGCATCCTGATTGGCCAGGACATCTGGCAACGGGTGTTCACTGCCCGCAGTGAGGGCGTGGCGCGGGTGGCGGGCAGCATGGCCGGGGTTTACTGCGTGATCTACGGCCTGGTCGGTGCGCTGATCGGCATGTGCGCCAAGGTGCTGCTGCCGGAGCTGGACTCGCCGAACAACGCCTTTGCCGCGATCGTGAAAAGCGCCTTGCCTGATGGCATTCGTGGTCTGGTGATCGCGGCGGCGCTGGCGGCGATGATGTCCACTGCCAGTGCCGGCCTGCTTGCCGCCTCGACCACCATCACCGAAGACCTGCTGCCGCGCCTGCGCGGTGGGCGTGAGTCGAGCCTGGGCATGGCGCGCTTGTTCACCCTGCTGACCGGCTTGCTGATGCTGGCCATCGCCTTGATCGTCAACGACGTGATCGGCGCCCTGACCCTGGCCTATAACCTGCTGGTCGGTGGCATCCTGATCCCGATGCTGGGCGCCATTTACTGGAAACGTGCGACCACCGCCGGTGCCATCGCCAGCATGAGCCTCGGCTGCCTGGCGGCGCTGGTGTTCATGTTCAAGGACGGTCTGGAAGCCAACACGCCGATCTATTACAGCCTGAGCCTGGGGCTGGTGAGTTTTGTGCTGGTCAGTTTGCTGACCCGCCCCCGCCCTGCGGCTGAACACACTGTGCAAGCGGGCTGAGCGCGTTATCCATGTCTAATTTCAATCAGGAACCGGCCATGACCACCTGTGGAGAATTCCTCGTCAAACAACTGCAAGCCTGGGGCGTCGATACGGTATTCGGCATCCCCGGTGTGCACACCGTTGAGCTGTATCGCGGCCTGCCGAGCAGCGGCATCCGCCACATCACCCCGCGCCATGAACAGGGCGCGGGTTTTATGGCCGACGGTTATGCGCGGGTCAGCGGCCAGCCGGGTGTGTGCTTCATCATCACCGGGCCGGGCATGACCAACATCCTTACCGCCATGGGCCAAGCCTACGCCGACTCGATCCCAATGCTGGTAATCAGCAGCGTGAATGAACGCGCGCGGCTCGGGCTGGGCAAGGGTTACCTGCACGAACTGCCCAACCAGCGGGCGATGGTCGCCGGGGTCAGCGCCTTCAGCCATACCCTGATGAGCGTTGAGGAACTGCCCGCCGTGCTGGCCCGCGCCTTTGCGGTGTTCGACAGCCAGCGGCCACGGCCGGTGCATATCGAGTTGCCGCTGGACATCATTACTGCGCCGGCCGATCACTTGGTGCTTGCGCCGCGCTGCCGGGTGCCGCGCCCGGTAGCGGAGGCGGGGGCCATCGCTGAAGCTGCACGGCGGCTGAGCCAGGCCCAACGTCCCTTGCTGTTGCTGGGCGGCGGGTGTGTCGAAGCGGTGCAGGAGGCGGCGGAACTGGCCACCCGGCTCGACGCACCGACTGCACTGACCATCAATGCCAAGGGCTTGCTGCCGGGTGATCATCCGCTGCTGCTGGGCAGCAACCAGTCGTTGGTGCCGGTGCGGCAACTGGCGCTGCACGCCGATGTGGTTCTGGCGATTGGCACCGAACTGGGCGAGACCGATTACGACGTGGTGTTCGATGGCAATTTCCGGGTTGGCGGCGAGCTGATCCGCATCGACATCGACGCCGAACAACTGACCCGCAACCATGCGCCGGCTCTGGCGATTATCAGTGATGCACGCCAGGCCATGCAGGCGCTGTTGGCGCTATTGCCGGCCCGGACGTTGAGCGCCGACAGCCCCGGCGCCCAACGTGCCGCCGAGGTGCGCGGGCAATTGGCCGAGGATTTTAGTGGCTGGGCGCATTACCGGCGGTTGTTCGACGCTGTGCTGGAGGTGTTACCCGAAGCGCGTTTTGTCGGCGACTCGACCCAGACCGTGTACAGCGGCAACCACCTGATGGAACTGCCCGGCCCGCGCCGCTGGTTCAACTCGTCCACCGGCTACGGCACTTTGGGTTACGGCCTGCCGGCCGCCATAGGCGCCAAACTGGCCGAGCCGGGGCGACCGGTGATCAGCCTGATGGGCGACGGCGGCATGCAGTTCAGCCTGCCGGAACTGGCCAGCGCCGTGGAGGCGCAGGTCGCGATCATCGTGCTGCTGTGGAATAACCAGGGCTATGGCGAGATCAAAAGCTACATGCAGCGCCGCGACATCACCCCGTTGGGCGTGGATATCTATACCCCTGATTTTCTGACCATCGCCCGCGGCTTCGGCTGCGCCGCCGAACGCGCCCGCGACCATGCGCATTTACAAGCGCTGCTGCGCGAAGCGCCGAGTGATCGACCGTTGATTATCGAAATCAACCAGGCACCGCCGTTTGCGCCTTGATATCGGCTTGACCCTGCAGGAGCGACCGGGCGGTGATCTGCGTTAGCGGCGAAGCCTTCGCGGCTGAAGCCGCTCCTACAACGCGCATTCCATTTCACACTCTGGAAAGACTGACCATGCACACCCCTCATTACATCAACGGCCAGTGGCTGACCGGCGAGGGCGATGACGTCCTTGTGGTACACGACCCGGCGCTCGGTCAGCCCATCGCCGAGCTGATCTCGGCCAGCGCCGCCCAGGTCGATCAGGCGGTCGCCGCCGCCCGTTTGGCCTTGCCGGGCTGGAAGGCCACGCCGGTTGCCGAGCGCGCCGCCATCCTGCGCCAGTTTGCCGGGCAACTGACTCAGCGCCGTGAAGCCTTGATCACCCTGCAAATGCGCAACAACGGCAAACCCCGGCATGAGGCCGAGGTGGATCTCGACGATGCCGTGGCGACCTTCAACTACTACGCCAACCTGATCGAAACCCAGCCCGCCGACCGCCAGGTCGAGTTGGCGGCACCGGGCTTCACTGCGCGCACCCGCCTGGAGCCGGTGGGTGTGGTGGGCCTGATCGTGCCGTGGAATTTCCCGCTGGTCACCAGCGCCTGGAAGCTCGCCCCGGCCTTGGCGGCGGGCTGCACCGTGGTGCTCAAACCGTCGGAAATCACCCCGTTGATCGAGCAGACCTACGGCCAGATCGCCGAGCAACTTGGCTTGCCCGTCGGCGTTTTGAACATCGTTACCGGCAAGGCCGCCACCGGCGCGGCGCTCAGCGAGCACCGCGGCCTCGACAAGCTGTCGTTCACCGGCAGCAACGGCGTCGGCAGCCAGGTGATGCGCAGCGCTGCTGCTTATTGCCGACCGGTGACCCTGGAACTGGGTGGCAAGTCGGCATTTATCGTGTTCGATGATTGCGACCCGGACCAGGCCGTCGACTGGATCGTTGCAGGGATCTGCTGGAACGCCGGGCAAATGTGTTCGGCCACCTCGCGCTTGTTGATTCAGGACGGCATTGCCGAAGCGTTGATTCCGCGCTTGCAGGCGGCCTTTGCTGCGTTGCGTGTGGGTAACCCGCTGACCGAAGACATCGACATGGGCCCGCTGACCAGCGAGGCGCAATGGCAAAAGGTTACTGAGTATCTGGCGATTGCCCGTAACGAGGGGTTGCAGTGCCTGGCCGGTGGTTCAGTGCCGCAGCGCGCCGGCTGGTTCGTCAGCCCGACGCTGTATGTCGACGTGCCAGACAGCAGCCGCCTGTGGCAGGAAGAAATCTTCGGCCCGGTGTTGTGCACCCGGCGTTTCAGCACCGAACAACAGGCCATTGCCCTGGCCAATGACAGCCGCTTCGGCCTGGTTGCCACGGTGGCCAGCGCAGACCTCGAACGTGCCGAGCGGGTCGCCGATGCGCTGGAAGTGGGGCATGTGTGGATCAACTCGGTCCAGGCGGTGTTTGTCGAAACCTCCTGGGGCGGCACCAAGGCCAGCGGCATCGGCCGCGAGCTGGGGCCGTGGGGGCTGGCAGCGTATCAGTCGGTCAAGCACGTGACCCGTTGCCTGTAGGAGATCGCCCGCCGCCTCGGCCGCGCTGTCGCGCAGCATGCCTTTGTGGGAGCGACCTTGGTCGCGAAGACTGCCGCACATTCGCAGTAGATGCTGTGACTTTACTGGCCTCTTCACGAGCAACCGGAGCGCCGGCCGGCTGCTCCCACCGGGGCATCGATGTAAATCAATGACCCCTCACTCGCTACGCTCGCCACACAAGTCCAGCACAAACAACTGCTCAACCTCTTTCTGCGTCAACCCCGCGCCAATCAGCGCAAACAGTTTGCCCAGCGCTGCTTCGCGGGTCATGCCACCGCCAGACACCAAGCCGGCCGAGGCCAGTTGGCTGCCCGCCGCGTACACACCAAACTCCACATGCCCTTGCGGACACTGGCTGATAGCGGCCAGCACCACGCCTTGGGCATGCGCCTGACGCAGTACCTCGAGCAGTTCGGCGTTGTCCGAAGGCCCGGTGCCGCTGCCGTAGCATTCCAGCAGCAGGCCCTGTACGCCGCTGCCCAGCAGGGCGCGCAGGTGTTCGGCGCGCAGGCCGGGAACCAGTGGCAGGCTGAGCAGATTGACCGCTTCGCGCGGCTGGCGGTAGTCGATGCTCGCTGGCAACTCGGCCAGGTGCTCGCCCTGACGCAGACGCGGCATCACCTGGAAGGCATCGAAGGCATCGCTGCGCAGCTTGCTGACCCGGGCGCCGTGCATCAGCGCACCATTGAAATACAAGTGCACGCCCGCTGGCACACCGTCGTGCAGGGCTTGCAGGGCACCGAACAGGTTGGGCCAGGCATCGCTGTTGTCAGCGCCGGCCGGCAGCATCGAGCCGGTCAGTACCACTGGCACTGGCAGGCCCAGCAGCAGGAAACTCAGCGCCGCTGCGCTGTAGGCCAGGGTATCGGTGCCATGCAGCACCAGCACGCCGTCGCACCCTTGTTCTACGCCCTGCTGGATCGCCGCGACCATCGCCAGCCAGTTGCTCTGACTCATGTTGGCGCTGTCGATCAGCGGTAGCAGCTCGCGGAAGGTCCACGCGGGCACTTGTTGCGGTTGCTCAGCCTGCTGGGCACGCAGGCGTGCTTCAAAACCGGAAGCCGGGGCCAGGCCGTCGGCGCTCATCTGCATGCCAATCGTGCCACCGGTATAGAGCACGAGAAGGTTTTGCACGGCGGGCATAACGATTTCCTTATTAGAGTTAGGGATTTGGAAACGGGCAGGATAGCGCCGATTGCCTTGTGAGGCAGGCGGCAAATCCGGTTTCCTGAAAATTAGCGTGCCGCTTTGCTCAGGCGGAGCAGAAGCGGCAGCAAGAAGGGGGCCAGCGAACGGCAGCGAATGTGTCGTTCGCTCAGCGAGACTCAGCGTTGAGTCTGCAAGCCTTCAGCGGTGGCAGTAGCTTGCACGCTGTCGGCGGCCTTGACCGCAGGCCACGAAGCGCGGTCCAGGTCCAGGTCGGTGAACTTCGAACCGTCGAACACGGGTTGCTCGATACCGGCCTTGCGCTGCTCGTCGTAGTCTTTCATCACCCGCAGGCCGATTTTGATCAGCATGGCCAGGGCGGTCAGGTTGACGAATGCCAGGCAGGTCATGGTGATGTCGGCGAAGGCGAACACGGTGCCCAGGTTCTGCATCGAACCCCAGCAGATCAGCGCCAGTACCATGCCACGGTAGGTCAGCAGGGCGACCTTACTGCGGCCGAACATGAACTGCAGGGCGTTTTCACCGAGGTAGTAGTTGTAGAGGATGCAGGTGAACACGAACAGGCTCAGCGCGACGCTGATGAACGTGCGACCCCAGTCACCTACCACCGCGGCCAGCGAGTTTTGCGCCAGGACGATGCCGTCGCCGCTATAGCCCACGTCGTAGATGCCCGACAGCAGAATCAGCAGCGCGGTGCAGGTGCAGATCACGAAGGTGTCGAGGAACACGCTGAACGCCTGAACCACACCCTGTGCCGCCGGGTGCTTGACCGAGGCTACGGCCGCCACGTTCGGGGCGCTGCCCAGACCGGCTTCGTTGGCGAACACGCCGCGCTTGACACCCATTACGATGGCGCTGCCGATCAGGCCGCCGAACACCGGGTCCAGACCGAAGGCGCTCTTGACGATGGTCATCAGCATGGCCGGTACGTGTTCGATCTGGATGGCGATGACGTAGATGGTCACCGCGATGT
Organism: Pseudomonas sp. StFLB209; assembly: GCF_000829415.1. Classification (NCBI taxonomy): domain Bacteria; kingdom Pseudomonadati; phylum Pseudomonadota; class Gammaproteobacteria; order Pseudomonadales; family Pseudomonadaceae; genus Pseudomonas; species Pseudomonas sp. StFLB209. The sequence continues at coordinate 495,066 of NZ_AP014637.1, read as the reverse complement.
AGATCAGGGTTTTGACTGGCACCAACAGGTCAGAGACCGCAGCAATACGCTTGATGCCGCCGAGGAATACCAGCGCCAGCAGCACGGCCAGGGCGATACCGCTGTACTGGACCGGGATGTCGAAGGCGTTTTGCAGCGAGTGGGTCACGGTGTACGACTGCAGGCCGTTGAACGCCAGGCCGTAGGTGACCAGCAGCAGGACCGCAAAGGTCATGGCCATCCAGCGCAGCTTCAGGCCGTGCTGAATGTAGTAGGCCGGGCCGCCACGGTACAGGCCGTCACCGTCGCTGCGCTTGTAGACCTGGGCCAGGGTACATTCGAAGTAACTGCTCGACATGCCCACCAGTGCGGTGACCCACATCCAGAACACGGCGCCTGGGCCACCGAGGGTGACCGCGATGCCGACACCGGCGATGTTACCGGCGCCAACGCGGCCGGCGAGGCTGAGCATCAATGCTTGAAACGAGCTGAGTTGCCCGCCGCTGCTGCGCAGCGATTCCTTGAACACGCTGAACATGTGGATGAAGTGGCGGAACTGGACGAAGCGCGAGCGCAGGGTGAAGTAGCTACCCAGGCCGACGATAAGCACGATCAACACCTTCCCGGACAGGAAGTCGTTCAGTACTTCGAGCATGATGAGAATCCTCGATTCTTCTTGTGATTGTTGGCACGCCAAGGCGACGCGTTATGCGGTGGCTGATTTTTGAGCAAGACATTTGCCGAAACAATTTCGCGGGTCGATCCGATATGGCGCTACTTGATGCTATATTGGCACCAGTCGCGTCATCTGAGCCGTCTATCCATGTCCAGTCATCTTGGTGAAAACCTGCGCCTGTTGTGCAGCCACTACCGCTCTATTGCGCAGGTCTGCCGCAAGCTCGGCCTCAACCGTGCGCAGTTCAACCGCTACCTGTCCGGCGAAAGCCAGCCGACGGCCTACAACCTGAAAAAGATCGGTGATTTTTTCGGCGTCGAAACCTATGAACTCGGCCTGCCGGGCGAGCAGTTCGCCCGCCTGATCGGCGCACGCGGCAACCACGTGGGGGCGCCGGCGCAGCAAGATGCGCTACAGACCTTGCTCCAGCCCCTGCGCGACCACTCCGGCGACCTGACCCGCTACTGCGGTTACTACTTCGAATACGCCAACTGCATGTCAGTGCCAGGCACCATCCTGCTGTCACTGGTGCACATGCGCGAAGAGGGCGGGGTGTTCATGTTCGAACGCCAGGAGCGCCAGGTGCTGTCCAGTGGCGGGCAAGTCGAAGAGTCGGCGCGCTGCCGCTATCTGGGCGCGGCCTTCCAGTTGCAAGACCGGCTGTTTTTGATCGACTACGAGTCACTGACCTTCAACGAAGTCAGCCAGACCATCCTGATTCCCAGCTTCAAAAGCCGCATCACCCGCCTCAACGGCCTGAAAACCGGCGTCTCCAGCGGCGACCGCCGCACCCCGGCCTGCACCCGCGTGGTCTGGGAGTTTCTCGGCACCGAGATCAACCGCATCAGCGCCTACCGGCAAGTGATGCTGTATGCGCCTGATGACCCACGCATAGATCCAGAGATCCGCCAGATACTGGCGCATGCGCCGGTGAGGGATGGGTTGTTTGAGGTGGAGTGAGGCTATCTTGCGGCCTGGCTCGGTCTCGGTGGGAGTTGGCTTGCCGACGAATACTGCGTTATATCCACAGCAGATTTGCCGGTTGACCTGGCCCTTTCGGCGGCAAGCCACCTCCCACCGGGTTTGTGTCGTACCTGCTACTTGAGTAAGACACAAATCCGGTGGGAGTGGCCGGCCGGCGCTCCGGGCAGCCGACGGCAGCGTCACTGGCCTCGGTAAGGCAACATTCTGGAAAAATCCAGGCCGCCGAAGATCCTGCGCGCCACTTACCTTCTGCTGTTTACCCAAAAGCAAGGAGCAGGGAATGTCTGGCAGGTTTTGTTCGGGCTCGCTACGCAGGGGGCGTGTATCCATCAGCGGCCAGGTTTACCTGGTGACAACCGTGACATTGGGCCGGTCCCGGTTGTTCAATGACTGGCGACTGGGCCGATTGGTGGTTGCAGAACTGCGTCATGCGCAGGATCTGGGGTTGGTCCGTTCGTTGGCCTGGGTGGTGATGCCGGATCATTTGCACTGGATGTTTGAATTACGTAGCGGGACGCTCACGCAAGTGATGCGCCGGGTCAAATCCAGAAGCGCGATTGCCCTTAACAGGGCCATAGGTGGACAGGGGTGTTTGTGGCAGGAGGGTTTTCATGACAAGGCATTACGCAGAGAAGAGGAACTGCTTGATACCGCCCGCTACATCATTGCCAATCCGCTGCGAGCCGGGCTGGTGCGCACTGTCAGTGATTATCCGTTGTGGGATGCAGTGTGGTTGTAAGCCGATGAATCACATCAGTAGGCCCGCCCTCTTCGGCGGCAACCGGAGCGCCGGCCGGCCACTCCCAGCGGTCCGGCGTGATGCCTGCTACTTGAGTTCGCCGCGAGCTCGGTGGGAGTTGGCTCCGCCGACGAATGCAGCGCATCGCGCTGCCAGCCAGTCTGACCACCGGAGCGCTACAACGGCAACGACGTCGTCGATTTGATCTGCTCCATCGCGAAGCTGGAGCTGATGTCGGTAATGCCCGGTATCTGGATCAGTTGTTTGTACACCACGTCGTACCCCGCGATATCCGGCACCACCAGCCGCAGCAGGTAATCCGTCACGCCGGCCATGCGGTACAGCTCGACCACTTCCCTGATTTCGCTGACCCGCCGGTGGAAGGTCTCCAGCCATTCCAGATCGTGGCGGCTGGTGCGCACGAAGGCGAATACCGTGACCGGTACGCCGACTTGCTTGGGGCTCAGCAGCGCCACGCGCTTGAGGATCACGCCGGTTTCTTCCAGCTTCTGGATGCGTCGCCAGCAGGCGGTGTTGCTCAGCCCGACCCGCTCGGCGATGTTGGCCAGGGCGATGGTGCAGTCCTGTTGCAGCAGCTCCAGAATCGCTTTATCGAATTTATCCACTCAGTCACCTTCAGGCGTCACTTGGCCTGGATTTACCCATTAAGCCCGGTTGTGGAATTCTATTTCTTTTTATTGTGTTTAACCGGAATAAGTTTCTATAAAAGGTCGATTCCGTTCTTTATTTATCAATCGGTTTTCCTGGGTTCGGCTCTATCATTTTTCCATCCTTCACCGACCCGGTTATCCGTGAACGCCCATGTCTGAACTCTATTTCGATTACGCCGCTACCACCCCCATCGATGATCGTGTCGTCACTGACATGCTGGCCTACATGGGCCAGCGCGCGGTTTTTGGTAACCCCGCTTCCAGTTCTCATCAACATGGTCTGCAGGCGCGCCTGGCCGTGGAGCAGGCGCGCCAACAGGTGGCGGCGTTGATCGGCGCCAAGCCTGAGCAGATGGTCTGGACTTCCGGCGCGACCGAATCCAACAATCTGGCGCTCAAAGGTGTCTGCGCGATGGCGCCCGAAGGGCGGCGTCATCTGATCAGCAGTTGCATCGAGCACAAGGCGGTGATCGACAGCGTCAGGCAACTGGAGCAGCAGGGCCATGAAGTGACCTGGCTCAAGCCCGGCAGCGATGGCCTGATTCACCCGCAGATGGTCGCTGATGCGTTGCGTGAAGACACGCTGTTGGTGTCACTGATGCTGGTCAACAACGAGCTGGGCACCCTGACTGATGTTCAGCGCATCGGCCAGATCGTGCGTGCGCATGGCGCGCTGTTGCATGTCGATGCGGCGCAGGCGACCGGCAAGGTGGCCATCGACCTGGCCAGCCTGGCGGTGGACCTGATGTCCATTTCGGCGCACAAGACCTATGGCCCCAAGGGCATTGGTGCTCTATATGTCGGCGAGCGTGCCCGTGGTGTGTTGGAGGCGCAGATTCATGGCGGCGGGCATGAGCAGGGGCTGCGCTCCGGCACCCTGGCCACCCACCAGATCGTCGGTATGGGCCGTGCCTATGCCTTGGCGGCTGAAGAAATGCATTCGGAGTTCGAGCGTATTGAGCGGCTGTCAGCGCGGCTGAGCGAAGTGCTGCTGACCCTGCCAGGGGTGCGTCTGAACGGTGACCCGGTGCAGCGTATCCCGCATACCCTGAACGTCAGCATCGAGCGCTTTGCCTTCAGCCCTGCGGCCTTTACCGGCCAGATCGCCCTGTCTTCGACCTCGGCGTGCAACTCGGCCAGCAATGCGCCTTCGCATGTGCTGCTGGCGCTGGGCCTCAACCCCATGCAGGCCGGTCAGTCGATGCGCATCAGCCTGGGACGCTTTACCACCGATGAGGATGTGGATCAGGCCATTGAGGTGGTGCTTCAGCGTTTGGGCTGACGAACACCCCCTCAGTCATCCTCATCCAGATTCAGCTGGATCTCGTCCAGCTTCAACTCCAGGCGATAACCCACGGCCAGGAACAGCGCCTGGCACAGGCACAGGGTGGCGCTGAGTGAGCGAAAGGCGAAGGCGCTGCCTTCACTGACCAGCAGCAACGAGCTGGCCCGTTTGGCCAGCGGTGACAGGGTGCTGTCGGTGATGATCAGCGTGTCGGCCTGGTTGTGCTGGGCGATGCGCACGCACTGCTGGCTTTCCTTGCCGTAGGGGCTGAAGCTGATGGCGACCAGCAGGTCGCCGGCGCGGATGCTGCGCATTTGCTCGCGGTAGCCGCCGCCGATACCGCTGACCAGATGGATGCGTTTGTTGGTGTGCTGCAGGTTGTACACCAGATAGTCGGCCACGGCGAAAGAGCGGCGCACACCCACCACATAGATATTGTCAGCATTGACCAGCAGGTCTACGGCTTTCTCAAAGGCCTTGTCGTCCAGATCCTCACACAGCCGGTCCAGGCCTGAGCGGGTCGCGTTGATGCACTCGCGCGCCAGATCGGCGCTGGCTGCGCGCTGGCTCTTGTTGGCGATCATGCTGCGGATGCGCTGCTGGTAGTTCTGCACCGGTGTGGTCTTGTGCGTATAGGCTTCGCGAAACAGCGCCTGCATCTCGCTGAAGCCCTTGAAACCGAAGCGCTGAGAAAACCGCACGATGGCCGAAGGGTGGACTTCGCATTGCTGGGCGATATCGCTGATGCGATCGACCATCACCCGGTCGCTCTGCTGGCTGATATAACCGGCCACGCGCTTGAGTTGGCGCGGCAACGCTTCGTAGTCCTCGGTAATCAGCTGCAGCAACTGCTCGACGGTGGAAGGGGCTTCCGGCGTCTGGCCGCTGGTGGGCGATTCGGACGAAGCGATTGGCATACGGGACCTCAATCATCTTGTTTTGACATCGCACGTTACAGCATTCATGGGCTGACGTCGAAAGCTTGCACGTTGGCTGGCAGGGTAACGGATGTTGAGCTTTTATGGAAATTAAATTCCATATTGAGTTTTGTGGAAAATTTATTGATTATTTGTTGGCGGCGTTCTAGCCTGAACGCAACTGGAGCCAGACCCCCTGACGGGTGCGCGTTCCATGGCTGAATAACAATAAACAGGAGCCATCGATGGGTGACATTTCCTTTTCATCAGGCCGCCAGCTGGATGTGATCTGTCTGGGTCGATTGGGTGTGGATCTCTACGCGCAGCAAGTCGGTGCGCGCCTTGAAGATGTCAGTAGCTTTGCCAAGTACCTGGGCGGATCCTCTGCCAACATTGCGTTCGGTACGGCGCGTCTGGGATTGAAGTCAGCGATGCTGACCCGCGTGGGTGATGACCATATGGGCCGCTTCCTGACCGAGTCACTGCGCAGCGAGGGCTGTGATACCCGTGGTATCAAGGTCGATTCCCAGCGGCTGACCGCCATGGTGCTGCTGGGCATCAAAGATCGTGAGACCTTTCCGTTGGTGTTCTACCGCGAGAACTGCGCCGATATGGCACTGGTCGAGGAAGATGTCGACGAAGCCTTTATAGCCAGCAGTAAATCGTTGCTGATCACCGGTACCCATTTCTCGACCCCAGGCGTGTTCAAGGCCAGCAGCAAAGCGCTGGACTACGCCGAGAAACACAACGTCAAGCGCGTCCTCGATATCGACTACCGGCCGGTGCTCTGGGGCCTGACCGGTAAGGCCGACGGCGAAACACGCTTTATCGCCAGCGCCGAGGTCAGCACCCATGTGCAGAAGATCCTGCCGCGCTTCGATTTGATCGTGGGTACTGAAGAAGAATTCCAGATCGCCGGAGGCAGCGAAGACCTGCTCGACGCACTGCGTCGGGTACGTGAAATCACCGCCGCGACCCTGGTGGTCAAGCTCGGTGCGCAAGGCTGTACGGTGATCCACGGGGCGATTCCGGCACGCCTGGAAGATAGCGAAATCCACCGCGGCATCCGCGTTGAAGTGCTCAATGTACTGGGTGCCGGCGATGCCTTTATGTCCGGTTTTCTGCGTGGCTGGCTCAGCGGTGGCGACGATGCGCGTTGCTGCCAGTTGGCCAATGCCTGCGGTGCCCTGGTGGTGTCGCGCCATGCCTGTGCGCCGGCGATGCCGAGCCTTGCCGAACTGGACTATCTGTTCAATAGCCCGGTGCCGATTGTCCGCCCTGATCTGGACCCTGTGCTCAACCGCCTGCACCGGGTCAGCGTGCCGCGTCGCAGCTGGAATCCGCTGTTTATCTTTGCCTTCGACCACCGTTTCCAGTTGGTCGAAAGTGCCCAGCAGGCCGGCGCCGATCCGGCCCGGATACCACAGCTCAAGCAGTTGTTCGTGCAGGCCATAGAGCAGGTCGAACGCAGCCTGGCCGCCCAGGGTGTGGTGGCAGATGTCGGTCTGTTGGCCGATGAACGTTTCGGCCAGGATGCGCTCAATGCCGCCACCGGTCGCGGCTGGTGGCTGGCCCGTCCGGTCGAGCTGCAGAACTCGCGGCCGCTGGCGTTTGAGCATGGCCGCTCGATTGGCAGCAACCTGGTCAAGTGGCCAGGTGAGCAGATCATCAAGTGCCTGGTGCAATTTCACCCGGACGATGAGCCGCTGCTGCGGCTGGAGCAGGAAGCCCAGCTCAAGGGGCTTTATGACGCCGCGCAGATCAGCGGCCACGAACTGCTGCTGGAAGTGATCCCGGCGAAGAACCATGCTTCGACCCGCCCCGACGTGTTGTATCGGGCGATCAAGCGGCTGTACAACATCGGCATCTACCCGGACTGGTGGAAGATCGAAACGCAGCCCGGATCGGTATGGCGTCAGCTCGACGAGCTGATCACCGCGCGTGATCCGTATTGCCGTGGCGTCGTATTGCTCGGGCTCAATGCACCGGTTGAAGCGCTCGCCGAAGGCTTTCGTCAGGCGGCGAACAGCCAGGTCTGCCGCGGATTTGCGGTGGGCCGGACGATCTTCCAGCAGCCTGCCCGGGCCTGGCTGGCCGGTGAGATCGATGACGCCGAGGTGGTGTCCAGGGTGCGTGAGACCTTCGAATTTCTGATCCGCTCCTGGCGCGACGCACGCGCCTGAGATGTGCCTGCATTGCACCGTCGATAACTCAACAATAAACAGGTGTGGACATGACTCAAACCAAAGTGAAGATCGGCATCAACCCGATCTCTTGGGCCAACGACGACCTGCCTTCGCTGGGCGGCGATACCCCGCTGGACACCATCTTGCGTGAAGGCAAAGAGATCGGTTTTCAGGGCTTCGAACTCGGTGGCAAGTTTCCCAGCGAGCCCGATGCCCTGCGCGATGTGCTGGGCCAATACGACCTGGAACTGGTGTCCGGCTGGTACTCCAGCGGCCTGGCCCATCGTGACGTCGAAAGCGAAATCGCGGCCATCGAGCCGCACCTGCGACTGCTGGCCGAGAACGGCGCCAAGGTGATGGTCTATGGCGAAGTCGCCGGTTCCATCCAGGGCCAGCGCGTGCCGTTGATCGAGCGGCCGAAATTTCATAGCGATGCCGCCTGGCAAACCTACGCTGACAAGATTTCCCGGCTCGCCGAATTCACCCTGTCACGCGGCGTGCGTCTGGCGTACCACCACCACATGGGCGCCTATGTCGAAGCGCCTGAGGACATCGACCGACTGATGTCGCTGACCGACCCGCAAGTGGGGCTGTTGTTCGACTCGGGGCATTGCTACATGGGCGGCGGTGATCCACTGAGCGTGCTCAAGAAACACATTGGCCGTGTCTGTCACGTGCATTTCAAGGATGTGCGCAAGGACGTGGTGCAGTTGGCGCGCAATAACCAGTGGAGTTTTCCCGATTGCATCATCAATGGCACCTTCACCGTACCGGGTGATGGCGACATCGACTTCGCCGCGCTGCTGGGCGAGCTGGTCAAGGCTGATTACCACGGCTGGCTGGTGGTCGAGGCCGAGCAGGACCCGGCCGTGGCGCCGGCCTACGAATACGCCCAGAAGGGCTATCAAACCCTGCGCGATCTGGTGGCGCGTCTCTACGCCTGAGGAGGACTGTGATGAACCTGCTGGTCAAAGCCAACAAACAGACACCAACCCTCGTCGAGGTCCCCGTCGATGCACTGGAGTATGTCGATTTCAGTGCCCATCAACTGGCTGATGGCGAGTCACTGAACATCACCGGCGATGATCGCGAGCTGTGCGTGGTGTTGTTGCTGGGCAAGGTCACCGCCGCCTGCGAGCATGCCCGTCATGGCCATCAGACCTGGGAGCACATCGGCGAGCGGCAGAGCGTGTTCGAGGACAAATCGCCTTATGCCCTCTATCTGCCGCCGCACACTTCGATCAGCATCCAGGCCCATGGTCGCGCCGAGGTTGCCCTATGCCGCGCGCCGGGCAACCCCGAAGAAACCCGCGCGCCACGGCTGATCGAGCCGGCGGACATGAAGCGTTCGGTGCGTGGCAAGGGCGCCAACACCCGCTATGTGTGCGACATCCTGCCGGACACCGCCCAAGCCCATTCGCTGCTGGTGGTGGAAGTGATTACCCCGTCCGGGCATTCCTCCAGCTACCCGCCGCACAAACACGACACCGATGATCTGCCGGCCCAGAGTTTCCTTGAGGAAAGCTATTACCACCGCCTTGATCCGGCTCAGGGGTTTGTCTTTCAGCGGATCTACACCGACGACCGCTCGATTGATCAGGCGCTGGTCGTGGAAGACAGCGACGTGGTGCTGGTGCCCAAGGGCTACCACCCGGTGTGTGTGCCGTATGGCTACACCTCGTACTACCTGAATGTCATGGCCGGGCCCAAGCGGGTCTGGAAGTTTCATAACGATCCGCAGCACGAGTGGCTGCTTGATCTATAAAAACTTTGCATCTTTCACCCACACCCTGCGTACCGGAGCCCAATAACAATGAATCAGCCGCTGCGTTTTGCCCTTAATCGGATGGTTGCCCCTAACCTGACCCTGGCCAATTTCATCGCCTTGGCCAAGACCCTTGGCAGTGATGCCATCGAGCTGCGCAACGACCTCAAGGGCATCGAGATTGAAGACGGCACCCCGACCAGCCAGGTGCGCGAGCAATGCCAGGCCGCCGGCCTGCGGGTGCTGTCGATCAATGCCCTGTACCCGTTCGATGTGTGGAACGACGAACGCCGCGAGCAGACCCTCAAGCTTGCGGCCTATGCCCAGGCGTGCGGCGCCGAGGCGCTGGTAATGTGCCCGCTGAACGACACCGGCGATACCCGCTCCACGGCCGAACGTGCCCGTGACCTGCGCACCGCGCTCACTGCGCTGGCGCCGATCCTGCGCGATCACGGTCTGCTCGGTTTCGTTGAGCCGCTGGGGTTTGTCGAGTGTTCGCTGCGCACCAAGCGTCAGGCCGTGGACGCGATCAAGGCGGTCGGCGGGCTGGATGTGTTCCGTCTGGTGCACGACACCTTTCACCACCATCTGGCCGGTGAGGAGGAGTTCTTCCCCGAACTGACCGGGCTGGTGCATATCTCCGGCGTGGAAGACGGCGCGCTGCCGCTCAGCACCATCCGTGACGCCCACCGGGTACTGGTCAGCGATGCAGACATTCTCGGCAATGCCGCGCAGATCGAGCGCCTGCTGAGCAGCGGTTACAACGGGCATCTGTCGTTCGAGCCCTTTGCCGCGAGTGTGCACGGTCTGGACGATGTGCAGCCGGCTTTGCAGGCGAGCATCAAGCATCTGTGCGAGCGTGTGGCCGCTGGCAAGGCGGCGTGAGTTTCTGCTCTCAAGACGAACATAAGGTGAGTACATGAGCACGATCCGACTGACCATGGCCCAGGCGCTGGTCAAGTTTCTCGACAACCAGTACGTCAGCGTCGACGGTGTCGAAAGCAAATTCGTCGAGGGTATTTTTACGATCTTTGGCCACGGCAACGTGCTGGGTCTGGGTCAGGCCCTGGAGCAGGACGCTGGTTCGCTGGTAGTTCACCAAGGCCGTAATGAACAGGGCATGGCCCATGCCGCGATCGGCTTTGCCAAGCAGAACCTGCGGCGCAAGATCTACGCCTGCACCTCGTCGGTAGGGCCGGGGGCGGCGAACATGCTGACGGCGGCGGCCACCGCCACGGCCAATCGCATTCCATTGCTGTTGCTGCCCGGCGATGTCTACGCCAGCCGCCAGCCAGACCCGGTGCTGCAGCAGATCGAGCAGTTCCATGACCTGTCGATCAGCACCAACGATGCGTTCCGGGCGGTGAGCAAATACTGGGACCGGATCAACCGTCCCGAGCAGTTGATGAGCGCCGCAATCAGTGCCATGCGGGTGCTCACGGATCCGGCCGAAACCGGTGCGGTGACCTTGTCGTTGCCGCAGGACGTACAGGGTGAGGCTTACGATTACCCGACGTACTTCTTCGCCAAAAGGGTTCACCGTATCGAGCGGCCCCGGCCGAGCGAAGCGGTGCTGGAAGAGGCCGTGGCCCTGCTCAAAGGCAAGCGCAAGCCGCTGCTGATCTGCGGTGGCGGGGTCAAGTATTCCGGCGCCGGGCAGGCACTGCAGCGCTTCGCCGAGAAGTTCGGGATTCCCTTCGCGGAAACCCAGGCGGGCAAAAGCGCGATCGTTTCTGCCCATGAGCTGAACGTCGGTGGCATCGGCGAGACCGGCTGCCTGGCGGCGAACACGCTGGCCAAAGAGGCCGACCTGATCATTGGCGTCGGCACTCGTTACACCGATTTCACCACCTCATCGAAGTGGCTGTACCAGAACCCCGAGGTGCAGTTTCTCAACCTCAATATCGGCCGCTTCGACGCGGGCAAGCTGGACGCACTCGCGGTGCTCGCTGATGCCCGTGAGGCGCTGAGCGAACTGACCACGCGATTGGCCAGCAGTGGCTACAGCGCCAGTTGGGGCAATGCCGTCTCCGAGGCGCGCGAGGCCTATCGGGTGGAGATCGACCGGGTCTACGGTGTCGAATATGCCGCGCAGGATTTCGTCCCGGAAATCGCCGATGCCATGCCGCGTGCGGTGCTCGAAGAGTTCATAGAACTGACCGGCTCCTGCCTGACCCAGAGCCGTGTGCTCGGCGTTCTGAATGCCAGCCTTGGCGCCAGGGACATTATTGTCGGCGCCGCTGGCAGCCTTCCGGGCGACTTGCAACGTGCCTGGCGCACCCTGGGCGAGAACACCTACCACATGGAGTATGGCTATTCCTGCATGGGCTACGAGGTCAATGCCGCGTTGGGGGTCAAGCTCGCCGAGCCGGACAAGGAGGTCTACGCACTGGTCGGTGACGGCTCTTACCTGATGCTGCATTCGGAGCTGGCCACCTCGATTCAGGAGCGGCGCAAGATCAACGTGGTGCTGCTCGACAACATGACCTTCGGCTGCATCAACAACCTGCAGATGGAACACGGCATGGACAGCTTCGGCACCGAGTTCCGCTACCGCAACCCCGAAACCGGCAAGCTTGATGGCGGTTTCGTACCGGTGGATTTCGCCATGAGTGCGGCGGCCTATGGTTGCAAGACCTACCGGGTCAAGACCCTCGATGAGCTGCATGCAGCGTTGCAGGACGCCCGCCAGCAGACAGTCTCGACCCTGATCGACATCAAGGTCCTGCCCAAGACCATGATCCACAAGTACCTGTCGTGGTGGCGGGTCGGCGGTGCCGAAGTCTCGACCAGTGAGCGGGTGCAGGCGGTCTCGCGGATGCTCAAAGAGAACACCGCCAAGGCCCGGCAATATTGATCATCGGCTGCAAATGAAGTGTGCGTTCGAATACAACAATTCCAACTGGAGAACACAAACGTGGCGCTAAATATCGGTGTAATCGGAACAGGCATGATCGGTCAGGACCACATCCGTCGTTGCCACTTCGCGCTGTCCGGCGCGCAGATCGTCGCGGTCAACGACATCAACCCGGAGCAGGCACGCAAGGTGGTACAGGATCTGGGTATCGAGGCTGAGGTCTACGCCAGTGGTCACGAGTTGATCGCCGCGCCCAACGTCGATGCCATTCTCGTCACCTCCTGGGGGCCGAGCCATGAAGAGTTCGTGCTCTCAGCGATTCGTGCCGGCAAGCCGGTGTTCTGCGAGAAGCCGCTGGCGGTCACCGCTGAGGGCTGCAAGAACATCGTCGAGGCCGAGATGGCGCATGGCAAACGCCTGGTTCAGGTGGGCTTCATGCGCCCGTACGACCAAGGCTATCGGGCGCTCAAGGCGGCCATCGACGAGGGCCGCATCGGCGAGCCGCTGATGCTGCACTGCGCGCACCGCAACCCGACCGTGGGTGAGTCCTACACCACAGACATGGCCGTCGTCGACACGCTGATTCATGAAATCAACGCCCTGGCTTGGTTGCTCGACGACCAGTATGTCTCGGCCCAGGTCATCTATCCGCGCAAGACCTCCCAGGCCTTTGCCCACCTCAAGGATCCGCAGATCGTCCTGCTCGAAACCGCCAAGGGGGTGCGCATCGACGTCGAGGTGTTCGTCAACTGTCAGTACGGCTACGACATCCAGTGCGAAGTGGTCGGCGAGAAAGGCATCGCCAAGTTGCCCGAGCCGTCCTCGGTACAGATGCGCAGCGGCGCCAAGCTGTCGACCGACATCCTCGTCGACTGGAAGCAGCGCTTCATTGCCGCCTATGACGTCGAGTTGCAGGACTTCATCAACAGTGTTGCCCGTGGTCAGCTTCAAGGCCCAAGTGCCTGGGATGGCTACACCGCGGCGGTCACCGCCGATGCCTGCGTCGCCGCCCAGCGCAGCGGTGCAATTGAGCCGGTCAAGCTACCGCAGCGCCCGACGTTCTACGCGTGAAGGAGATAAGCCATGCGTATCGCTCTTGACCCCAATATGTATCGCTTCCTGTCCATTCGAGAAACCATCGACAAGGCCGCGGAGCTTGGTTACGAATGGATCGAACTGTCGCCGCGCGACGACATCCTGCCGTTCTACAAATACCCGCGCGTAGACAAGGCCAAAATCAAGGAGATCAAGACCGCACTGCGCGATGCCGGGGTCGGTCTGTCTTCGCTGTTGCCGGTGTACCACTGGGCCGGGCCTGATGAAGAACTGCGCAAGGCGGCCGTGCGCAACTGGAAGCGTGTGGTACAGATTGCCGTGGAGCTGGACTGCCCGTTGATCAACACCGAGTTCGCGGGCAAGGCCGACGAAGCACTGGTGTGCGAAAACCAGTTCATGAAGTCCATGGAAGAACTGTTGCCGATATTCGAGCGTGAGGGCATCAAGGTCGACATCCAGGCGCATCCGTACGATTTTTGCGAGCGTAATAACGAATCGGTTGATCTGATTCGTGGTCTCGACACGGACATCGTCAATTATCTCTACGCTGCGCCGCACACCTTCTTCTATGACGACGGCAAGGGCGATATCGCCTCTATGCTCAAGTACGCGGGTGACAAGCTGACCCACGTGATCATCGCCGACACCTGGAACCACCGGGCTTCGTCGGGGCTGCGCTATATCGTCAACCCGCCCGGTGTGGTCGCCACCGTGCACCAGCACTTCGACATCGGCCAGGGCGAGGTCAACTGGGATGCCTTCTTCGGTACCTTGCGTGAGATGAAGTTCGACGGCATTGCCACGGTGGCGGTGTTCGGCCAGGAAGAACGGGCCGACGAGTCGAGCCGCTTCATGCTTGAGCGGGTGCGCAGCGAGTTGATGCGCTGAGCCTCTGCTCGTGAGCCGTGAAGCCGTTGGCAGGTACTGCAACGGCTTCGCGTCGTTTCTGCTGTGAATGTGCGGCAGTCTTCGCTAGCAAGCTGGCCCACCTCGATTCTGACCTGAAATACGGTGGGAACTAGCTCGTGAAGACGGCATTACCTTCACAGCAGATGTGCCGGTTTTATGCGCCCTTTCACGAGCGAGACGGATCGCCGTTCGCTCGCTCCTTAATAGTCGACCCAGATCGCACCCTGGTCTGCTGACGCCACACAGCGTTCAACCCAACGCACTCCTTTAACACCAGCCTCGATATCCGGATAGCGCAGGGTGCTTAGCGTTTGCTGGTCATCACGGTCGCTGGCGTCCATGGCCAGGGCGAAGCGGTAGTAGAGGTTCGACCAGGCCTCAAACAGGCCTTCCGGGTGACCACCGCCGATGCGGTCATCGAGCAACGCGTCGGGATGCAGATAGCCCATACCCCGCTCCAGGATCTGCGCCGGCTGCCCCTGGATTTCAAACGACAACTGGTTGGGCCGCTCGTCCCACCATTCAAGGCTGGCCCGCGAGCCGATGACGCGAATCTTCTGGCCGTGCATGGAGCCGGCATTGACCGCGCTGGACCAGACCATGCCCATGGCACCGCCTTCGTATTCCATCAAGGTGTAGGCGTTGTCTTCCAGCGGTGCGCGGCTTTTCACGAAGCTCTGCCGCGAGCACATCAAGCGCTTGATCCTCAACTGCGGCAGCATCACCTCAGAGAGGTACAGCGGGTGGGTGCCGACATCGCCGAGCACATAGCTGGGGCCGGCCAGACGCGGGTCGACGCGCCATTGGGTGGCCGCGTTCCGGGCTTCCACCGGGGCGCTGTGAAAACCATGGGCGAACTGCATGTGCACCAGGCGGATCTCGCCCAACTCGTCGGCGGCAATCATGGCGCGGGCCTGCTCGATCAACTGGTGCCCGGCATAGCCGTAGGTGACCCCGACGATCCGGTTACGGGCTTTGGCGAGGTGCCGCAGAATCTCGGCTTGCTCCAGGGTAAAACACAGCGGCTTCTCGCAAACCACATGCAACCCGGCTTCCAGCGCGGCCTGGGTAATCGCGAAGTGAGTGCCATTGGGCGTGGCCACCGAGACTGCCTGAATGCCATCGGGGCGCTGCGCTTCCTGTTCGAACAGGCTCAGGTAGTCGGGGTAGCAGCGTTCGGCGCTGACGCCCAGTTGTACGCCGAAGCTGCGACCCCGTTCGGCGTCGATGTCGAACGCACCGGCGACCAGTTCAAAGTTCTGGTCGCGCAGGGCGGCGCTGCGGTGGATATAGCCGATCTGGCTGGCTGATCCGCCGCCGACCATGGCCCAGCGGATGGGTTGGGCGATACGTTTGCTTCCATTGATCATGCGGCGACTCCTGTGAATCCGGCGGTGATGAGAAACTGGCGGCTGGCGGCGACGTCTTGCAGGCTGCCAGCGGCGTTACGCGGATCGCGCTCCTGTTCGACGGTGATATGGCCGTGGTAATCGAGCTCGGCAAGCAACCGACGAATCGCCGGGTAGTCGATCACGCCCCGACCGATCGGACACATCACGCCCTTGGCGCAGGCATCAAAGAAGCGGATGCGTTCGCCCAATACCTGCTCGAACACCGCCTGATCAATGTCTTTGAAGTGCAGGTAGTCGGTGTGGGCGGCGTACTGGCGCAGGGTGGCGACCGGGTCCATGCCGGCGTAGTAAAGGTGACCGGTGTCCAGGCACAGCCCGGCCGTCTGGTAGGGGATGTCCTGTGTCAACCGGGCAAGCTCATCGGCGAATTCGATGTAGCCGCCCGCGTGCGGGTGAATGACCGCACGCACGCGATATTCCTGCCAGGCCAGTTCGGCGATCTGGCGGATGTGATCCATCATCGCCTGCCACTGCGCAGGAGCCAGACGCGGGGCGCGGTCGCTGTGTCCGGCGGCGTAGTCGCGCTCTTCGTGGCCCCAGTCCATGACCACCAGATAAGGCGCGCCATAACGCTGCCCCGGCTCCATGGCAATGGCTGGCAACTGGCGCAGCAGGGCGCAGATCTGGTGAGTCTGGTCGAGCAGGTTGGCGAGGTTGGTCGGCGCCACCAGGTTATCGAAAATGGTGCCCGCGACGATACGCAACTGCCGCTCGCCCAGCGCCTCAGCCAATGGCCCGGCGTCGAGCGGCATGTAGCCGATGGGGCCGAGTTCCAGGCCGTGGTAGCCGGCCTGGGAGGCTTCGTCCAGCACCCGTGTCCAGGGCGGCAGGTAGGGATTGTTGATGTCGTCGATGCCCCAGCAGCAAGGGGCGGTGCAGATGTGCATGGCCATTGGAGGGCTCCCTATGTTTGTTGTTGTCGGAGGATATTGCCTCGCTTCTGGATGCTAGGGCCGCGTCGAAATGACCGCTATAGTGCGCCTTCACTATCTTTCAAAACCTGTCATAAACCCTTCATAGGCTGTCAAAACATGTCAGAGAATCCCCCCTTGGTTCGCCGCCGACCCACCATGCAGGATGTAGCCGACAGGGCCGGTGTGAGCGTCTCGACGGTGGATAGGGTGCTGAGCTTGCGCGCCAAGGTGCGCGGTGACACCGCACAGCGGATCGCCGAGGCGGCGGCCCAGCTCGGTTTTCACGCCAGCGGGGTACTTGAGCGGCGGGTGGCCAATGCGCGGCCGGTTATGCGCGTAGGCTTTGTTCTGCAAAAGCGCGGCACGGCGTTCTATCAAGGTCTTGCTCAAGCGCTCAATACCGCGGCCACGGTCTGTGAACACGCTCAGGTGCGGGTCGTGATCAGCTATCTGGACAACCTGGATCCGCTCGCCACTGCCCAGCGCTTGCTGGCATTGCAAGGCGAGATCGATGCGCTGGGGGTGGTGGTGCCCGATCATCCGGCGATCCGCACGGCGGTAAGCAGCTTGCGTGAATCGGGCATGGCAGTGCTGTCGCTGGTGTCCGAGCTGGGCGGTGTGGGCTATGTCGGCCTGGATAACCGCAAGGTCGGGCGCACTGCTGCCTGGTTCATCCGACAACTGGCGGCACAGCCCGGACCGGTCGCTGTGTTGCTGGGCACTCAGCGTTTTCAATGCCAAGAGTTGGGCGAAATGAGCTTTCGTTCGTTCTGGGCCGAGCAGGGCGATGACTGGGAATTGCTATCGCCGCGCCTGACCCTGGAGGACGAGGCGTATGCCTATGAGAACACGCTTGATCTGTTCAGTGCCCGGCCCGACCTGGCCGGTCTCTACGTCGGCGGCGGCGGAATAGAGGGGGTATTACCGGCATTACGCGAGTTGCGTGCGGCACGCGGCGCATTGCCGCCGGTGATCTGTCATGACCTCACTGCCATTACCCGCAGCGCTCTGGCTGAGGGGCTGGTGCAGGCGGTGTTGTCCCACCCGTTGCCGGCACTGGCCGAGCAGGCGCTGGCAGCGCTGACTCAGCCAGGCGATGCGCACGCCGAGAAACACTGGCTGGCATTGCAACTGAGCGTGGCAGAGAGCATCTAGGGGGACGGTAAAATCCAAAGAAAAAATACTTTCTAATTAATATTGATCTGGAATTAATATTCCAATAGATTGGCCTTCACGTTGCCGCAATACCTGTTTGCCAGTGAGCGCTGGCAAGCGGACCTTCGAAAAAAAACAAGATAGGTGCCGGCCCATGAAACTGTCTTTTCGCTTCGCTGCTGCACGCCTGCGTAACAGGCTCCGCGCTATTGCTCCGCAGATCACAGCTGTCCTTGCCGAGCGCTGTGAGCATCTGCTTCTGCTGATTCACCATCCCTACGTTCCTTGCTTGCCGCCCAGTGTCGGCGAGTCGTCACGTCCATAGTCCAAGGCGTCTACGGACCCACGCCCAGCCCCCGTTCCGCAACAACAATAACGATCGGAGTCATTCCATGCGCCTCAAGCCACGTTTTGCCGCTATCGCTCTTTCGCTGTTGATGACAAGTACTGCCGCGCTTGCGGACATCAGAATCGGGGTCAGCATGTCGACCTTCGATGACAACTGGCTCACCTACCTGCGTGAATACCTGAGCACCAAGGCCAAGACCGAGGGGGTAACGCTGCAGTTCGAAGATGCCCGCAACGATGTGGTCAAACAGCTCAACCAGGTGCAAAGCTTCACCAGTCAGGGAGTCGACGCGATCATCGTCAACCCGGTGGACACGGCTGCGACCAAGGGCATCAACGAGGCGGCCATCAAGGCCGGCATTCCGTTGGTCTATATCAATCGCAAACCGGACGATCCAAAGCTGCCTGAGCGTGCGGTCACGGTGACGTCGGACGACAAGGAAGCCGGACGTCTGCAGGCCGAGTACATTGCCGACAAGCTCGGCGGCAAAGGCCAGGTCGCCATTCTGCTCGGTGATCTGACCAACAACTCGACGCAAAACCGCACCGCTGGATTCAAGGAAGTACTGGCCAAACACCCCAACATCAAGATTGTTGAAGAACAGACCGGCCTGTGGCAGCGCGACAAGGGCATGGACCTGACCAGCAACTGGTTGCTGGCGGGCAAGCAGATTGACGCAGTGCTGTCGAATAATGACGAGATGGGCATCGGCGCGGCCATGGCCCTGCGTCAGGCCGGGAAAAAAGATGTATTGGTTGGCGGTGTCGACGGTACGCCTGATGGTCTCGCGTCGATCAAGCGTGGTTTGCTGACGGTATCGGTATTCCAGGACGCCCGGGGCCAGGCCGAGGGCTCGCTGGAGGCTGCCGTCAAGTTGATCAACAAGCAGCCGGTCGAGAAGAACATTCTGATTCCGTTTCGTCTGATCACCGTCGACAACCTGGCCCAATTCCAGGCGCTGACCAAGCAATAGTCATCGTGTCCGCAGCCCTGGCTCCGGATTGCTGAGCCTGCCATGCCTGGCGCGGGCGACAGCTGTTCGCTCGCGCCGTACTCCCTGAATGCTCCCGACACTTGCCGGCATCGCTGGCGGGGCGTTCGTGTGCGTACGCAAAACGGCCTGGCAAGAGTGATTGACCCACACGCTTCGAACAACAACAAGACACGGAGTGATGCAATGAGCAGGACAACAATCAAGACCGGACTAGCTTTCTGCGCACTGGTGGCTGCACAACCGCCGGCGCAGGCACTGGAGTTCACCGGCTATTTGCGCGGCGGCCTCGGGACGTCTTCGGGGTCCGATTCCCAGCGCTGTTTCAAGCTGCAGGGCGCACAGTCGAAATATCGCCTTGGTAACGAGTGTGAGCAGTACGCCGAACTGTCGCTGGAGCAGGAGATCACCAAGCTCGATGACGGCTCCACCGTGGGCGTGTTTGGCATGGGCAGCCTGTACAACCAGTACGACCGCACGCCGACGTTCAATGGTGAGCGCGGTGAAATCCGCCTGCCTCAGGCCTACGGCTACTGGAAGAATGTGGCGGCTCTTAACGGCGGCTCTTTGTGGGCGGGGCGGCGTTACTACAAACGTAATGACATCGCCATTTCTGACTTCTTCTACTGGAACCAGAGTGCCACCGGGGGCGGCATCGAGAACGTCGAGATCGGCGGGCTGAAGTACAGTCTGGCGTTCTCGCGCAAGGACAACTTCAACCAGAAGGACTACGTCAATCGTTACGACTTCAACGTCGCAGGCTTTGACACCAACCCCAATGGCAGCCTGGAAGTCGGGGTGAGCTATCTGGACAAACCCTCCAACCGGCCCAATGCCAACAGCGGCTGGGCAGTGACCTTGCAGCATAAACAGCAGAACTTCATGGGCTGGAACGGCGTGAACACCGTCGCGCTGCAACGCGGGCAGGGTCCGGGCACCGGGCTGGGCAGTACCGGCGACAACAACCTGAGCAGTGCGGATGTGTCTTACCGGGTGCTCGATTTCTTCGACTGGCAGATCACACCACGCTGGGGTGGCCAGGTCGCTGCCGTGTACCAGAAAGACCGGCGACCCAACGGTGATGACCTGCGCTGGACCTCGCTCGGTGCGCGTCTGGTCTACGGCATCAGCGAGCAGTTCAAGTTCTCCACTGAAATCGGCCATGACCGCGTACAGGCTCCGGCTGGCACCCGGCAACTGAGCAAGATCACCCTGGCGCCGACCTGGTCACCCAAAGGGCCACAATTCAAATCGCCCACCGAGGTGCGTCTGTTCTACACCTACGCCGCCTGGAACCGCGCCGCTCAGCAAGCTGCGGACCTCTATGACCCTGACTCGGCGTTGTCCAGCACCGGCAGCTTCGGCTCGGACCTGCATGGCTCTAACATCGGCGTGCACATCGATCACAGCTGGTAAGCGCGACGTTTAAAAAAAGGCACCTCGCCTGGTGGGAGGTGCCTTTTTGCGTCTAAAATTCCCGAACAAACAAAAATTCCAAAAACATATTGACTGGAAAATATTTTCCAATAAAGTCGTCTTCAAGGTAGACGAATAACTGCACGGACCACCTTGGTGCCGTAGCGACCAACAAAAATAAATAAGGTGTCGTCATGCAAATCTCTCGTTCCCTGCGAACGCTTTTCCGTCCCCGTGGCCTGCTGTTGGCGGCTGTATTAACGCTGGGCAGTACGCCCGTTCTCGCCGAGCTGAAAGTCGGTGTCACGGTCGGCAACCTCGATAACTACATCGCCTACCTGGTGCGTGCCATGCAGGACCGCGCCAAGACCGTAGAGGGCGGTGCCAGCCTGCAGGTCGAGGATTCGGCCAGCGATGTGGTGCGCCAGCTCGGCCACGTCGAGAACTTCATTTCGCAGAAAGTCGACGTAATCATCGTCAACCCGGCCGACACCGCCGCCACCGCGAAGATCACCGAGCGTGCGACCAAGGCTGGTATACCTCTGGTGTATCTCAACAGTCGCCCTGAAGTCGCAGCGTTTCCCGCCAAGGTGGTGTTCGTCGGTACCGACGAGCGTGCCATCGGCCGTCTGCAGATGGAGTATCTGGCCAGGAAAATGGACGGCAAGGGCAATCTGGCGATCATCCTTGGCCGTCTGGCCCACGACGACACACGCAAGCGCACCCAAGGGGTCAAGGATGTACTGGCCGATTACCCCGCTATCAAGGTGGTTGAGGAGCAGTCCGGCGACTGGCAGCGCGACAAGGGCCTGGACCTGATGAACAACTGGATTCTGGGTGGCCGTGCAATTGATGCAGTCGCCGCGAACAACGACGAAATGGGCATTGGCGCGGCAATGGCGCTGCAACGTGCCGGTGCTTCCACGGTGCTGGTCGGTGGCATTGATGGCACACCTGATGGCCTCGAAGCGATCAAACGCAAGCAACTGGCGGTGACCGTGCTGCGTGACCCGGTGGCGATGGGCGAGGGCGCTGTCGATGCCGCCGTCAAGCTGGCTCACGGCGAGGCGCTGCAGGGCGACATCTGGATTCCCGTGCACCTGGTCACCCCGGACAACTACGCGCAATTCAAACAAAAATGATCCGACGCCCGTGGGCGCCCGTCGCCCTGGGCCCTTTGAGGAGATCGTGAACATGCTCAGTGCTGCCCCTTCGACCGCCACACTTGCCGCCAGCCGCATGGCCTCTGTGAACGGCGAGTTCCTGCTCGAAATCACTCACCTGACCAAAGGTTTCCCCGGCGTGGTTGCCCTGTCCGATGTGCAACTGCGGGTACGGCCCGGCAGTGTGCTGGCGTTGATGGGCGAAAACGGTGCGGGCAAGTCGACGCTGATGAAGATCATCGCCGGTATCTATCAGCCTGATGCCGGCGAGCTGCGCCTGCGTGGAGAGCCGATCAGCTTCGAGACGCCTTTGCAGGCCTTGCAGGCAGGCATCGCGATGATCCATCAGGAGCTTAACCTGATGCCCTACATGACCATCGCCGAGAACATCTGGCTGGGTCGCGAGCCCCTCAATGCGCTACACATGGTTGATCACGGGGTCATGCATCGAAACACACAAGAGTTACTCGACCGCCTGCGCATGGACCTGGACCCTGAAGAGCTGGTCGGCAGCCTGAGCATCGCCGGTCGGCAGATGGTCGAGATCGCCAAGGCGGTGTCTTACGACAGCGACGTACTGATCATGGATGAGCCGACCTCGGCCATTACCGAGAAAGAGGTAGCCCATCTGTTTTCGATCATCAGCGACCTCAAGAGCCAGGGTAAGGGCATTATCTACATCACCCACAAAATGGATGAAGTCTTTGCCATTGCCGATGAAGTGGCAGTGTTTCGTGATGGCGCTTACATCGGTCTGCAAAGTGCCGAGAGCATGGATGGCGACAGCCTGATTTCGATGATGGTCGGCCGGCCGCTGACTCAGCTGTTTCCCGAGCGCAGTGCACCCACCGACAAGTTACTGCTGTCGGTGCGCGACCTGAGCCTGCAAGGGGTATTCGAGAACGTCTCGTTCGACCTGCATGCCGGCGAGATTCTGGGTATCGCCGGGCTGATGGGCTCCGGGCGCACCAATGTTGCCGAGACCCTGTTCGGCGTGACCCCGGCCACTTCCGGCGAGATCATCATCGACGGTGAGGTGGTGAATATGAGTGACCCCTGCCTGGCGATTCGCAAGGGCCTGGCGTTGCTCACCGAAGATCGCAAGGACACCGGCATCTTTGCCTGCCTGAGCGTGCAGGAAAACATGGAGGTGGCGGTGCTCTCCAGCCATACCAGCAGCGGTTTCGTGCAGCAGCAGCGGCTGCACGAACTGTGTGAAGAGATGCGGACGCAGTTGCGCGTCAAGACCCCCTCACTGGACCAATGCATCGCCAACCTGTCTGGCGGCAACCAACAAAAGGCACTGCTGGCGCGCTGGCTGATGACCCACCCGCGGATTCTGATTCTTGATGAACCCACCCGTGGTATCGATGTGGGGGCCAAGGCCGAGATCTACCGGTTGATCGCCGCCCTGGCCGGTGAAGGCCTGGCGGTGATCATGATTTCTTCCGAATTGCCCGAAGTGCTCGGCATGAGCGACCGCGTCATGGTCATGCACGAGGGGCAGGTCACCGGTGTCCTGGATCGTGAGGAGGCGACCCAGGAGCGGGTCATGCACCTGGCGTCGGGCAACACCGTGATCCATTGACTTGCGCCTGACGGGCGCAGCAGCGGCGCCCGTTCATTCGTCGAAAATTCCAAGAACAAGAGGACCTTCCCATGACTGCCGTCTCCGACAAGAAGACCCTGGAAACATCCGCTCCACGCCGCCGGCGGCGCATGCCCACCGAATTGGGTATTTTGCTTGTACTGTTCGGTATTGGCCTGGCCTTTGAAGCGTTCGGCTGGGTGATTCGCGACCAGAGCTTTTTGATGAACTCTCAGCGCCTGGTGCTGATGATCCTGCAAGTCTCGGTGATCGGCCTGCTGGCCATTGGGGTTACCCAAGTGATTATCACCACCGGTATCGACCTGTCCTCCGGCTCGGTGCTGGCGTTGTCAGCGATGGTCGCTGCCAGTCTGGCGCAAACCTCTGATTTTGGCCGGGCGGTGTTTCCTTCGCTGACCGACATGCCGGTCTGGGTGCCGGTCATGGCGGGCCTGTTCGTCGGGCTGCTCGCCGGTGCGGTGAACGGCAGCCTGATTGCCATTACCGGCATCCCGCCTTTTATCGTCACCCTCGGCATGATGGTCTCGGCCCGTGGCCTGGCCCGTTACTACACCGAAGGTCAGCCGGTCAGCATGCTTTCAGACAGCTATACCGCGATCGGCAACGGCGCTATGCCGGTGATTATCTTCCTGGTGGTGGCAGTGATTTTCCATGTCGCCCTGCGCTATACCAAATACGGCAAGTACACCTACGCGATTGGCGGCAACATGCAGGCCGCGCGCATTTCCGGGATCAACGTCAAACGCCATCTGGTCATCGTTTACAGCATCGCCGGTCTGCTGGCGGGGCTGGCCGGGGTGGTGGCTTCGGCACGTGCCGCCACCGGCCAGGCCGGCATGGGCATGTCCTACGAGCTGGACGCGATCGCCGCTGCGGTGATCGGCGGGACCAGTTTGGCGGGCGGCGTGGGCCGTATCACCGGTACGGTAATCGGCGCGTTGATCCTTGGCGTGATGGCCAGCGGCTTCACCTTCCTCGGCGTGGACGCTTACATTCAGGACATCATCAAGGGCGTAATCATCGTCGTTGCCGTGATCGTCGACCAGTACCGCAACAAACGCAAAGCCAAGCGCTGAACAAGCATCTTCCTTGCCCGGCGGCTGGCCTGCCGGGTCTTTTCTTCTGTCTTAGAGGTCTCTCATGCAAAGACTCGGTCTTGGCCTGATCGGCACCGGATTCATGGGGCGCGCCCACGCCCTGGCGTTTCAACATGCAGGTTCGGTGTTCGACCTGCCCCTGCAGGTCGATTGTGTGGCGCTGGCCGACGCTGACCCGGCACGGGCCGCCGACTGCGCGCGGGCCTGGGGCTTCCAGCAGGCGATGGGCTGGGAGGCGTTGATCAATGATCCGAATGTCGATCTGGTGGCGATCACCACGCCTAACCTGCTGCATCATCCGATGGCCATGGCGGCGCTGGCCGCAGGCAAGGCGGTGTACTGCGAAAAACCGCTGGCCGCGACCCTGGCAGAGGCCACCCAGATGCGCGATGCCGCCCGCGCTGCCGGTGTGGTCACCCGTGTCGGTTACAACTACCTGCAAAACCCCATGCTCGGCCTGGCCCGTGAACTGATTGCCAGTGGTGAGCTGGGCGAAATCGTCGGCTACAGCGGCGAATTCAGCGAAGACTTCATGGCCGACCCACAGGCTCCATTCGGCTGGCGCTGCGAAACTCGCCAGGCCGGTGGAGCGCTGGCCGACCTTGGCAGCCATATCCTGTCACTGTCGCGCTTTCTGCTCGGTGAGGTCGACAGCCTTTGCGCCGACCTGCACACCGTGCATGCCCAGCGGCCTTCGGCCAATGGGCCGCGCCAGGTTGAGGTCGATGATCAGGCACATATCCTGATGCGTTTTGCCAACGGCGCACGTGGCACGCTGACGACCAGTTGGCTGCGCCATGGGCGCAAGAACCGGCTGTGCTTCGAAGTCACCGGTACGCGGGGCACGCTGGTCTATGACCAGGAGCGGCTCAACGAACTGCGTCTCTACCAGCCCGGCTCACGGGTCGAAACCAGCGGCTTTCGTACCTTGCTGGCCGGACCGCAATTGCCTGGCTACGCAGCGTTCTGCCCGGCCCCAGGGCATCAGCTTGGCTATAACGAACTCAAGACCTTGGAAGTACATGGCTTGCTGCAAGCCATGGCCGGTCAGCCGGGCAGCGCAGGGGTGGACTTTCAGGAAGCGTGGGAGGTCGAACGACTGGCAGAAGCGGCGCGCCGATCAGCCCAAGAGCAGCGTTGGGTGAAGGTGGGGGTGGTGGGTTGATGCGGTAGGAGTGCAAGCCTGGATTGCAATCGTTGCGACGGCTGCTTGCTGAGGGGGATGGGGGCTAACTCCAATACTGTTCAGTTAAGTACACAAATCTCGGTGGGAGTTGGCTTGCCGACGAAGACGGCGGCACATTCGCAGCAGATGTAGTGCTTTTACTGGCCTCTTCGCGAGCAAGCTCGCTCCCACCGGGTCCGCAGTGCTTATCTGAACAGTGTTGGGGCTAACGCTGTATCTCGGCACGCACTGAGAAACCCAGTGCGTGCTGAACCGTCATGCGGCGATCAATCCCAGCTCAACGCGCCGCCGGTCTGGTACTCGATCACGCGGGTCTCGAAGAAGTTCTTCTCCTTCTTGAGGTCCATGATCTCGCTCATCCACGGGAACGGGTTGGTGGTGCCTGGGTATTCTTCTTTCAGGCCGATCTGGGTCAGGCGACGGTTGGCGATGAACTTCAGGTAGTCCTCCATCATCGCTGCGTTCATGCCCAGTACGCCGCGTGGCATGGTGTCACGGGCGTATTCGATTTCCAGCTGGGTGCCTTGCAGGATCATCTGCGTGGCTTCTTCTTTCATCTCGGCATCCCACAGGTGCGGGTTTTCGATCTTGATCTGGTTGATCACGTCGATGCCGAAGTTCAGGTGCATGGATTCGTCGCGCAGGATGTACTGGAACTGCTCGGCGACGCCGGTCATCTTGTTGCGGCGGCCCATGGACAGGATCTGGGTAAAACCGCAGTAGAAGAAGATGCCTTCCAGAACGCAGTAGTAGGCGATCAGGTTGCGCAGCAGTTCTTTGTCGGTTTCCGGAGTGCCGGTCTTGAATTCCGGGTCGGAGATCGAACGGGTGTACTTCAGGCCCCAGGCGGCTTTTTTCGCGACCGACGGGATCTCGTGGTACATGTTGAAGATCTCGCCTTCATCCATGCCCAGCGACTCGATGCAGTACTGGTAGGCGTGGGTGTGGATCGCCTCTTCGAAGGCCTGGCGCAGAATGTACTGGCGGCACTCCGGGTTGGTGATCAGGCGGTACACGGCCAGCACCAGGTTGTTGGCAACCAGCGAGTCGGCGGTGGAGAAGAAGCCCAGGTTGCGCAGCACGATGCGGCGCTCGTCGTCGGTCAGGCCTTCAGGGTTTTTCCACAGGGCGATGTCGGCGGTCATGTTGACCTCTTGCGGCATCCAGTGGTTGGCGCAGCCGTCGAGGTACTTCTGCCAGGCCCAGTCGTACTTGAATGGCACCAGTTGGTTGAGGTCGGCGCGGCAGTTGATCATGCGCTTTTCGTCGACCGCCACGCGAGCCGAGGAGCCTTCGAGTTCAGCCAGACCTTCGGCGATGTCCAGGTCGTTCAGCGCCTGTTTGGCGCGAGCCACGGCAGCCGAGTCGCTGGAGGTGACGGCGCGCGCTTCAACGGCGGCGGCACCGCCGTCGGTGTCGAGGCGATCCAGCGCGCCTTCATTGCCTTTGGCAGCCTGGGCAGCGGGTTTGGCAGCGGCGACTTCGCCGTCTTCGTTATCGAATTCGTCCCAGCTCAGCATGGGTACATCTCCGGCTTGAGGGCTGCTATTGCAACCAATTGGATTTTAGAGATGATGCGAAACTGCATGCGTCTTTAAGCTTGCTGAGTGGGATGGATCTTTCCTCCCTTCGCACCAAAATCTGTTGAGGTCAATCACGTTCTGTCCATCCTTATGGAAAAAGACACGAAACTGAGTAACGTCCGGTTGTCAAGGCGTTTACGTGCAGCAAGTCTCTACAACACGCTTATACGCTTGAGATTTTTTCGCCTTTTTAGGGGCGCGAATTATACCGGAATCATGCCTCATCGGGGTATGTGTGAGATTGATTCACAGCACATTTCGACAAAGGCGATCATCAGTCGTTCGATTGACCGCAGTCCAATCACGGAGTGAGGAGTCTAGCTCAGGATTAAGTACATATGGTGGTTTTTTTTGGATAAAAACACTATATGTTGTTGTGGGGGCGAAAAATGTAGCCGCGTAGCTACAATCAGTGAAAGCTCCCCAGCCTGTGTTAGGGGGGGGAGCTATGAGGGTCAGACGTCTACAGTGTGAGTCCAGCGGAGACGGCCAGTTTTAGATAGATGATTAACGAGAGAAGGAGTGCCAAAAAACCGGACTCTGTTGCCATACCTGTAAGCAAGAGCTGACTGGTCGACCTTGAAGCCCATCTCCCTGACAGCCAGCGTCAACTGGTGAAGAAGAGTGTTGTTGTCACCATCTGTGGCTTTCGCATCAAAGACAGCAAAATCAATCCAACCTCCGTTGAGTGCTGGTTCTCGGAGGTGTGCCATGTTGATTTTCATAGGACCTCCTCACTTAACGGCTTTTGTTCGATTGGGACAGGATTGAAGCCGCAAGAGACTTGCTAGCTTCGCTGTACTTCTCGCTTTGGAGCACTTTTGATGCGGTGGTCTCCATCTCTTTACCAGTTTGTTTGCTGGTATGGGTCTGAGCCAGCGCGGACGCTGCCAAGCTTTTTGCAATGACCGATGCATTTGGATCGCGAAGCGTCTCAGACGCGAGGCTAGCGATTAGATCGGATGTCTGTTTGTCGTTGTGATTCATGATAAAACCTCAAAACATTGATTAAATTTAATGTTTCGGGGCACCGCTGAGCCGACAGGCATTGACGTATCCTCCTGATTTTGGCTCAATCAGCGGCCCTCGAAAGCTCCTCGTAACTGTTTGGCTTTGGTGGAGCGGGTGATTGCGTTAGGTCGGCAAACTTCTTCGTAATCGCCCGCTAGCTTTCCAATTCCGTGTCCTTCCTTGGACACCAGTAGGTGATCATTGAAAATGATCGCCGTTCTGTAGCGCGTGCATCGCGCTTTATCTTGTCTAGCCTATAATCTGCTTTTTAATCGTAAGCTGAGATTCGTTCGGCTGATTGTTCTTCGTGGCGTTTCTCGTTTAGCCGAAGCCCATGTTAGGGCTTCGGTCTTTAGTGAAATATTACTGACAAGCCTCGCAATCAGGCTCGTCAATGGCGCAGGCCTTCGGCACTGGGGCCGGACCTGCCGGTGCTGCTTCGCTTGGGCGCGGCGCAGCAATGGCCGAGTCGTCCGGGCCGTGGCCACCGCTCGATACGGCGTTGAGCTTGCCGGTGGTGATGGTCGACTTCTCGGTGCTGGTCGCGGCCAGGGCACGGAGGTAGTAAGTGGTTTTCAGACCACGGTACCAGGCCATGCGGTAGGTCACGTCCAGCTTCTTGCCCGAAGCGCCGGCGATGTACAGGTTCAGCGACTGCGCCTGGTCGATCCACTTCTGGCGACGGCTGGCGGCGTCGACGATCCACTTGGTTTCGACTTCGAACGCGGTGGCGTACAGGTCTTTGAGCTCTTGCGGGATACGCTCGATCTGCTGCACGGAACCGTCGTAGTACTTCAGGTCGTTGATCATCACCGAGTCCCACAGGTCGCGGGCCTTGAGGTCGCGGACCAGGTACGGGTTGATCACGGTGAATTCGCCCGACAGGTTCGATTTCACGTACAGGTTCTGATAGGTCGGCTCGATGGACTGCGACACGCCGGTGATGTTGGCGATGGTTGCAGTCGGCGCGATGGCCATGATGTTCGAGTTACGGATACCTTTCTTGACGCGCTCGCGAACCGGCGCCCAGTCGAGGGTTTCTTTCAGGTCGACATCGATGTACTTCTGGCCACGGGCTTCGATCAGGATCTGCTGCGAGTCCAGTGGCAGGATGCCCTTGCTCCACAGCGAGCCGTTGAAGGTCTCGTAGGCGCCGCGCTCGTCGGCCAGGTCACAGGAAGCCTGGATGGCGAAGTAGCTGACCGCTTCCATCGAGGTGTCGGCGAACTGCACGGCAGCATCGGAACCGTAAGCAATGTGCTGCAGGTACAGCGCGTCCTGGAAGCCCATGATGCCCAGGCCGACCGGGCGGTGGCGCAGGTTGGAGTTACGCGCCTGCGGCACGGAGTAGTAGTTGATGTCGATCACGTTGTCGAGCATGCGCACGGCAACGTCTACGGTGCGCTTGAGCTTGGCGGTGTCGAGCTGGCCGTTAACGATGTGGTTCGGCAGGTTGATCGAGCCCAGGTTGCAGACCGCGATCTCGTCCTTGTTGGTGTTCAGGGTGATCTCGGTGCACAGGTTCGAGCTGTGGACCACGCCCACGTGCTGCTGCGGGCTGCGCAGGTTGCACGGGTCTTTGAAGGTCAGCCACGGGTGGCCGGTCTCGAACAGCATCGAGAGCATTTTGCGCCACAGGTCTTTGGCCTGGATGGTCTTGAACAGCTTGATCTTGCCAGGGTATTCGGTCAGGGCTTCGTAGTACTCGTAGCGCTCTTCGAAGGCTTTGCCGGTCAGGTCGTGCAGGTCCGGCACTTCCGATGGCGAGAACAGGGTCCACTTGCCGTCGTCGAAGACGCGCTTCATGAACAGGTCAGGGATCCAGTTGGCGGTGTTCATGTCGTGGGTACGACGACGGTCATCACCGGTGTTCTTGCGCAGCTCGATGAACTCTTCGATGTCCATGTGCCAGGTTTCCAGGTAGGCACAGACAGCGCCTTTGCGCTTGCCGCCCTGGTTGACCGCCACGGCGGTGTCGTTGACCACTTTCAGGAACGGCACGACGCCTTGTGACTTGCCGTTGGTGCCTTTGATGTAGGAGCCCAGTGCGCGTACCGGTGTCCAGTCGTTGCCCAGACCACCGGCAAACTTGGACAGCATGGCGTTGTCGTGGATCGCGTGGTAGATGCCCGACAGGTCATCCGGCACGGTGGTCAGGTAGCAGCTCGACAGCTGCGGACGCAGGGTGCCGGCGTTGAACAGGGTCGGGGTCGACGACATGTAGTCGAACGACGACAGCAGGTTGTAGAACTCGATGGCGCGGTCTTCACGCTGCTTCTCTTCGATGGCCAGGCCCATGGCCACACGCATGAAGAACACCTGCGGCAGTTCGAAACGGATACCGTCCTTGTGGATGAAGTAGCGGTCGTACAGGGTCTGCAGGCCCAGGTAGGTGAACTGCTGGTCACGCTCGTGGTTGATCGCCTTGCCGAGTTTTTCCAGGTCGAAGCCGGCCAGTGCCGGGTCGAGCAGCTCGAACTTGATACCGGCGGCAACATAGGCCGGCAGGGCCTTGGCGTACAGGTCGGCCATTTCGTGGTGGGTGGCGCTCTCGGCCACGTCCAGGAAGCTCAGGGCTTCGGCGCGCAGGGTGTCGAGCAGCAGGCGGGCGGTCACGTACGAGTAGTTCGGCTCGCGCTCGACCAGGGTCCGGGCGGTCATTACCAGGGCGGTGTTGACGTCCTTGATGGCCACGCCGTCGTACAGGTTTTTCAGGGTGTCGTTCTGGATCAGGTTGGCGTCGACTTCGGCCAGCCCTTCACAGGCTTCGCTGACGATGGTGTGCAGGCGCGCCATGTCCAGCGGCTCAAGACTGCCATCGGCACGGGTGATGCGGATGCTTGGGTGCGGCTTGACGGCGGTGTCGGCAGCGGCGCGGCCGGCACGTTCCTTGGCGCGCGAATCACGGTAGATCACGTAGTCACGGGCAACTTTCTGCTCGCCGGCACGCATCAGCGCCAGTTCGACCTGATCCTGGATTTCTTCGATGTGGATAGTGCCGCCCGATGGCATGCGACGCTTGAAGGTGGTGGTGACCTGTTCGGTCAGGCGCGCCACGGTGTCGTGGATGCGCGACGACGCGGCGGCGGTGCCGCCTTCAACTGCAAGAAACGCCTTGGTGATGGCCACGGTGATCTTGTCGTCGGTGTAAGGAACGACAGTACCGTTACGCTTGATGACACGCAATTGACCGGGGGCAGTAGCGCTCAGGTCCTGTTGGGCCTGGGCGGGTTGCGGCGCAGCGGTCGGCTGGTTCTCGCGAGTTGTGTCTGTCTGCATGGGGGGGCTCCACATTTTTAAGTATGTTCGGGCATTGCTGCCCACCGTGGCCGGCTTTTGGCCGGTTTGAGGAAGGCTGTGCGCGTTCCCCGGCTTTAAATCAAAAAGGCAGCGGGTTGGCACGCTGCCTGGAAATCTCTGGATAGTGCATATTCGATGTTGCAGGACGTGCAGTGCAGCGTGCCGATTACATCGGGCCATTCGCGCGAGCGGTTTGGCTACGGATCCTGCGTTTAGTTCAACTCCACAAATTCAAGTTAAAGGGCTTGAAAACCTGCCTCGAATTGTGTTCACGGTTTTTTTGGTCCAAACCCTACATCTAGGGTCTGTCCAGGAAAGGACATACAAGATAATGCGTTTCTAGCCTCAGTTCAACGCACTGCCTGTGGATAAACTTGTGCACAGTTTGTGCATTGCAGGGTGTATAACGCGGTCCAGCCCGCAGCCTCTGTACGTTGAACCGTTGGTCGCTGTTTTTTTTCTGGCTGCACTGGCGGTGGGTGCAATTTTGCGGGCGCGAACCCTATCACAAAAAAACAACTCGGCAAGTCCTCTGGCACCTCGTCTGCTACCGCCGCCACCGGGCAACTGACGCTGGGGCAAAGCCTGCGGCATTGCTACACTCGCGGCAGTGCTGAGGGAGTTTGCGCATGGCTGATGAATCCTGGCGGGTGCTGATCGTCGAAGACGACCAGCGGCTGGCCGAACTGACCCGTGATTACCTGCAAGCCAATGGCCTTGAGGTCAGCCTTGAGGGCGATGGCGCGCGGGCTGTAGCGCGGATCATCGAGATGCAGCCGGACCTGCTGATTCTCGATCTGATGCTGCCCGGCGAAGACGGCCTGAGCATTTGCGCCAGGGTCCGCCCGTACTATGCCGGGCCGATTCTGATGCTCACCGCACGGACCGATGACAGTGACCAGGTACAAGGGCTGGACACCGGGGCCGATGACTTTGTCTGCAAACCGGTGCACCCGCGGGTGCTGCTGGCGCGGGTCCATGCGCTGTTACGTCGCAGCGAGCCGACGCCGCCAAGTGCCCAGCAGCGGGTGAGTTTCGGCCCGTTGCAGGTCGACAGTGGGTTGCGCGAGGCATCGCTGCACGGCCAGCTCATCGAGTTGACTGCCGCCGAGTTCGACCTGTTGTGGCTGTTGGTCAGCAATGCCGGGCGCATTTTGTCTCGGGAAGAGATTTTCACCGCCCTGCGCGGGGTCGGCTACGACGGCCAGGACCGCTCTATCGATGTACGCATTTCCCGTATCCGCCCGCGGATCGGCGACGATCCTGAACACCCGCGGCTGATCAAGACGGTGCGCAACAAGGGGTATCTGTTCGTGGCCGAAGCGGCCCGTCAACTGACCCTGCTGAACCCCGCATGAACGCCATTTTCCTGCGTATCTATGGCGGCATGCTGGGGGTGCTGATTCTGGTGGCGCTGCTTGGCACGTTGTCGCTGCATGTGCTTAACCAGCAGCGCGGCGAGCAATACCGTGAACGCATGGCCCATGGCACCTTCGCTCTGATGGGCGACAATCTGGCGACCATGAACGATCTTCAGCGCCAGCGGGCCCTGGCGATCTGGGAGCGTCTGTTAGGTATTCCGCTGAGCCTGCAGACGCCTGACCAGGCACAACTGGACAGCAGCGCGCGCAGCCGTTTGCTGCGAGGCCAGGTGGTGGTCGAACAGACCGGGCCGCACGCGGCCAAGGTCTATCGCCAACTCAGTGTCAATGAGCCTTTATTGCTGACTGGCGAGGTGCAGCAGATCACCGAGCAGTTGGCGCGAGCCACCCTGTATTTGCTGAGCGATGAACTGGTGCGCGCGCCGGCCGCAGAGCAGCCAGCGCGTTTGCAGGCCTTGAAAGCCGACAAGGGCTTCGGTTTCGATTTGCAACTGTTGCCTCTGGACCTGGCTGACCTGGACGACGATCAGCGCCGGCGCATCTATGAAGGCGATACGGTGATGGCGCTGGGCAAGGGCGGTGATTCGATCCGGGTGCTGTCTGGCATCGTTGACACCCAATGGGTGCTGGAGCTGGGGCCGCTGTACCAGATGCGGCCATACCCGACCGACGTGCTGGTGGGCATTGCACTGTTGGGTTTGTGCTTTATCGGCCTGGTGGTTTATTGGCTGGTGCGCCGCCTGGAGCGCCGGGTGCAGGCGCTGGAGGCTGCCGCCACGCTGATAGCCCAAGGCAGTTTGCAGACCCGCGTGCCCAGCAGCGGCAACGACTCGGTCGGCAGGCTGGCCACGGCGTTCAACAGCATGGCCGAGCATTTGCAGCGCTCCCTGACCATCCAGCGGGAACTGGTGCGTGCCGTGTCGCACGAATTGCGCACACCGGTGGCGCGCCTGCGCTTTGGCCTGGAGATGGTCCAGGATGCCGAAAGCCCCGAAGCGCGACACAAATACATGATCGGCATGGACAACGACATTCAGGACCTCGACAAGCTGGTCGACGAGATGCTGACCTACGCGCGTCTGGAGCAGGGCGCGCCGACCCTGGATTTCCAGCGGGTCGATCTTGAAAGCCTGATCGATCAGGTGATTGCCGAGCTGGCGCCGCTGCGCGCCCAGGTGCGGGTCGCCCGTGGTGTCTGTCGGATCGACCCCGAGGACAGCAATGCCTGGGTCGAGGCCGAACCGCGTTATCTGCGCCGTGCCGTGCAGAACCTGGTGAGCAATGCCATGCGCCATGCCGAGTCGCGGGTCAGCATCAGTTTCCGGGTCGAGGATGGCCGCTGCCGGCTTGACGTCGAGGATGATGGCCCGGGTGTGCCGGAAAGTGCCTGGGAGCGGATCTTTACCCCCTTCATGCGTCTGGACGACAGCCGCACCCGCACCTCAGGCGGTCATGGCCTGGGGTTGTCCATCGTGCGGCGCATTATCAATTGGCATCAGGGGCGGGCCTTGATCGGCCGTAGCGAGCGGTTGGGCGGTGCCTGTTTCAGCCTGGCCTGGCCGCGCGTGCAGACCGCAGAAAAGGTCGAGCCGTGATGCTGCACGTTGCCGCTCAGCTACAGCCGTTCATGCAACATATCGTGGCCGAGGATGACCAGCGTCCGCTGTTGACGCTGGCTGAACTGCTGCAGCCGCAGCGTCTGGAGGCTCTGCTGTTGAATCTCTATGGCGCGCACTTGATGCCGCAGCAGCGAGATGTGCTGGTCTCGCAGTGGGCCAAGTACGGCTTCATGCTGGTGATCCCGCCGCTGCTGGTGGCCTCGATAACCCAGGACTGGCATTGGCCGTTGGGGCTTGAGCGCGTGGCGGTGGCACTTGATGAGCGGGGTATCCCGACCGGGGTGAAGTTTCTTGCCGCAGGTGCTGTGTTAGCAGCGCCGGGTGGTGATCCTTTACAGTGCTTTGCCGACCTGCTGGATGACTTGCTGACCCCGTTGGTCAATGCCCTGAGCGCTTATGGCGGTGTGCCGCGGACGGTGTTGTGGAGCAGCGCCGGGGAAGCTCTGGAACACTGCCTGATTCGTCTTGACGCGCCGCTCGCGGAAAAAGGCTGGCCGCTACTGAGCCAGCGGCTGAAGGCTGACGGGCGTCGCAACCCGTTGTACCAGACCATTGTTTATACCCCCCGCCGCCAGCGCCGCAGCTGTTGCCTGAGTCATCGGGTCGAGTGGGTCGGGCGCTGTGAGTATTGCCCGTTGCCGACGGGCTCAAAGCCGCCGTAAACCTTCGTCCTTCACGCCGCCACGGCCACCAGACTCAGCAGATGGTCGTCATGCAGGCAAAATTGCCCCTGCAGCACTGCACCGTGCTGCCATTGTTCCGACAGGTCGCACAGCAGACCGAGACGCACCCGGCCGTCAATCGACCAGTCCAGTACCTGCGCATCTTCGAAGTAGAAGCGTTTGCCAACCAGCGGATACAGCGCCTTGAACAACGCCTCCTTGATCGAAAAGGTCAGGGTCACGCACAGCGCCAGTTGCTCCTCTGGCAACTGTTGCAGACGGGCCAGTTCGTCTGCGGTAAGGATTTCTCCGGCCAGGCGGCTGGCGCGCTCATGGCTGAGCAGGCTTTCTGCATCCAGGCCCAGGCCGCGCCAGTGCGTGCGCGGTGCAACGATGGCCGCTGCCCAGCCGGTGCTGTGGGTGATCGAACCACAGACATCGGCAGGCCAGACCGGTGCGCGGTCCTCGCCGATGGCGGGCACATAGAGACGCCGGTCAAGCTGCTGCAAGGCCTGACGGGCACACAGGCGCCCGGCGAGAAATTCAGCCTGACGCTTGGCCACCGAACGCTGGATGCTGGCCGGTGGCTCGATATTGCACAGTGACCAGTCGCTGGGGGCGAGTTGCTGCGGGTCGAATGATCCGCTAATTAATACCACCCCTGAGAGCGCTTCCGGCAGAGGCCAGTGCAGCGTGAGATCAGGGCAGCAGGCGGGGAGGGGCAGATGTGCAGTCATGGTCTTGTGTCGTCGGTTACGGGCGTAGGAGCGGCTTTAGCCGCGAATGGAATATGGCCATTCGCGGCTAAAGCCGCTCCTACGGTGTTGGGGCTATCAGCCAAAAATCTTCTTGAAGAACGTCTGCATGTCGGCCCACGAGCTTTGGTCGGCGGCTTTGTTATAGCCAATGTCCGGCCCGCCATGCTCACCGTGGCTCAGGCGGTCCGCGTCAGGATTGGTGAAACCGTGTTTGGCGCCTTCGATGCTGACGAACTTGTAGTCGGCCTTGGCCGCGTCCATTTCCTGTTTGAAGGCCGCGACCTGTTCGGCGGTGACCATGCTGTCGCTGGCGCCATGTTCCACCAGCATGGGAACTTTGATGCCTGGCTTGGCCGGGCTCTGGGTGGCCAGGGCGCCGTGGAAGCTCACCACGCCCGCCAGCGGTTCACCACGGCGGGCGGCGTCCAGCACCACCTTGCCGCCGAAGCAGTAGCCAATGGCGGCAATTTTGGCCGGGTTGGTCTGCGGCTGTTTCTTGAGTTGCTCAAGGCCGGCGTCGAAGCGCTTGCTGGAGGCGTCGCTGTCTTTGAGCGCGGCCTGCATGAATGCCAGGGCGTCCTTGGGGTGTTCGGTGTTCTTGCCATCGCCATACATGTCGATGGCCAGCGCGCTGTAGCCCAGTTGCGCCAAGTCGCGGGCGCGGCGCTTGGCATAGTCGTTCAGCCCCCACCATTCGTGGACCACCAGAACGCCTGGGCGCTGGCCAGTGATCGCGTCATCGTAAGCGTAGTAGCCGACCAGTTGCGTACCGTCAGCACTCTGGTAATTGATCTGCTCGGTCTTTACCGCCGCCTGCGCCAGCCCGGCCAGGCCCATCAAGGTCAACGCAATCCAGACACGCATGGGCAATTCCTTTTCTGCAAGAGTGGGGGAGCACACAGCCTAGCCGATTTGCCCGTTCAGGTGTGTCATGGGTGTGCCGCAGGTGTTCAGTCGGGGTTCAGCGCTGGCCTATTACCGTAGTCGCAGCAAGGTCGTTATGATGCCTGCCATGGAACCGGCGGTTACCGGGTGATCATGACGATCGCCGTTTTTTGTCCTGAGGGTGCAGCCGCATCCGGGAGAGCTGCATGAAGTTGTTGGTGGTCGAGGATGAGGCGCTGTTGCGCCATCACTTGTATACGCGCCTGAGCGAGGCCGGACACGTGGTGGAAGCGGTGGCCAATGCCGAGGAGGCGCTGTATCAGGTCGGGCAATTCAATCATGACCTGGCGATTATCGATCTGGGCCTGCCGGGCCTGGGCGGGCTGGATCTGATTCGTCAGTTGCGCACCCTGGGCAAGGCCTTTCCGATCCTGATCCTCACCGCGCGTGGCAACTGGCAGGACAAGGTCGAAGGGCTGGCTGCCGGCGCCGATGATTATGTGGTCAAACCCTTCCAGTTCGAAGAGCTGGAGGCGCGGCTCAATGCGCTGTTGCGGCGCTCCAGCGGTTTTATCCAGTCGACCATCACCGCCGGCCCCTTGCTGCTTGACCTCAATCGCAAGCAGGCCACCCTGCAAGAGCAGCCGCTGGCGCTGACGGCCTACGAATACCGCATCCTGGAATACCTGATGCTCCATCACCAGCAGGTGGTGCCCAAAGAGCGTTTGATGGAGCAGCTGTACCCTGACGATGATGAGCGCGATCCGAACGTGATCGAAGTGCTGGTCGGCCGCCTGCGCCGCAAGCTCGACACCGCCGCCGCGTTCAAACCCATCGAAACCGTGCGCGGCATGGGCTATCTGTTCACTGAGCGCTGCACATGATCCGTTCGCTGCGCCTGCGCTTGATGCTGGGGGCAGCGACCCTCGCGGTCATTTTCATGTTGTTGATGCTGCCGGCATTGCAAAGCGCCTTTAGCCTGGCGCTGCGTGGCGCCATCGAGCAGCGCCTGGCTGCCGATGTGACCACCATGATTTCCGCCGCGCGGGTCGAGAGCGGCGGTTTGATGATGCCTTCTTTATTGCCGGGCGAGCAGTTCAACCTGCCGGGCAGCCGTCTGCACGGCTATATCTTCAACCGTCAGGGCCAACTGGTCTGGCGTTCGCTGGCCAGTGAGGGCGAAGATCTCGATTACCGCCCTGAATATGACGGCCTGGGCAGCAAGTTCAACCGGATCAAGACCGACAACGGCAACGAGTTTTTCGTCTACGACGTGGAAATCCGTCTGTTGGGCGGGCGTAATGCGGCGTTCAGCATCGTCGCCGTGCAGCCGTTGCACGGCTACCAGGAAACCGTTGGCCAATTGCGCAAAAAGCTTTATCTGGGCTTCGGTGGCGCCCTGATCGTACTGCTTGGCCTGCTATGGCTGGGCCTGACCTGGGGCCTGAAGGCGCTCAAAGGCGTCAGCCGCGAGCTTGACCAGGTGGAAGCCGGCGAGCGGGAAAGCCTCAGCGAGAACCACCCCAGTGAACTGCTGCGCCTGACCGGCTCGCTCAACCGCCTGTTACGCAGCGAGCGTGAACAGCGGATTCGTTATCGCGACTCGCTGGGTGATCTGGCCCATAGCCTCAAAACACCGTTGACCGTCTTGCAGGGCGTCAGCGAAACCATTGCCAAGCGCCCGCAAGACCTTGAGCAGGCGCGGGTGCTGCAAACCCAGATCGAACGCATGAGCCAGCAGATCGGCTACCAGTTGCAGCGTGCCAGCCTGCGCAAGAGCGGTCTGGTCCGGCATTACGTCGCACTGCGGCCGGTGGTCGAGAGCCTGTGCAACACCTTGCAGAAGGTTTACCGCGACAAAACGGTCAATGTCACCTTGCACTTGCCGGAGCGCTGCCAGGTGCCCATGGAAGAGGCTGCCCTGATGGAGCTGCTCGGCAACCTGCTGGAGAACGCCTACCGGCTGTGCCTGGGCGAGGTGCGTATCAGTTTCATGGCACTGGAGTCTGGCGACGA
This sequence comes from Pseudomonas sp. StFLB209, assembly GCF_000829415.1. Classification (NCBI taxonomy): domain Bacteria; kingdom Pseudomonadati; phylum Pseudomonadota; class Gammaproteobacteria; order Pseudomonadales; family Pseudomonadaceae; genus Pseudomonas; species Pseudomonas sp. StFLB209. Next base: position 456,534 of record NZ_AP014637.1, on the reverse strand, counting down.
ACTGTGTGTTGAAGATGACGGCCCCGGTGTGCCAGCCAGCCAGCGCGCGCGCATTCTGCAACGCGGCGAGCGCCTGGACCGGCAGAACCCCGGGCAGGGCATTGGTCTTGCGGTGGTCAAGGACATCATCGAAAGCTACAGCGCACAATTGACCCTGGATGAGTCGCCGTTGGGCGGTGCGCTGTTTCGCATTCACTTCACCGCCGAGTGACTGGCGTATTTCCGCCAACGCTGGCATGGCAGGCCCACCGGCACTGGCCGCTCAGGCAGGCCGCGCCACAGGCAGATTGCGCTTGTCGGCCAGCAGGGCGCTGACGGGCGTGCAGCGCTAAAGCGTGCTGCTCAGGGCGCAGGCGGATACCCGCCACTGTTAAGCCGTCAACCTCTAAAACAGGCGGAAATCCGCCACCCATTTTTCTCAAGAGCATCTAGTGTCAATGCTGAGCGCCTTGTCTGGCGCGGGTTCTGCGGTAAATAACCGAACGTGGCACGGCCATTGCTATACAACCGGCAGAGGCCTGCTACGCGCAGCTCGACACAACAAATCCCTCCAGTGCAGGAGGGTTAGCGCTTTATAGGCAACACGCGCACCGGATAGTGCCGTGAAGCCCTTGAGGATAACTACAATGACGACTCGTCAGCCTATCTACAAAACCCTGTACTTCCAGGTCATCGTGGCCATCGTGATCGGTATCCTGATCGGTCACTTCTACCCGCAGACCGGCGAAGCCTTGAAGCCGCTGGGTGATGGCTTCATCAAACTGATCAAGATGGTCATCGCGCCCATCATCTTCTGTACTGTAGTGAGCGGCATCGCCGGCATGCAGAACATGAAGTCGATCGGCAAGACTGGCGGTTACGCGCTGCTGTATTTCGAAATCGTTTCGACCCTGGCCCTGATCATCGGCCTGGTCGTCGTCAACGTGGTCAAACCGGGCGTTGGCATGAACATCGACCCGACCACTCTGGACGCTTCCAAGATCGCCGCCTATGTAACGGCGAGTAAGGACCAGAGCATCGTTGGTTTCATCCTCAACGTGATTCCGAACACCATCGTCGGCGCCTTCGCCAACGGCGACATCCTGCAAGTGCTGATGTTCTCGGTGATCTTCGGTTTCGCCCTGCATCGCCTGGGTGCTTACGGTCGTCCGGTACTGGACTTCATCGATCGCTTCGCACACGTGATGTTCAACATCATCAACATGATCATGAAGCTGGCGCCTATCGGTGCGTTCGGTGCCATGGCCTTCACCATCGGTAAATACGGTGTCGGCACCCTGGTTCAGCTCGGTCAGTTGATGCTGTGCTTCTACATCACCTGCTTCCTGTTCGTGATGCTGGTCCTGGGCGGTATCTGCCGTGCCCACGGTTTCACCATCTCCAGGGTGATTCGCTACATCCGTGAAGAGCTGCTGATCGTACTGGGTACTTCCTCGTCGGAATCGGCCCTGCCACGTATGCTGATCAAGATGGAGCGCCTGGGTGCACAGAAGTCGGTCGTGGGTCTGGTTATCCCGACTGGCTACTCGTTCAACCTGGACGGCACCTCGATCTACCTGACCATGGCTGCTGTGTTCATCGCTCAGGCGACCAACACCGAAATGGACATCACCCACCAGATCACCCTGCTGCTGGTGCTGCTGCTGTCCTCCAAAGGTGCTGCTGGTGTGACCGGTAGTGGCTTCATCGTGTTGGCTGCAACCCTGTCGGCCGTAGGCCACCTGCCGGTTGCCGGTCTGGCGCTGATCCTGGGTATCGACCGCTTCATGTCCGAAGCCCGCGCCCTGACCAACCTGGTGGGTAACGCGGTTGCCACTCTGGTTGTTGCCAAGTGGGTCGGCGAGCTGGACAACGACAAACTGCAATCCGAGCTGGCCTCGGGCGGTTCGGCAATCATCGAAACCCGTCATGAAGATGACCTGGGTGTCGCTGAAGGCCCGGCTCCGGTGAGCACCACCAAGCCAACCGTCTGATCATCGATCGGATCTGAAAAAGCCCATCTTCGGATGGGCTTTTTCGTTGCTGCCGGTTCTATTCAATGCGGGTCTCGCCGCTGAACACCAGGGTCTGACGACAACGGCGACACAGGTAGCGGCGGCCCTGGACCACCATGCGATGGCGCTGTGCTGTGAATGCAAAATCGCTCTGCGGGCATGGGCAGCGGTAGATGTAACGGGTCACCTGCCGCCGCTCCACCGCATAGGTATGGCAGCGGTTGGGCGGTAGCTCATACACGCCGCGCATGATCAGTTGCCATTCCTCCCCATGGGGCTGGATCTTGCTGCCAAACAACTGATGAGCGATCAGGTGAGCCACTTCATGAGGGACGGTCTGGCGCAGGAAGTCTTCGCGGTTTTCCTGGTACAGCTGAGGGTTGAAGCGCAGCAGGTTTTCCTGCAGATGGGCAACCCCGGCCTTCTGCCCGCGCAGCTTGAAACTCACCAAGGGGCGCTTGAACGGACGTTTGAAAAAGGCTTCGGCTTTTTGATAACAGGCTTCTACGTGGGACTTCAGTAGCTCGGGCATGCGTGACGACTCTCCAGTGGCGCCCAGTATGCCGCAAGGCGGGCGCCGACTGAAAATCCCGACACTGGCTACTCGTCGGGAGGGTTACGCTGACTGTCAGGTCGTATATTGCGGCCCGGCGCCCAGCCCCCAGAGCACCACGGTAAAGGCCATGATCGCCACCAGCACCACCAGGCCTACCGACAGGATGGAACTGGAAAACATGAAGCCCTCTTCGGCCGAGACGTTCATGAACGTTGGCAGGCCGCTGTACAGCAGATACACCGTGTAGCTGATCGCTGCAGTGCCCACTATCAGTCCCAGCCACAGGTGCGGATAAAGCGCTGCCACGCCGCCAATGAACAGCGGTGTCGCGGTGTAGGTGGCAAACGCGATACAGCGCGCCAGGCTCGGGTCGGCATCATAGGTACGAGCCATCCAGTGGATGAAACCGCCCATGATCGCCACGCCGGCCAACAGGGTCAGGTAAGACATCATTGCCATGCCCAAGGCGCTGGCCTGAGTGAGCATGACCGGCGCACGCTCGCCGATCGTCCAGCCGACCTGCGTGGTGCCGATATAGGCGCATAACGGTGGGATCACCGCCAATAGCAGGGTGTGAGTGAGATAGATATGACGAATGCTTTCGTCTTCTGTGCGGATTTGTTGCCACTCACGCTCCGGATGGGTGAACAGACCCCAGACATGATTGATCACGGTGTCCTCCTCGCAGTTATCGCCTGTAGTGGCATGGCGCCGCCAACCACCTGATTCAGGCCTCACATTAAAAGTATAGAAGTGCCGCACAGCCGGTGCGCTGCTGCTTAGAGCGATTGGTGATCTGCAACACGTCGTTAATGCCATGCATGGAGGTTCAATGATGCTGACGATGTGCGTAAAATGTCGGCCCTTTCGGCGGTCTTGCGCGACATTTTCCTTGTTCAGGCCCCTTTGTAGAAACCTTGCCAGCGGAAACCACCAGCATCATGGGCACTCTTTCAGTCAATCAGAACAAACTGCAGAAACGCCTGCGTCGGCTGGCCGGCGAGGCTGTCAGCGATTACAACATGATCGAGGACGGCGACAAGGTCATGGTCTGTCTGTCCGGCGGCAAGGACAGCTACACCATGCTCGACGTGCTGATGCACCTGCAGAAGGTGGCGCCGATCAAGTTCGATATCGTCGCGGTGAACATGGACCAGAAGCAGCCCGGCTTTCCCGAGCATGTGTTGCCGGCTTACCTGGAAACCCTGGGCATCGAGTATCACATTGTCGAGAAAGACACCTACTCGGTGGTCAAGGAACTGGTGCCGGAGGGCAAAACCACCTGCTCGCTGTGCTCGCGCCTGCGTCGCGGCACGCTGTACACCTTTGCCGATGAAATCGGCGCGACCAAGATGGCTTTGGGGCATCACCGCGACGACATCGTCGAGACCTTCTTCCTCAACATGTTCTTCAATGCCTCGCTCAAGGCCATGCCGCCCAAGCTGCGCTCCGACGACGGCCGTAATGTGGTGATCCGCCCTCTGGCTTACTGCCATGAGAAGGACATCCAGGCCTATTCGAACTTCAAGGGCTTCCCGATCATCCCGTGCAACCTGTGTGGTTCTCAGGAAAACCTGCAACGCCAGGTGGTCAAGGACATGCTTCAGGATTGGGAGCGCAAGACCCCGGGCCGGGTCGAGAACATCTTCCGTGCCCTGCAGAACGTTCAGCCTTCGCAACTGGCCGACCGCAACCTGTTCGACTTCAGCAGCCTGCGCATGGACGAAAGCGCGGCGTCGCGCTTCGTCAATGTGGTCAACCTCTGAGCCGACTCAGTGGTTGACGGTATAGGCCAGCATCGCTGACAGCTGACACAGTGGCCGACCACTCTCGGCCTGCCACTGGTTGAATGCGGCCTGGACAATGGCCATGTCGCGTTTGCTGGACGGCACCTTGTCGACAATGTTTTGCGCATTGAGGGCGGCGACCACGTCGTTGCTCGGCACGAAGGTGTCCTTGCCGATCATGCGCAGAAAGCGCGGCGCCGACAAACCTCCCATCTGGCTGCCATGCTTGCTCAGGTACTGCCACAGCCCGGTAATGTCCTCCACCGGCCACTGGGCGATAAAGTTGCCGAAGCTGCCGTGCTCTTGAGCGATATCCAGTACCAATTGGGCATTGCGTGGCACGCTTTTGAGCTTGCCGAGGTGGCGAATGATGCGTGTGTCCTGCATCAGCCGCTCCAGATGGTCGGCGCCCATCAGCACCACCTTTTCCGGGTCAAAACCGAAAAACACCTGCTCAAAGGCCGGCCACTTGGCATCGACCAGGCTGTGCTTGAGCCCGGCGCGAAACACCCGCAGGGCCAGGGTCGACAGGTAGCGGTCATCGCCGATGGCCTTTAATTGCTCTGGCGTTCTGGGCTGCGGCAATTGCGCCTCAAGCGCCTTGGCCGAGCCAAAGCGGTTCAGGCAATACTCATGGAGCCATTTGTAGTCTTGCATTCGAACTCCAGGCTTATAGATTTGCGGGTTTGGCCTTCTACGCCGCGCCCAGCAACGACGCGGTCCGCGCCAGACGTTGGCCCAGGGCGCGGCACAGTTCGATCTCGTGTTTGTCCAGCGGACGTTTGCCGTCGGGGCCGGCGTGATGGCTGGCGCCGTACGGTGTGCCGCCACCGGCGGTTTCCAGCAGCGCCGACTCGCTGTAGGGCAGGCCGGTGATCAGCATGCCGTGGTGCAGCAGCGGCAGCAGCATCGACATCAAAGTGGTTTCCTGGCCGCCGTGCAGGCTGGCGGTGGAGGTAAACACACTGGCGGGTTTGCCGACCAGCGCACCGGTCAGCCACAGATTGCTGGTGCCGTCGAGAAAGTACTTGAGCGGCGCAGCCATGTTGCCGAAGCGCGTCGGGCTGCCGAGGGCCAGGCCTGCGCACTGTTTGAGATCGTCCAGAGTGGCATAAGGCGCGCCGCTTTCCGGGATATCCGGGGCGCTGGCTTCGCAGTCGGCCGACACCGCCGGTACGGTGCGCAGCCGGGCTTCCAGGCCGCCCATCTCGATACCGCGGGCAATTTGCCGGGCCATCTCGCTGGTCGAACCATTACGGCTGTAGAACAACACCAGAATGTAAGGTGCACTCACGGCAGCAACTCCAGCAGCTTTTCGGTGGGGCGACCAATTGCCGCACGATCACCGGCGACCAGAATCGGTCGTTCGATCAATTTCGGGTGGCTGGCCATGGCGCCAATCAACTGCTCATCGCTCAACGCCGGGTCGGCCAGGTTCAGCTCCTTGTATTCGTCTTCACCGCTGCGCAGCAGCTGGCGCGGGGCGATTCCCAGCTTGCCGAGCAGGTCGCGCAACTGCGCTGCATCGGGCGGGGTTTGCAAATAAAGGACTACTTCAGGAGTCAGGCCGCGGGCTTGCAGCAGCTCCAGCGCCGCGCGGGATTTTGAGCAGCGCGGGTTGTGATAAAGCTTCAGATCAGTCATTTGCGGGTCGCATCTTGTAGAGTGTGGCGCGTATTCTAACTGCGCGGTGTGCTGGATCGACATATACAGTGCCGATTGCACGCATCAAGTGTCATATGAGTTTGGTTTGACGAAAGAAGGAAAGTTTCGATGGCAAGGCGATTAGTGGCAACGTTGGCACTGCTCGGCAGTATCTTGCTCAGTGGTTGTGGTGTGGACCTGGGCACTGACCAGAATGGTCAGAAAGTGACCAGTGAGCGCATCGACAAGCACTGGCTGGTGATCAATTACTGGGCTGAATGGTGCGGGCCGTGTCGGGTCGAAATCCCGGAACTGAACCACCTGGCCGAACAGCTCAAGGACCAGAAGGTCACCGTATTGGGGGTCAACTTCGATAACCTGCAAGGCGATGAGCTGAAAAAGGCTTCCGATGCATTGGGCATCAAGTTCACCGTACTGGCTCAGGACCCGGCCGAGCGCTATGAATTCCCGCCTGCCGAAGCCCTGCCGGTGACCTACATCATCGATGACAAAGGCAAACTGCGTGAGCAGTTGCTGGGCGAACAGACCGCCGCCGGCCTGACCGCCAAACTCAAGGCGCTGCGCGGCGAGGGCTGACGCTGCTGCGCGGTTATTCTTGCCAGAACCGCAGCGGTTTGCCCTCTGCCGGCCACAACCGCAACTGGTTGATCGGCGAGATATCCCAGCGCTGCACTTTGGGCAAGGTTTCGAGAAAGCGCTGTTCCTGCTCCATCAGCGCTTCGACGCACAGTTTGCGGGTCTTGCCGATCCGCTCGAAGCTGATCAGTTGGCCTTGCAGCGTGTAGGCGGCGAACCAGTGGTTGCAACCGGCGTTGCCATACGCCCGACCGTCAGCGCCCAGGGTCATGGTCATGCGGCTGCGATCAACCAGCGGGCGCTCGCCGATCCACTCCAGCACGTAACTCTGCTCCTGCTGAATCAGCACTGGCTCACTGGCACAGCCGGTCAGCAGCAAGGCACCGATCAGGCTTGCTAACCCTCGGCGTTTCATGCCGGCTGGGCCTGGCATTTACGGCAGGTGTGTTTGTCGCCGTCAGTCTTCCAGCCCAGTTCGGCGATGCGCGCAACGGCCGCCGGTTTCTGAGCCTTGGTGCCCAGTTTGCTTTCCACCGAAAACTCGAACTTCAGCTCGCTGTTGCAGCTGTCGCAATGCACCGCCCACTCATGGATCGCCAGTTCGTCGAACACTGGGCCGTTGGCCACCGCGACCCACTGGCCGGGCGGGTTGATCAGGTGGCGGACCTTTTCCACTGTCAGGCGCATGTACAGGCTCTTGCTGCCTTTAAGGGTGACCAGCAGTTGGTCGTCGCCTTGAATCGAGCCGCCGTTACCGGTGACCTGGTAGCGGCCGGGTGCCAGAGTGCGGCACTCGGTGAGGGTGTGTTGCGGGTTGAGCATGCTGTAGCGAAAATCGTGTTCGGCCATGAGTCCTCCAAAATGCCCGCTATGGTATCAGGCTAAGCGCGTGCGCTCACGCGGTGACTCGCGCTTCGGTCGCCAGGCGGGCAATGGCTTTGTCGAGGTCGTCCAGGGCGTCACTGGCCTGCGGGGCATTTTGCTTGAGCAGGGTCTCTGCCCGCTGGCAGGCGGCGCGTAGCTGCGGCACGCCGCAGTAGCGGGTCGCACCATGCAGCCTGTGGATGCGCTCGATCATCGCCTGGATATCCGCAGCGCTGCGGGCCGTGCGAATCGCTTCGCGATCGGCGTCCAGCGAGGCCAGCAACATGGCCAGCATGTCGGCGGCCAGGTCAGCTTTGCCGGCCGCCAGGCGCAGGCCTTCTTCCGGGTCCAGAACCAGCGGCCCGACATGACTCTGCTCGGCGTCCAGTGGCGACTCTGGCACCGGCGTACGCAGCGCCAGACCGGTCCACTTGAGCACCACCTGAGCCAGTTGCCGCTCGCTGATCGGCTTGGTCAGGTAGTCGTCCATACCGCTTTGCAGCAACGAGCGTTTCTCGTTGGCCATGGCGTGGGCGGTGAGGGCCACAATCGGCATCGGGCTGTTCTGCCGCTCTTCTTCCCAGTCACGAATTGTCTCGGTGGCCTGGCGACCATCCATGCCGGGCATCTGCACGTCCATCAGCACCAGGTCGAAGCTCTGTTCCTGCACGGCCTGGACGGCGGCGTAGCCACTGTCCACCGCCACCACCTTGGCGCCCATGTCTTCCAGCAGGGTCTGTACCAGTAACAGGTTGGCAGGGTTATCGTCCACACAGAGGATGCGGGGTGCCCGGCTGGGCAACTGAATACTGTTTTCAGTACGGATTGCGCGCGGGGCAATCAACTCTGACAGCCCGCGACGCAGCTTGCGGTCACAGGCAGGCTTGGCCTGCAACTGGGTATATACATCCGGGACTGACTGCTGGAACAGCAACTGCTCGGTGGTCGGGCACAGCACCAGCACCTTGCAGTCGAGGTTTTCCAGCTCCCAGATTGACTGGCGCAGACGTTCCGGAGGCATCTCGTAGCTGGTCACGCCGATCACTGCCAGCTCAATGCGCGCTGGCGTTTCATGGGCGACCGTCACACCGTTGATCAGGCTTTCCAGGTTCTTGAACAGCAGTGGCTCCAGGCCGCAATCCTCTAGCTGATGCTCCAGTGCCTGACGCGCCAGCTCATGGTGTTCCAGAACCGCCACCCGCACGCCTTGCAGCGGTTGCGGCATCGGGTCTTCGGAGTCGTCGCGGGCCTTGGGCAGTTTCAGGCTGATCCAGAACTCCGAGCCGACGCCAGGGGTGCTGTCTACCCCGATCTCGCCGCCCATCTGCTCGATCAGGCGTTTTGAAATCACCAGCCCCAGACCGGTGCCGCCTGGCTGGCGCGACAGCGAATTGTCGGCCTGGCTGAAGGCCTGGAACAGCGCGCGCAGGTCCTGGCTGGACAGCCCGACTCCGGTGTCCTGGACGCTGATGCGCAGTTGCGCGCTGTCTTCGGTCTCTTCTTCGACCATGGCGCGGGCAACAATGGTGCCTTCGCGGGTGAACTTGATCGCGTTGCTCACCAGGTTGGTGAGAATCTGTTTGAGGCGCAGCGGGTCGCCGATCAGGGCCGCCGGCGTGTCGCGGTACACCAGGCTGACCAGTTCCAGCTGCTTGGCATGCGCCGCCGGAGCGAGAATGGTCAAGGTGTCTTGCAACAGGTCGCGCAGGTTGAAGGCGATGGTGTCGAGGACCAGCTTGCCGGCCTCGATCTTGGAGAAGTCGAGAATCTCGTTGATGATGCTCAACAGGCTGTCGGCGGACTTTTCGATGGTGTTGAGGTAGTCGATCTGACGTGGCGTCAGTTCGCTTTTCTGCAATAGATGTGTAAAACCGACGATGCCATTGAGCGGCGTACGGATTTCATGGCTCATGTTGGCCAGAAACTCCGACTTGATACGGCTTGCCTCCAGCGCCTCTTTGCGCGCCAGGTCCAGTTCGATGTTTTGAATCTCGATGGTTTCGAGGTTCAGGCGCACGTCTTCGGTCGCCTGATCGATGCTCTGCTGCAGTTCTTCGCGGGCATTTTGCAGCGTCGAGGCCATGCGGTTGATGCCCGACGCCAGTTCGTCGAGCTCATGGCTGCCCAGTGGCGGCAGGCGGGTTTCCAGATGACCTTCCTTGAGCAGGCTGACCGCATGCTTGATGCGCCCCAGCGGCTGGTTGATGCTGCGGCTCATGCGCAGCGCCAGTGCGGCGGTGACGCCCAGCCCGAGGAGGATCAGCAGCAGGCTGGCGAACAGGCTGCGATAGCCGCGCAACAGCGTGCCGTTATGGGAAATCTCCAGTTCGACCCAGCCCAGCAGACGGTCGGCCTCTTCAGGGATGACAGCGCTGGTCAGATGCCGCTGGTTGCCGAACACCGGCAATAGATAGCGGGTGGCATCGCTGCCGGTGCGATTGAGCAATTGGGTGCCCTGACCGGTGGGCGCGGGATTGATCATGCTCGGGCCGGCATGCGCCAGTGCATTACGATCGGCATCCAGGAACGTCACCGAGCGCACGTCGTCTTCTTCCAGCGACTGGGTGGCGATGCGGCTGAGAATGGCTTTGTCTTTATGCCCCAGCGCGGTAGCGGCCAGCGGTACCAGTTGGCGGGTGATCATTTCGCCGCGCACCAGTAGCTGGCTTTGCAGCTCGTACAACTGCATCCATGTGAAATAGCCGCCCAGCACCACAGCCATCAGGCTGGTGGGCAAAATGGTCAACAGCAGAACCCGGCTCTTGATACCCAGCTTGGTCAGCACACACGCTCTCCTGCAACCCGGAAGGTGTCCCGGAAGGTCCTTTATTTGTCACCCCTGAACAGTGACACACCAGTGTAGCCATTGGCTGCCAGACATATTACATCCTTAACTGCCTGCGGCGGCGCACGGCGTCACCATCCCCGGTGGCAGGGGCAATCAGCCGCCCGTTGGTCATTGTGGAGCGGCCTTGGCATTATTGACAGGCTCGGCGCGAGCGCAACGGGCTGGGCAGCCGCACGCCAGCAGCGCAGCCCGCCAGGCAAGGGGTGCCGGCAAGTCTCTTATTCTTTTTGGTGATAAATGCCTCACTTTGCGTGATATGGGCTTTGGGCGTTTGCCGGTATGATAGGCGCCCCCGCAGACTGGATTGCGAATACGCCATGACCCTGCAGTATCAAACCATTGCCGATTGCGTCGGCAACACACCGCTGGTGCGCCTGCAGCGCCTCGGCGGTGACACCAGCAATACCCTCCTGTTGAAACTTGAAGGTAACAACCCCGCAGGTTCGGTCAAAGACCGTCCGGCGCTGTCGATGATCACCCGCGCCGAGTTGCGCGGGCAGATCCAGCCCGGCGATACCCTGATCGAAGCCACCTCCGGCAACACCGGCATTGCTCTGGCCATGGCGGCGGCCATCAAGGGGTACCGCATGATCCTGATCATGCCCGACAACTCCAGTGCCGAGCGCAAGGTCGCGATGACGGCCTATGGCGCCGAGCTGATTCTGGTCAGCAAGGAAGAGGGCATGGAAGGTGCCCGCGACCTGGCCGAGCGCATGCAGGCCGAAGGTCGTGGCAAGGTGCTGGACCAGTTCGCCAACGGTGACAACCCCGAGGCGCACTACACCGGCACCGGCCCGGAAATCTGGCGGCAGACCGGCGGCACCATCACCCACTTTGTCAGCTCGATGGGCACCACCGGCACCATCATGGGTAACTCGCGCTACCTCAAGGAGCAGAACCCCAACGTGCAGATCGTCGGCCTGCAGCCGATGGAAGGCGCAGCCATTCCGGGGATCCGTCGCTGGCCCGAAGAGTACCTGCCTAGCATCTATCAGGCTTCCCGGGTCGATCAGATCATCGACATGGGGCAGGCTGAGGCCGAAGACGTCATGCGTCGCCTGGCCCGTGAAGAAGGCATCTTCTGCGGCGTGTCGTCCGGTGGTGCAGTGGCCGGGATGTTGCGCCTGTCCCGCGAGCTGGAAAACGCCGTGATCGTCGCCATTATCTGTGACCGTGGCGACCGTTACCTGTCGACCGGCGTTTACGACGCACCCAACTGATGGCCAAACAGCAACGAGGGCTGCGTTTCCAGCCCGCCGGTGGCGTTAAAAGCGCGCAGATTCCGGTCGGCAAGAAGCAGCGCCTGGTCATTGAGCGACTGTCCAGCGACGGTCGTGGCATTGCTTTCGCTGACGGCAAGACCTGGTTTGTGGCCGGCAGTCTGGCCGGTGAGGAAGTCGACACGCGGGTCCTCAACGCCCGCGGTAAGGTGGTCGAGGCCCGTACCGAGCGGGTGGTGCGGGCCAGCGAGACACGACGTGCTGCCGCTTGCGAGTATTTCGGTCGCTGTGGCGGCTGCAGCGTGCAGCACATGCCCCACGATCAGCAATTGGCATTCAAGCAGGAAATGCTCGCAGAGCAACTGCAGCGGGTGGCCCAGGTTGCGCCGGAGCAGTGGGCGCCGCCGTTGGTCGGCAGCGAGCTGGCCTACCGGCGCCGGGCCCGGGTCGCGGTGCGCTGGGACAACAAGGCGCGCCAGCTGGAGGTCGGCTTCCGCGCTGCGGCGAGCCAGGACATCGTCAATGTGCGCCATTGCCCGGTGCTGGTCGAAGAACTCCAGCCGCTGATGGCCAGCCTGCCTGAGTTGCTGGGGCGGCTAGCCAAGCCCCAGGCATTGGGGCATGTCGAGCTGTTCAGTGGTACGGCCCTGGCACTGCTGGTCCGGCATGTCGCGCCGCTGGCTGCTACCGATCTGGCCATACTGGGTGAATTCTGTGATCAACAGGGCGTGCAGCTCTGGCTGCACGGCGATGGCGAGCCGTATCCGCTCGACCCGCAGCAGACCCTGGGCTATCGCCTCGAACCCTGGGATATGCAACTGGCCTGGCGGCCTGGAGATTTCATTCAGGTCAACGCGGCGGTCAACACCGCGATGATCGACCAGGCCCTGCAATGGCTGGCGCCCGAGCCGGGCGAGCGGGTCATGGACCTGTTCTGTGGCCTGGGCAATTTCGCCTTGCCGCTGGCTGCACAAGCCCGCGAGGTGGTGGCGGTCGAAGGTGTCCAGGTGATGGTCGATCGCGCCGCACTCAATGCCCGCGACAACGGGCTGCAGAACGTGAAATTTTTCCAGGCTGATCTTTCTCAGCCTTTGACGCAGGCAAGCTGGTCTGTAAAAGGATTTTCTGCGGTACTCTTGGACCCACCACGCGACGGTGCCTTTGAAGTGGTGCGCCAGATCGGCAAGTCGGGGGCCCGGCGGTTGCTGTATGTGTCCTGCAACCCCGCCACCCTGGCCCGTGACGCGCAAGAATTGATCAAACAGGGTTACCGCTTGAAACGAGCCGGAATTCTCGACATGTTTCCTCAAACGGCGCATGTCGAAGCGATGGCGTTATTTGAAATGAAAGAATGAGTGAGTGGACGCCGGTTCATTGGATCGAACCGGTGCCACAGGGAATCTCGTTTAATTCAGACTGGCCCGTGAATGCTGTTGCTTGCTGGCCCGGCAAGTGGCATTCGCTTTAAAAGGCCGGCGACTTTCGGCGCCATTCATCGCGCCGTAGGGAAGGTAAGCAGCATGGTACAGGTGAGAGCACACCAGCCGGTCAACACCGACGGCAGTATCAATCTCGACGCATGGCTCGACCATATTGTCAGTGTCGATCTGATTCTGGATCGCCAGGCCATGAAAGAAGCCTGCGAATTCGCAAGGCTGGCAGAAGAGCAGAACAACCCCACCCATAAAGACGACTGGGCCGACGGCACCTCCAGTTTTCAGACCGGTCTTGAAATTGCCGAGATCCTCGCCGACCTCAAGCTCGATCAGGACTCGCTGATTGCGGCGGTCATTTATCGTGGCGTACGCGAGGGGCTGATTCCCCTCGCGCAGGTCGAAGAACGCTTCGGCGCCACCGTGGCCAAACTGATCGAAGGCGTTCAGCGCATGGCTGCGATCAGTGCCAGCTTCAGCCCGCGCCAGTCGCTGGTGCTGGGCAGCCAGACGCAGGTCGAGAACCTGCGCCGCATGCTGGTGGCAATGGTCGATGACGTGCGCGTGGCGCTGATCAAGCTGGCCGAGCGTACCTGCGCGATTCGTGCGGTAAAAAATGCCGACGAAGAAAAGCGCAACCGCGTTGCCCGGGAAGTCTTCGACATCTATGCCCCGTTGGCCCATCGGCTGGGTATCGGGCATATCAAGTGGGAGCTCGAAGACCTCTCGTTCCGCTATCTGGAGCCTGACCAGTACAAACAGATCGCCAAGCTGCTGCATGAGCGGCGGCTGGACCGTGAGCGCTTCATCAGCGATGTGATGACCCAGCTCGACAACGAGCTGCAGGCCACCGGGGTCAAGGCCGATATCAGCGGCCGGGCGAAACACATCTACTCGATCTGGCGCAAGATGCAGCGCAAAGGCCTGGCGTTCAGCCAGATCTACGACGTGCGTGCCGTGCGGGTGCTGGTTCCGGAAATGCGCGACTGCTACACCGCGCTGGGTATCGTCCACACTCTGTGGCGGCATATTCCCAAGGAGTTTGACGACTATATCGCCAACCCCAAGGAGAACGGCTACCGCTCGCTGCACACTGCCGTGATCGGCCCGGAAGGCAAGGTCCTGGAAGTGCAGATCCGCACCCACGCCATGCACGAAGAGGCCGAGCTGGGCGTGTGTGCCCACTGGCGCTACAAGGGCACCGACGTCAAATCCAGCTCCAACCACTACGAAGAGAAGATCTCCTGGCTGCGTCAGGTGCTGGAGTGGCACGAAGAACTGGGTGACATCGGTGGGCTGGCCGAACAGCTGCGGGTCGATATCGAGCCGGACCGGGTCTATGTGTTCACCCCGGACGGTCATGCCATCGACCTGCCCAAGGGCGCGACACCGCTGGATTTCGCTTATCGGGTGCACACCGAGATTGGCCACAACTGCCGCGGTGCGAAGATCAACGGGCGGATCGTACCGCTCAACTACAGCCTGCAGACCGGTGAGCAGGTCGAGATCATCACCAGCAAGAATGGCATCCCCAGCCGAGACTGGCTCAATGCCAACCTCGGTTACATCACCACCTCACGGGCACGGGCCAAGATCGTCCACTGGTTCAAGCTGCAGGCTCGCGACCAGAACGTCGCCGCTGGCCGCACCTTGCTGGAGCGCGAACTGGCGCGCATGGCGTTGCAGCAGGTCGACTTCGAGAAGCTGGCCGACAAGGCCAATTACAAGACCGGCGAAGACATGTTCGCGGCACTGGGTGCCGGTGACCTGCGTCTGACCCAGCTGGTCAACCTGGCGCAGCAGCAAGTCGAGCCGGAGCGGGTCGACGAGGTCGAGCTGATTCCGCGCAAGGCGACCGGTTACAAGCCGGGCAAGCGTGGCGATATCCAGATCCAGGGCGTCGGTAACCTGTTGACCCAGATTGCCGGCTGCTGCCAGCCAGTGCCGGGCGATGCGATTGTCGGCTATATCACTCAGGGGCGTGGCGTGACCATTCACCGGCAGGATTGCGCCTCGGTGTTGCAACTGGGCGGCAAGGAGCCGGAGCGGATCATCCAGGTCAGTTGGGGGCCGGCGCCGGTGCTCACCTACCCGGTGGACATCCTGATTCGTGCCTACGACCGTTCCGGGCTGTTGCGTGACGTCACCCAGGTGCTGCTCAACGAGCGCATCAACGTGCTGGCGGTCAACACCCGCTCGAACAAGGAAGACAACACTGCAACGATGTCGCTGACCATCGAAATTCCGGGGCTCGATGCACTGGGCCGGTTGCTGGGGCGTATTTCCCAGTTGCCGAACATCATCGAGACCCGGCGTAACAAGACGTCGTGATGGACAGCCCGTAGGAGCGGCTTCAGCCGCGAAAGCGCATCTTCGCGGCTGAAGCCGCTCCTACGGGCGACCTTGGGAGCCTTCTATGTACACGCTCGACGATCTGCTCAATCTCATGGCCCGGCTGCGTGATCCGCAGTACGGTTGCCCCTGGGATCTGAAGCAGACTTACGCCAGTATCGTGCCGCACACGCTGGAGGAGGCCTATGAGGTCGCCGACGCCATCGAGCGGGGTGACTACAGGCAGATGCAAGGCGAATTGGGTGACTTGCTGTTCCAGGTGGTGTTCTACGCTCAACTGGCCAAAGAAGAGCAGCGCTTCGAGTTTGCTGCGGTGGTCGATGGCATCACCCGTAAACTGCTGCGCCGTCACCCGCATGTATTTCCCACCGGCGAGCTGTATGCGCCGCTGGAGACGCCGCGTCTGAGTGAAAGCGAAGTCAATCGGCGCTGGGACGAAATCAAGGCTCAGGAGCGTGCCGAGCAGGCTGCCGCGCCCGAGCAGTTGTCGTTGCTCGACGACGTGCCGCAAGCCTTGCCGGCGCTGTCCAGAGCCAGCAAGTTGCAAAAGCGTGCGGCCCAGGTGGGCTTCGATTGGCCGGCCGCCTTGCCGGTGGTCGATAAGGTGCGTGAAGAGCTCGACGAAGTGCTGGAAGCCATGGCCGATGGTGATGCCGCAGAAGTGGCCGATGAAATCGGGGACCTGCTGTTTTCGGTGGTCAATCTGGCCCGGCATCTTAAAGTCGACCCGGAAACTGCGCTACGCTCGGCCAATGGCAAGTTTGACAGGCGTTTTCGCTTCATCGAAGCGGTCTTGCACGATCAGGGGCGCGCCCTTGAGGGCTGCAGCCTGGAAGAACTCGATGCCTTGTGGGGCGAAGCCAAACGTCAGGAAAAGAACACAACCCATTGCGGTTGAACCGGATAAAGCGAGTAAAGAATGAGCCTCTCCCTACGCGACCAATTGCTCAAGGCCGGCCTGGTCAACGAAAAACAGGCCAAGCAGGTCAGCAAAGCCAAACAGAAAGAACAGCGTCTGGTTCATAAGGGCCAGATCGAAGCTGACGACTCACAAAAGCGCGCCGCCCAGGAGGCCCAGGCCGAAAAAGCCAAGCGCGACCAGGAGTTGAATCGTCAGCAACAGGAAAAAGCCGAGGCCAAGGCCCGTACGGCGCAGATCAAGCAACTGATCGAAGTGTCCCGCTTGCCCAAGCTCACCAGCGAGGACTACTACAACTTCGTCGACGACAAAAAGGTCAAGCGCATCTCGGTCAACACCCTGGTGCGCAACAAACTCAGCAGCGGCTCGCTGGGTATCGTCCACCACGGCGGCGGCTACGAAATCATCCCCCGTGAAGCAGCCCTGAAAATCCAGGAGCGCGACCCACGCCGCATCGTACTGCTCAACGCCCCGACCGAAGAGCCGGATGCCGATGATCCGTACGCTGCGTACCAGATCCCTGATGATTTGATGTGGTAAGTACCGCCACGCCCCGGTAGGAGCGGCCGTCGCCACGGCACCGCGCTGTCGCGCAGCAAACACGGAACCCCGTAGGACTGGCTTCAGCCGGGAAGCCTTCGCGGCTGAAGCGGATCGCCGCCCGGCCGCTCCTACGGTGTATTCCTTGCAAATCAACGGGTTGTGGTCTTGTTTGATGAGAGAGCGGCTTTAACCGCGAAAGCTCAAAGCTTCGCAGCTAAAGCTGCTCCTACAAAGGGCTGTGTCTGCTGCACGACGGCGCAATTGTGCTGTGTCTGCTCTTCCAGCGCCTCAAGTTCCTGCTTGTAACGCTGCGCATCAGCCTCATCGTGGAACATCCCCACCAGCTGATCCTGCTGGCGCACATCCCAGATATGAATTCCGTGGCCAATCGCCTCATGAGAGAGGTGGGCTTCGTCGCGTTCAGTCACTGTTACGGTCATGGTGTGATCTCCCGGATCTGATAACTGCGGCGATATGTCGCAGGTCTTTTTTATAGTTTTTGTTAGCCTGCTAAGTAAATACCCTTTATCGACCATGAAACCCGCGAAATAGCTGAAGCCCTTGAAATACAAGCCCTCGCGCCAGTATGAATGTTTCTTCATGTTTCAAGGGGTAAAGTGGCCGCCCACAAAAAAGCCCCTGATACCTGCGTACCAGAGGCTCTTTGTAACGTACGTCTTAGCGGCCTTTAACCGACTTGCCGTTCACCGTGCCGTCCTGGAGCATGATGTTGTACTCCTTGCCATCGGTCTCGACCTGCTGCAAGCGTACCAGCAGATAATCCCAGTCCTTGGCGAACCACAGCACCGTGATGCGCTTGCTCTGCGTCGGGTCGCGTACCCGCTCGACCTTGATCGCATCGATCTGGCCAGCCTTGGTCGACACGGTCTCCGAACCCAGCACACGGAAGTCGTAGGTGTCGAGCTCGTCACCATCGACCACCTGATAGCTCATGCTCTTCTTGCCGGCCGCCACGTCATGTTGCAGGGCCAGCTGGTACGTGGACTTGTCCAGCACACCACGATTGATCGGCAGCTTGATCGCGTCGCCGCGGTCGCTGCCTGTGACGAACTTGCTCGACCAGTCGAAAGCCAGGTCAACCTTCTTGGACTTGCCCAGACCGCTACGCTCGAACGTGTAGGTCTGTGGCATCAACACATCCTTGTCGACCTTCAGCGTGCTGGACTCGGTCAGGCTGGCAATGACCATCGACGCCTTGAAGTTGAGGTTCCAGGTGCCGTTCTGGCCGGCTTCCAGACTGCGTTCGGCTGTGCCGCTCATGGGCAACTGTTTCCAGTCGGCCGTGTAGCTGGCGGAGAATGGCTGCAGATCGGCCGCCTGGGTGGCAGGCAGGGCGAGCAGGGCGAAAGCGAAGAGCAGTGCGCGACGCATGATGTCTCCTAGTTTCGAATCAGGTGGCCGCTGGCCGGGAGCAGTTGACCATCGAGGCTGGCGCCTTGTTGGTCAAGATGCAGACGCCGCTCAGCGAACCAGCGAATGGCCAGCGGGTAAATCCGGTGTTCCTGGATGTGAACGCGTTGCGCCAGAGTCGTGGATGAATCGTGCGACTCTACCGAAATCACTGACTGTACGACCAGTGGTCCGCCATCGAGTTCCTCGGTGACGAAGTGCACGCTGCAACCATGCTCGCGATCACCGGCATCCAGCGCCCGCTGATGGGTATGCAAACCCTTGTAGCGCGGCAGCAGCGATGGATGAATGTTCAGCAGGCGGCCGTGGTAGTGATTGACGAAACCTGCGCTGAGAATGCGCATGAAGCCGGCCAGCACCACCAGGTCAGGATTGAAGCCGTCAATCAGCTCGACCAGCGCCGCGTCGAACGCCTCGCGTCCGTCGAACTGCTTGTGGTCCAGGACACAGGCGTCAATGCCCGCGTCCTTGGCACGTTGCAGGCCGAATGCATCGGCGCGGTTGGAAATCACGGCGCGGATGCGCGCCGGGCTGTCCGGGGCGCTGAAACTGTCGATCATCGCCTGCAGGTTGCTGCCGGTACCCGACAGCAACACCACGACATTGCAGGGAGCTTGTGTCGATGCTGGCATCAATGCGCCTTGAGGTTGTTCAGCTCGACCTGGGCAGCACCTTCGGCAGCCGCCGCGATCTGACCGATCACCCATGGCTGTTCACCGGCATCACGCAGCACGCTCAAGGTCTTCTCGACCTGATCTTGCGCAACACAGATGACCATGCCCACGCCGCAGTTCAGGACGCGGTGCATTTCGTGCTCGTCAACGTTGCCCTGCTCTTGCAGCCAGTCGAAGACGGCCGGGCGTTGCCAGCTGGCGACGTCGATGATCGCCTGGGCGCCTTTTGGCAGGACCCGCGGGATGTTGTCGAGCAGACCACCGCCGGTGATGTGGGCCATGGCCTTGACCGCACCGGTGTCCTTGATCAGCTTGAGCAGCGGTTTGACGTAGATGCGCGTTGGCGCCATCAGCAGTTCGGTCAGCGGCTTGCCGCCCAACTGGGTGGTTTCGATGTCGGCACCGCTGACTTCGATGATCTTGCGGATCAGCGAGTAGCCGTTGGAGTGCGGGCCGGAAGACGGCAGGGCGATCAGTGCGTCACCGGTCACCACTTTGGAGCCGTCGATGATCTCGGCTTTTTCGACCACACCGACGCAGAAGCCGGCCAGGTCGTAGTCTTCGCCTTCGTACATGCCAGGCATTTCAGCGGTTTCGCCACCGACCAGCGAGCAGCCTGCCAGTTCGCAACCGGCGCCGATGCCGGTGACCACGGTCGCCGCGACGTCAACGTTCAGTTTGCCGGTGGCGTAGTAGTCGAGGAAAAACAGCGGCTCGGCACCGCACACCACCAGGTCGTTGACGCACATGGCGACCAGATCCTGGCCAATGCTGTCGTGCTTGTTCAGGTTCAGCGCCAGGCGCAGTTTGGTGCCGACGCCGT
Source organism: Pseudomonas sp. StFLB209 (assembly GCF_000829415.1). NCBI lineage: Bacteria > Pseudomonadati > Pseudomonadota > Gammaproteobacteria > Pseudomonadales > Pseudomonadaceae > Pseudomonas > Pseudomonas sp. StFLB209. The sequence goes on along the minus strand of NZ_AP014637.1, from coordinate 436,849 downwards.
CGGTGCCTGAAACCAGCACTGGCTGCTTGTAGCCGGCCGGGATTTCGCAAAGCGCGCCGAAACCTCCCAGGCCGCCCATGACTTCAGGACGTGCGGTGCGCTTGGCGACGCTTTTGATGCGTTCGACCAATGCTTCACCGGCGTCGATGTCTACACCGGCGTCTTTGTAGCTCAGGGAAGGTTGCTTGCTCATAGAAAATCCAGGCCTTTAGGGGGGATTCGGAAGGACAATCGACCGTTGCGGCCGGGTCCGGACCAGTCTTGCGCAATCGCACAGTGCTGTTTCGGAGCCGATACCATTGTCGGTCTGTGAAGGCGCGCGATTTTAACAGGCTTGCTGCTCTGGAGCCATCCTTGGGCCGACGGGCAGGGCAGCGCTGTACAATCGCGACGTTAATGTGAATGATTGAGCGCCCGCTGCTGTCTCAACCACGAAGTGCCGCGACTGCGTTCTTCCTAGACCAGGAACCTTCCATGCGTTTTTCCAGTTACCTTCTTCTTGGCTGCCTGAGTCTGGCGAGCCTGCCGGGTTTGGCGCAGACCGTGAATGACCTTTATCAAGTCCGCGAACCAGTCACCAGTCAGTCGCCCCAGGAGCGTGACCGGGCTACCCAGGCGGCGGTGCAGACCATGGTGGTGCGCCTGACCGGCAACACCAGGGCCGCCGAGGGGGCGGCGCTGGCCGAGGTGCGCAAGGACCCGCAACAAATCATCAGCCAGTACGGCTATGAGCCTGGCCCGCCGCAGACCCTGCTGGTCGATTTTGACCCGGCCAGCACGGATCGTGCCTTGCGTCAGGCCGGTCTGCCGATCTGGGGCAGCAACCGCCCGAGCATTCTTGGCTGGTGGCTGATCGACTCCACTGAAGGCTCGAATCTGGTCGGCGACGCGCAGGAGGCTGCCGCGCCGCTGCGCCGCGCCGCTCAGCATCGCGGTCTGCCCATGCAGCTGCCGCTGGCCGATCTGAGCGAGCAGGGTGTCGGCACCGCACAGCATCTGTCCGCCAGTGATCCGGGCGAGCTCAAGCAAGCGTCCGAGCGTTACGGCGCTGACGCCATTCTGGCGGTGCATGCCCGTGAAGAGGGCGGCAAGTGGCAGGCGCAGTGGCGCCTGTGGCTGGGTGAGCAGCGTGAGCAGGGCAATGTCGGCGGCGACAGTGTCGAGGCGCTGGCCGATGCCGTGCTGCTGGCGGTTACCGAGCGCCTGGCGCCACGCTTCGCGGTCAAGCCCGGCGCGACCGCCAGTACGCTGCAGTTCGAGGTTCAGGGCATGAACCTTGAGCGTTATGCGCAATTGATGCGGGTGCTCGAAGCCATGGGCGGCAAGCTGGTACTGGTCGAAGGCGAGCGCAGCACCTTTGCGGTCGGGACCAGTGCCGAGCAACTGCGTAACCAGCTTGGTCTGGCCCGTCTGCAGGAAATCCCGGCCAGTGAGGCTGTGCCCGTGGATGCCAGCGCCCCGGCTACAGCCCCGACGCCAGGTGCTGAGGCTGGCGCGCCCGTCAGTGCCGGCAAACTGTATTTCCGTTGGTAACGGTTTTGCGGGAGATTCTTGATCGCGAAGACTGCCTGAAGTTCATGGCAAATGTGCCGGCTTTACTGGCCTCTTCGCGAGCAGGCTCGCTCCCACGATCACCTTTGATTTGCGCTGAGCGAGCGGCGCTACCCAACGGTGGCTCCTGCGCACCGGTTGTTTGATGAGGAACATCAATGACTGACATAAAACGCTGGTACTGGCTGGGCGCTGCGGCGCTGCTGATCGCCTTTCTATTCTCGCTGCATTCGATCCTGATGCCGTTTCTGGTCGCGTTGCTGCTGGCCTATATGGGCGACCCGCTGGTCGACCGCCTGGAGCGTCTTGGCTTGTCCCGTACCCTCGGCGTAGCAGCGGTGTTCGGTTTGTTTACCTTGATCATGCTGGCGTTGCTGCTGGTGCTGGTGCCGATGCTGGTCAAGCAGTTGATCCGCCTTTATGAGCTGGCCCCGCAGATCCTCGACTGGCTGCAACACACCGCCTTGCCGTGGGCGCAGGCCAAGTTCGGCCTGTCCGATGGCTTCTGGCGGTTCGACAAGCTCAAGACTGCGCTGGCCGGGCATATGGGGCAGGCTGGCGATATCGTTGGCCTGGTGCTCTCCCAGGCCACCGCTTCGAGCCTGGCGCTGATGGCCTGGCTGGCCAATCTGGTGCTGATCCCGGTGGTGAGCTTCTATCTGCTGCGCGACTGGGATCTGATGATGGCCAAACTGCGCAGCCTGCTGCCGCGCCAGCGTGAAACCCAGATCATGGGCCTTGCCAGTGAATGTCACGAAGTGCTGGGCGCCTTCATTCGCGGCCAGTTGTTGGTGATGGTCGGCCTTGGCGTGATCTATTCGGCCGGGCTGATGCTGGTGGGCCTGGAACTGGGGTTGCTGATCGGCATGATTGCCGGTCTGGCAGCGATCGTGCCTTATATGGGCTTCGTTATCGGTATTGGCGCCGCACTGATCGCCGGCTTGTTCCAGTTCGGTGGTGACCTGTATCCGATGCTCGGGATCGTTGCGGTGTTCATGATCGGTCAGGCGCTGGAAGGCATGGTTCTCACCCCTTTACTGGTGGGCGACCGTATCGGCCTGCACCCGGTGGCGGTGATCTTCGCGATTCTGGCGGGCGGTGAGTTGTTCGGCTTTACTGGCATCCTGTTGGCGTTGCCGGTGGCGGCGGTGATCATGGTGTTGCTGCGCCATGTGCATACCCTGTACAAAGAGTCGGACATGTATGCAGGCAGTCGTGACCCGGAACTTTGATGGCCGATGCTGGCAAACACCGCTGGAGCAGGCGCTGCGAAAAAACGCAAGCCTTTGATTTTGCTTGAAGTCTGTCGCATTGTGCGGTCCGCCTCACGGGTATAGACTTTGCTAACTTTATTCAGAGGTCATCGCTTGCTCCCAGGAAGCGCCCAGTCAGCATGAAACCGGTTCAGCTGCCCCTGAGTGTGCGTCTGCGCGATGACGCCACTTTCATCAATTACTATCCCGGCGCCAACGCGGCGGCCCTCGGCTATGTCGAGCGGTTGTGCGAGGCCGATGCGGGATGGACCGAAAGCCTCATCTATCTGTGGGGCAAAGACGGGGTGGGGCGCTCTCATCTGTTGCAGGCGGCCTGCCTGCGCTTCAAGCAACTGGGCGAGCCGGCGGTCTACCTGCCGCTGACCGAGTTGCTCGAGCAGGGCGTCGAGCTGTTCGATCATCTTGAGCAGTACGAACTGGTTTGCCTGGATGACTTGCAGGCCATCGCCGGCAAGGCTGACTGGGAAGAGGCGCTGTTTCACCTGTTCAATCGTTTGCGTGACAGTGGCCGGCGTTTATTGATTGCCGCGTCCAAGTCACCTCGCGAGCTGTCGATCAAGCTGCCTGACCTCAAGTCACGCCTGACCATGGCGCTGGTGTTCCAGATGCGCGGCCTGTCTGATGAAGACAAGCTGCGCGCCTTGCAACTGCGTGCCTCGCGCCGTGGTCTGCACCTCACCGACGAAGTCGGGCATTTCATTCTGACCCGTGGCACGCGCAGCATGAGTGCGTTGTTCGAACTGCTTGAACGCCTCGATCAGGCCTCGCTGCAAGAAAAGCGCAAACTGACCATTCCTTTTCTCAAGGAAACCCTTGGGTGGTAGCGGCGCCGCTCGATCAGCAACTGATCCGCCAGGCCGCCGCCGCCTTGCGGCATGCCCAACGTATTCTGATCATCACCGGTGCCGGTCTGTCGGCCGATTCAGGGTTGCCGACCTATCGTGGTCTGGGCGGCCTGTATAACGGCCGTACCGATGATGGCTTGCCTATTGAAATGGCGCTGTCCGGGCCGATGCTGCGCCGCGATCCGGCGCTGTGTTGGAAATACATCGCTGAACTGGGCAAGGCCTGCCTTGCTGGCGAGCCCAACATCGCCCATTACGCCATCGCGCAATTACAGCGCCTCAAGCCTGATTGCTGGGTGCTGACCCAGAATGTCGATGGCTATCACCGGGCTGCGGGCAGTCCGCCGGAGCGCCTGATCGAGATTCATGGGCAAATGACTCCGCTGTTTTGCCAGGCGTGCGGCGCCGAAGACCCGCAACTGGCCGGGCACCTGTCAGCCGAGCTACCGCCGCTGTGTAGCCATTGTCATGGCATTTTGCGACCGCCGGTTGTTCTGTTCCAGGAAATGCTCCCTGAGCCCGCTATAGACGCTCTGCAAGCGCAAATGGCGCTGGGTTTCGACGCGGTGCTGAGTATCGGCACCACCGCCAGCTTTCCCTATATTCACGAGCCGGTGTTGCGCACGCGGATTACCGGCGGCTTTACCCTGGAAATCAATCCTCAGGCCACTGATCACAGTGCGGGGATGGATATTTTCCTGCAGGGCCGGGCGGCACATGTCATGCCGGAACTCATAAGTCACATTTAATTCGATAGAATTTGCAAATCGGTTGGATAGCGGGCATAGTCGCGGCTCCTCATTTTTTGACGCCACGGTCGTGCCCATGCAAGTTTTACGCTTCGCACCCCTCGTGCCACTCGCTTTAGTTACTTTTCTATTCGGCTGCTCCACCCAGTCATCGGTGACCCAGCCAGAGCAATTCGCTCAATACCAGAATTCCGTTACCGCTCAATCCAGTGCCCGTCAGGCGCACAACATCCGTGCCCAGCAAGCTCTGGAAGCGGAAGAAGAGCTGGCCGAGTTCACCGACGAGAACGCCTACCAGCTGCCGTTGCTGGCAGACAGCATTCTGGAGCGCGGCAAGGCGCTGATCGGCACCCGTTACCGCTTTGGCGGCAACTCCACTGCCGGTTTCGATTGCAGCGGTTTCATCAGCTACCTGTTCCGCGAAGAAGCCGGCATGACCCTGCCGCGTTCGAGCCGCGACATGATGAAAATCGACGCCCCGCAGGTCTCGCGTCATGACCTCAAGCCAGGCGACCTGCTGTTCTTCAGCACTGCCGGCCGCGGCCGTATCAGCCACGCTGCGATCTATCTGGGCGACGACCAGTTCATCCACTCCAGCAGCCGCCGTAGCGGTGGGGTGCGGATCGACAGCCTGGACGACACCTACTGGAGCAAAACCTTCGTCGAAGCCAAGCGCGCTCTGGTGTTGGCACCAGCCTCCGGTGAGGCCCAGACCACTGCAATGACTTCCACCAGCGTCAAGCCGGTCAGCAACAAGCGTCATAACTAACACAAGCTGTTTGAAACGGCCTGTTAACTGGAAAGCCCGTTTGGTCGGATTGTCTGAAACCTCTGCACAGCGCTCTGGTCTTCAGCTAGTCTCTCTTAACGGGCTTTCTAGCTTTCGGCAGTAAAGCCGCATTCCTGATGGAGTTTTTGTGGTCATGTCGATTTTCTTACGCTGTGCCGTGATCTCTCTCGCTGCGCTGCTCGGCGCCTGCGCCAGCGCGCCGCCGCCCAAACCCAAGGTCGTCCAGCGGCCGGTGATCGTCGCGCCTGCGGTGCTGAATTCACCCGCTGCCGAAGACGTGCTGTTTCGCGCGCTCGGCCTGGTCGGCACGCCTTACCGCTGGGGCGGTAATACCCCGGACTCCGGCTTCGACTGCAGTGGCCTGATCGGCTATGTCTACCGCGACATGGCGGGCATCAGCCTGCCGCGTTCGACCCGCGACATGATCGTGATGAAAGCGCCCAACGTCGGCCGCGAGAACCTGCAGACCGGCGACCTGGTGTTCTTCGCCACCTCCGGCGGCTCGCAGGTCTCCCATGCCGGCATCTACGTCGGCGAAGGCCGCTTCGTGCATGCCCCGGCCACTGGCGGCACCGTCAAGCTCGACAGCCTCGGCTCGCCTTATTGGCAGAAAGCCTACCTGAACGCCAAGCGCGTTCTGGAGCCTTCCAGCCTGGCGCAGAACAACCGTTGAGCCGCTTGGGTGTCCGCCCGGACACCCAGATTGTAGGAGCGGCTTCAGCCGCGAAGCGTCGCCATTGCTTTCGCTTCTGTTGTTGCTTTTGCTTTTTGAACCGAGTTATCACAGACGCCGCCGAACGCGACGATTGGCGCCGGAGCGAGGGAACCCCGCCCCGAAGGGCGGGGCCAAGACCGGAGCAACGCCTTTGGTTAGTTTGGGCGAAACCAAAGTAACCCGCTCGTAAAGAACGGAACCTGGCGAACAGACAACTGCGGCAAAGACCCTGTGCACAACGCTAAAGATCTTCGCGGCTAAAGCCGCTCCTACGCGCAGACGCGCCGATACCCGACCCGATACCGTTTGACGCTCCATGCCCAACCCTCTACCCTTCGCGGTTTGTTTCAGGTGCCCGGCAGCCAACGGCTGGCAGGGTGAAACAGGGAAGCCGGTGGGAAGACACGCACTTCGATTCCGGCGCTGCCCCCGCAACGGTAAATGAGTCAAGACCGCGCATCGTGCCACTGGACATTCTCCGGGAAGGCGCACGGTCGGCAGGCAATGCCTCGCTCATGAGCCCGGAGACCGGCCTGTCACGTATTCAAGGCATCACGGCGGGCGATGCTCTGCGCAAGGCAACTGACTGCCTTGGCGTTCTGTCGTCCTGTTGTCTGCTTTCGCCTGCCTTTCCAGCGGAGAGCTGAGATGAACGAGTCCCTCGAACGCGACGAGCGCCATCTGGCGCGCATGCAGCGTAAAAAAGCCATTATCGATGAACGCATCGCCAACTCGCCCAACGAGTGCGGCCTGCTGCTGGTGCTGGGCGGCAATGGCAAGGGCAAGAGCAGCTCGGCCTTTGGCATGCTCGCCCGGGCGATGGGCCACGATATGCAGTGTGGCGTGGTGCAATTTATCAAGGGCCGTAACGCCACTGGCGAAGAGCTGTTCTTCCGCCGTTTCCCCGACCAGGTGCGTTATCACGTCATGGGCGAGGGCTTTACCTGGGAAACCCAGGACCGCCAGCGCGACATCGCCGCTGCCGAAGCGGCCTGGCAAGTGTCGAAGCAGTTGCTCAGCGACCCGAACATCAATCTGGTGATCCTCGACGAGTTGAATATCGCGCTCAAACACGGCTACCTCGACCTGGAGCAGGTGCTCAACGACCTGCAGGCGCGCCCGCCGATGCAGCACGTCGTGGTGACCGGTCGCGGGGCAAAACCGGAACTGATCGAGCTGGCCGATACCGTCTCGGAGATCGGCATGGTCAAGCATGCCTTCCAGGCCGGCATCCGGGCGCAGAAGGGCATCGAACTGTGAGTGATGCGCAAGCGCGACAATGTCCTGCGGTGCTGATCGCCGCGCCGGCGTCCGGCCAGGGCAAGACTACCGTCACTGCTGCCCTGGCACGTTTGCATCGCAATCAGGGCCGCAAGGTCCGGGTGTTCAAGTGCGGGCCGGACTTTCTCGACCCGATGATTCTCGAACGCGCCAGTGGTGCGCCGGTCTATCAACTGGACCTGTGGATGGTCGGCGCCGATGAAAGCCGGCGGCTGCTCTGGGAGGCGGCCGCTGAGGCTGACCTGATCCTGATTGAAGGGGTTATGGGCCTGTTCGATGGCACGCCCTCCAGCGCGGATCTGGCCCGCCACTTCGGGGTGCCGGTGCTGGGCGTTATTGACGGTACTGCCATGGCCCAGACCTTTGGTGCACTGGCGCTGGGCCTGGCCCGTTATCAGCCAGACCTGCCATTCGCCGGTGTGCTGGCCAACCGGGTTGGCACGGTGCGCCATGCGCAGTTGCTGGAAAACAGCCTGACCGAAGGCCTGCGCTGGTACGGCGCGTTGTCACGTGAAACCGGTATTGAACTGCCCAGTCGGCATTTGGGCCTGGTGCAGGCCAGCGAACTGAATGACCTGGATACGCGCCTAGATGCTGCGGCCGAGGCGCTGGCCGGCACTTGCGAAGTTGCGCTGCCGCCGCCGGTCAGTTTTGCTGCGCCCGAGCCGCAACCGGTCGAGCCCTGGCTGGCCGGGGTGCGGGTTGCGATTGCCCGTGACGAAGCTTTTGCTTTCACCTACGGCGCCAGCCTGGAGTTGCTGCGCACCATGGGCGCGGAGCTGAAGTTCTTTTCGCCGATTCACGACAGCCAGTTGCCCGAAGCGGACAGCCTGTACCTGCCCGGCGGTTACCCTGAATTGCACCACGTTGCGTTGCAGGCCAACCGCTCGATGCGCGAGGCGATTGCCGCCCACCATGCACAGGGCAAGCCGCTGCTGGCCGAATGTGGCGGCATGCTGTATCTGCTCGACGCACTGACCGATGTCGACGGGGTGCGCGCTGAGTTGGCCGGCCTGCTGCCCGGTGAGGCGACCATGCAGAAGCGCCTGGCGGCGTTGGCACTGCAAGCGGTGACGCTGCCTGAGGGCGTGTTGCGCGGGCACACCTATCACCATTCGCTGACCAGCACTGAGCTGGAGCCGATTGCCCGAGGCATCAGCCCAAATGGCGGACGCGGCGCGGAAGCTGTGTACCGGCTGGGCCGGCTGACCGCCTCTTATGTGCACTTTTATTTCCCTTCCAACCCCCAGGCGGTGGCGGCGTTGCTGAAACCATGAGTGAAGCAGCCTTTAGCCCGGATGAGCGGGCCGCGGTGTACCGGGCAATTGCCGAGCGCCGCGACATGCGTCATTTCAGCGGCGGCACGGTGGCGCCCGAGGTTCTGGCGCGCTTGCTCGAAGCTGCGCACCACGCGCCGAGCGTCGGCCTGATGCAGCCTTGGCGCTTTATCCGGATCACTGATACGGCGCTGCGCAACCGCATGCAAGAGCAGGTCGAGCAGGAGCGGGTCCGCACCGCTGAAGCATTGGGCGAGCGCGCCGATGAATTCATGAAGCTCAAGGTCGAGGGTATCAGCGACTGTGCCGAGGTGATCGTCGCGGCGCTGATGGACGGCCGTGAGCAGTTTGTCTTTGGCCGACGCACGATGCCGGAAATGGACATCGCCTCAATGTCCTGCGCCATTCAGAATATGTGGCTGGCGGCCCGCGCCGAAGGGCTGGGCATGGGCTGGGTGTCGCTGTTCGATCCTGACAACCTGGCCGCCCTGCTGAACATGCCCGAGGGCGCCCGACCGTTGGCGATTCTATGCCTGGGGCCGGTCACCGGTTTCTATCCGGCACCCATGCTGGTGCTCGAAGGCTGGGCGCAAGAGCGCCCGCTGGAACAACTGCTGTATGAGAATCAATGGGGAGTGCATCGATGAGTGTGGCGCTGTTGAGCGTAGCGGGGGTGGCGCTGGATGCGTTGCTTGGAGAACCGAAACGCTCGCATCCGCTGGTGGCGTTCGGGCGATACGCCGAGCGCATCGAACAGCGTTTCAATGCCGCCGGGCGCGGCTGGCGCAGTCATGGGGTCACCGCCTGGGTGCTGGCGGTGATTCCGCTGACCCTGCTGATCACCTTGCTGAGCTGGCTGCCCTATATCGGGCTGCTGGTGGACATTCTGGCGTTGTACTGCGCGCTGGGCCTGCGCAGCCTCGGCGAGCATGTGCAGCCGGTCGCGGCGGCGTTGCGTGGCGGTGACCTCGACCAAGCGCGGCAGCGGGTCGGTTATCTGGTCAGCCGCCAGACTTCGGAGCTTGACGCCAATGGCGTGGCCCGCGCGGCCACCGAGTCGGTGCTGGAAAATGGCAGCGATGCGGTATTCGCCGCGTTGTTCTGGTTTGTCGTGGCCGGTGCGCCCGGGGTGGTGCTGTATCGCCTGAGCAATACCCTCGACGCTATGTGGGGTTACCGCAACGAGCGCTTCGAGCGCTTCGGCTGGGCGGCGGCGAAGATCGACGACGTACTCAATTATATTCCTGCGCGGCTGGTGGCCTTGACCTACGCGCTGCTGGGCAAAACCCGCCTGGCGCTGCGTTGCTGGCGCACCCAGGGGCCGACCTGGGACAGCCCCAATGCTGGCCCTGTGATGGCGGCGGGCGCTGGCGCGCTGGGGGTCGAGCTGGGCGGTGCAGCGATTTATCACGGTGAGTTGCACGAGCGTCCAGCGCTGGGCGAAGGCCGGCCTGCCGATGCCGAGTCCATCGAAGCCGGCTGGCAACTGGTGCAGCGCGGCGTATGGCTGTGGCTGCTGATTCTCTGCGTGGGAGCGCAACTCTATGCTTGAACATGGCGGCCGGCTACGCGCAGCGGCGCAGCAGTACGCGATTGCCGAGGCCGACTGGCTGGACCTGTCCACCGGTATCGCGCCGTGGTCCTGGCCGATTGCGCCGGTCGATGCGCGCGACTGGGCACGTTTGCCAGAAACCGATGACGGTCTGGAGGCGGCGGCTTGCGCTTATTACAACGCCGCGCAGGTGTTGCCGGTGCCGGGGTCCCAGGCCGCCATTCAGGCGTTGCCTCGCTTGCGTGGCCCCGTCGGCAAGGTTGGCGTGCTGTCGCCGTGTTACGCCGAGCATGCTCATGCCTGGCGCAAGAGCGGTTTTCTGGTGCGTGAAGTGCTGGAGCGTGAAGTCGAGCACTTCATCGACGTCTTCAACGTGCTGGTGGTGGTCAACCCGAACAACCCCACCGGCCGTTTGATTGCGCCTGAGCAGTTGCTCAAATGGCATGCCCGGCTGGTCGAGCGCGGTGGCTGGCTGGTGGTGGACGAGGCGTTTATGGACACCGCGCCGGCGCACAGCCTGGCGGCCGAAACCTGGCGCAGCGGGCTTATCGTGTTGCGCTCGTTTGGCAAGTTTTTTGGCCTGGCCGGTGCGCGCCTGGGCTTTGTGCTGGCTGAGGCCGGTTTGTTGCAGGCACTGGCGAGCGAGATCGGCCCCTGGGCCGTCAGCGGCCCCACCCGCAAGGTCGGGCTGGCGTGCCTGAGCGATCTGCCCGGCCAGCAATTGCAGCGGGAGCGTTGTGAATATGCGGCGCTGCGCTTGTCAGCGCTGCTCAGCGCTCATGGTCTGGAACCTGACGGCGGTTGCGCACTGTTTCAATGGCTGGTCACTGCCCATGCTGAGCCGTTGCACGAGTTTGCTGCCCGGCGTGGAGTGTTGCTGCGCTTGTTCAAGGCCGAGCGTGCCGAACACAGCAGCCTGCGTTTTGGCCTGCCGCACAGTGAAGCTGACTGGCAGCGCCTGGAAACCCTGCTGCATGACTACCGCAAGGACCTTAAATGACCACCCTGATGGTGCAAGGCACCACCTCCGATGCGGGCAAAAGCACGCTGGTAACCGGCCTGTGCCGCTGGCTCAAACGCCAGGGCATCAGTGTGGTGCCGTTCAAACCGCAGAACATGGCGCTCAACAGCGCGGTCACTGCCGACGGCGGCGAGATTGGCCGTGCCCAGGCTGTACAGGCCCAGGCCAGCGGTCTTGAACCGCACACCGACATGAACCCGGTGCTGCTCAAACCCAATACCGACACCGGCTCGCAGGTGATCATTCATGGGCGGGCGGTGACCACCATGAATGCGGTGGCTTATCACGGTTACAAAGCCATCGCCATGCAAGCTGTGCTCGACTCGCACCAGCGCCTGGGCGCGGCGTATCAAGTGGTGATGGTCGAAGGCGCCGGCTCACCGGCCGAGATCAACTTGCGCGAGAACGACATCGCCAATATGGGCTTTGCCGAGGCGGTGGACTGCCCGGTGCTGTTGATTGCCGACATTAACCGCGGCGGGGTGTTTGCCCACCTGGTCGGTACGCTGGAACTGCTCTCGCCCAGCGAGCAGGCGCGGGTCAAGGGCTTTATCATCAACCGCTTTCGTGGTGATGTGGCGTTGCTGCAGCCAGGCCTGGACTGGCTGGAGCAACGCACCGGCAAGCCGGTAGTGGGTGTGCTGCCCTACCTGATGGATTTGCATCTGGAAGCCGAAGACGGTCTGGACCGACGCCAGACCGAAAAGCTTGACAAGGTACTCAACGTGGTGGTGCCGGTGCTGCCGCGCATCAGCAATCACACGGACTTTGACCCGCTGCGCCTGCACCCGCAGGTTAACTTGCAGTTCATCAGCGCCGGCCAGCCGATTCCGCCCGCCGACCTGATCATCCTGCCTGGCTCCAAGAGCGTGCGCAGTGACCTGGCGTATCTGCGCGCCAATGGCTGGGAGCCGGCGATCGCCCGGCATCTGCGCTATGGCGGCAAGCTGTTGGGCATTTGCGGCGGGCTGCAGATGCTCGGTGAGCAGGTGCATGACCCGTTGGGCCTGGAAGGCGCGCCGGGTTCCAGTGCCGGTTTTGCTCTGCTACAGATCAGCACGATGCTGGAGGCGCAAAAGCAACTGCGTAACGTGCGCGGTGTGCTGAGCCTGGAAGGCGCCGAGGTCAGCGGCTACGAGATTCATGCCGGGGTCACCAGTGGCCCGGCCCTGGAGCAACCGGCGGTGCAATTGGCAGACGGTCGCTGCGATGGCGCGCAAAGCGCCGATGGCCAGGTGCTTGGCACCTATCTGCATGGCCTGTTTGAATCGCCGGCCGCTTGCGGCGCGCTGCTGCGCTGGGCCGGGCTTGAAGACGTGCAGAGTGTTGACTATCACGCGCTGCGCGAGCGCGATATCGAACGCCTCGCCGATCTGGTCGACAAGCACCTCGATGGCGCGCTGTTGCGTGGGCTGTGCGGTCTGGAGAACAACTGACATGCTGCAACTGATTCTCGGCGGCGCCCGCTCTGGCAAGAGCCGCCTGGCTGAAGAGCTGGCAAGCCGCTCGGGGCTGGCGGTGACCTACATTGCCACCAGCCAGCCGGTAGACGGCGAACTCAACCAGCGTGTGGCCCTGCACCGGGCGCGACGCCCCGAGCATTGGGGGTTGGTCGAAGAACCGCTGGAACTGGCGCGGGTCCTGCGTGAGTGGGCGGCGCCGGGCCAGTGCCTGCTAATCGATTGCCTGACCCTGTGGCTGACCAACCTGCTGATGCTCGACGACCCGCAACGGCTGGCCCATGAGCGCCAGGCGCTGCTCGATAGCGTGGCGGCCCTGCCGGGCGAAATCATTTTTGTCAGCAATGAAACCGGGTTGGGTGTAGTGCCCCTGGGTGAGCTGACCCGTCGCTATGTTGACGAAGCCGGCTTGTTGCATCAGGCCCTTGCCGAACGCTGCCAGCGCGTGGTGTTGACGGTTGCCGGCCTGCCTCTGACTTTGAAAGGAACTGCTCCATGACTCAATCCTGGTGGCTTGCCCCTGCTCGCGGTATCGACGTGGCGGCCCGTGAAGCGGCGCTGGCGCGTCAGCAGCAACTGACCAAACCGGCCGGCTCGCTGGCGCAACTGGAGCGTCTGGCGGTGCAGATCGCGGGCCTGCAAGGCCGCGAAAAACCAGCTGTCGACCGGCTGTGGATTGCGATTTTTGCCGGCGACCACGGGGTGGTCAGCGAAGGCGTGTCGGCCTATCCGCAGGAAGTCACCGGGCAGATGCTCGGCAACTTCGTCAATGGCGGTGCGGCTATCAGCGTACTGGCCCGGCAATTGGCCGCGCAGCTGGATGTGGTCGACCTCGGCACTGTCAGTGCCCTGAACTTGCCAGGTGTGCGTCATCTGCAACTGGGCGCCGGCACCGCCAGCTTCGTCAGCGGCCCGGCGATGAACGCCGGGCAGGGCCATGCGGCGTTGCAGGCCGGGCGTGACAGCGTACTACGCGCCAAGGCCGCCGGTATCGAGCTGTTTGTCGGCGGTGAAATGGGCATTGGCAATACCACCGCAGCCAGTGCCGTAGCCTGTTCATTGCTTGAGTGTGCAGCAGCATTGATGGTTGGTCCGGGCACCGGTCTGAACGCCGAGGGCGTGCAGCACAAGACCGCCGTGATCGAGCGCGGCCTGGCGTTGCATGCCGAACATGCGGGCGATCCGCTGGGCAGTTTGCTGAGCCTTGGCGGCTTCGAGATCGCCGCTCTGGCCGGTGCCTACCTGGCCTGCGCTCAGGAAGGTATCGTCGCGCTGGTCGATGGCTTTATTTGCAGCGTCGCCGCCTTGGTGGCGGTGCGCCTGAATCCATCGATACGGCCATGGCTGTTGTTTGGTCATCGCGGTGCCGAGCCCGGTCATCGGCATGTCCTGGAAGTGCTGCAGGCCGAGCCGCTGCTTGATCTGGGGCTGCGGCTGGGCGAAGGCAGTGGTGCGGCGCTGGCAGTACCGCTGGTGCGCCTGGCCTGCGAGCTGCATAACGGCATGGCGACCTTTGCCGAAGCCGCCGTGGCGGATCGCCCGGCATGATCGTCGACCTGCTGCGCCATGGCGAAACCGAGCTGGGCGGCGGTCTGCGCGGCAGTATCGACGATGCCCTGACCGAAGCGGGCTGGGCACAGATGCATGCCGCCGTGGCCGACGCTGCAACAGGTGCCGCGTCATGGACCCGGATCGTCAGTTCGCCGTTGCAGCGCTGTGCACGGTTCGCGCAAGTATTGGCCGAGCGTCTGCAACTGCCGCTGAGCCTGGACGCTGATGTTCAGGAGCTGCATTTCGGTGACTGGGAAGGGCGCAGCGCGGCGCAGATCATGCAAACCGATGCCGATGGCCTGGGCGCGTTCTGGAACAACCCCTACACCTTCACCCCGCCCAATGGCGAGCCGGTGGCGGTGTTTGCCGAGCGTGTGGGCGCGGCGTTGCAACGCTTGCAACAGCGCCATAGTGGCGAGCGGGTATTGCTGGTCTGTCATGGCGGGGTGATCCGCCTGTTGTTGGCCCGTGCCCGCGGCCTGCCCCGTGAGCAGTTGCTGCAAGTGTCGGTGGCCCATGGCGCGCTGCACAGCGTGCAAGTGGCGGTGGATGGCACCCTGACGGAGCTTTGAGATGCTGCCTTTGTGGATCGCCGTGCAATTTCTCAGCAGCCTGCCGGTGCGTTTGCCGGGCATGCCGGAACCGCAGCAGATGGGCCGTTCGCTGCTGTTTTATCCGCTGGTCGGGGCGCTGTTCGGCGCGTTGTTGATGTTGCTCGCGGCGCTATTGTCCGCAACCCCGCCGATCTTGCAGGCGGCGCTGCTGCTCTGCGCCTGGGTGCTGCTCAGCGGTGGGCTGCACCTGGACGGCCTGGCCGACAGCGCGGACGCATGGCTGGGCGGCTTCGGTGATCGTGAGCGCACCCTGAGCATCATGAAGGACCCGCGCAGCGGACCGATTGCGGTGGTCACCCTGGTGCTGGTGTTGCTGCTGAAGTTCTGCGCGATTCTGGTCCTGCTTGAGCAGCAGGCATGGATCGGCTTGCTGCTGGCACCGCTGATCGGGCGCACGGCGTTGCTGGGGCTGTTTCTCAGCACGCCCTACGTGCGTGCTGGCGGCCTGGGCCAGGCGCTAGCCGATCACCTGCCGCGTCGCGCTGGCTGGCAAGTGTCGGGCGTAGTGGTGGTGGCCTGCCTGTTGTTGGGGGGCGCCAGCGGCGTAGTTGCCTTGCTCGTCGCCAGCGCGGGCTTCCTTTGGCTGCGCAGCCTGATGCTGCGCCGACTCGGCGGCACCACCGGGGACACCGCCGGGGCGTTGCTGGAGTTGCTTGAGGTCGCCGTGCTGGTGGCGTTGGCCTTGTAAAGCAGCATTCGCTGTCAATAGAGCCTTCGGGGCACAAGCCCCTCCTACAGACGATGTTGTTCTTGTCGTGGCTGGCATACTGTGAAATATCTTGCAATATCCACTGATGCGGGTATATACACGTATTCATGTTGACCACCGAATGTATCTGTACCCATCTGCGTCGTGCTGCCCGTGGGGTGAGCCGGCATTATGACGAAGCGCTGGACGGCTTCGGGATTAATGTCGCCCAGTTTTCCCTGCTGCGCCATCTGCAGCGTCTCGACCAACCGAGTATCTCCAGTCTGGCTGAAGCTATGGGGCTGGAGCGCAGTACGTTGGGTCGCAATCTGCGGGTGCTGGAAGCCGAAGGGCTGGTGGCGCTGGATGAGGGGCGTGATCAGCGTAATCGGCTGGTGCGCCTGACGGCTGAAGGTAATAAGCGTCTGCACGCAGCCGGCCCGGCCTGGGAGCAGGCCCAGCAACAATTGATCGATCGATTGGGTGAAGACCGGCGTAATGAACTGCTGCGCGTGCTGCAAAGCCTGGCCTGAATAACAACGGGTAAACCACCCGAATAACGAACGAGGGAATGACAAATGACATCAGCCTGGCGAACCAGCGGCTGGATCATGGTGGGCAGTGCGCTGATCCTGGCGTTATCACTGGGAACGCGGCATGGCTTCGGGCTGTTTCTTGCGCCCATGAGCAGTGACTTCGGCTGGGGCCGCGAAGTGTTTGCCTTCGCCATTGCCCTGCAGAACCTGTGCTGGGGGCTGGCGCAACCGTTCGCCGGTGCGCTGGCTGACCGTTATGGTTCCGGCAAGGTGGTGTTCGTAGGGGGCGTGCTGTATGCCATCGGCCTGGCGATGATGAGCATGGCCGATTCGCCCTGGAGCTTGTCGTTGAGTGCCGGGATTCTGATCGGCATCGGTTTGTCCGGGACCTCGTTCTCGATTTTGCTTAGCCTGGTGGGGCGCTCGTTGCCTGCGGAAAAACGCAGCATGGGCATGGGGATTGCCAGTGCGGCGGGCTCGTTTGGTCAGTTCGCGATGCTGCCAGGCACCCTGGGGCTGATTGGCGGCCTGGGCTGGTCCGGTGCTTTGTTGGTGCTCAGCGTGCTGGTGGCGCTGATCCTGCCGCTGGCCGCGATGCTCAAGGAGCAGCGCCCGGTGGAGGCGCAGGGGCCGCAGCAGACGCTGGCTGAGGCGCTGCGCGAAGCCTGCAGCCATTCCGGCTTCTGGCTGCTGGCGCTGGGCTTTTTCGTCTGTGGCTTTCAAGTGGTCTTCATCGGCTTGCACCTGCCGGCTTATCTGGTGGATCAGCACTTGCCGGTGCAGGTCGGCACCACGGTGCTGGCGCTGGTGGGGCTGTTCAATATCTTCGGTACTTACACCGCCGGCTGGCTGGGCGGGCGGAGGTCCAAACCGCGGCTGCTCAGCGCGCTGTATCTGCTGCGCGGCGTGGCGATCGTGATATTTCTCTGGGTGCCGCTCAGTGAGACCTCGGCCTACCTGTTTGGCGTGGTGATGGGGCTGTTGTGGCTGTCGACTGTGCCGTTGACCAATGGCACGGTGGCGGTGATGTTCGGTGTGCGTAACCTGTCGATGCTCGCCGGTATCGTGTTCCTGTTCCATCAGTTGGGCTCGTTCATGGGCGGCTGGCTGGGCGGGGTGGTCTATGACCGTACCGGCAGTTACGATCTGGTCTGGCAAATCGCAGTGTTGCTCAGCGTGCTGGCGGCGGCCCTGAACTGGCCGGTGCGTGAGCGTCCGGTGGCTCGTTTGCAGGTGGCAGTGTGATCCGCCTTGGCCCCTGGCTGCTCGCTGTAGCGGCCGGCACTGCGCTGCTGGCGCTGAGCTGGTGGGGGTGGCAGCGCATGGGGCTGGCGGCGTTGCAACTGGGCATGGGCAATTGTTGAGCTGTGGCCGGTTGTGGGAGTAACGTGTCGGACAATACACCGACTAAAACACCACCCACAGGGATGCTCCGATGACTGCGCGCTGGATTTCACTGCCACTTCTATTGCTGGCCTTGGGCAGTACCGCCCAGGCCGCCGATTGCCCCGCCGTGCTCAAGGAACAGGGCGAGTTGCCCGCGTTGCGCGGCAAACAAACCATTGACCTGTGCCAGCGTTTTGCCGGTAAACCGCTGGTGGTGGTCAATACGGCCAGCTTCTGTGGCTTTACCTCGCAGTTCAAGGGCCTGGAGGCGTTGAATCAGCAGTACAAGGCTCAAGGCCTTGAGGTGCTGGGCGTGCCGTCCAATGATTTCAAGCAGGAGTCCGGGGACGGTGAAGAAACGGCCAAGGTCTGCTACGTCAATTACGGCGTGACCTTCACCATGACCGAGCCGCAACCGGTACGCGGCAGCGATGCCATTGCGTTGTTTCGTAATCTTGCCGAACAAAGCGATGGCGCCGCACCGCGCTGGAACTTCAACAAGTATGTGGTGGATCGTCAGGGCAAGGTCGTCGCCCACTTCGGCAGCACCACCAAGCCGGATGATCCGCAGTTGATTGCGGCCATCGAGAAGGCGATTGCTTCAAAGCCTTGAGGCATACACAGGGGTATTAAAAAGCCCGCAACCGTGACCGGCTGCGGGCTTTTTCATGGCCGATCCGTGATCAGAACTTGTAGGTCAGCGAAGTACCGATGGTGTGTGCGCTGTTGCGGAAGTCAGCGTTGTAGGCGCCTTTGGTTGCGCTGGCATCGCGCAGCTTGGCTTCTTCTTCACGCAGGTACAGGTAAGCGAAGTCGATGGTGATGTCTTCGGTCGGGCTGTAACCGGCGCCAAGGCTGAAGATCTTGCGATCGCCAGTCGGGATGCGTGGCGAACGATGCGAGTTGCTGACTGGCGACTGGTCCATGGCAAGGCCGGTGCGCAGGGTCCACTGGTTGTTCAGTTTGTAGGCTGCACCAATGGCGTGGTACCAGGTGTTTTTCCACTCCTGGACTTCCGAAATGCGCCCGATCGGGCCTGTTGCGCCGCCGAGCTGGGCCGGCACGCCGCTGTTGTTCACGTCGATCGATTGCAGACGGCTCCAGCGGGTCCAGGTGCTGCCTGCGTAGAGTGTCCACTGGTCATCCAGTTGGTGGGTGATGGACAGTTCGGCAGACTCCGGGGTTTCCAGTTTCAGCGAGGCGTCGTATTTCTGGCCGTTGAACACACTGAAGCCCGGGCCTTCGATCTTGGTCTTGCCCTTGAGCTTGTAGTCGACCTTGGAACGGTAAGCCAGGCCGATGCTTGTGTCGTCGGTGGCCTGGACCAGCACACCGATGTTGAAGCCTACCGCGACGTCATCACCCTTGATGGTGACCTTGCCGTCGTTGCGGCCAGGTGTGGCGGCGTTGACGGCTGCCGAAGCCAGCTCGCCTTCAATACGGTTGATTGTCGGCCCGAAACCGATCGAGACCCGGTCGTTGAAGGCGTAGCTGATGGTCGGCTGCAGCGTCACGACCTGAACTTCGCTCTTGGAGCCCCAGTAACGGCCGGCGAAGCCGCTTTCGTAGTCGGTCTTCAGGCCAAATGGTGCATACATGCCCAGGCCGAAGGTCCATTGTTCGCTGAGTGGCTTGACGTAGTAACCCATGGGTACCGCGACCACAGGGACCATGTCGCCATCATTGCTGCCGCCGAAGGTGCCCTGGCCATTGTCGATGTCAGTCTTGGCAAAAATTGCAGCGGCACCGAGGTTGACCTGTTCACGCTTGAGGCGTGACATACCGGCAGGGTTGCCAGCCACTGTGCTGGCGTCTTCAGCTGCCGATGCACGACCGGCGAAGGAGGTGCCCATGCCACTGATGCTTTGTTCGTTGAGGGCGAAACCGGAAGCCAGCAGATGGGAGGAGGCGAGACAGGCAGTCAATCCGAGTGTGGTCTTGAGCATTGCTTTTTTCATTATTAGTACTCCATGAGAATCACGGCATCGAAAGTATCAATATTTCCTACCGTGCGCCATAGCCTGAAGAGCCCGAGATAGAGCCTTTTTTTGTCTGACAATCGGACCTTTTTGCACGATCGTCCCAGAACGTGCGGACTACGGCCATCGCTTAGGCGGTGGCAAATAAAGGGGCGACGCTGAGTTGCCATGCAGTGACAAAATCTTTCAGTCTGCCTTGCGGCTGAAATATCTGTCGCCAGATTCTGGCCATTGCCAGAGGATCGTCTTCCGTGGGCAGGGTGTTGATCTGCGCCTCGACCATCAGCCAGGCAATCGCTGTGGCGTACCGCAGGTTGACGGTCAGTTCCAGGTGCGGGCCGCTGAGGAACGCATGCTGGCTGGCCAGCCCACGGACCAGGCTGGCAAGGTTCGGGTCCTGCGCCAGGTAGTCGTCCCAGAGCCGCTGATGGCGTGATTCGGAAATATGATAGAGGCCATGACCGCGAGGGCTGTCCAGTGCGGCACCGAGCGCTGACTGACTGGCAGCGATACCCAGCAGCAATGCCTCGGCAGCGGGGTGGTGACGATCAAGGTAGGCCAGAGTCGGGCGAATGACGTGACGGTGCAAATGTACGGCTGCGATACCCATAAGACAGTCCGCTCACTGTGAAGTGGCCGGCGGACCCGCGCGCGTGGCAGCACTATGAAAGGTTGGGTCCGTCGGAAGCGGCAGGGCCGCTTGAGTTCAAGTGTAGTGTCATATTTACGGTGTAAAGGTCTGTTTTTACATCGTTTGTCTTATCAGCATCACTTCGATAGAACGCTTGGCGATTAGCCGGCTGCCGCTCAATCAGGCCGCCAGGGCCTGGCGGGTGCGGTCGATGACGGCCTGCAGCGGGGCTGCGCTGGCGTACTGCTCGGGGTACAGGCGCTCACTGTGACGGGCAATGCCGTGCTCGTTGACCAGGGTAAAGCTGAAGCTGCCCTTGCGTGCTGCGACGATAAGGCAGTTCATGGGGGCAAAAGCGTGAGTCAGGGCGTTGATGGCTTCTTGGGTATGAAAGTGTTGAGTTGTCATTATGAAAATATTCCTGAGTACGGCATGTCTGCATGCCGTGCATCCATTAAGGATTCCAGTAAACGCGGGGTACGGAGTCTTGGGGCCGTAATTGGGCGTAGAACCTGACTGGAACAAAAGCAGCCAGTTGAAGCGCATAAATATGTGGCGCTCGGGCTGACCGGTAGGTACGTGGGAAGTCAGGCAACATACAAGAGCAAAGGTTCGCGCTCTGATGAAGATCCTGATCAATTGCAGAAGGGTCGGTGGAGCATGGGCCTTGATGTGCAGCGCGTTGGCGCAGCAGAGAGAGCAAGGAGGTGCTCGAAAAACCAGCGATGGGGTCTGTTCCCGTGGGTTATAGCCGTGGCTGGCCTTGGGAACCTGGTCGACCTGAGTGAATTGACATTCAGCTTGGTACTTAACGGCGGCGATGCTGCCTGAGATTGGCGGGTAATGCAAGCCCTTTGACAAAATTTCTGGTGAACCGGTTTGCACGCCGGGTGCGTCCAGGCGTCGATGACCGGCCGTAGTGTCTGGCTCGCTGGTTTTTCACTTTCTGTAAGGCGAGGCTTACAGCCTGGCCAGCTGTCAAGCATCGTTGTGCACATTAGCGGCACAAGCTGCCACATCACTGTCATATGGGCGCCTAAGAGCTTGATTTACTGCGGTGAATTAATAAGTCAATGAAAAACATCGCTTTTTTTTACTGGTGAAAAAATCGACAGTTTGAGCGCAGGCCTCATTCTGTGTGGCTTTGCGAGGGGATAGGGGGGGTTGTCCACTGAGTTATCCACAGCTTCTGTGGATTGTCCCGGTGCATTTCTGTGTGTATCAGGGGCTTTACCTTGGCAGAAAATGGCGTAGAGTATGCTCCCCCTCGATTTAAGTCCTTGATCCTTCGGTCATCAGGACGCAGTCTTCGCTACTGGTCTGAACACGCACATTGCTGCTGGCCGTGGAGTTCTCAAATGGCGCTTGAACTGAACAGCCTGTTGTTGGGCCTGGCCTTGGCTGCTGCGCCGCTACTGGCATTGGCCTGGCAGTTGCAGCGGCGGGCCGCGACCGCTGCTGGCGAACAGGCATTGCTCGAAGAGCGCCTGAGCACCGCGCAGCTGGCGCAGGACGGGCTGACCGTGCAGCTTGAAGCCAGCCGTGACGAAGTCAGCGACCTGAGCGAGGCCAACGCCGCCCGCCAGGCCGATCTGGCGGCATTGCGCCGTGAGGTCCAGTTGCTGCGTCAGGAGTGCGATGACCGCCGCGACGCCGCTGAGGGCTGGAATGTCGAGCGCACTGGCAAAGAAAGCGAGTTACGGCGCCTGGAAGCCCGCTGCGCGGCGTTGCAGGCCGAGTTGACCGAGCAGCAGGAAGGCCACCAGCAACGCCTCAATGATTTGCAGGATTCACGCAATGAACTGCGGGCGCAATTCGCCGAACTGGCCGGCAAGATTTTCGACGAGCGCGAGCAGCGCTTTGCCCAGACCAGCCAGGAGCAGCTCGGCCAGTTGCTCAACCCGCTCAAGGAGCGCATTCAATCGTTCGAAAAGCGCGTGGAGGAAAGCTACCAGAACGAAGCGCGCGAGCGCTTCTCGCTAGGTAAGGAGCTGGAGCGCCTGCAACAGCTCAATCTGCGCCTGAGCGATGAAGCCACCAACCTGACCCAGGCCCTCAAGGGTCAGAAGACCCAAGGCAACTGGGGAGAATTGATCCTGGAGCGGGTGCTGGAGCACGCTGGGCTGGAAAAGGGCCGTGAGTACCAGACCCAGGTCAGCCTCAAGGGGCCTGAGGGTGAACGCTTTCAGCCTGACGTGCTGATCATGCTGCCGGGTGACAAGCAGGTGGTGGTCGATGCCAAGGTCAGCCTCACCGCTTATCAACAGTATGTCAGTGCTCCTGACGAGGTGCTGGGCCAGGCAGCACTGAAACAGCATGTGCTGTCGCTGCGCAATCACGTCAAGGGTTTGTCCGGCAAGGACTATAAACGTCTGGAAGGCCTGCACAGTCTGGATTTCGTGCTGCTGTTCGTGCCGATCGAAGCGGCTTTTGCCGCGGCCCTTCAGGCCGAGCCAAATCTGTTTCAGGAAGCGTTTGACCGCCACATCGTGATTGTCAGCCCGACTACCTTGCTGGCCACCCTGAGGGTGATCGACAGCCTGTGGAAGCAGGAGCGGCAGAGCCAGAATGCCCGGGAAATCGCCGAGCGGGCCGGCTGGCTTTACGACAAGTTTGTCTTGTTCATTCAGGACCTCGATGAAGTCGGCAATCGCTTGCAACAATTGGATAAGGCTTATGCGGCCGCACGCAATAAACTCACTGAAGGGCGTGGCAATCTGGTCAGCCGTAGTGAACAGCTGCGTCTACTGGGGGCACGGGCCAGCAAGAGTCTTCCGGCCGACCTGCTGGAGCGGGCAATGACCGACGAAGACGGCACGCTGCACTTGCCTGAGTAGCCGGGCCGTTCATCGCCAATGGATGACGATTGGGCTGATAGATGTCACATTGCCCATGTTTGCAGAGCGGTGACTGGCGGCATGCCGGTCAGGCTCTAGAATCAGTACAGGCGGCCGATAATCTGTAGTCGCCGGTTTTTCCCCAAGGGGGCGTTATGAACAACAAATTGCAGGAATGGCTTCATGATCTCGGCGTTGCCCTGGGCCTGATAGAACGGCCCAAATTGCAGCCGATCCCCGTGCGTAGCGACGACGAGCGCCGCCAGCGCCGTCGATAACAGCCCAGCTGCCGTGCAAGCCCTGATGCTCTCGGGGCTAGCGCCTCAGGCGTCGGCCAGGCAGGTCCCGGCCCATCAGCATGATCAGGTCAACGATCACCGGCACCGAGACCCGGTCCGGGCGCTTTCTGGCGCTTTCGCGGACCCGCTGGGGGAACTGACAGCCAAACGTCTCTTCGAGCCGCTCAAGCAGCATCTGTACATCGTCGTCGTCCAGCAGCATTTCTGCGAACGTGGCGTTGTCGCGTATGTGTGACTTGTCCACCAGAATGATGCCCAGTGCATCGAGCACGCGCTGGGTGACCCCCTCGCGATCCATAGGGACCTCCGGGTGTTGGCTGCTCACCTGGCACCATTACCGCAGTGCCAGCCTTGGCAGGTTAACGCAATCCATTCCCGGCTCAGAGGCAGTGCCGACAGACGCGCCGCTTCTGTTCGGTAAAGGGCTGTTGTAGATTGGCCGATTTCGAGGTTTCCGATGTCCCGCCAGCGTTGTGAGCGTTGCCTGCGCCCGCTCAGCCACTGCCTGTGTGCGCTGATTCCGAGTCTTGATAGTCGTACCCGGGTGTTGGTGCTGCAGCATCCCAGCGAGGTGGGGCACGCCCTCAATACTGCGCGTCTGGCGACTCTGGGGCTGCGCAATGCGCAGTTGCTGGTGGGTGAAGTGTTCGATGACCTGCCGCAATTGCTCCATCAGCCCGGTTATCAGGCGCGCTTGCTGTTTCCGGGGGCGCAGGCTGAGGTGGTTGCACCGGTGCCTGCTGATGGCTTGCCGACCTTGTTGGTGGTCCCTGACGGCACCTGGCGCAAAGCGCGTAAGCTGCTGCATCTGAACCCGGCGCTGGCAGCGTTGCCCCGGCTAAGTCTGGCGCAGGTAACGGCTTCTCGCTATCGGCTGCGCAAAGCGCCTGGTCCCGAGGCGCTGTCGACCCTGGAGTCGATCGTCCAGGCACTGCAAGTGCTGGAGGCGCCCACAGGCTTTGATGCCTTGCTAAAGCCTTTTGATGCGTTGATCGACGGGCAGATTGCGGCCATGGGTGATGAGGTTTATCGGCGTAACCATGGGTGAGGTGCCCGACCATCAAGGACGGCCTCTGTCATCGCAGACAGGCCGCTGTTAGGTTGTATTTGCAGGTAGCTGTAACTGTCAGCTCGATAGCCCGCTATCTAGAATGATCGTGACCGCACCATTTTCCCGCCATTCTGGAACCATTCATGCACGTATCTTCCGGCCGTTGGCTATTGGGCCTCGGTCTGGCGCTGTTGACCGCGCTGCTCTGGGGCATCCTGCCTGTCAAACTCAAACAGGTTCTGCAGGTCATGGACCCGGTCACGGTGACCTGGTACCGCTTGCTCGTTTCCGGGCTGTTGCTGTTCATCTGGCTCAAGGCGAGCAGGGGCCTGCCGAGCTTCAAACCGCTGGGCAAGACCGGCAAGGGGCTGGTGGTCATGGCGGTATTGGGGCTGGTGGGCAACTATGTGCTGTATCTGGTGGGGTTGAAGCTGCTCAGCCCGGGTACTACGCAACTGTTGATCCAGACCGGGCCGATCATGTTGCTGATCGCCAGTATCTTCGTGTTCAAGGAGCGTTTCACACTGGGGCAGGGCATGGGGCTGCTAATCATGCTGGCCGGCTTTGTGCTGTTCTTCAACGAGCGGTTGGCCGAACTGTTCAGCTCACTGGGCAGCTACACCGTCGGTGTGCTGGTGATATTGCTGGCGTCATTGGTCTGGACCTTCTATGGCCTTAGCCAGAAGCAATTGCTCACGGTCTGGGACTCACGCCAGGTGATGATGGTCATCTACCTGTTCTGCGCCTTGCTGATCACGCCGTGGGCGCACCCACTGCAAGTGCTGCAGCTCGATACCGTGCAGGGTTTGCTGCTGTTCGCCTGCTGTCTCAACACCCTGGTGGCCTACGGCGCGTTTGCCGAAGCGCTGGTGCATTGGGAAGCTTCAAGGATCAGCGCGACTCTGGCGCTGACGCCGCTGATTACGCTGGCGTGCGTCGCGGTAGCGGCCTGGCTGTGGCCCGACCATGTGCAGGGCGAGCAGCTTAATCTGTTGGGGTATGGGGGCGCGGTGCTGGTGGTGACCGGTTCGGCGTTTACCGCCCTGGTGCCGTCGCTGATGGCCGGTTGGCGGGCCCGCAATGCTCGTTTGTCGAACGGCAAGCTTCATGGCTAAAGCCAATATTGTTCGGTTAAGTGCTTAATGTCCCCGGCTGCTCCCACGGGTCCTACAGGGTTCGGCTTTTGCCTGGCATTCAGGTAGCCGCAGATAAACCTTAACCTCGGCCCAACTGCTCTGCCTGGCGCACCCATTGCTGGCGCTGTGCCTCGCTGGCGCTGCGCACCGGGGCAAACTCGGTCAGGCGAGTGGTCCTGATCCCGCAAGAACCCAGAATCGTGCGCGTGATCTGCCGGTGGGGCGGGGCGCCGAAAATCCAGCGGCCGAAGATCCAGCGAAAGTAGCGCGGTGGCGTGTCCAGGCTCACCAGCAGTTCTGCGCTGCGGCCCTTGAGCAGTTGATTGTCCGGGTCTTTGCGTCCGTGGAGCCTGAAGGCGAAGCCCGGGATCAGTACCCGATCAAAGAAACCACTCAGCAGTGCTGGCAGACCGCTCCACCAGACCGGATAGACCAGCACCAGATGTTCGGCCCAATGAATCAGCCGCTGGGCATCGAGCAAATCGGCCTCCAGTGGCTGACCCTGCTCATAGCCGCCACGCAGGATCGGATCGAATGCCATTTCGCCCAGCTTCAGGCTGCGCACGACATGGCCCTCACCGCGCGCGCCCAGGGCATAGGCATCGCCCAGGGCATGGCACAATCCGCCAGCCTTGGGGGTGCCATAGATCATCAGGATTCGCTTGCCATTGCCTTCAAGCGGAGTGGCGCCGCTACGGGCCTCAGCCATGGCTACCCGCCTCAAGCATGTTTTGCGGGCGTACCCAGGCGTCGAACTGCTCGTCGCTCAGGTAGCCCAGGTCCAGAGCTGCCTGGCGCAGGGTAAGCCCTTCGGTGTAGGCCTTCTTGGCGATCTGTGCGGCTTTGTCATAACCGATATGCGGATTGAGTGCGGTGACCAGCATCAGTCCGCGCTCCAGATGCTCAGCCATCTTCGCGGTGTCTGGCTCCATGCCAGCCACACAGTGCTCATTAAAGTTTCGGCAGCCGTCTGCCAGCAGTTCGATGGATTCGAGCAGGTTATGGATGATCACCGGCTTGTACACATTGAGCTGTAAATGCCCCTGACTGGCGGCAAAACCGATGGTCACATCGTTACCCATGACCTGGCAGGCAAGCATTGACAAGGCCTCGCACTGGGTCGGGTTGACCTTGCCGGGCATGATCGAGCTGCCCGGTTCGTTGGCCGGCAGGCGCACTTCGGCCAGCCCGCCGCGCGGGCCGGAGCCGAGCAGGCGCAAGTCGTTGGCGATTTTCATCAGGCTGGTGGCCAGGGTCTTCAGGGCGCCGGACAAGGCGGCCAATGGTTCGTGACCGGCCAGGGCGGCGAATTTGTTTGGCGCGGTGACGAATGGTAAACCCGACAGCGCTGCCAGTTCGGCCGCCACCGCTTCGGCAAAGCCTTTCGGGGCATTGAGGCCGGTCCCTACCGCCGTGCCGCCCTGGGCCAGCTCGTACACTGCTGGCAGGGTGGCGCGAATGGCTTTGACCGAGTAATCAAGCTGGGCCACGAAACCGGACAGTTCCTGACCGAAGGTGATCGGCGTGGCGTCCATCATGTGGGTACGGCCGGTCTTGACCAGTTGGCTATGCCGTCTGGACTGCTCGGTCAGGCCTTCAGCCAGTTCTGCGACAGCCGGCAGCAGTTGATTTTGAACCGCTTGGGCGACCGCGATGTGCATGGCCGTGGGGAAGCAGTCGTTGGAGCTTTGCGAGCGATTGACGTGATCGTTGGGGTGCACCGGCGACTTGCCGCCGCGACCCTGGCCGGCCAGCTCGTTGGCGCGTCCGGCGATCACTTCGTTGACGTTCATGTTGCTCTGCGTGCCACTGCCGGTTTGCCAGACCACCAGCGGAAACTGGTCATTGAGCTGGGCGTCGAGGATTTCGTCAGCCGCCTGCTCGATCAGCCGGGCGATATCGGCGGGCAGGTCGCCATTGCGATTGTTGACCCGCGCGGCGGCTTTCTTGATCAGCGTCAAGGCATGCACCACTTGCAGCGGCATGCGCTGCTGGCCGATGGCGAAGTTGATCAGCGAGCGCTGGGTTTGCGCTCCCCAGTAGGCATCTTGCGGGACTTCAATCGGACCAAGGCTATCGGTTTCGGTACGGCTCACTGTACGACTCCTCGAAAATACGTTCGGTCTGTGCTGCTGACCGGTAGAGTTTAGTCGCCGATATCACCCTCGGGTTCCCCGCAGGCTCATGACCGCTGGCAACGCAGGGGTTGAGGCCGATGCGAACATCTGCGCAGAATGAAAAACATTGAGGCCATGCCTCGTTTGCCCAAATAGGAAACCCGATGATCCGTCTTCGCGTCATGTTCACCGTGCTGGCTCTGGCGTGTGCCAGCGGTCAGGTTCTTGCCGACACGGCCAGCCAGAATGCCAGCGCCGAGACGCTTCTGAAGCTGACCAACGCTGACAAACTCACCACGCCGATCTACGGGCAGGTTCAGCAGTTGTTTGCCCAGCGCTTCGCCGAGGCCAAGGCGCCGGCTTCGAAGAAAGCCCTGCTGGAGACCTATCAGGCCAAGGCCAACGCAGCGCTGGACCAGGCGGTTGGCTGGAACAAGCTCAAACCTGAGCTGGTGAAGATCTACACCAGCAACTTCACTGAGGCCGAGCTCAAAGAACTGGTGAATTTCTATCAGTCACCGGTCGGCAAAAAGGTGCTGAGCAAAATGCCTGAGCTGTCGCAGCAGTCAGTGCAACTGACCCAGACTCGTCTGGAAAGCGCAGGTCCTGTGGTCAACAAGCTGCTCGCCGACATGAGTGCCGAGCTTGAGCCGGCCAAGGCCGCACCTGCGAAAAAACCTTGAGCCTCCACTCTGAGACATCGTACCGATCATGAGCATGCAGCAACGTATCGAAACGGCCCTGGCCGACCTGCAACCTCTGCACCTGCAAGTGCTGAATGAAAGCCATATGCACAGCCGGGGCCAGGAGACGCACTACAAGGCGATCCTGGTCTGCGAGTCATTTCAGGGGCTCAATGCTGTCAAGCGTCATCAAAAGGTCTATGCCACTCTCGGCGGCCTGATGCAAGAGTTTCACGCGCTGGCGCTGCACACTTACACCCCGCAAGAGTGGGCGGCAAACAGCGATGTACCGGCGTCGCCGACCTGCGCAGGCGGTCACGCCTGAGGCCTGCGGCTTATTGATCCAGGTCAATATCCAGCGCTGTCTGCCAGCTCAGGTTTTTTGCTAGAATCCGCGCCGCGCCGCACTTGGCCGGCGCGTTTTCATTTCTGTTCTGTCCGGTAGGCCCTTTGCGAGGGTCACCACCTGGAGATATTGATGACTCAAACGTCGATGACCGCGCCGATCGTCGTGGCTGCGCTATACAAGTTCGTCACCCTCGACAATTACCTTGAGCTGCGTGAGCCGCTGCTCAATGCCATGCTCGCCAACGGCGTCAAAGGCACCCTGCTGATTGCCGAGGAAGGTATCAACGGCACCGTGTCTGCAACCCGCGAGGGGATCGACGGTTTGCTGGCCTGGCTGCGCAGTGACCCGCGGCTGGTGGACATCGACCACAAGGAATCCTACTGCGACGAACAGCCGTTCTATCGCACCAAGGTCAAGCTCAAGAAAGAGATCGTGACCCTGGGCGTGCCAGGCGTCGACCCCAACAAGGCGGTCGGGACTTATGTCGAGCCGCAGGACTGGAACGCGCTGATCAGCGACCCTGAAGTGCTGTTGATCGATACGCGCAACGACTATGAAGTGTCGATCGGCACCTTTGAAGGCGCGATCGATCCGAAAACCACCACCTTCCGCGAGTTTCCCGACTACATCAAGGCCAACTTCGACCCGAAGGTGCACAAGAAGGTCGCCATGTTCTGCACCGGCGGCATCCGCTGCGAAAAGGCCTCCAGCTACATGCTCGGTGAAGGCTTCGAAGAGGTCTATCACCTCAAGGGCGGGATTCTCAAGTACCTCGAAGAGGTGCCGCAGGAGCAGACCCTGTGGCGCGGCGACTGCTTTGTGTTCGACAACCGCGTAACGGTACGTCACGACTTGTCTGAAGGCGACTACGATCAATGTCATGCCTGTCGTAATCCGGTCAGTGTCGAGGACCGTGCCAGCGAGCATTACGTGCCGGGTATCAGTTGCCCGCATTGCTGGAATACCCTGAGCGAAAAGACCCGCCGCAGCGCCATCGACCGGCAGAAGCAGATCGAGCTGGCCAAGGCGCGTAATCAGCCACACCCGATCGGCTACAACTATCGCCAAGCATCGGAAACGGAGGCCTGAGCCATGTCCGCTCGTCTGGTGTATGTGATGGACCCGCTTTGTTCATGGTGCTGGGGCTTCGCTCCGGTCGCCGAGGCTCTGGTGCGCCAGGCACAGGACAGCGGTGTGCAACTGCACCTGGTGATGGGCGGACTGCGCGCCAACGATGCGCCGCTGGACCCTTCCACCCGGCGCTACATCCTTGATCACTGGCAGTCGGTGCAGCAGACCACCGGCCAGCCGTTTCTGTTCGACGCGGCTTTGCCTGAAGGTTTTGTCTATGACACCACCCCGGTGTGCCGGGCGGTGGTCACCGCACGACAGCTCGACCCGCAGGCGGCCTGGCGATTGGTGGGCCTGATTCAGGCAGCGTTTTATGCCGCAGGCCGCGACGTGACTCAAGGTTCACTGTTGGCCGAGCTGGCCGAGCAGGCGGGGCTGGATCGCCTGCAGTTTGCCGAGCTGTTCGACAGCGCCGAACTCAAAAGCGCCACGGCGGCGGATTTTGCCTGGGTTCAGGGGCTGGGGATTGCCGGCTTTCCGACTTTGCTGGCCGAACGTAACGGCCAACTGGCGTTGCTGACCAACGGCTACCAGCCCGTGGACGCCCTGGCGCCATTGCTGGCCCGCTGGCTGGAGCGCGCTGCCAGTGCCTGATACACCCGGCGACACGGCGGCAACTTCCACCACGACCGATCGGCTGAGCTGGGCGGATATTCGCGCGCTGGTGTTGCGCCACAAAAAGGCGTTATGGACGGCCAATGGCGTGGCGATCATGGCCACCCTGTGCAGTGTGCCGATTCCCTT
The DNA here is from genome assembly GCF_000829415.1 of Pseudomonas sp. StFLB209. Classification (NCBI taxonomy): domain Bacteria; kingdom Pseudomonadati; phylum Pseudomonadota; class Gammaproteobacteria; order Pseudomonadales; family Pseudomonadaceae; genus Pseudomonas; species Pseudomonas sp. StFLB209. The sequence continues at coordinate 406,602 of NZ_AP014637.1, read as the reverse complement.
GCTGTTGCCGCTGCTGGTCGATGAAGTGCTATTGGGCCATGGCGATACGGCGTTGCGCTTCATGGACCGGCTGCTGCCTGAAAGCCTGCACCAGGCGGTGGGCTATATCGGCCTGATGCTGCTGGCGACCCTGCTGCTGCGTCTGGGGGCGCTGCTGTTCAACGTGTTGCAGGCGCGGTTGTTTGCCCGCTTGTCCAAAGACATTGTCTATCGCATTCGCTTGCGTTTGATCGAGCGCCTCAAGCGTATCGCCCTGCGTGAATACGAGAGTCTCGGCGGCGGGACGGTGACCACCCATCTGGTCACTGATCTGGACACGCTGGACAAGTTCGTCGGCGATACCCTCAGCCGCTTTCTGGTAGCGATGCTGACCCTGACCGGCACGGCTGCCGTCCTGATGTGGATGCACTGGAAGCTGGCGCTGTTGATTTTGCTGTTCAACCCGTTGGTGATCTTCGCCACCGTACGGCTGGGCAAGCGGGTCAAACACCTTAAAAAACTGGAAAACGACAGCACCGCACGCTTCAGCGAAGCCTTGAGCGAGACCCTTGAGGCGATACAGGAGGTTCGTGCCGGCAATCACCAGGGCTTTTTCCTGGGCCGGCTTGGCCTGCGTGCCCGCGAGGTGCGTGACTACGCGGTCAATTCACAATGGAAAAGCGATGCCTCAGGGCGCGCCAGTGCGCTGTTGTTCCAGTTCGGTATCGATCTGTTTCGTGCGGCGGCGATGCTCACTGTGCTGTTCTCTGATCTGTCCATCGGTCAGATGCTGGCGGTGTTCAGCTACCTGTGGTTCATGATCGGCCCGGTGGAGCAGTTGCTTAACCTGCAATACGCCTGGTACGCCGCTGGCGGCGCGCTGAGCCGTATCAACGAACTGCTGGCGCGGGCCGATGAACCGCGTTATCCCGGCCACGCCGACCCGTTTGCCGGCCGGCAGACAGTGGGCATTGAAGTGTGTGGCCTGAGTTTCGGTTACGGCGCCGAGCGGGTCCTGGATCAGGTGAATCTGTCGATTGCGCCCGGTGAAAAGGTCGCCATCGTGGGCGCCAGCGGAGGCGGCAAGAGCACCCTGGTGCAGTTGTTACTGGGCTTGTACACAGCTGATGCCGGCAGCATCCGGTTTGGCGGTGCAACCCAGCAGGAGATCGGCCTTGAGCGGTTGCGTGAGCGCGTCGCAGTGGTGTTGCAGCATCCGGCACTGTTCAACGACAGTGTCCGCGCCAACCTGACCATGGGACGCGATCGCAGTGATGAGGCTTGCTGGCAGGCGTTGCAGATCGCGCAACTGGACGCCACCGTGCGCAGCATGCCGCAGGGGCTCGATACCGTGGTTGGACGTTCCGGGGTACGGCTTTCCGGCGGCCAGCGGCAACGCCTGGCGATTGCGCGGATGATCCTCTCTGAGCCGCAGGTGGTGATTCTTGATGAGGCCACCTCGGCGCTGGATGCTGCGACCGAGTACAGCCTGCACCAGGCTCTGGGCCGCTTTCTACAAAGCCGGACCACGCTGATCATTGCCCACCGCCTGTCCGCCGTGAAGCAGGCTGACCGGGTGCTGGTGTTCGATGGCGGGCGCATTGCCGAAGACGGCGACCATCAGCAACTGATCGCTGACGGCGGTTTGTATGCTCGGTTGTACGGGCATCTGCAGCAGGTTTGAGACGCGTTGCAGCATTTCTGGCAATTGTCGCCAATCGCCCTGCCGCGATCATGGATTTGGCCTAGGCTTGGCTGAGGATCATCAGTCAGGCAATCGGTGAAACGAACTTCATGAAGCCCGCACGGACTCTTGCCCGACCGCGTTTGCTGGGCATCGTATGGCCTTTTATTGTCGTGGTGCTGTTTCAGGCGCTGCTCGGCTGCTTCAGCCTGTACATGATGTCGGCCATGCGCAGCTATGTCGGTGGTGAAAGCCTCTGGTCCAAAGGCCAGAAGGACGCGGTCCGTTATCTGGACCTGTATGCCTTGAGCCATGACCCGCACGACTACCTCAGGTATCGCCAGGCGATTGCCATCCCTGAGGGCGGGCGCAAGCTGCGCGAGGCGCTCGATCTCCCTGAACCTGATCTCGCCGCGGCGCGTGCGGGTGTTCTACAAGGCGGCAATCATCCTGAAGATGTCGCACGCATCATCTGGCTGTATCGCCATTTCCGTGACATCGGGGCCATGCAGCAAGCGTTGCATTGGTGGTTGCAGGGCGATGCTTATCTGGCCGAGCTTGATGAGCTGGCGAGCAGCATGCGCCAGCACATCGCTCAAGGGCAGCCTGATGCGCAGACCGTGGCGCAATGGCGCGAGCGAATCGAGCAGCTCAATGCCCGTATCACCCCGGCGGCCATGGCCTTCAGTGAGGCGCTGGGGCAGGGGTCTCGATCGTTATTGCGGGTGCTGATCGTCATCAATCTGCTGACGGCCCTGATCCTGATTGCGCTGGCCTTGCTGCGCACCCACAACCTGTTGGTGCTGCGCCGGGCGATTGCCGATGACTTGCAACGCGAAAGAAAACGCGCCCAGGTTACGCTGGAGTCAATTGTTGACGGGGTCATTACCACGGATGTGCAAGGCAATATCCTGTACCTGAACCCGGCCGCCGAGCAACTGACCCACTGGCAGAGTGACCAGGCGGCCGGCACGCCGCTGGCAGCGCTGTTCAACCTGCTGGACGAGCATGCCCGGCGCGAGAGTGCCACGCTGATCGAGCATGTCCTCGGCGGTCAATTCAAGAGCGGCGCGTTGCATTGCAAACTGATCCAGCGCCTGGACGGCAGCACTGTTGCGGTTTCTCTGGTCGGTGCGCCGATTCTCACCGACGGCCAGATCAGCGGCGCGGTATTGGTGCTGCACGATCTGACCCAGGAGCGCCAATACATCGCCAATCTTTCCTGGCACGCCGCTCATGACCCTTTGACCGGGCTGGTCAACCGCAGCGAGTTCGAATATCGGCTTGAGCAACTGCTTGAACAGCCGGTGGCGCAAGAGCTCGAGCGAGTGCTGATGTTGCTCGATCTGGACCAGTTCAAGCTGATCAATGACAACTACGGACATGCGGCCGGTGATGCCCTGTTACGACACCTGTGCACGGTGCTGCCGCAAGGCTTGCGTGAGGGTGACACCCTGGCGCGGCTGGGCGGCGACGAGTTTGGCATTTTGCTGCACGATTGCCCGGCCGATTCAGTGCAGGGCGTCGCTGAAGGGCTGCGCAGCGTAGTGGAGAACCTGCATTTTGTCTGGAAAGGCCGCGCGCTGGTGACCACTGTGAGCATCGGTGTGGTACTGATCGGCGCGGCTCAGATCAGCCTGGAGGATGCCCTGCGCGCCGCCGACCTGGCGTGTTATATGGCCAAGGAAAAGGGCCGCAACCGTATCCAGCTGTATCACCCCAATGATTTGGAGTTGTCGCTGCGCTCTGGCGAGATGGCCTGGATTCAGCGCCTGCATCGTGCGCTGGAAGAAAACCGTTTCTGTCTGTACGCTCAGGAAATTGCCCCGCTCGGTGATGATGGCGACCCGGTACGGCACATCGAGATTCTCCTGCGTCTGCGTGACGAGTCCGGCAACATCGTGGTTCCGGATCGCTTTATCCCTGCTGCAGAGCGCTTTGGCCTGATGACCTCGCTGGATCGCTGGGTGGTGCGTAGCGTGTTCAAACTGATTGCCGAGTGCCGGAGCGACGAACAGCATGCCGAGCCCAGGGTGTTATGTGCTATCAATCTGTCCGGTGCCAGTATTGGCGACACGGCCTTTCTGGGCTACCTCAAGGAGCAGTTCAGCCAGTACGCCGTGGCGCCGCAGACCATCTGCTTTGAAATCACCGAAACCACGGCAATCGCCGATCTGGGCAGTGCGATCGTGTTCATCAACGAACTCAAGGCATTGGGATGCCAGTTCTCGCTTGACGATTTTTGTGCGGGCATGTCGTCGTTTGCCTACCTCAAGCATTTGCCGGTGGACTTTCTCAAGATTGATGGCAGTTTCGTCAAGGACATGCTCGACAACGCGGTTAATCGCTCGATGGTGGAGGTCATCAACCACATTGGCCATGTGATGGGTAAGCGGACCATTGCCGAATATGTCGAGACGCCTTTGATCGAAGCGGTTCTGCAGGAAATGGGCGTGGATTTTGCGCAGGGTTACCTGATCGGTCGCCCCGAATTATTGACTCGTGAAAGTCTTTATAAGGAGCCCGTGCGGCGTGGCGTGCAGCCAGCACGGGAAAGGATGGCTCCGGCATGGGGGGAGGAGGTTTCGCTCTGCCGGGGCAGGATCGAAACGTAGCACCCGTGAGGTGCGAATAAATGGAGTTATACAATGATCGACACTTTTGTCCGAACTGGCCCACTCATGGAACCGGGCAGTTACCCGGGTTGGGCACAGCAATTGATCAACGATTGCAGTGGCGCCAAGGCTCGCGTGGTCGGGCATGAGCTGTACCAGCGGATGCGTGACGCACGCCTGAGCCCTACGGTCATGCGCCATTACCTGATTGGCGGTTGGCCGGTGGTGGAGCAGTTTTCGGTGTACATGGCGCAGAACCTGATCAAGACCCGTTTTGGCCGTCATCCCGGTGAAGACATGGCGCGCCGCTGGCTAATGCGCAATATTCGCGTCGAACTTAATCACGCTGATTATTGGGTCAACTGGTGCGAGGCCCACGACGTCAGCCTCAGCGACCTCAAGGCGCAGCGCGTTGCGCCTGAGCTGCATGCGTTGAGCCACTGGTGCTCGCAGAGCTGCACCAGCGACAGCCTGGCAGTGGCCATGGCGGCGACCAACTATGCTATCGAGGGCGCTACCGGCGAATGGGCTGCCCTGGTGTGCTCCACCGGCACCTACGCCGAAGCCTTCCCGGATGAATCCCGCAAACGGGCCATGAAATGGCTGAAGATGCACGCCCAGTACGACGACGCCCATCCATGGGAAGCGCTGGAAATCATCTGCACCCTGATCGGCAACCATGCCAGCGAAGCGCAGCAATATGAATTGCGTCAGGCCATTACCCGCAGCTACGACTACATGTACCTGTTTCTGGAACGCTGTATGCAACTTGAACGCAGCAGTAAGCCGGTACGTGAACTGCTCGCCGAACCTGCGTAAAGATACGGGTCGGGTGGGGATGTGCGGGAGCGGATTTATCCGCGAAGAACATTCGAAACACGCAATGTATCGTGGCTAACGCCGCTCCTGTGGCGGGCTCAGCCCGCCATCATCATCCGGTTGCGGCCTTCACGCTTGGCCGCATACAGCGCACTGTCAGCCCGGCGCAGCAAGCTGTCGACCGATTCGGCCGGCAATAATGTCGCGCAGCCCAGGCTGATACTTGGCCGCAGGCCATCCAGACCAACGACCTCCAGCGCCTCCACCGTCTGGCGCAAACGTTCGCCAATCATCGCCGCGGCCTCGCGATCAGTGTTTGCCAGAATGATCACGAACTCCTCGCCGCCGTAGCGAAACACCCGGTCGACATTGCGCACTTGCTGCTTGAGCGTCTGCGCCACACTTTTGAGTACCTGGTCACCATTGACGTGCCCATGGGTGTCATTGATCTGCTTGAAATGGTCGATATCCAGCATCAGCAACGACAGCGGCTGGCGATAACGCCGCGAGTCATCCACCTCCCGGGTCAGAACCTGATCCATCGCAACACGATTGCCTGTATCGGTCAGCGGATCACGCAACGCGCTTTTGATCGCCATCCGGTACAGCAAGGCATTGCGCAAAGGGTAGAGAAGGCAGCTGACCAGCGCTTGCAGGTCATCGCCCAGCGCAGCACCCAACGGATGGCGGTGATGCAGTTCCAGTTGCCCGAGCGGCTCGCCAGCATGGCTGAGATCGTAACGGGTGGCAGGTGGGGTGCAGTCGCCGAACGACAGTTGCAGGTCACTGGCGGCATGGCTGTAAGTGAGGCCATCGAGCAGCCCGGCCTGGGTCAGCCCCTTGCAGAACATCTCCAGGATGCGGTCGGCCTCCAGGCTGGTCTGCAGTTGCTGAGCCAGTTGATAACCCAGTTGACGCATGTCCACAGGGTGTTCCTGAACTGACAGGCGAGGGCGCGCGGATGGGCGCGGCACGCTGCTGGTATCAATGACTACTGGGTCGATCCGGGGTGGAGAACTCATCTATTCACTCCTCAGCACATTCCTTGAGGCTGGTTTGGTTAGAGCGAAATGCATGCCAATCGGTTCATTCATCCTGAATGCTAGAAAAAACAACGTCTTACAGATGAGATGGCGCCCAAGATAGCGGCAGCGGCTTGACGCAGGGGCATGTTTTAACAGATTTCGGCGTCACTATGCGTCGTTTTGCCGCCGCATGTGACGCCTTGCACATCATTTTTGGGCGTTGAACGCCTGGCCGTTGATGCCAGCGCTGTCCGGCCCCATCAGGTACAGGTACACCGGCATGATCTGTTCGGGAGTGGGGTTGTCGAGGGGATTCTCGGCAGGATAGGCCTGGGCGCGCATGTCAGTGCGGGTCGCGCCGGGGTTGACGCTGTTGGCACGGACCGCCGCCACACCGTCCAGTTCATCGGCCAGGGTCTGCATCAGCCCTTCGGTGGCAAACTTCGACACGCCGTAGGCGCCCCAGTAAGCACGGCCCTTGCGTCCGACGCTGCTGGAGGTGAAGACCACCGAGGCGTCACTCGATTGCTTGAGCAACGGCAGCAGCGCCTGGGTAAGCATGAACATGGCGTTGACGTTGATGTGCATCACGCGCATGAAGTTTTCACCCGACAGCTGTTCCAGCGGCGTGCGCGGGCCAATGATCGAGGCATTGTGCAACAGGCCGTCAAGCTGGCCGAATTCGGCTTCGAGCATCGCTGCCAGTTCGTCGTACTGATGTGGCAGGGCGGTCTCCAGATTGAACGGGATCACCGCCGGGCGCGGATGGCCGGCTGCTTCGATCTGGTCGTAGACCTGGCTGAGGTTGGCTTCGGTCTTGCCCAGCAACAGCACCGTCGCACCGTGGGCGGCGTAGCTGCGTGCTGCGGCAGCACCGATACCGCGGCCGGCACCGGTGACCAGAATGACCCGGCCTTTGAGTAGCTCGGGGCGGGCGCAATAGTCGAACATTGTCAGTCTTCCTTGGAGTCGGGCAGTGCTCAGCAGCTGCACAGAGCGTTATCGAGGACCTGGCGCAACTGCAGCGGATGATCCACTACCACATCGGCGCCCCAATGGTTCGGGTTGTCGTTGGGGTGAATGTAGCCATAGCGCACGGCGGCCGTGCGGGTGCCGGCATCGCGGCCCGACTCGATGTCGCGCAGGTCGTCGCCGACGAACAGCACGCTGGCAGGATCCAGGTCCAGGCGGCTGCAGGCCAGGATCAGTGGCTCGGGATGCGGTTTGCTGTGGGTCACATGATCCGGGCAGATCAACAGTGCCGAGCGCTGCGCCAGGCCCAGTTGCTCCATGATCGGTGCGGCGAAGCGCACCGGCTTGTTGGTCACCACGCCCCAGATCAGCCCGGCTTTTTCGATGTCGGCAAGCAACTCGGCCATGCCGTCGAACAGGCGGCTGTGCACTGCGCAGTTGTGTTGGTAACGTTCGAGAAACTCCAGGCGCAGGGCTTCGAATTCCGGAGCGCTGGGCGACAGGCCGAAGGTTGCCGAGACCATGGCCTTGGCGCCGCCGGAGATTTCGTCGCGGATCAGCTTGTCGTCCACTGGCGCAAAACCGCGCTCGGCCAGCATCGCCTGGCAAATGGCGATGAAGTCCGGGGCGGTGTCCAGTAACGTGCCATCCATATCGAACAGGACCGCTCTCAAGCGCATGCTCAGGCCTCCTTCACGGTCTGGATCATGTAGTTGACGTCAACGTCGGCGGCCAGCTTGTAATGCTTGGTCAGCGGGTTGTAGGTCAGGCCGATGATGTCCTTGACCTGCAGTCCGGCAGCGCGGCTCCAGGCGCCCAGTTCCGAAGGGCGGATGAATTTCTTGAAATCGTGGGTGCCACGCGGAAGCATGTTGAGGATGTACTCGGCCCCGACAATGGCGAACAGGTAGGCCTTGGGGTTGCGGTTGATGGTGGAGAAGAACACCTGGCCACCCGGTTTGACCATACGGCAGCAGGCCGTGATCACCGAGGACGGGTCAGGCACGTGTTCGAGCATCTCCAGGCAGGTGACCACATCGAACTGTTCAGGCATTTCCAGCGCCAGGTCTTCGGCAGTGATCTGCCGGTATTGGACTTGCACCCCGGATTCGAGCTGGTGCAACTGGGCCACCGCCAGCGGCGCTTCGCCCATGTCGATACCGGTCACGGTGGCACCGCGCAAGGCCATGGCCTCGCTGAGGATGCCGCCGCCGCAGCCGACGTCGAGGACGTTCTTGCCGGCCAGGCTGACCCGCTCGTCGATCCAGTTGACCCGTAGCGGGTTGATGTCGTGCAGAGGTTTGAACTCACTTTCGCGGTCCCACCAGCGATGGGCCAGGGCCTCGAATTTGGCGATTTCAGCGCGATCGACGTTGCTCATCGGATGTCCCTCTTGAAAATGTGAATTCGGTGGAGTCCGGCAGCCGCCAACAGACGGATGGTCAGGGGGCGCTGGACAGTCATTGAGTGCGGTCGGCAATGCGCCGACCCCATGCCGTGGCGCTTGCGCACAGGGCTTGTTCATCCATGCGGGTCAGGCGGCGATCTTCCAGTAATGGCTTGCCGGCGACCCATACGTGGCGGACGCAATCGCGGCCGCTGGCGTAGATCAATTGTGATACCGGATCATAGACCGGTTGTACGGCCAGCCCTGACAGGTCGAACGCCACCAGGTCGGCAGCCTTGCCAAGCTCCAGCGAGCCGGTTTGCTGCTCGATACCCAGGGCACGGGCGCCGTTGAGCGTGGCCATGCGCAATGCGCGGTGCGCGTCCAGAGCGCTGGCCGAGCCGGCGACGGCCTTGGCCAGCAAGGCGGCGGTGCGGGTTTCACCCAGCAGGTCCAGATCGTTGTTGCTCGCCGCGCCATCGGTGCCCACTGCGACATTGACCCCGGCTTGCCAGAGTCGCTCTACCGGGCAGAAGCCGCTGGCCAGTTTAAGGTTCGATTCCGGGCAGTGAATGACACTGGTATTGCTTTCTACCAGCAAGGCCAGGTCTTCGTTGCTGATCTGGGTCATGTGCACGGCCTGGAAGCGCGGCCCCAGCAGGCCAAGGCGCTGCAGGCGGGCCAGTGGACGCTCCTGGCGCTGCTCGACCGATTGTTGCACTTCGAAGGCGGTCTCGTGCACATGCATATGGATCATGGCGTCGAGTTCATCGGCGATGACCCGCACCCGTTCCAGGTTCTCGTCATTGACCGTGTAGGGCGCGTGGGGGCCGAAGGCGACGTTGATGCGCGGATGGTGGAGCAGGTCATTGAACAGTTCGATGCCGACATGCAGCGCTTCGTCGATGTTGCGTGCGCCGGGCACCGGAAAATCCAGCACCGGCACGCAGATCTGGGCGCGCATGCCGCTGTCGTGCACCCGCTCGGCAGCCACTTTGGGGTAGAAGTACATGTCCGAAAAACAAGTAACGCCGCCCTTGAGCTGCTCTGCAATGGCCAGGTCGGTGCCGTCGCGCACGAATGCTTCATCGACCCAGCGGCTTTCGGCCGGCCAGATGTGTTCCTGCAGCCATGTCATCAGCGGCAGATCATCAGCCATGCCGCGAAACAGGGTCATCGCCGCGTGGCCGTGGGCGTTGATCAGGCCGGGAGCCAGCAGCATGCCCGGCAGCTCGCGGGTTTCTGTTGGTGACAGGCGCAGGGCATCGGTCCTTGGGCCGATCCAGACGATGCAGCCGTCGCGGATGCCGATGCCATGTTCCCTCAGCACCACCCCGGCAGGTTCGACCGGCACCAGCCAGTCCGGCAGGAGCAGAAGGTCAACGGGTGTACTGGCTGTGGGCATGACAGACTTCCGGGGTTGGTTCAGATTGTGTACAACGACAGCGTGAGTCGGTGGTCAGGCAAGGTGGTGGGTCACTTGCAGCACGGGCTTTGAGCCTGGTAATGGCGAAGTATACCCGAGCGTCTGGTTGGCCGGCTCGCTATAATCGGTCGCTTTTTTATTCAGGTTCTGGATTGTTGACGATGGAGTGGGCGATGCGCGATCAGTTGTTGGCTGCGGAAAAAGTAAAGGCCATCGATTGGCGGGAAGACGCCCTGTACTTGCTTGATCAGCGGGTATTGCCGCGCGAAGAGGCCTGGCTGGCCTGTCATGATGTCCAGGCGGTGGCGGCCGCGATCAGCGCCATGGTGGTGCGCGGCGCGCAGGCGATCGGGGTCAGTGCTGCCTATGGGGTGCTGCTCGCGGCGCGGGCGCGGATGGCGGCCGGTGGCGACTGGCAGTTGGCGCTGGACGCCGACTTCGCCTTGCTGGACGCCGCGCGGCCCACGGCGGTCAACCTGTCCTGGGCGCTGAACCGCATGCGAGAGCGCCTGCAACGTCTGAAGTCCGATGACGACCCGTTGCGAGTGCTGGCGGCCGAAGCGGCGGCTATTCATCTCTCTGATCGCGATGCCAACCTGACCATGGCACAACTGGGGGCCGAACTGATCCGCAAGCAGCAGGGCAACCTGCAGGCGGTGCTGACCCACGGCAATGCCGGCGCGCTGGCCACCGGCGGGTTCGGTACGGCGCTGGGGGTGATTCGCGCCGCGCACCTGGAAGGCATGATCGAGCAGGTCTATGTCGATGAAACCCGGCCCTGGTTACAAGGCTCGCGGCTGACCGCCTGGGAGCTGGCCAGCGAAGGCATCCCGGTCAGTGTGATTGCCGACTCGGCGGCGGCGCATCTGATGCGCACCAAGGGGATTACCTGGGTGGTGGTCGGTGCTGACCGGATCACCGCCAACGGTGATGTGGCAGCCAAGATCGGCACCTATCAACTGGCGGTGGCCGCGATGCATCACGGCGTGCGGTTCATGGTCGTGGCACCGAGTTCGTCGATCGACATGGACACCACCAGTGGTGACGGCATCGTCCTCGAAGAGCGCGATGGCCTTGAGTTGCTGGATGTGGGCGGCCAGCCGCTGGCTGCCAGAGTCGGCGCGTTCAATCCGGTGTTCGATGTCACCCCGGCGGATCTGATTGACGCCATTGTCACTGAAAAGGGCGTGGTCGAACGGCCCGATACCGCCCGGCTGGCGCAGTTGATGAGTCGCAAGCACCTGCATTGATTGCCGTTCGTCGCCTGCCAGGCAGGATTGTCGGTGGTTCTCTGGCGGCCTGAGAGCGTCTCTCGGCGTCGCCGCGCTCAAGTGGCTCACATCCATTGCTTGCAAGGGATGTGAGCGTGACGGCGATTGTGCTAACATCCGGCGGTTTTCGGGGGCGCTATTCGCAGTCCCTCCAACTGCGCAGATCCATGGCGTAACCCGTTGATTTGTCGTAAGTCGTCGCCTGGTGTCAACCGGGGGCGGCGAGCCTTGATCGTTCCGCAGGGGGCGTTGGGGTTTCACCAGAAAAAGGAATCAGGCTTCTCATGGGTGAACTGGCCAAAGAAATTCTTCCGGTCAATATCGAAGACGAGCTGAAACAGTCCTACCTGGATTACGCCATGAGCGTGATTGTCGGGCGGGCACTGCCGGATGCTCGCGATGGCCTGAAGCCCGTGCACCGGCGTGTGCTGTACGCCATGAGTGAACTGGGCAACGACTGGAACAAACCGTACAAGAAATCCGCCCGTGTGGTCGGTGACGTGATCGGTAAGTACCACCCCCACGGTGACACTGCGGTCTACGACACCATCGTGCGGATGGCCCAGCCTTTCTCGCTGCGCTACCTGCTGGTCGATGGCCAGGGCAACTTCGGTTCGGTCGACGGCGACAACGCGGCGGCGATGCGATACACCGAAGTGCGGATGACCAAGCTCGCCCACGAGCTGATGGCCGATCTGCACAAAGAGACTGTCGACTGGGTGCCCAACTACGACGGCACCGAGCTGATCCCGGCGGTCATGCCGACCAAGATCCCCAACCTGCTGGTCAACGGTTCCAGCGGTATTGCCGTGGGCATGGCGACCAACATTCCGCCGCACAACCTCGGTGAAGTCATCGACGGTTGCCTGGCGCTGATCGACAACCCCGAGCTGTCGGTCGACGAACTGATGCAGTACATCCCCGGCCCGGATTTCCCGACCGCCGGTGTAATCAACGGGCGTGCCGGCATTCTTGAGGCTTATCGCACTGGTCGCGGGCGCATCTACATGCGGGCCCGCTCGATCGTCGAAGACATCGATAAAGTCGGTGGCCGCCAGCAGATCGTCATCACCGAGCTGCCGTACCAGCTCAACAAGGCCCGGTTGATCGAAAAGATCGCCGAGCTGGTCAAGGAAAAACGCCTCGAAGGCATCACCGAGCTGCGTGACGAGTCCGACAAGGACGGCATGCGGGTGGTCATCGAGCTGCGTCGTGGCGAAGTGCCTGAGGTGGTGCTCAACAACCTCTACGCCCAGACCCAACTGCAAAGCGTCTTCGGCATCAACATTGTCGCGCTGATCGACGGTCGTCCACGGATCCTCAACCTCAAGGACCTGCTGGAAGCTTTCGTTCGTCACCGTCGCGAAGTGGTTACCCGCCGCACCGTGTTCGAACTGCGCAAGGCGCGTGAGCGTGGCCACATCCTTGAAGGCCAGGCGGTTGCGCTGTCGAACATCGACCCGGTCATTGCCCTGATCAAGGCTTCGCCGTCGCCGGCCGAGGCCAAGGAAGGGCTGATCAGCACGCCTTGGGAATCCAGTGCGGTGGTGGAAATGGTCGAGCGCGCCGGCGCCGATGCCTGCCGTCCGGAAAACCTCGATCCGCAATATGGCCTGCGTGATGGCAAGTATTTCCTGTCGCCGGAACAGGCCCAGGCGATCCTCGATCTGCGTCTGCACCGTCTGACCGGTCTGGAGCACGAGAAGCTGCTGGGCGAGTATCAGGAGATCCTCAACCAGATCGGCGAGCTGATCCGCATCCTCAACAGCGCCACGCGCCTGATGGAAGTGATTCGCGAAGAGCTGGAACTGATCCGTGCCGAATACGGCGATGCGCGCCGCACCGAGATCATCGAGTCGACTGGCGACCTGACCCTGGGCGACCTGATTACCGAAGAAGACCGTGTGGTGACCATTTCCCACGGTGGCTACGCCAAGACCCAGCCGTTGACCGCTTACCAGGCCCAGCGCCGTGGCGGTAAGGGCAAGTCGGCTACCGGGATCAAGGATGAGGACTACATCGCGCACCTGCTGGTCGCCAACAGCCACACCACGCTGATGATGTTCTCCAGCAAAGGCAAGGTGTACTGGCTCAAGACCTACGAGATTCCTGAAGCGTCGCGTGCCGCCCGCGGTCGTCCGCTGGTTAACCTGCTGCCGCTGGATGAGGGTGAGTACATCACCACCATGCTGCCGGTCGAGGAGTACACCGTCGGCCACTTCATTTTCATGGCCACCGCCAACGGGACCGTGAAGAAGACGCCGCTGGAGCAGTTCGCCCGTCAACGCAGTGTTGGCCTGATCGCCCTGGAACTCGATGAAGGCGATGTGCTGATCAGCGCCTCGATCACCGATGGCAGTCGCGAAGTGATGCTGTTCTCTGACGGTGGCAAGGTCACCCGCTTCAACGAGAACGAAGTGCGTGCCATGGGGCGTACCGCTCGTGGTGTGCGCGGTATGCGTCTGGCTGAAGGGCAGAAGCTGATTTCCATGCTGATCCCGGAAGAGGGCAGCCAGATTCTCACCGCTTCCGAGCGTGGTTATGGCAAGCGTACGGCTATCAGCGAGTTCCCCGAGTACAAGCGTGGCGGCCAGGGCGTGATTGCCATGGTCAGCAACGAGCGTAACGGCCGTCTGGTCGGGGCGATCCAGGTGCTCGACGGTGAAGAGATCATGCTGATCTCCGACCAGGGCACTCTGGTTCGTACCCGGGTCGACGAAGTGTCCAGCCTGGGCCGTAATACCCAGGGTGTGACCCTGATCAAGCTGGCCAGCGATGAAACTCTGGTTGGCCTGGAGCGGGTTCAGGAGCCTTCCGAGATCGAAGATGAAGAGCTTGATGAAGACGCGGCTGCCAGCGAGACGGATGATGAGCAACCAGCGGACGCTGCGGGTGACGAAGAGTCCGCAGACTGAAGCAATGCAGTAAATAGCTCGGGGGCAGGTTCGTTCGTGAAAACGCGTGCCTGCCCCTGCGCCTTTGCGGTGCAGTAAGGTGTGATGCCTGTGCACCGGTCCCGGATTGAGGTGCCTGCCGGCCATCCAGCGCTGTGCTGGCAGGCTGCCTGTAGCGTGAACAGACCCGAAGTATTTGACGAGAGTGGATATGAGCAAGCGAGCCTTTAACTTCTGCGCAGGTCCTGCTGCGCTCCCTGAAGCTGTTCTGCTGCGCGCCCAGGCCGAGCTGCTGGACTGGCAAGGCAAGGGCCTGTCGGTCATGGAAATGAGCCATCGCAGCGACGAGTTCGTGTCCATCGCCGAAAAGGCCGAGCAGGATCTTCGCTATCTGCTTCATATTCCCGCCAATTACAAAGTGCTGTTCCTGCAAGGTGGCGCCAGCCAGCAGTTCGCCCAGATTGCCCTGAACCTGCTGCCGGAAAACGGTGAAGCCGACTACGTCGACACCGGTATCTGGTCGCACAAGGCCATGGAAGAAGCGGCCCGCTACGGCAAGATCAACCTGGCTGCCACCGCCAAGCCTTACGATTACTTCGCCATTCCTGCTCAGCAAGAGTGGACGCTGTCGAAAAACGCGGCGTACGTCCACTACGCGCCGAACGAAACCATTGGCGGCCTGGAATTCAACTGGATTCCAGAAACCGGCGACGTGCCGCTGGTTGCCGACATGTCGTCGGATATTCTCTCGCGTCCGGTAGATATCTCGCGGTTCGGCATGATCTACGCCGGCGCGCAGAAAAACATCGGCCCAAGCGGCATTGTTGTTGTGATCATTCGCGAAGACCTGCTCGGTCGTGCCCGCGCCCTGTGCCCGACCATGCTCGACTACAAGGTCGCGGCTGACAATGGCTCGATGTACAACACGCCGCCGACCCTGGCCTGGTATCTGTCCGGGCTGGTGTTCGAATGGCTCAAGGAGCAGGGTGGCGTCGAGGCCGTGGCCAAGGTCAATGACCTCAAGCAGCGCACCCTGTATGACTACATCGATGCCAGCGCGCTGTACAACAACCCGATCAACAAGGCTGACCGCTCGTGGATGAACGTGCCGTTCCGCCTGGCTGACGACCGCCTGGACAAACCGTTCCTGGTCGGTGCCCAGGCCAATGGTCTGCTCAACCTCAAGGGGCATCGCTCGGTAGGTGGCATGCGTGCCTCGATCTACAACGCCGTGGGCCTGGATGCCGTCAATGCGCTGGTCGCCTACATGAAAGACTTCGAGAAGGAGCACGGTTGATGTCCGATCAGGAACTCAAGGCGCTTCGCGTGCGCATCGACGCACTCGACGAGAAGATCCAGGAACTGATCAGCGAGCGGGCACGCTGCGCCCAGGACGTGGCGCGGGTGAAGATGGCGACCCTGGCCGAAGGCGAGGCGCCGGTGTTCTATCGGCCCGAGCGTGAAGCTCAGGTGCTCAAGCGGGTCATGGAGCGTAACCGTGGCCCGTTGAGCAACGAAGAAATGGCGCGTCTGTTCCGTGAGGTCATGTCTTCGTGCCTGGCGCTGGAGCAGCCGCTCAATGTTGCCTATCTCGGTCCTGAGGGCACCTTCACCCAGGCAGCGGCCATGAAGCACTTCGGCCATGCAGTGGTCAGCCGGCCGATGGCCGCGATCGACGAAGTGTTCCGCGAAGTGGTTGCCGGTGCGGTGAACTTTGGTGTGGTGCCGGTCGAAAACTCCACCGAGGGTGCGGTCAACCACACGCTCGATAGTTTTCTTGAGCATGACATGGTGATCTGTGGCGAGGTCGAGCTGCGCATCCACCATCACCTGCTGGTGGGCGAAAGCACCAAGACCCAGAGCATCACCCGCATCTACTCCCATGCCCAGTCCCTGGCCCAGTGCCGCAAATGGCTGGATGCGCACTACCCGAATGTCGAGCGCGTGGCGGTGGCAAGCAATGCCGATGCCGCCAAGCGGGTGAAAAGCGAGTGGAATTCGGCAGCGATTGCTGGCGATATGGCGGCTAGCCTGTATGGCCTGACCCGTTTGGCAGAAAAGATCGAAGATCGTCCAGACAACTCCACGCGTTTTCTGATCATCGGCAATCAGGAAGTGCCGCCGACCGGTGATGATAAAACCTCGATCATCGTGTCGATGAGCAACAAGCCGGGCGCCCTGCATGAGCTGTTGGTGCCGTTCCATGAAAACGGCCTGGACCTGACCCGCATCGAGACCCGTCCTTCGCGCAGCGGCAAGTGGACCTATGTGTTCTTCATCGATTTCGTCGGGCATCATCAGGACCCGCTGGTCAAGGCCGTGCTGGAGCAGATCCGCCAGGAAGCCGTAGCGCTCAAAGTGCTGGGTTCCTACCCCAAAGCGGTGCTCTGAAATCATGAGTGTGCAATCCAACGGGCCGCTGATCGGCCGCCTGGTGGTGGTCGGGCTCGGTCTGATCGGTGGCTCCTTTGCCAAGGGTATTCGCCAGAGCGGTTTGTGCCACGAGGTGGTGGGGGTTGACCTCAATGCCCAGTCGCGCCGCCTGGCGGTCGAGTTGGGCGTGGTGGACCGTTGCGAAGAGGATCTGGCCAAGGCCTGTGAGGGCGCCGACGTGATCCAGTTGGCGGTGCCGATACTGGGCATGGAGAAGGTCCTGGCGCGTTTGGCGCCGCTGGACCTTGGCAACGCCATCCTCACCGATGTCGGCAGCGCCAAGGGCAATGTGGTGCGTGCCGCGCAAGAAGCATTCGGTGCAATGCCGGCGCGATTCGTGCCTGGGCATCCGATTGCCGGTTCTGAGCAGAGCGGCGTCGAAGCCTCGAATGCCGACCTGTTCCGTCGCCACAAGGTAATCCTCACGCCGCTGCCGCAGACCGATCCGGACGCGGTCAGCGTGGTGCATCAGTTGTGGGCTGCACTGGGCGCGGATGTCGAGCACATGCGCGTCGAGCGTCATGATGAAGTGCTGGCCGCGACCAGTCACTTGCCGCATCTGCTGGCATTCAACCTGGTTGACTCGCTGGCCAAGCGTAACGAAAACCTGGAAATCTTCCGCTACGCGGCGGGAGGGTTTCGCGACTTTACCCGTATCGCCGGCAGTGATCCGGTGATGTGGCATGACATCTTCCTGGCCAACCGCGAAGCGGTGCTGCGGACCCTGGACACCTATCGCAGCGATCTGGATGCGCTGCGCGAGGCGGTCGAGGCAGGCGATGGTCACCAGTTGCTCGGTGTGTTCACCCGGGCGCGCATGGCGCGTGAGCATTTCGGCAAGATTCTTGCCCGGCGTGCCTATGTCGAACCTGAGGTGGCTGCTGATCTGGCGTTTGTGGCGAGCCCCGGCGGGCGGCTGGCTGGTCGGGTGCGAGTGCCGGGCGACAAGTCGATTTCCACCCGGGCGATCATTCTCGGCTCGCTGGCTGAAGGCGTTACCGAGGTCGAGGGTTTGCTTGAGGGTGAAGATGCCCTGGCGACCCTGCAGGCGTTCCGTGACATGGGCGTGGTTATCGAAGGCCCGCATCAGGGCCGGGTGGCGATCCACGGCGTTGGCCTGCACGGTCTGAAGTCGGCGCCGGGGGCGATCTACCTGGGTAACTCCGGGACCTCGATGCGCCTGCTGGCCGGTTTGCTGGCTGCGCAGAGCTTCGACAGCACCCTGACCGGCAATGCCACGTTATCGCGGCGTTCCATGAACCGCGTCGCCGAGCCATTGCGGGCCATGGGGGCGGTCGTCGAGAGTGGCGCTGAGGGTCGTCCGCCGCTGACCATTCGCGGTGGCCGACAACTGGTCGGGCAGGTCTTTGAGGCGCCGACTGCCAGTGCGCAGGTCAAGTCCTGCTTGTTACTGGCAGGGCTGTATGCCCAAGGGCGTACTACGATTATTGAGCCGACACCGACTCGCGATCATACCGAGCGGCTGCTGGAAGGGTTTGGTTACCCGATCCAGCGCAGCGCGGGGCGCTTGAGTATCGAGCCGGGGCATCGGCTGAACGGCACGCGCATCGAGGTGCCAGCGGATATGTCTTGCGCAGCGTTCTTTTTGGTCGCCGCCTCGATTGCCGAGGGTTCCGAGTTGCTGCTTGAGCACGTCGGCCTCAACCCGGCCCGCACGGGTGTGATCGATATCCTGCGTCTGATGGGGGCCGATATCGAGCTGGAGAACCCGCGTCAGGCTGGCGGTGAGCCGGTCGCCGATCTGCGGGTGCGCTCGGCGCCGCTGACCGGTATCGAGATTCCCGAGGCGTTGATACCGCTGGCCGTCGACGAATTTGCGGTGGTGTTCATCGCGGCAGCCTGCGCGCGTGGTCGCACGGTGTTGCGTGGTGCCCAGGAGTTGCGCGCCCGTGACAGTGACCGGATCCAGATCATGGCAGACGGTTTGCAGGTATTGGGTATCAAGGTCGAGCCAACCGCCGATGGCATCATTATCGACGGTGGTACTTTTACGGGCGGTGAGCTGGATGCCCGTGGCGATCATCGCGTTGCGATGGCGTTCAGCGTTGCCGCTTTGCGGGCCTCGGCGCCCATACGGATCCGCGACTGTGCCAATGTCGTGACATCCTTTCCCAATTTCCTGGCACTGTGCGCCCAGGTTGGCATGTCCGTCGCGCAAGAGGAACAATCGTGAAAATCAAAGCACCTGTCATCACCATTGACGGACCCAGTGGTTCGGGCAAAGGCACTATTGCCGGTTTGCTGGCGACCCAGTTGGGCTGGTGTCTGCTCGATTCTGGTGCGCTGTACCGTTTGCTGGCCTTCGCGGCCAGTAACCACGGGGTCGACCTGACCAATGAAGAGGCGCTCAAATTGCTGGCAGCGCACCTCGATGTGCAATTCGAGGTCGGTGACAACGGTCAGCAGCAGCGCATCATTCTTGAAGGGGAAGACGTGACCCATGCGATCCGCAACGAGCAGGTCGGCAGTGGCGCGTCTCAAGTGGCTTCGCTGCCGGCAGTGCGGGACGCTTTGTTGCAGCGTCAGCGGGCTTTTCAGGAGCAACCGGGTCTGGTCGCTGACGGTCGGGACATGGGGACCGTGGTGTTTCCCGATGCGCCATTGAAGATTTTCCTGACCGCCAGTGCCGAAGAACGCGCGCGTCGTCGTTACCTGCAGTTGAAGGCCAAGGGTGATGATGTTAGTCTGTCGAGTCTGCTAGATGAGATACGTGTTCGCGACGAGCGTGACACCCAGCGAGCGGTAGCCCCGCTCAAGCCGGCGCACGACGCCATTCAGCTGGACTCCACCGAGTTATCAATCGACCAGGTGTTGCAACGCATCCTCAGTGAAGTCGCCCTGCGCGATATCACGGGATGATCAAGGAGCCATGCGGGAGACCAGACTACATCCTGCAGGCTTCCTTTTACATGAACGAAACCCACGTGGTCTGGAACGTGGCAGATGGGCGTATTCTTCGCCCTTGATCACACAGGAATTAAAATGAGCGAAAGCTTTGCAGAACTTTTTGAAGAAAGCCTGAAAACCCTGAATCTTCAGCCAGGCGCAATCATTACCGGTATCGTTGTCGACATCGACGGCGACTGGGTAACCGTACACGCTGGCCTGAAGTCCGAGGGCGTCATCCCGCTCGAGCAGTTCTACAACGACGCTGGCGAGCTGACCATCAAGGTCGGTGACGAAGTGCACGTTGCGCTGGACGCGGTCGAAGACGGCTTTGGCGAAACCAAGCTGTCCCGCGAAAAAGCCAAGCGCGCTGAGTGCTGGATTGTTCTGGAAGCAGCTTTCGCCGCTGAAGAAGTGGTCAAGGGCGTCATCAACGGCAAGGTCAAGGGCGGTTTCACCGTCGACGTCAACGGCATCCGTGCGTTCCTGCCGGGCTCGCTGGTCGACGTTCGTCCGGTTCGCGACACTACCCACCTCGAAGGCAAAGAGCTCGAGTTCAAGGTCATCAAGCTGGACCAGAAGCGCAACAACGTTGTCGTTTCCCGTCGCAGTGTCCTGGAAGCCGAGAACAGTGCAGAGCGCGAAGCGCTGCTGGAATCCCTGCAGGAAGGCCAGCAAGTCAAGGGTATCGTCAAGAACCTCACCGACTACGGCGCATTCGTGGATCTGGGCGGCGTCGATGGCCTGCTGCACATCACCGACATGGCCTGGAAGCGTATCAAGCACCCATCGGAAATCGTCAATGTTGGCGATGAGATCGATGTCAAGGTTCTGAAGTACGATCGCGAGCGCAACCGCGTTTCGCTGGGTCTGAAGCAACTGGGCGAAGACCCATGGGTTGCTATCAAGGCTCGTTACCCAGAGAGCACCCGCGTTACTGCACGCGTTACCAACCTGACCGACTACGGCTGCTTCGCAGAGCTGGAAGAAGGCGTGGAAGGTCTGGTGCACGTTTCCGAAATGGACTGGACCAACAAAAACATCCACCCGTCGAAAGTCGTTCAGGTTGGCGACGAAGTGGAAGTCATGGTTCTGGACATCGACGAAGAGCGTCGTCGTATCTCCCTGGGCATCAAACAGTGCAAGTCCAACCCATGGGAAGACTTCTCTGGCCAGTTCAACAAGGGCGACCGTATCTCCGGCACCATCAAGTCGATCACCGATTTCGGTATCTTCATTGGTCTGGACGGCGGCATCGACGGTCTGGTTCACCTGTCCGACATCTCCTGGAACGAAGCCGGTGAAGAAGCCGTTCGTCGTTTCAAGAAGGGCGACGAGCTGGACACCGTTATCCTGTCGGTTGACCCGGAGCGTGAGCGCATCTCCCTGGGTATCAAGCAACTGGAAAGCGATCCGTTCTCCGAGTACGTCACTGTCAATGACAAGGGCGCGATCGTTCGCGGTACCGTGAAAGAAGTTGACGCCAAAGGCGCCATCATCGTTCTGGCCGACGACATCGAAGCGACTCTGAAAGCTTCCGAAATCAGCCGTGACCGCGTTGAAGACGCGCGTAACGTTCTGAAAGAAGGCGAAGAGATCGAAGCCAAGATCATCAGCGTTGACCGCAAGAGCCGCGTAATCAACCTGTCGATCAAGTCGAAAGACGTCGAAGACGAGAAAGAAGCCATTCAGAGCCTGCGCAACAAGCCAGAAGCTACTGAAAGCACTGGTCCTACCACTATCGGTGACCTGCTGCGTGCTCAAATGGAAAAGCAGAACTGAGTTCTGTGATCCATTGAAAAAGGGCGACTTCGGTCGCCCTTTTTTGTGCGCGCAAGAAATATTTCGTCACTCATCCCGGGCGCCCTTGTTGCGCGATGCAAATCCATCCGGTCTGGCGCAAAGCGAGGCGGGCTGCAAGCTGCCGCGCGTCATCCTCTCGTCACCTGAATATGCCGTATCAACCAGGCCGCACATAAGTCAAGATGCAGGCTGTTCAAAATCATCCGGTCATGCTAAAACCTTCGAAGCACTGATCTAGCTGCTTGAAAAAGAAGGGAAAAATATGACGAAGTCGGAGTTGATCGAACGAATTGTCACCCATCAGGGTCTTCTCTCATCCAAGGATGTCGAGTTGGCTATCAAGACCATGCTTGAACAAATGTCTCAATGTCTGGCTACCGGCGATCGAATCGAGATCCGCGGGTTTGGCAGCTTCTCATTGCATTATCGTGCTCCCCGTGTTGGGCGCAATCCGAAGACCGGCCAGTCGGTAAGCCTGGACGGCAAGTTCGTTCCTCACTTCAAGCCCGGTAAAGAGCTGCGTGATCGGGTGAATGAGGAAGAAGAGGCGATGGGCTACAGCGTAGAAAAGGATCAGTGAATGCGTATTTTCAAACGAGTGCTGGCGGTAACCATCGTCTTGCTGTTGGTGCTGGTGACCACAGTGTTCGTCCTGGAGAACCGTCAGCCTGTAGGCCTGGTGTTCTTCGGTTGGTCGGCACCTGAGCTGGCGCTGGCTGTGCCTGTTATCCTGGCGTTGTTACTGGGCATGTTGATCGGTCCTGTGCTGGCCTGGTTTGGTAGCTTGCGGACCAAGCGTTCGGCCTCCAGTCGTACCGCCTGATGGGGATAGCGGCAGACGTCCTTTAGCTCAGGGCTATGGGCGCTGTGCCTGCTGCTGCCATGCTTGCCTACAGGCTTGGCTGATATTTTTCTCGCTATTGTGTAGCCTATGTTCTCTACGCTTGTAGGAATATTCATCACCTTGTGAGCGAATGTTCGATTAAATGCTCAGGTTAATTCTTGAGTTTCAGCTTTTTCGGATTAAATCCGACCTTCTTCGGCTATCTTGCTGCAAAAATCCGGCTTTCTGGGCATCCCCGTCCCGGCTTGAAAGTGCCTCTCCCCAAGGCACAATGCCTCCCGAACTGAACAGGTTGCTGGAGGAAGTTGCATGGATTACCCGCATATTGTTCACCATGGCGCGATCGAGCGGGTTACGGGGTCGTGTCACCAGCTGTTTATGGCGCCTCATGAAAGCCTGCTGATTGACTGTGGTGCGGACAGTGGCGAATTGAGCATGACAGCGCCTGATATGGATCTGGGCGTAATCAAAGCGCTGGTGATCACCCATGTTCACAACGACCATGTCGGCCGCCTGCCAGCGCTTCTGGCTGCCGGCTACCGTGGGCCTGTGCTGTGCACCGAGCCGTCCGCCAGGCTGTTGCCGCTGGTTATCGATGATGTGTTGAGGCACTGCGCTGTAGCGGACAAGGCTCTGCTGCGCCAGCTCGAACGGCAGCTGGTGGTCTTGGCCTTTGATCAGTGGTTCGAGTTGCCCGGCACAGCCCTGTCATGTTGCCGATTGCGTCTGCAAAGGGCGGGGCATATCCTCGGTTCGGCGTATGTTGAATGTGATGTTCGCCATGGGGAGGACGGGCGCGCAACACGGGTGGTGTTTTCCGGCGATCTTGGCGCTTGCCAGACGCCGATCCTGCGCGACCTGCGTGCACCTGAGTACGCTGACATCCTGGTGCTTGAGAGCACCTATGGCGACCGTTTGCATAAGGATCGCGGCAATCGTCAGCAGCGCCTCGAAAAGCTCATCGATCAGGCGCTGGTTGATGGCGGCACCGTGCTGTTGCCGGCATTCAGCATTGGCCGCACGCAAGAGCTGTTGTACGAGCTTGAGGATATTCTGCAGCGCAAGGCGCTGCCTGGGCAGTTACCGGCAGGTGATTGTCCGCAGGCGCTGGCGCACATCGACTGGCAGCAACTGCCAGTGATTCTTGACTCGCCACTGGCCAGCCGCTTTACCCAGGTCTATCAGGCATGCAAGGCGCACTGGGATGACGATGCGCAGCAACGACTGGCAGAGGGTCGGGCACCGTTGGCATTCGCGCAGTTGATTACCATCGACAGCCACGCGCAGCACCAGCAAGTGGTCAACTACCTGAGCAGTACGTTGCGACCCGCCATTGTGATTGCCGGGCATGGCATGTGTGTGGGTGGCCGGATCGTCAATTACCTCAAGGCGATGCTGCAAGAGCCCCGTCACCATGTGCTGTTTGTCGGTTATCAGGCCAGGGGCACGCCGGGTTCACTGATACAGCAGGCGGCGGGGCAGGGTGAGGTGTCGCTTGACGGGCAACGCTTTGCTATCCGGGCAGGGGTCAGCACGGTGGCGGGTTACTCCGCGCACGCCGATCAATCGGGGTTGTTGGCGTTTGTGCGTGACATGCAGCGTTGGCCCTCAGAAATACGTCTGGTGCACGGCGAAATACCTGCCAAACGTGCGCTGGGCAAGGCGCTTGAACAGCTTTATGCGACCGGCGACAGGCCGCTGCAGTTGTTGATTCCCGGTGATAGCTGATCCTGCGTCCAGTCGGTCAGCCAGGCTGCCATGATGTTAAACTTGCTGCTTATTGGAATTACCCATCCGTGTTTTTTCCGTGTTCAGAGGTCAGATATTGAGAGTCAGGGAATGCGCCAGCCTGTAGCGGTTGCGGTAACGGGCGCGACAGGATTTGTTGGCCGGGCTCTGGTACGGCGTCTGGTTGCCCTTGAGGTGCCCTGCGTGCGGGCGGCTGTGCGTCAGGTTGGGCACGGGCTGGACCCGGCGGTTGAAGTGGTCATGGTCGATGACCTGTCTGCCGATAACCGCTGGCATGAGTTTGTCGCAGGTATCGATGTGGTTGTGCACTGCGCCGCCAGAGTTCATGTACTCGACGAGTCTGCCGTCGACCCGCAGGCGGAATATTTCCAGGCTAACGTGGCAGCGACGCTTAACCTTGCGGAACAGGCGGTTGCCGCAGGTGTCAGAAGATTCGTATTTATCAGCTCGATCAAGGTCAACGGCGAGTACTCGCTGGCTGGCTCGCCTTTCAAGGCCAGTGACCCCGGTCGCCCTGAAGATCCCTATGGCGTGTCAAAGCAGGCCGCCGAGCAGCAACTGCGTGAGCTGGCTGCGCGTACTGGCATGGAGGTGGTCATCGTCCGTCCTGTGCTGGTTTATGGGCCTGGGGTCAAGGCCAACTTTCTGAACATGATGCGCTGGCTGGACAAAGGTGTTCCTCTGCCGTTGGGGGCGATAAACAACCGGCGTAGTCTGGTGGCGCTGGAGAATCTGGTGGACCTGCTGGTGACTTGCCTGGCACATCCAGGCGCGGCCAACCAGACCTTGCTGGTCAGTGATGCGCAGGATCTGTCGACCACTGAATTACTCAAGCGTGTTGGCAAGGCATTGGGCAAGCCCGCCAGGTTATTGCCAGTGCCAATGTGGTTGTTGAGCACACTGGCCGCGCTATTGGGCAAGCGGGCGTTTTCGCAGCGCCTGTGCGGCTCTTTGCAGGTCGACATCGAGCAGACCTGTACGCTGTTGGATTGGCGGCCGCCGGTAAGTGTCGATCAGGCGCTGCGCGAAACCGCGAATCATTATCTGGAAAATAAAAAGCATGGTTGAGTGGTTGTGGGTTCTCGGATTTGCGCTGTTGTCCTTGCTGTTGACTGCAGTCCTGCGCAGGTATGCCTTGGCTCGTAGCCTGATGGACATTCCCAATGCTCGTAGTTCGCATTCGATACCGACGCCCCGTGGCGGCGGAGTATCAATTGTCATCGCATTCTTGCTGGCGGTTTCGTGGTTAGGCGCGACAGGACGCATGCCTGCCGATCTGCTGATGGCCCTGGCCGGGGCCGGTGGCCTGGTGGCGGTTATCGGTTTTATGGACGACCACGGGCACATTGCCGCCCGCTGGCGTCTGCTTGGGCATTTTGCCGCAGCGATCTGGGCACTGGCGTGGCTGGGCGGTATGGCGCCGCTGCATCTGCTGGGCTGGTCACTGGAGCTGGGTTGGCTGGGCAACGTTCTGGCGGTGTTTTATCTGGTCTGGATGCTCAACCTGTACAACTTCATGGATGGCATTGACGGTATCGCCAGCATTGAAGCGGTAACTGTGTGTGGCAGTGCGTGTCTGATCTATGCGCTGACCGGGCCTGGCGATCAGGTGCTGGTCCCCGCATTGCTGGCGGCTGCAGTGGCAGGTTTCCTGTACTGGAATTTTCCGCCGGCACGAATTTTCATGGGCGATGCCGGCAGTGGTTTTCTGGGCATTGTGCTCGGCGTACTGTCCTTGCAGGCTGGCTGGGTGTCGCCTTCACTGTTCTGGGCATGGCTGATCCTGCTCGGCGTGTTTGTGGTGGACGCTACCTTGACCCTGATCCGGCGTTTGCTGCGCGGCGAGAAAGTGTATGAAGCGCATCGTAGCCATGCCTATCAGTTTGCTTCGCGTCATTACGCTCGGCATCTGCCGGTAACCCTGGCGGTGCTGGTGATCAATCTGGTCTGGTTATTGCCTTGGGCACTGTTGGTGGCCAAAGGCTGGGTCGATGGCGTGACAGGTCTGGTCCTTTGCTGGTTGCCATTGGTGTGGCTGGCCTTGAAATTCAAGGCCGGGCAGGTTGAGCGGGGCTGATTTGACAGCGCGGACCAGCGGTTTTTCATATAGATTGTAACAATTGCTTCGACGAGCTCGGGGCCTGGATGGTTGTAGTGAGGTTTCAAACGAGGTGGCAAGGATTGATTGAGGACACCATGGACAAGATACGAACCTTTCTGCTGGCGCTGCCGCGTCGCCAGAAACGGATCATTCAGGTCGCCACTGACGTCCTGCTGGTCTGGTTCGCCTTGTGGATGGCGTTTGTGGTCCGTCTTGGGGTCGATGATCTGATCAACCCGCTGGACAAGTACACCTGGCTGTTTGTCAGTGCCCCGCTGGTTTCGATCCCGCTGTTCATTCGCTTCGGCATGTACCGGGCGGTGATGCGCTATTTCGGCAACGATGCGCTGATCGCAATCATCAAGGCGGTGACTCTTTCGGCGCTGATTCTCGGTTGCGTGGTGTACGTCTACAGCAATCATCAGCAGATCGTGCCGCGGTCGATCATGTTCAACTACTGGTGGTTGAGCATGGTCATGATCGGTGGGCTGCGCCTTGCCATGCGCCAGTATTTTCTCGGCGACTGGTTTGCTGCCGTGCAGCATGTGCCCTTCGCCAGCCGCGACGATGGCCTGCGCAAGGTGGCTATCTACGGTGCCGGAGCCGCCGGTAATCAATTGGTAGCTGCACTGCGCATGGGGCGGTTGATGCGCCCCGTGGCGTTCATCGACGACGATGAGTCGATTTCCAACCGGGTCATTTCCGGGTTGCAGGTCTACAAGCCCAAGCATATCCAGCGCATGATGGAGGTGACCGGCGCCCAGGAGATCCTGCTGGCGGTGCCTTCATGCACCCGTGGCCGGCGCCGTGAGATTCTCGGCTACCTGGAGGGCTTCCCGCTGCATGTGCGCAGTGTGCCTGGTTTCATGGACCTGGCAGCAGGGCGGGTCAAGGTCGATGACTTGCAGGAAGTTGATATCGCGGACTTGCTGGGGCGTGATTCAGTGCCGGCCCAGGATAACCTGCTGGAACACTGTATCAAGGCCCAGACCGTACTGGTCACCGGTGCCGGCGGCTCGATCGGTTCGGAGCTGTGCCGCCAGATCCTGCTGCTCAAGCCGGCCACGCTGCTGTTGCTGGATCACAGCGAATTCAACCTTTACACCATTGTCAGTGAGCTGGAGCAACGTCTGGCCCGTGAAGCGCTTTCGGTCAAGTTGTTGCCCATCCTGGGCTCGGTGCGCAACCATCCCCGACTGCTCGATGTGATGAAAACCTGGAAGGTCGACACCGTCTACCATGCGGCGGCCTACAAGCACGTGCCGATGGTCGAGCACAATATTGCCGAGGGCGTGGTCAATAACGTGGTTGGCACCCTCAATACCGCACAGGCGGCGTTGCAGGCCGGAGTTTCCAACTTTGTCCTGATCTCCACCGACAAGGCGGTGCGCCCCACCAATGTCATGGGCAGCACCAAGCGCCTGTCGGAGATGATCCTGCAAGCGCTCAGCCGCGAAGCGGCACCGGTGATGTTTGGTGATCAGTCCAATGTGTATCAGGTCAACAAGACCCGCTTCATCATGGTGCGCTTTGGTAATGTGCTGGGCTCTTCAGGCTCGGTGATTCCGTTGTTTCACAAGCAGATCCAGACTGGCGGGCCCTTAACGGTTACCCACCCGAAGATCACGCGTTATTTCATGACCATCCCCGAGGCCGCCCAACTGGTGATCCAGGCCGGTTCCATGGGGCAGGGCGGCGACGTGTTTGTGCTGGACATGGGGGAGCCGGTAAGAATCATCGAGCTGGCGGAAAAGATGATCCATCTCTCGGGCCTGAGCATTCGCTCGGAGAAAAACCCGCACGGCGATATTTCCATCGAGTTCACCGGTTTACGGCCGGGAGAGAAGCTCTATGAAGAGTTGTTGATCGGCGACAACGTGGTGGCCACCGAGCACCCGATGATCATGAGTGCCAATGAGGACTACTTGTCCTGGGATATGCTCAAAGTGTTACTGACCCGCTTGCTGACAGCGGTCGACAAGGACGATTACCACACGGTTCGGCAGCTGCTGCGCGAGACCGTCAGCGGCTATGCACCGGATGAAGATATCGTTGACTGGATTCATCAGGAGCGTCGCCGGGAAACCTGAAAAAGCAGGGCGAAACGGGGTAAGAACTGGCTGTTTCGTGACTGTTTGTGAGGTAACTCCCTGACACGCTCAGGCACTTTTACAGGTTCGCTTACTGGATTAGCTTTCAGGGGCAGCATTGGAATGCTGCTTGAACCTATAAACCCAAGGAGTGCCTGTCATGCGTAATGTATTGCTTTCTTCTGTTTTGTCCGTCCTGCTGGCAACTGCCTCCCTGACGTCTGTTGCCAACCCGATGGGGGCTGCTGCCAATCCCATGGCGGCTGAAACCATGCCCCTGGGGGCTGAAGCCATGGCCGGCCAGGCCCAGCAGGTCGCTGACAAAATCAACATTAATACCGCAGATGCCTTGACCCTGCAGAAAGCGCTGTCCGGCGTTGGCCTGAACAAGGCCAATGCCATCGTGGCGTACCGTGAAAGCAATGGTAACTTCACCTCGGTCGACGAGCTCATCGAGGTCAGTGGCATCGGCAAGACCCTGCTCGACAGGAATCGTGACAAGCTGGCCATCGAGTAACGTCAGCGCAGCATGAACGAGGCCGATCCTGATCGGCCTTTGTTTTTCAGCCCCACAGACGTTTGCTGCCTGCCTGGGTGTACCTCGCAATGCACGCTTTGTGCTGTCAACCAGATGAATGTGCTCGTTTTGCCATTTGTTGCGGTGTTTTTCGCACGGTTGATCTGATATTCCTTGCTTTCCGGTTCTGATCACGGAAAATCGCGCCCCTGCTTTTCAGGGCGGGCGCCGCGCTGCCAATTCCATCCGTGGCGTCCTTGCTTGTGCAATTACCGGAAACGGAGACACGACCGGATGAACGATCAGGCCAATAGCGTCGTAGAACGCCTGGATACAGTCCCCGCAGAGAATGCTGCTTGGAATCGCAACGATACCACCTGGATGCTGGGCCTGTTCGGCACCGCCATCGGCGCAGGTACCTTGTTCCTGCCCATCAGTGCCGGTATCGGCGGCTTCTGGCCTTTGATGGCGTTGGCGATCCTGGCTTTCCCGATGACCTTCTTTGCCCACCGCGGCCTGACCCGTTTCGTACTTTCGGGTCGCAGCGGCGGCGATATCACCGAGGTGGTCGAAGAACACTTCGGTAAAGGCGCCGGGGCAATGATTACCCTGCTGTATTTTTTCGCAATCTTCCCGATTCTGCTGATCTACAGCGTTGGCCTGACCAACACCGTCAGCAGCTTTCTGGTCAACCAGTTGCACATCGCGCCGCCGCCACGTGCATTGCTGGCGTTCGCGCTGATCCTCGGCCTGCTGGCGGTGGTGCGTTGCGGCGAGCGGGTCATCGTTAAAGTGATGAGCATGATGGTCTATCCGTTCATCGTCTCGCTGCTGTTTCTGGCGGTGTTCCTGATTCCGCACTGGAATGGCGGTATCCTCAGCACGGCCTCCACGCTGCCTGAGCCTGCGACCTTCCTGCCAGCCCTGTGGCTGGCGATCCCGGTGATGGTGTTCTCCTTCAACCACACGCCAATCATCTCGGCGTTCGCGGTGGATCAGAAGCGCCTGTACGGTGAGCAGGCCGATGCACGCAGTTCCAAAATTCTGTCCCGCGCCCATTTGCTAATGGTATTGATGGTGCTGTTCTTTGTGTTCAGTTGCGTGCTGACCCTGTCGCCGGCTCAACTGGCTGAAGCCAAAGCCCAGAACCTTTCAGTGTTGTCCTACCTGGCTAACCACTTCCAGAACCCGACCATCGCGTTTGCCGCGCCGCTGATCGCGCTGGTGGCGATCTCCAAGTCGTTCCTGGGGCATTACATCGGCGCCAGTGAGGGCTTCAAGGGGCTGGTGCTGAAGTCCGGCGCGCGTCCGGGCAGCAAGGCTCTGGATCGTCTGACAGCGCTGTGCATGCTGGTGGTGTGCTGGATCGTTGCGACCATCAACCCAAGTATCCTGGGCATGATCGAAACCCTGGGCGGGCCGGTGATCTCGGTGTTGCTGTTTCTGATGCCGATGTACGCGATCCGTAAGGTGCCGGCCATGCGCAAATACTCGGGCAAGCTGTCCAACGTGTTTGTGGTGATGTCCGGTGTGGTAGCGATTTCTGCGCTGGTCTGGTCGTTGACCCACTAAACGACCTGCAGCGACAGGCGGCGGGCGTGCTCGTCGCCTTGCTGGATGGGACGGCGGCGCTGGTCAATCCTGCGGCGCAGGATGCAGTGGCCGGGTCAGGCTCATGAGATGGGCATAGTCGTAGATGTACTGCCGGCCGGCATGGCTGGTCAGGCGCAACTGCTCGATCAGTTGCAGTTCCTTCTTGCTCAGGTACTTCAGCGCCGGATGCTCATTGGACTTCAGGCGATTACGTTCATGGGCGTCAGGAAATGCGATGACGTTCGTCATGAAAAATCTCCTTGGGTAATTAGTCCTTCAAACTGCCCCGTCACTTTCCTACAGCGACAACGAACCTTACCCACAAACTCTCCGCACCCGCAAGCCCACTAATGGGTAGGACATCACAGTGCTTGCGTGACCTCGAAGACCTGACGCTGACCGCTGACGACGATTTCCACGCTATCGCCTTCAGCCTTGCCCAGCAGGCTGTGGCCCAGCGGTGCGCGTGAGGTGATCACCGTGATCAACTGGTCATCGGCCTGAATCTTCAGGCCTGCGGCATCGGGTCCCAGAAATAGCTGGCGCGAGTCACCGTGCTCGGTTTCGAGCATCACCAGATCGCCGACCTGAATCCCGCGTTGTTCGTCGAAGGGTTTGCACGCTGTCTGCTGATAAACGCTCAGCGCCTGACGAATCTCTTCGACCCGGCGTGCCTGGCCGGCGGCCAGATAGGAGGCCTCCAGGCCCAGCGTGTCGTACTTGTTTTCGGCAATGTTCTCTTCGTGGGTCGCGGCCTCATAGGCTGTTTGTGCGGCACGCACGGCAATGTCGAGGTCATGCTGCAAGCGTTCGACGATCAGGTGCAGCAGGTGATTTTTGTCCATGGGTTATCCGCAGAATTCATTGATGCTGGCCCGGCTTTTTTCGCTGGGCGCGGTGCGATCCTGTTGCATCCAGAAGTCGCACTTGGCGCGATTGAAGTGTTTGTTCTGCTGCGCCTCAGCGTATTCACGCGCCTGGCGTGCTTCACTTTCGCGCAGGCTTTGCTCGAACTTCTTGAACATCGCATCAGGTTGTTGAAGGGCCGGTTCTGGCGCTGGCGCTGGGGCGACCCGAGTGACCGCTTCGGCCAGGGCGCGGGTCTGGGTTTCAGGCAAGGCCTTGAGCAGCAGCGGGCCGGTCAGGATCACGGCAACGGCGCCGAGCCAGATGCCCAGGGCAATGCACACAATCAACTTGAGTGACACGTAGAGTTCGTGACGACGGCTTTGGCTGGACATGGCGATCACTTCCTTTGACGGCGTAGGCGGTGGAGGGCGCAGATGATTCATTGTGCCACGCCCGGCGCTGGTGCAAAGCGCTTGTTACGGGCGACAATCGCCGCTTTGAGGTCGGCTTCGGGAAGCGTAATGCAAGTTTCATGGGACATCTTTTGCGATGTCGTGGATAACTACGGCGATGTAGGCGTCACCTGGCGTCTGGCCCGCCAATTGGTGGCCGAGCATGGCTTTGCCGTACGCTTGTGGATCAACGATCTGTCGGCCTTCGTGCGCCTGTGCCCGCACGCCGATCCAGTGGCGGCCCGGCAGTGCCAGGCCGGCGTTGAGGTCTGCCACTGGCCTGAGGATTGGCAGCCTGCCTCAATTCCCGATGTTGTGCTCGAAGCCTTTGCCTGTCGCGTGCCCGAGGCCTACACCCAGGCCATGTTGCAACGCAGCCCGCGACCGGTATGGCTGAACCTCGATTATCTGAGTGCCGAGGACTGGGTCAGTGGCTGTCATGGTCTGCCATCGCCGCAAGCCAATGGTTTGAAGAAGTTCTTCTTCTTTCCAGGCTTTACCGAGCAGACTGGCGGCTTGCTCCGTGAGCAGTCGCTGATTGCCCAACGCCAGGCGTTTCAGGCCGACCCCGCTGCCCAGCAGGATTTCCTGCGCGGGCTTGGGGTACAGCCTGAGTCCGGTGCGCGGTTGATTTCGCTGTTCGCTTATGAAAATCCGGCATTAGGCAGTTGGCTGGACCAGTTGCTGGGCGAAGGCGTTGTCACCCACTTGCTGGTGCCGCAAGGGCGCATTGTCGGCGACTTGCAGCGCTGGCTGGGGGAGGGCGGCCTGCAAGCCGGTGCCATTCGTCGGCGCGGGGCTTTGACCATTCAAGTGCTGCCGTTCGTAGCTCAGGAACAATACGACCGCTTGTTGTGGTGCTGCGATTTCAATGTGGTGCGCGGCGAAGACTCGTTCGTCCGGGCGCAATGGGCTGCGCGGCCGATGCTTTGGCACATTTATCAGCAGCAGGACGATGCCCACCGGCCCAAGCTGGAGGCGTTTCTGGCGCTCTACCTTGCGACATTGCCCGCAGAAGCTGCGCAGACGACTGCCGAGCTGTGGCGCGCCTGGAGCGCCGGGGAGGAGGTGCAAGAGGGCTGGCAGCAACTGAATCGATATTGGCCGCAAATGCGTGAGCATGCAGAACATTGGTGCCAACAGCAGGCAGCGCGCAGCGACCTCGCCTCAGCGCTGGTACAGTTTTACCGAAATTCGCTATGATACGCGGCCTTGATATCAGGCTCTGTACGAAAAACCGCCTGCACAGGCTGCTTCTCGTACAGAGCCTTCGCTAACTCCATCCAAATTCGGATATCTGCAATGAAAACTGGTAAAGAGCTGAAACCCGGCACCGTGATTCGTATCGACAACGATCCTTGGCTGGTTCAAAAGGCTGAGTTCACCAAGTCCGGCCGTAACAGCGCGATCATGAAGACCAAGCTGAAAAACCTGCTGACCGGCTACAAGACTGAAACTGTCTACGGTGCAGACGACAAGCTGGACGATGTGATCCTGGACCGCAAGGAAGCCACCCTGTCGTTCATCAGCGGTGACACCTACACGTTCATGGACACCACCGACTACACCATGTACGAGCTGAACGCCGAAGACATCGACGCCGTTCTGCCATTCGTCGAAGAAGGCATGACCGACGTTTGCGAAGCCGTGTTCTTCGAAGAGCGTCTGGTTTCGGTAGAGCTGCCGACCACCATCGTGCGTCAGGTTGACTACACCGAAGGTTCCGCTCGTGGCGACACCTCTGGCAAAGTGATGAAGCCTGCCAAACTGAAAAACGGCACCGAGCTGAGCGTTGCTGACTTCATCGAAATCGGCGACATGATCGAGATCGATACCCGTGAAGGCGGTTCCTACAAAGGCCGTGCCAAATAAGCACTGCTTTGTAGCCACGCTTCACGAAAAAGCCCGCACAGTGTTGCGGGCTTTTTCGTTGCGGATGAAAAAACGGGAGATCCGCAAGGGATCTCCCGTTAGTGCAAGCCAAACCGTTTGCAGCAATCAGACGGTCACGTGCAGGCGTACATCAACGTTGCCACGGGTGGCGTTGGAGTACGGGCAGACCTTATGCGCTGCATCGACCAGTTGCTGGGCGTCAGCCTGTTCCAGGCCCGGCAGGCTGATATGCAGGTCGATGTCCAGACCGAAGCCACCCTCAATCTGACCAATGCCCACGTGAGCGGTGATCGAAGCGTCTGCCGGGATACTACGCTTGCTCTGGCCCGCCACGAACTTCAGGGCGCCGATGAAGCAGGCCGAGTAGCCGGCGGCGAACAGTTGCTCAGGGTTGGTGGCTTGACCGCCCGCGCCGCCGAGTTCTTTTGGGGTGGCCAGCTTCACATCGAGAATGTTGTCACTGGAGATCGCACGGCCGTCACGGCCACCGGTGGAGGTTGCTACTGCGGTGTAGAGCGCTTTCATGAGATTTCCTCGTCGGTTGTGTTTTGCGCTAAAATTTAGCGCGCTAACTAATGTGAGGTGAAATATATCCTGCAATTATCTTGCGCGCAAGTTAATTGTTGGGAATTTCTCGGGCTGGCGCTTAGCAAGGGTAGAAGAAGGTGTCAGAACCTGCACGCCGCAGGGCCAAACCGGTCCTGCGGCGTGCAGACAGTCGTTGAACGATCCGGATCAGAAGCTATAGGTCCCGGTCACCACCAGGCTGCGCGGATCACCGAGACGGATCTGCCCGGCGCTGGTGGCCGAACTGTAGTAGTCCTGGTCGGTCAGGTTATTCAGTGCCGCACGCAGGTCCCAGTCCTTCTGCCGGTAGCCGGCCAGGGCATCCCAGCGGCCGTAGCCAGGCAGTACCGTGGTGTTCTGGTTATCTGCATAGCGCTGGCCGACCAGGGTCAGGCCGGTTTCGGCGTACCAGCCGCTTTCCGGCTTCCAGGTCAGGAATACACTGCCGTTGCGCTTGGCGACGTTACTGACCCGGTTGCCCGCCAGGCCATTGTTGTCCTCGACGATGGTTGCGTTCTGAATGCCGATGCCGCCGCGCACGTACCAGTTGCCAGCCAATTGCCCGGTGGCCGTCAGTTCCACGCCGCGTGAGCGCTGCATGCCGGTGAGAATGGTCAGGCTCGGGTCGTTCGGATCGGTTGTGCGGCGGTTGTAAAGCTCCAGCTCATAAATGGCCAGGGTGGTGCTCAGACGATCATTGAGCCAGTCGCTCTTGACGCCGATTTCCTTCTGCTTGGTCAACTCTGGGCTGACATCATTGGTATTGCCGGTGGCTCCGGGGGTGATACCGATCAGGCCACCGCCGACCGGTGAGAAGGTCTTGGTCCAGGAGGCATAGAACGAGTGTTCTGGCAGTGGCGTCCAGACCAGGCCGACACGCGGACTGGTGCTATGGCTGTCACGGGCTTCGCTGATACCGCGCAGGCGGTTGGTGGTGTCGACCTCGAAGCGGTCGTAGCGCAAACCGCCGAGCAGTTGCCATTGGTCGTTCAGGCGCAGTTGATCCTGTACATACAGTGCGCGGCTGTCGACCTCGGTGTAGTTGTGGCTCGACGGGCTCATCAGCCCGGTGTGCCGCTGGTTGCGGTCCGGGTTATAGGGATCGAGCGAGGGCACCGAACCGTTGGCGGCGCTGTAGAGCCTGGGATCGCGGCGCTGGTTGCCCACTTCGATGCCGGTCAGCACCCGGTGTTCCAGGCCAAAGGTGTCGAAGCTGCCTTCAAGCTCGATGTTGTTGAAGACATTGCGGGTATGCAGGTCTTGCTGGAAGCGCGCGCGGGTGACCCGGTTGGTCGCGGCGGTATAGCCGGTCAGGTAGGTGTTATCAAAATCGCTGTCGAGTTTGAAGATCCCCAGGGTCTGGCGCAGTTGCCAGCGTTCGTTGAGCTCATAACTGAGCTTTGAGCGCAGCGACTGGGCCTTGTCGTCGATGTAGTCGCGGCTGTCGCCGTAAGTGGTGTCGCGGCTGACGTCCGCCGGGCGGCCACCGATACCCGGAATGCCACGATCCGGGGTGCGGTCGAAGCGGCTGTACTCGTACTGCACCAGCCAGTTCAGCTCCGGGGTCAGTTGCCAGCTCATCGACGGGGCGAATAACTGGCGATGGCTGGAGATGTCATCACGGAAGCTGTTGCTGTCCATGTTGCCCAGGTTCAGGCGCAGGCTGATGTTCTCGCTGGGGTCGGTGCTCAGGTCGGCGTACAGGCTGCGCAGGTCATTGGTGCCGCCTTGGGCTTCGAGGGTCGAGCGGCGTCCGGCCTGCGGTGCCTTGCTGACCCGGTTGACGATACCGCCCTGGCTGCCACGTCCGTAAAGCACCGCCGCCGGGCCTTTGAGAACTTCCAGCCGCTCGGTGTTGTGCAGGTCGCGGACGTACTGGCTGTCGTCGCGGATGCCGTCCAGATAGAAGTCGTTGCTGGCATCGAAGCCGCGAATACGCAGGCCGTCAAAGCGGGTATCGGAACTGTCGCTGATGTTCGGCAGGCCGCTCAGCGCCGTGCCCAGGTCCTTGACACCATAGTCCAGCACGTTGGCGGTCTTGACCGTGTCGATGGCCTGCGGCACATAGCGGACCGGGGTTGAGGTGCGTGTCGCGGTGCTGACCTCTTTGACCCGTGGGCTGGTTTCTTCCTGTTCAGCGTTGGCGTTGATCGACAGTTCTGGCAGGGTGGTCGAGGCGGCGCTGACAAAACCTGCGCCAAGCAGGGCTGAGATGCCGATAGCCAAGGGCGAAAGGCGTGATGGGGCAGACATGGGTGATGCATCCTGAGTGTGTGTAAGCGTTATTATTTAGGATGCGAATGTTAATGCTTTGCATTTGCTATCAAGAAGGCATTCCAGCGTCGCCGTCTGCTGCGATTGTATCTTTATATTTCAAATTGACATCAAAGGGTTATCCTAGACACTTGCCAGCCTGACATCGCTGAATCGGCATCAGCGATGCGTGCTCAGGTTGTCGCGCAGGTCCAGCAATTGCTCTTGCAGCTTGACCAGTCGTTCCAGGTCCAGGCCGCTGGCCGAGAGAATGCAATTGGGGACGGCTTGTGCCTTGAGTTGCAGGGCACGGCCCTGCTCGGTCAGGTGCAGCAGGACCACGCGCTCATCGTCCTTGCTGCGGGTACGGCTGAGCAGGCCTTCGCCTTCCAGGCGCTTGAGCAAGGGGGTCAGGGAGCCGGGGTCGGTGAGTAGACGGGTGCTGATTTCTCCCACCGTCAGACCGTCACGTTCCCAGAGCACCAGCATGGCCAAGTACTGCGGATAGGTCAGGCCCAACGCCTGGAGCAGCGGTTTGTAGACCTTGGTCATCATCAATGAGGTGGAATACAGCGCAAAGCACAACTGGTTATCCAGTTTCAGCGCGTCGCAGGTCGAAGGTGTGTCAGTCATGAAAACTCCTGGTGCATTCGAAGCAGGGGCGTAATTTAGTGTTGTGATCTTTAATGCGCCAGATAATTCAGGCCGGCGCACAGTCTGAACCGGGGAAGTGGCGTGATTGATGTGGTGATGTTTGTGTTGCTCGGTGCGGCGATGGGCACGCTGGGTGGCTTGTTCGGGATTGGTGGCGGGTTGGTGGCGATCCCGGCGCTGGGCGTGTTGTTCGGCCTGGATCAGCAACTGGCTCAGGGCACGGCGCTGTTGATGGTGTTGCCCAACGTGTTGCTGGCGCTATGGCGCTATAACCAGCGCAACAGGATTCAACTGCGCCACGCGCTGATGCTGATTGTGCCCAGTTTTATTTTTGCCTGGCTGATGTCGCTGTGGGCAGTCAGCCTGGACCCGCAGAGCATGCGCCTGGGGTTTGTCGGCTTTCTGCTGATACTGATCGTTTTCAATCTGATGCAGATGATCCGCAGCACGACCCGGCTCGGGGCTGGCCTTCAGCGCGAGCGCTGGCTCTGGTTGCTGGGGGTTGGTTCAGGGATTACCGGCGGGCTGTTCGGTGTCGGTGGCGGCGTGGTGGCGACGCCGATTCTGACCAGCCTGTTCGGTGCCAGTCAGGTGGTGGCCCAAGGCTTGGCACTGGCGCTGGCCGCGCCAAGTACCGGCATCACGTTGCTGACCTACGCCTGGCACCAGCATGTTGATTGGCACATGGGCGTGCCACTGGCGGTGGGCGGCCTGGCCAGCATCAGTTGGGGCGTCAAGCTTGCGCATTCGCTGCCGGAGCGGCAGTTGCGCAAGCTGTTCTGCGTGTTCCTGATGGTTTGCGCGGTGATCCTCGCGCTCAAGGTCTGAGCGCGCGGTGGTTCAACGCTTGACCTGTTTCAGCGTATCGGCAATCAGGAACGCCAGCTCCAGCGACTGGTCGGCGTTCATCCGCGGGTCGCAATGGGTGTGATAGCGGTCTGACAAGCCATCCTCGGTGATCGGCCGTGCACCGCCAATGCATTCGGTGACGTTCTGCCCGGTCATCTCGATATGAATGCCGCCGGCATGTGTGCCTTCGGCCTGATGAACCTGGAAGAACTGCTTCACCTCACTGAGGATCTGCGCAAAGTCGCGGGTCTTGTAGCCGCTGCTGGCCTTGATGGTATTGCCATGCATCGGGTCGGAACTCCACAGCACTTTGCGGCCTTCGCGCTCGACGGCGCGGATCAGCCCCGGCAGGTGATCACCGACCTTGTCAGCGCCCATCCGCGCAATCAGGTTCAGGCGCCCTGGGTCATTGTCCGGGTTGAGGATATCGATCAAACGAATCAGATCCTCGGTGTTCATACTCGGGCCGACCTTGACCCCGATCGGGTTATGCACGCCGCGCAAGAACTCGACATGGGCGCCGTCGAGCTGTCGGGTACGGTCGCCGATCCAGAGCATGTGTGCCGAGCAGTCGTAAAAGTCCTGGGTCAGGCTGTCACGGCGCACGAAGGCCGCTTCATAGTTGAGCAGCAGCGCTTCATGTGCGGTGAAAAAACTGGTTTCGCGCAGTTGCGGGGCGCTGTCCAGGCCGCAGGCGCGCATAAAGGCCAGGGTCTCGTCGATACGGTTGGCCAGTTGGCTGTATTTTTCAGCCAGTGCCGAGTTGGCGATGAAATCCAGGTTCCATTGATGGACCTGATGCAGGTCGGCAAAGCCGCCCTGGGCGAAGGCGCGCAGCAGGTTCAGGGTGGCGGTGGACTGATGGTAGGCCTGCAACAGGCGGTCCGGGTCCGGCACACGGCTCCGGCTGTCGAAGCCGATGCCGTTGACGATGTCGCCGCGGTAGGCCGGCAGGGTCACGCCATCGATGGTTTCATCATTGGCCGAGCGCGGCTTGGCGAACTGGCCAGCCATGCGCCCGACCTTGACCACCGGGCAGCCCGAGGCAAAGGTCATGACAATTGCCATCTGCAGCAAGACCTTGAAGGTATCGCGAATCTTCGCAGCGGAGAATTCTGCGAAGCTCTCGGCGCAATCACCGCCCTGCAGCAGGAAGGCGCGCCCCTCGGTCACTTCGGCAAACTGGCGGCGCAACTCGCGTGCCTCACCGGCGAACACCAGTGGCGGAAAACCGGCCAGGGTCTGCTCGACGCGCTGCACATGAGCGGCATCGGGGTACAGGGGTTGTTGCTGGATCGGCAAGGCCCGCCAGCTGTCCGGGCTCCACGGTTGGTTCATTGTCGGCTCATGTCAGGGCAAGTCGGGAGCCGCATGTTAGGGGCTGTTGCCGTTTCATCACAACCGCGTCGAGGTCTGTTTGTCGGCCGGCATAGGCTTCACTCTGTTGGAATGCGTGTGACAACACAGCCACGGCCGTACGGTTTGCGCCCCAAATCGCGCCAGCTCGGGCGGCGCTCCGCTCTTCGAAAGGCTTGAAAAGGCAGCGACCATTTCCTGCGTCCTTCGCCTCGCCTGACACGGTTTGGCGCTGAAACGCGGTCTGTGCTGAAACGGCAACAGACCCTGGCAGCTTGATGGGGTCTACCGAATGCCGGGCGACGACAGCCAGCAGATCAATGTTGTGACAAGGCCCGGCATTTGGTCGACAATTCGCATTTTGCGCTCAGCACTGCATGAGCCAGCCGCCAGGAGAGGTCATGACCGACGAGCGTGAAGAACGAATCCTGGCCGAGGTCCACGATGACTTCGGCATGATCCGTGTACTGGAAGTCGAAGATTATCGGTTTCTCGAATTTGGCGATGCGATCGAACAGAGTTGCACCTTCACCGCCGACCCGGCCTGGCTGGAGTACGATTACACCCGTGCCATGCTGATCGGTGCGCTGTGCCATGAGGCGCCGGAAAGCGCGTTGTTCCTGGGCCTCGGTGCCGGCACCCTGACCCAGGCGTGCCTGAAATTCCTGCCGCTGGAAGACGTCGAGGCCATCGAGTTGCGCCCTGAAGTGCCGCGTCTGGCCATGGAGTACATGGGGCTTGAAGATGATCCGCGGCTCTATATCCGGGTCGGCGATGCCTTGCAGTTGCTGGAAACCGCTGAGCCTGCCGACCTGATCTTCGTCGACCTGTACACCGATGTCGGCCCGGGTGCCGGGCATCTGGCCTGGAGTTTTCTGGAGAACTGCCAGAAACGTCTGACCCCCGGCGGCTGGCTGGTCATCAACCAGTGGGCGAACGATGACGGCAGGCCGCTGGGCGCGGCGCTGTTGCGCGGGCTTTATCATCGGCATTACTGGGAACTGCCGGTCAAGGAAGGCAATGTCATTCTGATTGTGCCGGCGGACCTTGAACAGGTGCTTGAAGTCGATGCCCTGATGGCCCGTGCAGAGGCTCTGGCGCCACGCTTGGGCTACTCGTTACAGACGCTGATCAAGGACATTCGCCCGGCTTCATGACACGCGGCGGCGGGCAGATTGTCGCAGTAGACAGACGGCGCGGGCAGGGCCATTGTCAGCGAACATGAATCGATTTAGCCGGGATGTACCGATATACGCTGCTCGGCGCCTGCATCACCCGCGAAAACGGCGGCGCCGCGCTGCATGAAACGTGTGTCAAATGGCCAATTTTTCATAAAAAAACCCTCACTTAACCTGGCAATTCCGGTATAGTGCGCGCCGGCCTTTCACCGGGCCGTCGTTCAGAGGGATGCATTAGCCGGAGCCTGCTTCGGTGGCTGGTTCGCAAGCCGGACTATCCTGAACGATCCATTCATCAATTGTTTTCGCAAATCCCCGCCACAAAGCAGCCAGGGTGACTCTTGAGTCGTACACGGCACGCGCAGCTTTGCAGCATGGGTCTTTGCGGATGCACCAGAGGCAGACCCATGACCCAGGAAAACGGCGGCTTCGCCGCTCTCGATCTTCATCCGAATATTGTTGCTGCTGTTATCGCTACAGGCTACGAAGAGCCTTCGGCCATTCAGCAACAATCGATCCCTATCATTCTTGCCGGTCACGACATGATTGGCCAGGCGCAGACCGGTACCGGCAAGACCGCCGCGTTCGCCCTGCCGATCCTCAATCGTATCGATCCGAGCAAGCGTGAGCCCCAGGCCCTGATCCTGGCGCCCACCCGCGAGCTGGCCCTGCAAGTGGCCACTGCGTTCGAAACCTACGCCAAACAGATGCCGGCCGTGAACGTCGTCGCTGTCTACGGCGGTGCACCGATGGGCCCGCAGCTCAAGGCTATCCGCAACGGCGCGCAAATCATCGTCGCCACCCCGGGCCGTCTGTGTGACCACCTGCGTCGTGACGAGAAAGTCCTGACCACCGTGAACCACCTGGTTCTGGACGAAGCTGACGAAATGCTCAAGCTGGGCTTCATGGATGACCTCGAAGTGATCTTCGATGCCATGCCGGAAACCCGTCAGACCGTACTGTTCTCGGCGACCCTGCCGCCGTCGATCCGTGCGATCGCCGAGCGTCACCTGCGTAACCCGCAGCACGTCAAGATCCAGACCAAGACCCAGACCGTCACCAAGATCGAGCAGGCTCACCTGCTGGTTCACGCTGACCAGAAGACCAACGCGGTCCTGAGCCTGCTGGAAGTCGAAGACTTCGACGCCCTGATCATGTTCGTGCGCACCAAGCAGGCCACTCTGGACCTGGCTGGCGCCCTGGAAGCCAAAGGCTACAAGGCTGCTGCACTGAACGGTGACATCGCCCAGAACCAGCGTGAGCGCGTCATCGACTCGCTCAAGGATGGCCGTCTGGACATCGTGGTCGCGACCGACGTCGCCGCCCGTGGTCTGGACGTACCGCGCATCACTCACGTATTCAACGTCGACATGCCGTACGACCCTGAGTCTTACGTGCACCGTATTGGCCGTACCGGCCGTGCCGGTCGCGAAGGCCGTGCATTGCTGCTGGTCACCCCGCGTGAGCGCCGTATGCTGCAGGTCATCGAGCGTGTAACAGGCCAGAAGGTTGCTGAAGTCCGCCTGCCGGACGCCCAGACTATCCTCAGCGCCCGCATCAAGAAACTGACCAACAGCCTGACGCCGCTGGTGGCTGATGCTGAAGCCAGCCATGGCGAGCTGCTGGACCGCCTGACTGCCGATATCGGTTGCACCCCGCGTGCCCTGGCTGCCGCGCTGCTGCGCAAGGCCACCTTGGGTCAGGCACTGACCCTGGCCGATATCGAGCGTGAGCGTCCGCTGGTTCCAAACAATGCCCCACGTGCTGATCGCGGTGAGCGCGCCGAGCGTGGTGACCGTCCAGAGCGAGAACGTCGTGCACCGCTGCCACTGGGTGAAGGCCGTGCGCGTTGCCGTACTGCTCTGGGTGCCCGTGACGGCATCGCTGCCAAGAACCTGCTGGGTGCGATCCTTAACGAAGGTGGTCTGGCGCGTGACGCCATCGGCCGTATCCAGATC
Organism: Pseudomonas sp. StFLB209; assembly: GCF_000829415.1. Taxonomy (NCBI): domain Bacteria; kingdom Pseudomonadati; phylum Pseudomonadota; class Gammaproteobacteria; order Pseudomonadales; family Pseudomonadaceae; genus Pseudomonas; species Pseudomonas sp. StFLB209. The sequence goes on along the minus strand of NZ_AP014637.1, from coordinate 364,484 downwards.
CGTGACAGCTTCAGCCTGGTTGAACTGCCCGAAGAAGGTCTGGAGCGTCTGCTGGCCAAGCTCAAGGACACCCGCGTAGCCGGTAAGCAGCTCAAACTGCGCCGCTATCGCGAAGATTGATCTGAGCGAATAAAAAACTCCCCGACTGGTTCGGGGATTTTTTTTGCCTGCACGACAGCCAGGCATTTTTTGGCTTGGCTTGGCGGTACAGGCAACCGCGGTAAACAATCTTGCACCGACCGAAAAACCTTCGCGACCAAGGTCGCTCCCACAGAGGTCTGTGGCGGCGAAAACTCAGGTGTAACGCCTCATCCAAACCTATAGATATCCATCCCCAGCGCCCCCAGGGTAAACCCCTGATGGGCGATGCTGAACGCACCTCCCGCGCCACGGGCGAAATACAGCGGCAACAGATGCTCATCACTCGGATGATTACGCACCGCATGGGGTGCCAGGCGACGGTAATCATGCAACGCCGCTTCGTCGTCGCTGCCCAGCCTGTCGATCATCCAGTCACGAAACGCCAATGCCCAATCAGTGGCCCGCTCGGGACCGGCCTGCCAGTCCAGTTCGCGCAGGTTGTGGGTAATGCTGCCGGAGCCGATGAGCAGAATGCCCTGGTCACGCAGCGGTGCCAGCGCCTTGCCAATTCGGGTCTGCAACTGCGGGCCGTGCTGGCTGGGCAGCGACACCGGGACCACCGCAATGTCTGCCTGCGGATACATCAGGCTCAGCGGCACCCACACCCCATGGTCAAACGGGCGGCTTTGGTTCAGCTTGACCGGCAGGCCGTCGGCGCTCAGTAGCGCCGCAACCTGGGCCGAAACCTCAGGAGCGCCAGAGGCTGGATATTGCACCGCGAACAGTTCGGCGGGAAAGCCACCGAAGTCGTGCCAGGTGTCAGGCTGTGGATTGACGTTGACCTCCAGTTGCGGGCTTTCCCAATGCGCCGAGACAATCACGATCGCCCGTGGGCGCGGCAGGTTCGCAGCGATGCGCGCCAGGGCCGGGCCGCTGGCACCCGGTTCCAGGGCAAGCATGGGAGAACCGTGAGAAATGAACAGGCTGGGAAACATGGACGGCTACCGGATGGGAGTGAGCCTTCATCTTCAGGCACAATACCTATCCAGTTCCAATATAAGTTTTTCGGGCTTTTAATCGAATTTTCGGGAGGATCAATGGAGCCGGACTTCTGGCACGAGCGCTGGGCCAACAGCCAGATTGGCTTCCATCAGGCTGCCCCCAGCCCCTACCTGGCGCGCTATTGGCCCGGCTTGCCGCTGGCGCCCGGCGCACGGGTGCTGGTGCCGCTGTGTGGCAAGAGCCTGGACATGGCCTGGCTGGTCGAGCAGGGCCATTACGTGGTGGGCGTCGAACTGTCGGCCAAAGCGGTGCAGGACTACTTCAGCGAGCGTCAGGTGAAACAGCAGATTACCCGGCGCGGTGCGTTTGAGGTGTACAGCGGGGCAGGTTGTGAGTTGTGGTGCGGGGATATCTTCAATCTCGACCCTGAGCTACTCGGGCCGGTGCAGGGGCTGTATGACCGCGCCGCGATGATTGCCTTGCCGGTACCGATGCGCAAGCGCTATGTCGAGCTGCTGGATCGCTTGCTGCCAGCGTCCTGCGCTGGGCTGCTGGTCACGCTCGACTACGAGCAGGAGCAACTGCCGGGCCCGCCTTTTGCGGTGTCGCCCGAGGAGGTCGGGTCGTTGTCGCAATGGCGCTGGCAAGCCACCCTGCTTGAGCAAGTCGATGAGCTGCCCAACAGCATCAAGGCGCGCAAGGCCGGTGCAACGCGGCTTCAGGAGCAGGTCTATCAGCTGGAGCGCTGACCCCATAAAAAAGGGCGACCCCAGGGTCGCCCTTTGCGTAGCGGCCTGTCATCAGCCGCGACGGCGCAGTGCCTCGATCCGTACTTCCAGCGGCGGGTGGCTCATGAACAGGCCTGCCAGGCCGTGCTTGAGGCCGCCATTGATGCCAAACGCGCTGAGAGTGGCCGGCATTTGGACCGGCACACCTTGCTCGGCCTGGAGGCGTTGCAGGGCGCCGATCATGGCCTGGGTGCCGGCCAGTTGCGCGCCGGCTTCGTCGGCGCGGTATTCACGTTTGCGCGAGAACCACATGACGATGGCGCTGGCCAGAAAGCCCAGTACCAGCTCGGCAAAGATGGTCGTCACGTAGAACGCAATGCCCTGGCCGCTCTCGTTCTTGAAGATCACTTTGTCGACGAAGTTGCCGATGATCCGTGCGAAGAACATCACGAAGGTGTTCACCACACCCTGCACCAGCGCCAGGGTGACCATGTCACCGTTGGCCACGTGGCCGATTTCATGGGCCAGCACGGCCTTCACTTCGTCGGGCGAAAAGCGCTCAAGCAACCCCTGGCTGACGGCGACCAGCGCGTCGTTACGGTTCCAGCCGGTGGCGAAAGCGTTGGCCTCGTAGGCCGGGAAAATCCCGACTTCCGGAGTCTTGATCCCGGCCTCGCGGGCCAGTTGCTCGACGGTTTGCAGCAGCCATTGTTCATGGCGAGTGCGCGGCTGGGTAATGATCTGGGTGCCGGTACTCATCTTTGCTGACCATTTGGAAATCAGCAAAGAGAACAACGAGCCGGCAAAACCGAACACGGCGCAGAACAGCAAGAGCTGATTGAGGTTCAGATCAACCCCGTTGGCCGCCATGATCCCGTTGAAGCCAAACAGGCTCAAGGTGATGCTGGCAATCAGCACCACCGCCAGGTTGGTGGCCAGGAACAGCAGAATGCGCATCATGGTCGAAAGGTTCTCCTCGGATAAATTGCAGCGTAATGCCGGGTATATAAGGCGATGCCAGTCGCTATTCAACAGGGGGACTATTTCAAACTGTGTCGCCTCGTCCTGCCTGAGAATAAAACCTTCGGGCTGAACAGTGGCTGAGCGTGACCCGATAGTGGACATCGGGTCAGCGGGGGAAATTCCCGACCCTGCCAGGGTGGCAGGATCGGCGGCAGCCATTTACTGGCGATAATTCTTGAGGAAGTTGCCGATCCGCCCGATCGCCTGTTCCAGGTCATCGACCCGCGGCAGGGTCACTACGCGGAAGTGATCCGGCCATGGCCAGTTGAACGCGGTGCCCTGAACGATCAGCAGCTTTTCCGAGAGCAGCAGGTCAAGCGCGAACTTTTCATCGTTGAGAATCGGGCAGACCTTCGGGTCGATGCGCGGGAACGCGTAGAGCGCACCCATCGGTTTGACGCAGCTGACGCCCGGGATGTCGTTGAGCAGCTCCCAGGTACGGTTACGCTGCTCCAGCAGCCGGCCAGGTGGCAGCACCAGGTCGTTGATGCTCTGGTAGCCGCCCAGCGCGGTCTGGATCGCATGCTGGCTCGGTACGTTGGCACACAGGCGCATGTTGGCCAGGATGTCGATGCCTTCGATGTAACTCTGGGCGGCATGCTTCGGACCGGAGATGGCCAGCCAGCCGGAGCGGAAACCTGCCACGCGATACGACTTGGACAGGCCGTTGAAGGTCAGGCACAGCACGTCCGGGGCCAGCGAGGCGGTGCTGATGTGCACGGCTTCGTCATAGAGGATCTTGTCGTAGATCTCGTCGGAAAACACCACCAGGTTGTGCTGGCGGGCCAGCTCAAGCATGCCTGACAGCACTTCTTTGGGGTAGACCGCACCGGTCGGGTTGTTAGGGTTGATGATCACCATGGCTTTGGTGTTCGGGGTGATCTTGGCCTTGATGTCGGCCAGATCCGGCCACCAGTTGGCCTGCTCGTCGCACAGATAGTGCACCGGGTTGCCACCGGCCAGGCTCACGGCGGCGGTCCATAGCGGGTAGTCCGGCGCCGGGATCAGCACTTCGTCGCCATTGTTGAGCAGCGCCTGCATCGACATCACGATCAGCTCGGACACGCCGTTGCCCAGGTAGATGTCTTCGATACCGACACCTTCGACCTGCTTCTGCTGGTAGTACTGCATGACCGCTTTACGGGCGCTGAACAGGCCCTTGGAGTCACTGTAGCCCTGGGCAGTCGGCAGGTTGCGGATCACGTCCTGAAGAATTTCGTCCGGGGCTTCGAAACCGAATGGCGCCGGGTTGCCGATGTTCAGCTTGAGGATGCGATGGCCTTCCTCTTCCAGACGCTTGGCGTGCTTGAGCACCGGCCCGCGAATGTCGTAGCAGACGTTGGCGAGCTTGTTCGATTTGCTGAACTGCATGTTGATGATCCCGAAGATGGACGTGCGGCAACGATGTGCGGCGCAATGGCCGTGAAAATGGGTTTGTCTGGTCTTGAAGCGGGTGACAGACTGATGACTGATGAGGCGCAATCATACGTGCCACCCGACCCGTGGAAAAGACACAGATCGGGGTTTTTCCGAACCGGAGGTGTATCAGTGGACAAGTTGCAAAAGACCCTCAAAGAGTGGGAAGAGATGCTCGATCCGCTGCAGTATCAGGTGTGCCGGCTCAAGGCTACCGAGCGGCCGTTTACCGGCAAATACAACAGCACTAAAACGGCGGGCATCTATCATTGTGTGTGCTGCGGGCTGGCGCTGTTCGATTCGGCGACCAAGTTCGACTCCGGCTGCGGCTGGCCCAGCTTTTATCAGACCCTGGACGACAGTGCGGTACTTGAAGTGCGCGATGTCAGCCACGGCATGATTCGTACCGAGGTGGTCTGCGCTCAATGTGATGCGCATCTGGGCCACGTGTTTCCGGATGGCCCGCCGCCCACCGGGCTGCGCTATTGCATCAACTCGGTGTGCCTTGACCTGGTGCCGAGCGCCTGACGGCGTCAACCAATCTGCCATTGAATACAAAGGGACATAAGCATGAGCCAGGACCTGCTGAACATTGCCTGCACCACACTCAGTGGCGAGCGCAAGACCTTGGGCGACTATGCCGGCAAAGCCTTGCTGGTGGTCAATACCGCCAGTCAGTGTGGCTTCACGCCGCAGTACAAGGGACTGGAGCAACTCTGGCAGAGCTACCGCGAGCGCGGCCTGGTGGTGCTTGGTTTTCCGTGTAATCAGTTCGGCAAGCAGGAGCCGGGCAGCGATCAGGAGATCGCCGGCTTCTGCGAGTTGAACTATGGGGTCAGTTTCCCGCTGTTCAGCAAAATCGACGTCAATGGCCACAATGCCCATCCATTGTTCGTCCAGCTCAAGCAGCGCGCACCTGGCTTGCTGGGCAGCAAGCAGATCAAATGGAATTTCACCAAGTTCCTGATCAGTGGCAATGGCCAGCAGGTCAAGCGTTTCTCGCCGCTGACCAAGCCCGAGGCACTGCACGACGAGATCGAAGCGCTGCTGCGCTGAGCCTCACAGGGCGATGGGCGGCAGGCCCTGAGTGGCGGGCAGCCATTGATCCAGCACACTGAGCAGGTCGGCGCGGCGAAACGGTTTGGCCAGGTAATCGTTCATTCCGGCTGCCCGGCAGCGTTCACGCTCTTCGGGCATCGCGTTGGCGGTCAGCGCGACGATGGGCAGGTCCGGCCAGCGTCCGCTGCGGCGAATCTGCTGGCTGGCTTCGTAGCCGTCCATGACTGGCATATTGCAGTCCATCAACACCAGATCAAAGCTGCCGGACTCCAGCTGTTCCAGCGCCTCGCCACCGTGGCTGCTGATGATCACTTCGCAGCCCAGCTTATTGAGCATGCCCTTGGCCACCATCTGGTTGACCGGGTTGTCCTCGACCAACAGGATGCGTGCCTTGTGCGGCAGGCTGGGTTTTTTTTCGGTGTGCTCGGCGCTGTCACTGGACTCTTGGCGCAGGGTGCGGCGCAAGGTCTGGTACAAGGCGTTGCGAGCCAGCGGGCGGGCCTGTTGCTGCAGCGGCGCCAACGCGGTGACCTGCTCGCCAGGCATGAAGTTGCCGTAGGCCGTCACCAGCAGAATCGGGATCGATGTAATGCGGCGGATATCGAACAGGCATTCCGGGCAGTCGGTGACCAGCAGGTCCGGTTGCTGAGGTGCCTCCAGCAAGGTGCTGGCCTCGTCGATGCTGCGGCGCTCCAGGGTGACGCCCCAGGCGGGCAGCAGGCTGCCGAGTAATTCCACCAGGCCGCTGCCGGCCATGCTGATGACGGTGACATGACCGCTGAGCCGGTTCTGCATGATCGCAGACAGGTGCACCGGCAGCGGCAGGTCTGCGCAGAAACGACTGCCAAACCCGGGTTGCGATTCGATGCTCAGTTCGCCGCCCATGGCTTCACACAGATTGTGAGTCAGCGCCAGGCCCAGCCCGGTGCCGCCAAACTGGCGGGTAATGGCGGCTTCGGCCTGGGTAAAGGGCTGAATGATTCGCGCCTGGGCTTCCCGGGCGATACCGATACCGGTGTCGCGTACCTCGATACGCACCCGGTAATCAAGGCTCTGCGGCTGCTGGTAATGAGTCAGGCGCACGTCAACCCGGCCAAAGCGGGTGAACTTCAGGGCGTTGGACAGCAGGTTACTGACAATTTGCCGGACCCGGGTCGGGTCGCCGATGATCAGTGAGGGAAAGTCCGGCGCGATCAGGCAGGTCAGTTCAACGCTGGGCGCGCTGTTCTGCGAGAGCAGGGTGGCGGTGTCCTCGATCAGGTTGCACAGGTCGAACGGAATGCGCTCGAACTCCAGATGACCCGAATTGAATTTGGACATGTCCAGAATATCGTTGAGCAGTTCGACCAATACTTTGCCCGAGTCGTGGGCAACCATCAGTTGTTGGCGCTGTTCGGCGCTCAGCGGGCCGTCGAGCGATAGCGCCAGCATGCCCAGCAGGCCATTTAGCGGGGTACGGATTTCATGGCTCATATGCGCCAGGAACGCCGAGCGGGCCTGGGCCATGTCCAGCGCGGTACTGCGTGCCTGTTGCAGTTCTTCGTTGGACTGGCTCAGGCGCAGGTTGCTCGACTTCAATTCTGTGGTGCGCGCCGCAACGATGTTTTCCAGTTCGTCCAAATGCGTGGTAAGGCGATTTTCTGCTTCGCGGCGCTGGGCGAACTCACTGGCGACGGTCTCGATCTGGCGGTTGACGGTTTCGACCAGGATGCCGATTTCATCGCGTTCATGGCCGGGCGGGCAGACCAGCTTCTGCTGCTCACGGCGGCGAGGGTCATGGTGGGTCAGATCGCGAATCAGGGCGACCAGCGGCTTGGTCAGGGCCAGGTAAGAAAAGGCGCAGAGAATGGCGGCCAGGAGCAGGCTGCGGGCGAAGCTGTTGAGCAGGGTGATTTCAGTACGGTGCAGGAACGGGCTGCCGAACGCAAAGGTGTCCACGGTCAGGCTCAGGGTGCCGATAGGTTCATTCGGCATGTTATCGAGGCTCAGGTTGCGCTCGAACTGGCGGGTTTCGCCAAACAGGAAGTCGCTGATCAACCGGTAGCGGCCATTGCTGAGATTGCGCTCGACACTGGCCAATACCATATTGTTGTTATCGGTCAGGCGTGCGCTGACCACTGCCGATGATTGCAACAGCCCGAGTGTAAGTTCCTGGGCCAGCTCGGAATCGATGTTGTAGGCAATGCGTGACGCCGGATTGTGGCTGATTTCCAGCAGGGCATGAATTTCATGATCGATAGCCGCATCTTCGCTGGCATAATCGAGACCGATTTGTAACAGGCTCAGCAGCGTCCCCAGCACGAACCCGACCACCACGGCCAGGCGGGCCTGCTTGAACGACAACCTGTTGGTAAACGCTATATCCATTACCTACTGCCACTTCCGTTCTGACGTGCGCAGCTAGCATAGCTGATTGGTGCGGTGGATTAATCGGATAAACCCAAGGAGATAGAGTGGATTCCCGGCTGAATGCTTTTCTTGAACGCGCCGAAGCCGTGCTCACGCGGCTCGAGCCCCTGTTACCGGCTGTCCGCGAGCCGCTCGACTGGTCTTGCTCACTGGCCGCGCGCTGGGTGCGTGAAGGCCGCAGCGGGTATTTGATGCCGCTGCAGGTCAGTCTCGACATGCGCCTCTCTGACCTGATCGGGGTCGATCAACAACGTGACCAGTTGGGCCGCAACACCCGCCAGTTCATTGATGGTCTGCCGGCCAACCACGCATTGCTCTGGGGTTCGCGTGGCACCGGCAAGTCGTCGCTGGTGCGGGCGTTGCTGGCCGAATACGCTGACGCCGGATTGCGGCTGATCGAACTGGAGCGCGATCATCTGGCTGACCTGCCGCGGGTGGTTGAACAATTGCAGAAGTTGCCCCAGCGCTTCGTGCTGTTTTGCGACGACCTGTCCTTCGAGTCGGGGGAGGGCGACTACCGGGTGCTCAAGAGCGTGCTGGATGGTTCGCTGGAGCAGGCGCCGGATAATGTTCTGCTGTATGCAACCTCCAACCGCCGCCATCTGGTGCCGGAAAAGGAAAGCGACAACGTCAACTGGAAGCATGTCGATGGCGAACTGCACCCCAGTGAGGCGGTGGAGGACAAAATCGCGTTGTCAGACCGCTTTGGTCTATGGCTGTCGTTCTATCCTTTCACCCAGCCGCATTATCTGAATGTGGTCGAGCACTGGATCGGCCAGTTGGCCGGGCAGGCCGGTTTGCAGTGGCAGCGCGACGAGGCGCTGGATATTCTCGCGGTCCGCTGGGCCACCGGTCGTGGCAACCGTAACGGCCGGTGCGCCTATCAGTTCGCCCGCTACTGGGTGGGTCTGCAATTGCTGGAGCAACAACCATGATCGATCTGAGTGATGCTGGCAGCGGCCTGCAAGGCTATGAGCTACTGGCAGCGCAACTGCAGGCGCTGTTGTCCGGGGAGCGAGACTTCATTGCCAATGCGGCGCAGTTTTCTGCCTTCTTGTATAGCCAGCTCGAAGACCTGAACTGGGCGGGTTTTTACCTTAATAAAGATGACGAGCTGGTGCTGGGGCCATTCCAGGGCCAGGTGGCCTGTGTGCGTATCGCCTTTGGCCGTGGGGTCTGTGGTGCTGCGGCACAAAGCCGACAGACCCAACGGGTCGAAGACGTGCATGCGTTTCCCGGTCATATCGCTTGCGACAGCGCCTCGAATAGCGAACTGGTCGTGCCGTTGATCAAGGACGGGCGATTGATTGGCGTGCTGGACCTGGACAGTCCGAAGCTCAAGCGGTTTGGCGAGGTGGATCAGGCGGGGATCGAGCGGCTGGCGGAGATATTTTTGCAGGCCAGTGACTGTTGAACCGTCGGGCCGGTGCGCAGCGCAACTGCGCACCGGCCAGTGATCAATCGTAGATAACCTTCTTCTTCCATTCGGTCTGTTCTGCGTCGGCCTTCAAGCCTTCGGTCAGGGCGTTTTCGTCGTTCTCGGTCGGTGCGGTATTGGTCAGTACGATGGAGTTGACGCGCGCCAGGTTCTTTTCCATGGCCGCCAGTTGCGCCTGATACGTCACCGGGTCTGGCTGGTTGCGCAGGTATTGTACGCCGCGCTCGAACGCCAGACGCGCCTGGCCTGGTTGTTCCTGGTTCATCGCTTCCTGCCCCAGGGTGTTGAAAAACTCGATGTGCAACAGGACCAGGATGGTACGGATCTCGCGAATCCAGTGCTTGGCTTCGCTGGTGTGCAGAAACCCGTCATGAGCGGCACGGGTGACCTGGCCGTGCAGGGCTTCCAGCAGAAAACGCACGTCCTTGGCCTTGGCCTCGGTCTGGATCGGCGTCGCCGGGTTGGTGACCGGGATCGACTCACCCTTGCCGACCAGCTCTTTTAGCTCTTCTACGCGGTACTTGAGCTGGGCATTGTTCTTTTCCATGCTCAGCATGCGCTGCACTACATTGAGTTCAAGGCGCGTCAGCAGCAACTTGAGGGCAGGCGACATGAGTTGCCCGGGAAAGGTTTCGCTGATTTCAGTGCAACGCCGCAGTCGGTCGCTGAGTTCGACCTTGGTGCGGGCACTATCAAGCTTTTTGTTCTCAGCCACGTGGTTCAGGTAGCCGATTGCTATAAGCAGTGCGATACCGACCAGTATGAGCACCGTGATCATGAGTGGTGTCACTGTGCAAACCTCTATTAGTCCAGGTGTGATGATGCGAGTGTAGTGGCTAAGCACTACTGCGCATAGATGTTCTTATCTGCCGCGGCAAGCAAATCTTGATCGCCAGCCATGACAATCCGACCTCCGGCAAAAGCCCAGGTTTATACCGAAGTAATTGATTTCAATAAATTTTCATACGGGGGTTGACGACCTCGCAATCCATCAATAGAATGCGCGCCACTTACAGCGTAAAGCATACAGCGTAGCGCGGTAAGCAGTGAAGTAGTAGCGTGTCCCCTTCGTCTAGTGGCCTAGGACACCGCCCTTTCACGGCGGTAACAGGGGTTCGAGTCCCCTAGGGGACGCCAATTTGCGGGAATAGCTCAGTTGGTAGAGCACGACCTTGCCAAGGTCGGGGTCGCGAGTTCGAGTCTCGTTTCCCGCTCCAGTTTCAAGCAGCTTTGCTTTGGCAAAGTTGGTGAAAACCAGAATGACCATTTGTCAGTCTGGGTACTGAAATGTAGCAATATGTTTCAGGTAGTGTCCCCTTCGTCTAGTGGCCTAGGACACCGCCCTTTCACGGCGGTAACAGGGGTTCGAGTCCCCTAGGGGACGCCAAATTTGCGGGAATAGCTCAGTTGGTAGAGCACGACCTTGCCAAGGTCGGGGTCGCGAGTTCGAGTCTCGTTTCCCGCTCCAGTTTTGGCGTTCGAAGTCTTGTGACTTCAATGCGAGAAGCCTCGCGGCAGTCGAGGCTTTTTTATGAGTCGGTTTTGGCTCATGAGTGTTCGGTAAATCGTTGTTGCTGACGATTTCCAATATGCGGGAATAGCTCAGTTGGTAGAGCACGACCTTGCCAAGGTCGGGGTCGCGAGTTCGAGTCTCGTTTCCCGCTCCAGTTTTGGCATCCGAAGCCTTGAGCTTCAATGCATAAAAGCCTCGATTGAATCGAGGCTTTTTTTTTGCAAAAAATAATCGCGACTTCTGACGAACCCTCTTTTTATTCAAATTACCAAGCTGGCGCGAAAAGCCCCTTCCTTCAGGTGGGGGATGAAAGCGCCACCGCGAAGCGGTCATAGGGGTTAATATCCATAAAACCGCCCCTATTCTGTGTTTCATGACTGAAATGAAAGCGACCAGAACCCTCAAGATTCGAGTGCGAGATAAGCATGCAGCGCAGTTGCGTGAAGCTTCTCGTGCTGTGAATTTTGTGTGGAACTACGTAAACGAGTTGAGCAGTCGCTCGATTCGTGAGCGTGGTCGTTTTCTGTCGGCGTTCGACATTCACAAGTACACCAACGGGGCCGGCAAGGACCTGGGGCTGCACAGCCAATCGGTGCAGGCTGTTGCCGACGAATATGTCACACGGCGCAAGCAGTTCAAAAAGCGCCAGCTACGCTGGCGCTGCTCGGGCGGCGCTCGGCGCAGCTTGGGCTGGGTGCCCCTCAAGGCCGGTGCTGCTGTCTGGAAAAACGGCCAGGTCGTCTTCAACAGACAGCACTTCAAGGTCTGGGACAGCTACGGCCTGGCGGGCTTTAAATTCAGATCCGGTAGCTTCAACGAGGACAGCCGTGGACGCTGGTATTTCAACGTCGTGGTCGAGGTCGACCGGCAGTTATCGCCAGGCCAGAACGCGGTGGGTATCGACCTCGGACTGAAAACCACGGCCACCTGCAGCGACGGTGATCGCCTTGAAAGCGGCAGGTTCTACCGGGATCTGGAGAGCGCCCTGGGCACGGCCCAGCGCGCCGGCAAGAAGGCCCGTGTGCGGGCGATTCACGCCAAGGTTGCGAACCGCCGCAAGGACGCCCTGCATAAGTTCAGCAACGCGCTGGTAGCGCGTTGTGGCGTCATTGTGGTGGGCGATGTGAGCTCACTGAAACTCGCGAAAACCAGGATGGCCAAGTCGGTGCTGGACGCCGGCTGGGGTCAATTGAAAACCATGCTGGAATACAAATGCGATCACGCAGGCACGGTTTTCAAGGTTGTTAGCGAAAGAGACACCACCCAAACCTGTTCGAGCTGCAAGCAATTGCCGGACTCGAGGCCGAGAGGTATCGCAGGGCTTGGAATAAGGGAATGGACTTGTTGTGGGTGTGGTGCCACCCACGACCGCGACGTCAACGCCGCAAAGAACATTCTCGCGCTCGGGCATGAGCGTCCAGTTGTGGGAATCCCCGCCCTTTAAGACGGGGAGGATGTCAACGACTCGTTAGAAGTGCGCCTTTAGCAGCAAGCTGATCGCGCTCTGGTCAGTCGCGAACACCTGGCTGTCTTTGATTCCGTACTTGTCGCTCCAGGAGTCGTATTCGACACCCACATAGAACTTCTTGCCGAACCCGAGTCCCTTGGCCAGGTCGTATTTGATCTGCGGGTTGAAGTGCAGGTTGGCGTGGTAGCTCTTGTCGTTGTCGACCACCCAGTCCATGAAACCGTCGAGGACCAGCTCGGAGTTACCCACCGGGACGGTATAGCTCCACACCGGCGTGATCTGCCAGACGCCGCTGCCGTCACGCTTGCCGTCGCGTTCGCGGTAGTAGGTGTTTAACTGGAAGTAATCGAAGCCGGGAATGTTCAGGTCCACCGCAGGGCCGAGCAAATAGTTTTTAGCGCCATCTTCGCCAAACTCATAGGTGGCCGCCAGCAGCACATCCTTGATCGGCCCGAACGACAGGTGGGTTCCGGTGATCTTGCCCAGCGACAGGCGCGGGCTGATTTCACCGTAAAAGGTGTGACCGTCACTGGCCGCGTTAGTGGCTTTGCCGTTGTACTTGGTGACGTCGACAAACAGGAACAGGTCGCCGAAATTCCAGCCGCTGGCATGCTCAAAGGTCAGGGTCTGCTGCTTGGTCGGGTCGACTTTGAAATCAATACCGTTCAGATAAGTCAGGCTATTGTCCTGCCACTGTAAAAGATCACCGGCCATGCTTTGACCGGCCACAAGGAGACCGCCTGCCAACATCAGGGAAGTAGCGCTGTAGTTCATTAAGTGTGCTCCGGAACTTCGGGATCAGGGTTCTAAGTTGTTGTGTGTCGCGCGGCAGTTCCAATGCAATCATCGCGGCACGCACCGCGGCGCGCAGTGCGCCGACGGTCGTGACCGTGTATGCAAGTTTTTTGTTATGGGCTGCAGTGAAATTTTTAAACGTTAATAAGTACCAAGGCATGACGCCTCAGCGTCGTTGTTCGCGTATATAGGGCTCGCCCAGGGCGCCAGGCTGGCTGGCCTGTTCAGCGCTGCTGATAGCGACCCAGATCATCACCAGCAGGGTGACTGCATAAGGGGTCATCAGCAGAAAGTACTGCGGCAACTGCACGCCGGCAGCGGCCAGTTGTGGAATCAGGGCTTCGATGGCACCGAACAGCAACGCGCCGGCCAGGGCACGCCAAGGCGACCAGCGCGCAAAGATCACCAGTGACACGGCAATCCAGCCACGTCCGCCGGTCATGTCGGCAATCCACATCTTGGTGCTCAGTACCGCGATATAAGCACCGGCCAGGCCGATCAGTGCCGCCCCCGCGACAATCGCCGCCAGCCGATAGGTCAGCACTGGAATGCCGGCTGCATCGGCAGCCTGTGGGTTTTCGCCAACAGCGCGCAGACGCAGGCCGGTCTGAGTACGCTGCAGAAACCACACCACGGCGATGAAAATCAGCACAGTCAGATACACCAGCGGGTTTTGCACGAAGACCTTGCCCACCATCGGCAACTCGGAAAGTGGCCACAGTTCAACGCTGTGCAGGCCGCTGACCGGTCGGTTGGTCCAGCCCAGTACGGTGCCTGTCAGTCCGGTCAGGCCTTGGCAGAAGAACACCAGCGCAAGACCTGCGATGACCTGATTGATCCGCAGCACCAGCACCATTACGGCGAACAGTAACGAGACGACACTGGCGGCCAGCATCGCGACCAGCAGTGACAGGCCGGCCAGGCCCAGGCCCAGTTGCATGCCGATACCGGCCAGGGCGCCGACCAGCATTAACCCTTCGGCGCCCAGTGCCAGCACGCCGGCGCGTTCTGTGAGGATCAAACCCAGCGCCGCCAGGGCGAAAGGCACCGCGAAATCCGGCGCGTTGCCGAGCCAGTGAGTCAACAGTTCCATCAGCAGTCTCCAGCCTGAATACGCCGCAAGCGATGGCGAATGAAAAAGTCCGAGCACGCCACGCAGATCACCAGAATCGCCTGAATCAACTGCACCATCGAAAAGGGGATCTGGTAGAACACCTGCAAGTTGCGCCCGGCGACGAACAGCAGGGCAATCAACAGCGCCACCACGGTGGCCGCCACGGGGTTGTTACGTGCCAGAAAGGCGATTAGCACACCCGAGAAGCCGTAGCCCTGATAGAACGACTGGGTCAGCCGACCTTCCTGGCCTGCCGTGACCACCCATCCGGCGATGCCGGCCAGGGCGCCAGACAGCAGTACGGTGGCGATGATCATCTTGCGCACCGGTACACCAACCGCTGCGGCCACCCGCGGATTGGCATCGACGAAGCGCAGGTACAGACCGGCGCGGGAGATGCCGATGAACCACAGGGTGAAGGCGGTGATGACCAGTGCCATGAGAATGGCCACGTTATAGCCGGCGATAAAGTCGGGGAGGCGCTCGAAACTCTGCAGGGGCGGTGAGTAGGGAAAGTTGTCACGCGGGTCTTTCCAACTGCCGTACACCAGATGCAGCAGGAAGTTGGCCGCGATGTAGTTGAGCATCAGTGTCGAGATGATCTCATTGACCTTCAGGTGCAGCTTCAGCAGCACCGGGCCCAGGGTCCAGAGCATCGCGCACAGCATGGCTGCGAGCATCATCAGCGGCAGACGCAGGACCTGCGGGCCGATGTCGAACAGTGAAATCGCCGTGGCGCCAATCGCGCCCCAGATCATCTGGCCTTCCAGGCCAAGGTTCCAGAACCGTGCGCGAAAGGCCATGCAGCCGGCCAGGCCGACCATGATCATCGGCGCCGCCTGGAACAACACGGCACGCAGGTTCTGGGCATCGAGCAGGGTCTGCACAACAAACTCGTTGAGCAGTTCCCCCGCTGGAACACCGGCACTGATCAGGATCAACGCGCAGATGGTCAGACCCAGTAGCAGCGCCAGGCCGATCACCAGCGCTTGCTGGTGCCAGGTCATCTGCTGGCGGGTTTCCAGAGCATAGCGTCGGTCGAACAGCGGCTGACGTGGGCGTGCGGTGGATTGAGGCAGCGTGGTATCAGTCATGGCTCACCATTGCTTTACCGATGGCCTGGCGGTCGGCGGGGTGTGCGAACTCGGCGACAATGCGCCCGCCGTTCATCACGCCAATTCGGTCGGCCAGCGTCAGGACTTCATCGAGGTCTTCACTTATTACCAGTACGGCGGCGCCAGCATCACGGGCGGCACGCAAGCGGCCATGCACGGCTTGGGTGGCACGCACATCCAGGCCACGGCTGGGGCTGTGCACCACCACCAGTTGCGGGTCGCGGCTGAACTCGCGGGCAATCACCAGCTTCTGCGCGTTGCCGCCGGAGAGCAGGGCAGCACCCTGGTCCAGGCTGCGCACGCCTTGCACATCGAACCCGCTCACCGCTGCTTGCGCATCGCTGCGCATACGCTTGCCGAGCAGACGCAGGAACGAGCCGTAGCGCCCAGCATGAACCTGACCGATGGCAAAGTTCTCGACCACGCTCAATGAACCCGCCAAGGCGGCGCCGTAGCGGTCAGCCGGAATACAGGCGATGCGCAGGGTGCGGCGCTGCTCGGCGCTGGCACCGCGCAGATCACCGAAACCCTCCAGGTGAATCTCGCCTTCGGTCGGCTGGGGCAGGCCCATCAGGGCATTTGCCAGCTCGCTCTGACCGTTGCCGCCCACCCCGGCAATGCCGTAGATCTGCCCGGCGCGCAGGCTCATGTTCACCCCCGCCAGCGGCCCGCTACCGGGCGGGCTGCGCAGGTCACGCACATGCACCCGCACCGGCCCGGCTGGTGGACCTGCCTGATAACCGGCCTGGCTGGCCTCACCCACGGTCAGGCGCACCAGCTCTTCGATGCTGACGCTCCGGGGATCGAGGGTCTGAATGGTTTTGCCGCCGCGCATCACCGTCACCCGATCAGCAAAGCGCTTCACATCGGTCATCTTGTGGGTCACCAGCACCACGGCGGCGCCTTGTCGGGCGAACGCTTGCACGGTCGTGAGCAGTCGTTCGGCTTCCACATCAGTGAGCACGGCGGTGGGTTCATCGAGAATCAGAATGCGCGCGCCGGCGAGCAGCACCTTGAGAATTTCCACGCGCTGCTGTTCGGCCACCGACAGTTGTTCCACCGGCTGGCGTGGGTCGAGCACAAAGCCCAGATCGGCCGCCTTGGCGCTGATCTGCTCTTCCAGCCGTTTCAGGCGCTTGCCATAGTGGCCCTGTTGCGGCTCGGCGGGCAGGCCGAGCAGGATGTTCTGCGCCACCGTGAATGGCTTCACCAGCTTGAAGTGCTGATGGACCATGCCGATCCGGTAGCGGCTGGCATCCTTTGGACCGCTGAGCCGCACCAGGTTGTCATCCACCAGCAGGCTGCCGGTTTCCGGCGCATACAGGCCGGCGGCAATGTTCATCAATGATGATTTGCCAGCGCCATTCTCCCCCAGCAATGCGTGGACCTCGCCCCATGCGGCGCTGAAGTGCGCGTCACTCAAGGCCTGGAAACCGTCGAAAGACTTGTTGATGCCGGTCAGTTGTAGCGCGTTGACCTGTCTCATTGCTGAGTCTTCACGCCGTTGACGAACCAGTCCATTTTCCACAGCTCGGCGTCAGGCATGACTTTGCCGGCGGCGATGCGCTCTTTGCCGTCACGATCACTCAGCGGGCCGCTGTAGAGGACTTTGGTCCCGGCGAGCAACTCGGCGCGGGCGGCCTCGATCTTCGCCCGATCAGTAGCAGAAATGATCGGGGCGTCGGTCAGACTGATATCAGTGCCACCTTGCTGCATCGACAGCAGTGCACCGTTGGCCGAGGGCTGCCAGTTACCGGCCATGACTTTTTTCAGTTCCGGCGCCAGGAAGCGCTCCCAGACCCACATCGACGAGCAGACAGTTGCTTTTGGCGCAAACTCACTGAGGTCACGATGATAGCCGGTGCCGTGCACACCACGCTCCTGGGCGACCAACTGCGGCGTCGGGCTGTCGACGTGTTGCCCGATGACGTCTGCACCGTTGTCGATCAGCGCCATGGTCGCGGCGCGCTCCTTGACCGGATCGTTCCAGGCGCCGGTATAGACCACATTGACGGTAGCTTGCGGGTTGATCTGCTGGGCACCCAACTCGAAGGCGTTGACCGTCCAGTTCACCTGGCCGAAGGGGTTGGCGGCGACAAAGCCCAGCTTGCCGGACTTGGACGCTGCTGCGGCAGCCATACCGCACAGGTATTGGCTTTCATAGGTGCGCCCATAGAACGATTCAAGGTTGGCTGCGTTGGTCGTGCCTGAGCCATTGAGGAAGGCGACGTCAGGGTATTTGCGGGCCAGTTCCAGAAAGGTATCGGAGTAGCCGAAGGCTGTGCCGACAATGATGTTGGCGCCCCGGGCGATCAGCCGGTCAACGACCGGAGTGATGGCCGCAGCATTTTCAGGCACGCTCTCGACGAACTGAATCTTCTGGTCGAGTTCTTTTTCCAGTTTTTGCCGGGCCTCATCGAAGGCTTGCGTCCAGCCGCCGTCGTTACGCGGGCTGATATACACCATGGCGATCTTCGCCGGTGCCTTGAGCGTTAGCCCCTCGGCCTGTGCCAGCCCGATGGCGCTGGCAAACAGAACGGCCGCACACACAGTACTCTGCAAAACATTCCTGAACATAAGTCGTTTTCCTGCTGATAGGCGAATGATTAACAGCACAAGGCTGAGCCGGCGGGCCCTCTGGCTCAGCGCGGTATGGCCAACAGCAGCTTCCGTGCCATTAAGAATAAGTCTTTTATTAACAGTAGGTTACAAATCGAATGCGATGAAAACGGATCATATGGTCTGATTTAGAGCACTTAGTTTGTGCGTGGCGCACGAGAAGCGGGCGACACAATCGCCAGGCAGGACTGCCGGGCGTGAGCCGCAGGGGCGTAATAAGGCGTTGAGGCGGGGGCGGGCGGTGAAGCGGCGAAGTGCTGAGGCTTAAGGAGCAGTCTTTCGGGCTGCTCCAGTTGTTTGTCAGGCGATCAGCGCTCAGTGTCAGGGCGGGGGCGAATGCCGTGGCAGAGCAAGTTCTGCAGGTTATGCAAAACCTCTTCAAAGAACACCGGGTCCGCCAGTGTTTTGCCCGTAATGGCTTGTATCTGAGTGCTGAAGTCGGCGTAGTGCTGAGTCGTGCTCCAGATCGAGAAGATCAGGTGATAAGGGTCCAGCGGCGCCAGTTTGCCTGCTTCGATCCAGCTCTGAATCACTGCGGCCTTGTTCTCGACCATCTGCCGTAGCTGTTGTTCGAGCTGCGCCTTTATCAGCGGGGCGCCTTGCATGATCTCCATGCAGAACAGTTTCGACTCGGCGGGGTGGTCGCGAGACAGCTCAAGCTTGGCGCGGATGTAGTCCCCGATGGCGTCCATCGGCTGCTGTTGGACATCGAAGCCCTTGAGCGGCAACAGCCAGATCTCCAGCAGATGCTGCAGCACATTGGTGTACAGCTCTTCCTTGCTGGAAAAGTAGTAGAGCAAATTGGTCTTGGACACGTCCGCTGCTGCGGCGACCTGGTCAAGGCTGGTGCCGTGCATGCCGAACCGGGAAAACAGCTCCAGCGCTGCGTGAATGATCGACTCGCGCTTGTTCTTTATCTGCGCCTGGCGGCGCTGTTCCGATTTCGCACTCATGCTGCGCGCCACGGTGGTCTTTACCCCGGCAGCAGGCTTTTTGGTTTTGCCGGTGACCTTTTTGGCGGCAGCCTTTTTCAGTGTCTTGCCAGCGGCAGCCACGTTTTCGACGGATTTGCTTTTCACGATCTCAACCACCCAGCGAATCGAGCGGCGATTGTATCAGGCTTGCTCGTGAGGGCAGATCTGGCATCGCCAGCCTGTGGCGCTAATGCCTGGGTTATTGACGGATGTCAGGTGCCAAGCCTTCGGTGCCCCATGCTGGCTCGCTGCGCATCAATATCGGGCAGCTTTTAAAATTCAAACGGTTCAAAACAGACCATTTGGTCTGCTAGTGAATCTTTTTTTAATCTAACTAATTGATAAAAAACAACAAAAAATAAGTGGCATGACGCATGCAAAGCTTCTTTCGACCCGCATCCAATGGGGATGTGCACGGCGAGTGGAGAAGCTTATGAAGGTGGGTATCTTTATCCCGATCGGCAACAACGGCTGGCTGATTTCCGAAAACGCTCCTCAGTACAAACCAACGTTTGAACTGAACAAACAGATCACGTTGGCGGCCGAGCACTATGGTTTCGACTTCGCCTTGTCGATGATCAAGCTGCGCGGTTTCGGTGGCAAAACCGAGTTCTGGGATCACAACCTGGAGTCGTTCACCCTGATGGCGGGCCTGGCGGCGGTCACCAGCCGTATCCAACTTTTCGCCACCGCCCCTTCGCTGGTCATGCCGCCGGCGATCATCGCGCGCATGGCGGCGACCATCGACTCGATTTCCAACGGCCGCTTCGGCGTTAACCTGGTCACCGGCTGGCAGCGCCCCGAGTACTCGCAGATGGGCATGTGGCCTGGGGATGAGTTCTTTTCCAATCGCTACGAATACCTCTCTGAATATATCCAGGTACTGCGTGACCTGTGGGGCACCGGTAAATCCGATTTCAAGGGCGCGCACTTCCAGATGGACGACTGCCGCGTCAGCCCCCAGCCGCAGGCCAACATGAAAGTGATCTGTGCCGGGCAAAGCGACGCTGGCATGGCCTTTTCGGCGCAGCATGCCGACCACAACTTCTGTTTCGGCAAGGGCATCAACACGCCCAAGGCCTTTGCCCCCGCCGCGCAGAAGCTGATTGAGGCGAGCCGTGAAACCGGTCGTGACGTCACTACCTTCGTGCTGATGATGGTCATCGCCGATGAGACCGACGAGGCCGCCCGCGCCAAGTGGGAGCACTACAAGGCTGGCGTCGATGAAGAGGCGGTCGCCTGGTTGGGCGCGCAAGGTGCGGTCGACAAAACCTCCGGAGCTGACACCAATGTGCGTCAAATGGCCGATCGGACCAATGCCGTCAATATCAATATGGGCACCCTGGTGGGCTCTTACGCCAACGTTGCGCGCATGCTCGACGAAGTGGCCGAAGTGGAGGGCACCGAAGGCGTGTTGCTGACCTTCGACGACTTTATCGCAGGCGTTGAAGCCTTTGGGCAGCGCATCCAGCCGCTGATGAAAAGCCGTATCGAGGTGGCCACGCCGGTGCCCAGCCAGGCCGACTCCCAACCCGCAGCTGTCGGGGTTGCATCATGAGCACTGCCAAGAACCTGACCATCACGTCGACCATCCCGGCGGGTATCGCCGAGGTGCCGGGCGCCGGCGCGCCGATCGTGCTGCCGGCGCGCCCGGAGCCTCTGTACCTGCATCAAACCAATACGGCGTTGATCGTGGTTGACATGCAAAACGCCTACGCCAGTGTCGGTGGTTATGTTGACTCGGCCGGCTTCGATATTTCCGGCGCCCAAAGCGTCATTGCCAAGACCGGCGAGGCCATCGCTGCGGCGCGGGCGGCCGGGATCTGCGTGATCTATCTGCAGAACGGTTGGGACAGCGACTACGTGGAGGCCGGCGGCCCCGGTTCGCCGAACTGGTACAAGTCCAACGCCCTGAAAACCATGCGTAAAAATCCGCACCTTCAGGGGCGCTTTCTCGCCAAGGGCGGTTGGGACTATCAGATCGTCGACGCGCTCGCGCCGCAACCGGGCGACATCGTGGTGCCAAAGCCGCGCTACAGCGGTTTCTTCAACAGCAGCCTGGACAGCACCTTGCGTGCCCGGGGCATCCGCAATCTGGTCTTCACCGGGATCGCTACCAATGTCTGCGTTGAAAGCACCCTGCGCGATGCCTTTCACCTTGAGTACTTCGGCGTAATGCTCCACGACGCCACCCATGAGCTGGGCGGCGCGCCCATACAGGCCAGCACGGTTTACAACATCGAAAGCTTCTTCGGCTGGGTTTCCACCGTAGATGACTTCATCACCAGCATCGCGGCGCACTGATCGTCAGGTCGCTCTTCTCGTTTTTAACTTATGAGGTTACTCCCATGCCCAAACAAGTCATCACTCCGCCAGGCACCGGCAAACCGCTCGCCCCTTTCGTCCCCGGCACACTGGCCGACGGCATTCTTTATGTATCGGGCACCCTGCCATTCGACAGCGAGAACAACGTGGTGCACGTCGGTGATGCTGCGGCGCAGACCCGGCATGTCCTGAACATCATCAAGGGTGTTGTCGAAACAGCGGGCGGCACCATGGATGACATCACGTTCAACCACGTTTTCCTGAAAAACTGGGAAGACTATGCGGCTATCAACAGCGTGTATGCCGAATTCTTTCCCGGTGAAAAACCGGCGCGCTATTGCGTGCAGACCGGCCTGGTCAAAGCCGATGCCCTGATCGAGATCGCCAGCATCGCTCATATTGGCAAAGCGCCTGCAGGTAACGCCCAGTGAGTACGGCCCTGCACTTTGATGTGCACGGACCTGCCGATGGGCCTGCGGTGCTGCTGTCATCCGGGCTGGGCGGCGCGGCGGGCTACTGGTCGGCGCTGGTTCCACGGCTGGTAGCCGCCGGCTATAAGGTCATCGCCTACGACCAGCGCGGCACCGGGCGCAGTCGTCAGACGTTGGCGCAGGATTACCGTATTGCCGATATGGCCCTGGACATTCGCGACCTGCTTGACATCACGCAGACCGGCGAATGCCACTTGATCGGCCATGCACTGGGCGGGCTGGCCGGGCTGCAACTGGCGCTGGATTTCCCTGAGCGGCTGCGCAGCCTGACCCTGATCAATGCCTGGGCGGCGCCCAACCCGCATTCGGCGCGCTGCTTCGAGGCGCGTCTGGCGTTGCTGGATGCGGTTGGCCCGCGCGCTTACGTCGAGGCGCAGCCGATCTTCCTGTACCCGGCCAGTTGGTGTGCGGCCAACGCCGAGACAGTGCAAGCCGAAGTGGAGCATGCCTTTGCCGGCTTTCCTGAGGTCGCCACCATGAAGGCGCGCATTGCGGCGCTTCGCCGGTTCGATATCAGTGAGCGGTTGGCCGGGATCAACGTTGCCACGCTGGTGTCGGCGGCCAGAGACGATGTACTGGTGCCCTGGACCTGTTCGCAACAGCTTGCCCAAGGCTTGCCCAATGCACGCCTGCATATCGTCGAGCAGGGCGCGCACGCCCACAACATCACTGCCGCCAGCGTGTTCAACGAACAGTTGTTGGCGTTTCTTGAGGCCCAATCCGGGGAGCGTACATGAGCCAAGCTTTGAATGATGCCGCGCTGGCTACCCTGTTCAGCGCAGCCCGTACCCACAATGGCTGGAGCGATCAGCGCATTGATGACGATGTCCTGCGTCAACTCTATGACCTGCTGAAAATGGCGCCCACTTCGGCCAACTGTTCGCCCGGTCGCTTCGTGTTTCTGCGTAGCGCGGCCGCCAAGGAGCGTCTGGCACCTGCTTTGTCCAAGGGCAATCTGGAGAAAACCATGACCGCTCCGGTCAGCGTGATCGTTGCCTGGGACCGTGCCTTCTACGAGCACCTGCCGACACTGTTTGCGCACGCCGACGCCAAGAGCTGGTTTACCCACAGCCCTGAAGCCGCGCATGAGACCGCATTTCGTAACGGCTCGCTGCAGGGGGCCTACTTGATCATGGCGGCTCGCTCGTTGGGGCTGGATGTTGGCGCTTTGTCAGGCTTCGATGCCCAAAAGGTCGATGCCGAGTTCTTTGCCGGTAGCACCTGGACGGCCAACTTCATCGTCAACCTCGGCCACGGCAACCCGGAAAAACTGTACGACCGCCTGCCACGGCTGGCCTTCGACGACGCCTGTCAGTTGCTCTGAAATCAACTTCAATCTGGTAACCCATCATGTCTAGCAGCCTTGCAACCTTCAGTGCGTCGCACGCCATTGAGCACTCGGCGCCCGGTAAAGCCGAGTTCCGCAGCGCCATGGCGCGCCTCGGTGCTGCCGTTAACATCATCACCACCGATGGTCCTGGCGGCCGGGCCGGCTTTACCGCATCTGCGGTGTGCAGCGTCAGCGATGAGCCGCCGAGCCTGCTGGTGTGCCTCAACCGCAGCGCCTCAGTGTACGAAACCTTCAAACGCAACGCGGTGCTGTGCGTGAACGTGTTGGGCGCCGGGCAGCAGGATATTTCCAACCTGTTCGGTGGCAAGACCTCGATGGAGGAGCGTTTCGCGGCAGCGACATGGCAGAGCGGCGTTTCTGGCTCGCCGGTGATGCAACAGGCCAGTGTCTCTTTCGATTGCCGGCTGCAGCAGATCACCGCGGTCGGCACCCACGATGTGCTCATCTGTGAAGTGCTGGCGATCCACAGCACCGCGCAGGCGCACAGCCTGATCTATTTCAATCGGCAGTATCACGAACTGCAAGCCAGTTGCTGACCCTTAACCAGACTGAGAATGTCATGAGCAAAGTCGTTTTTATTACCGGCGCTACGTCCGGCTTCGGTCGCGCGACTGCGCGGCGTTTCGCCGCTGCCGGGTGGTCGCTGATCCTGACCGGGCGACGCGTTGAGCGGCTGCTGGCGCTGCAGGACGAACTGGGCGCAAGCGTGCCGGTGCATATCGCGCAACTCGATGTGAGCGACGCCGAGGCTGTAGCGCATGCCGTCGCGCAGTTACCGCCCGCTTTTGCGCGCATCGACGCACTGGTCAACAACGCAGGTCTGGCACTGGCGCCGCAGCCTGCGCAGACGGTGGCGCTGCAAGATTGGCACACCATGATCGACACCAACATCACCGGGCTGGTCAATGTCACCCATGCCGTGCTGCCCAAACTGCTGGAAACCGGCCAGGGCGCGAGCATCATCAATATCGGCTCGGTGGCGGGCGAATGGCCTTACCCGGGCGGGCATGTGTATGGTGCCAGTAAGGCGTTCGTCAAACAGTTCAGCTATAACCTGCGCTGCGACCTGATCGCCACTGGTGTGCGGGTCACCGACATTGCGCCAGGGATTGCCGAAACCGAGTTTACCCTGGTGCGAACCAACGGCAATCAGGCTGCCAGCGATGCGCTGTATGGCAGTACTACGCCATTGACTGCTGAGGACATTGCCGAGCAGATTTTTTATGTGTGCAGCCTGCCGTCGCATATCAACATCAATCGTCTCGAAGTAGTCCCGGCACGCCAGGCGTGGGCAGCCTATGCCATCGATCGCGACAATTAACGGATGGGAAAGGCGTCTTGGCTGGCCTGTGACGGGGGGAGGTCTATCTGAAGTCAATGACAGGCACGGTTTCAAGTCATTGATTTCAAAAGCGGAATTCTGTCATTACCCGTACTTTGGGTGCCGAGTTGCCGGCGCAGGCGTGTACGATCTGGCTTGCCGGAGGTTGTCAGCGGCATTTTGTCGAGCACCGTGATGGTTGCGCTGATGCCCAGTCTGTCGAGCAGGCCGCGCAGTGCCTTCTGCTGCTGGTCAGCCGCAGTGGCACTGGCCTGGACAGCGACACAGGCGCGGCGACGGTCGTGCTCGTCTACCATGACCACGACGCACTCCGGCATCAGTGTCTGCGCAATATGTCGCTCGATGGCGGGCGTGAACTGGATGCCTTGTGTGCTGAGCAGGGCATCAGTGGCCCGGCCCATCAAGATCAGGCTGCCGTCATCAAGTCGACGGGCGATGTCGCCACAGGCGTGAACATCATCCTCTCTCGCATCGCTCGCAAGCGGGTAGTAGCCCGATCCATGATGGGCGCAGCGTGCGCTGATCTCGCCGATATCGGGGTACGCTGGGTCGATGGCGGTCAGTGTCACTTCAACGTTGCCCAGCGGGCGCATGCCACTTTCGAGCTGCAGACCGGGGCTGAAGTCGGCGAGGATCATGCCGAATTCAGCGCAGCCGTAAATCCGCTTGATATGAATACCCAGGCAGCGCTCGGCTTGCAGCAGGATCTGCTCATCCAGATAAGGGTCTTCACACAATGGCATGGCCAGTGCTGGCAAGCGGATACCGGTCTGTTCGGCGGCCTGTGCCAGGGCCAGGTAGTGTGACGGCAATGCACTCATCACGGTGATGCGCTGTTGGTCGAGAGTGCGCAGGGTCTCTTCGACGTTCGCGGCCTCGCCTAAATATAATGTCGCGCCGGTCAAAAGCGCCGGGAACACATGCAGGTCCGTGGCATGGCGGCTATCAAGGCTATGGATGTTCAGATAGCGTGCGCTGGCGTCGAGCTCTGCGGATTCGACCCAGTGCAGGATCTCCCGATGCAGATGCTCCTGGCGCCATAACGCGAGCCGGAGTGCGCCAGGGGCGCCAGTGGTCTCCTGCATGCGCATCAAGCCGGTCTGTTGCTGGTGGGCAGGCGCTTGCAGGGTGGCAGGTGGCTGGCTGCGCAGGGCGAAACTGGGAACCTGGGTGCCTGCGGGCATGGTGCCGTATTCTGTGACCAGCACGGCGGCATGCACCTGTTTCAGGCGTTTGGCCCGGTACGCCGTGCTGCAGGCCAGGCTTATCGGGCAGTGCACCAGCTCCAGGCTGGCCATGGCGAACAGTAGCGCGACATAGCCGGTGCTGTTGCCCAGCTGCGTTACCACCACATCGCCGTTACGCAAGCCGACCGCGTGCAGGCGCGCGCGCAAGGCTTCTATGTCCTGAAGCAGATCAGCATAGGTACGGATGTTGCCGTGGCGATCGACAACTGCCGGGTGGTCTGGGTGGCGGGTCGCCACGTTCAAGAACTGCTGCTGAAGCACTCGTGGGTCTCCTTGAGGATCAGCTGAAAGACAGCGTCGGGTATTGGCGCCGGATCAGTTGGTTCGTCGGCCACAAGTTGGGTCGGTGTGCAGCGTCGAGGTGTGGTGGCATTGCAGGTTCGGCAGATCAATGGCGAGTCTTGGCAAGGCAGCGCCGGCTCGCGGTCGTAACCAGGCCAGCTTGTTCAAACCGGCTTAGTTAACAGGGGCGTTGCGCAAACGGCTAGCTCCCGGATGAGGGGGGTTGTAGTGTGTTTTGGTTTCTGAATGTCTTGGCAACTTGTACATGCCGTGGATTGATTTCAAAAAGCCATATCACTATTTTGTCTATGGTTTCAGTGAATGGATTGATCCGCTCGCGTACCATCTCGGGATGGTGCACCGGGTAAAAGGTGGCACCAGGGTGGGAGAGTGGCCATGCTGGCAATTGATGAACTGATACAGATCTGTGAGACAGAGCGTTATGAGAACTGGCTGGCGAGTCTCAAGACGTTGACGCTCAAGCTGGGTTACTCGAATTTTCTGGTAGGCCTCAAGCCAGGCGTCGCCGCCGCTGGCCAGCAAGTGCTGATTCACACTGACTACCCGGTCGCTTGGCGGACCCAGTACGATGCTCAGTCCTATATGGCTGTCGACCCGATTGTTCATCACTGTCTGGGTTCGAACCGGCCGCTGATCTGGAAGCGTGAAAATTATCGGCTGCCGTCGGAGTCAGCGTTCTTTGAGGAGGCGACGATGTACGGGCTCGAACAGGGGCTGGCGTTGCCCCTGCACGGCCCCAGAGGCGAGGCTGGCATGCTTTGCCTCAAGCCTGATGAGAAGGGTGCCCAGGCTGGCGTGACCATGCTGCAGTCGTTGCCGATGGCAACCATGTTGCGTGATTACGCCATTGAATGGGTGCTCAGGGCTCAGGCCGAACACAATGCGCCGGTGCATCTGACGGCGCGGGAAAAAGAGGTGCTGCAATGGAGCGCTGCCGGCAAGACGACCTGGGAAATCTCTATGATCCTGTCCTGTACCACCTCAGCGATCGACTTTCATTTCAAGAACATCCGCCGCAAGTTCCAGGTCAGTTCTCGGCAGATGGCGGTGCTGCGAGCCATTCAGCAGAAATTGATCACGCCCTGACTGGCGTGGGGTTTGCGCCAGGTCGCTTTCTTGCAGGCGCCCGCTGAGGTAAAGGCGAAGCAGAATGTAAACCGGCGCGGGGACCTGGCTGGTGCACTCGATGCGGCTGGCGCAGGCCTGGCTGATGCCGAACCTTGACCAGAATTCGGTCTGGCTCTGCTTGAGGTTCAGGCGCCGACTAATGGCTTGATGGGCGACCTCGCGGACTGCCGAGGTGTTGAGAAGCTTCATCTGGATAGATCCTCGCAAAGCCCCAAACTAACAAACCCGCCAGGCGTGAACCACCTCCTTAATCTGGGAGGCTCTAATTTATTCATTTTGAATATACCGTTCTCGGCAATATCCAGCCAACGGTAGTCACCATGTTTATTTCTATTGAGCGCCGCACTAATACCCATCCACAAGCGTTGAACGCCATGCACAAGCTGCGTGCGCGGATCTTCAAACATAAGAAGATGTGGGATATTCCGCTGATCAATGACATGGAAATCGATGGCTATGATGCGCTTGATCCTTACTACATGATTATTAACGAAAGTTCTGATCAGGCGTATGTTTGCGGTTGTTGGCGGATTCTGCCGACGACAGGCCCGAACATGTTGGCGCATACCTTCCCGGAACTGTTGCACGGCCAGCCGGCGCCCTGTTCCGAATCGATCTGGGAGCTGAGCCGCTTTGCCATCGAGTTGCCGGACGGCAACCGTTTCGGTTTCTCGATGGGCACCACCCAGGCCATTCACGCGATCGTCAACTTCGCCATTGATTGCGGCGTCGAGCAGTTCGTTACCGTGACGACGGTCGGTGTTGAAAAAATGCTGATCCGGCTGGGGCTGGATATCAGCCGTTTTGGCCCGGCGCTGCAGATCGGCGTCGAGCGTGCGGTCGCGCTGCGCATCCAGTTGAACGATAAAACCACCGCAGCGCTGGAAAAGGCACTCAGTGGCATGCGCCATTGAGTGCAGCGTTTGATGACGGTCAATGATCAACATGCACAGTCTTTGGCAAAACTGTAAGTTACAGACCTACCCTTCAATAGCGGGGCTGGCCTAAAGTCTGTTCTTGATATCTCAGGCGCGGGTGGGTCATGAATCTCTGGTTTCGATTGTTGTGCATGTTATTACGCCGGCCGTGGCGGCACCCGGTTGAGGGGACCGCTGTTACTTCGCTGCATCTGCGGGTGTGGCCGCTTGATCTTGATTTGAATCGGCATGTCACTAATGGTCGTTACTTTACCCTGGCGGATGTCGGGCGCATGGATTTTGTACTGCGTACCGGTGCCTATAAAGTTGCACTGCGACATAAAGCCGTGCCCATCGTCGGTGACGCCTGGGGCAAGTTTCGTCGGGAGTTGAAGCTGTTCGAAGCCTTCGAGCTTCAAACCCGCCTGTTGGGCTGGGACGAAAAGTGGGTGTTTCTTGAACACCGCTTCGTCAGTCGTGGGCGAGTGGTGGGCGTGGTCATCATCCGTGGGCTGTTTCGCTCGGCCAGAGGGCTGGTCGCACCGGCTGAGCTGGTCAGCGCGCTGGGGCTGGCGGAGCAGTCTGCGGCCATTCCCCAGTGGCTGGCGGCCTGGTCGAGCAGTTGCGACCAGATGAGTCAGGACCTGCGTGATGAAGCTTTATAAGAACAGGGTTCAGAACGGCCCGGCAGTGGTAAAGGCGCCGCCCTGTAAGGTGGCGCTGCGGTCGTCGGCTGCCGGTTTTGGCAACTGCTCCATCCTGGCGCGAAAGCGCTCGGAGCTGTCTTGCGGGTTGAAACCCAGGTGCGCCGCGTAGCGGTTGTTCCACCACAGATCGCGGTTGGCCGATACGCCATATACCACGGTGTGCCCGACGTTCTCGGTAAGCAATGAGCGCTCGACCAGATGGGCCAGGTCGCTGTAGCTCAGCCAGGTCGAGAGCATGCGCAGGTTGCGCGGTTCCGGGAATGCCGAACCGATTCGCAGGCTTACGGTTTCGATGCCGTAGCGATGAAAATAGAACGTTGCCAAGTCTTCGCCGTAAGACTTCGACAGTGCGTAGTAACAGTCTGGCCGGCGCAGAGAATGAGCGTCGAGCTGTTCATCCTGTGGGTAAAAGCCGGTCACATGATTGGAGCTGGCGAAGATCACCCGTTTGATGCCGTGGATGCGCGCAGCCTCATAAATATGAAAGGTGCCACGGATATTGGCATCAAGAATCTCTTCGAACGCTCGTTCGGTAGAGATCCCGCCCAGATGCACAATGGCATCGACATCCTGAGCGAGTGCCAGTACGCCTGGCTTGTCGGCCAGGTTGCAACTTATCACTTCTTCATGATCGCCGGCGGCAGGCGCCATCGGGCTGATGTCCGATGCGCGCACGATGTTGGCATGGGCCTGCAGTGCTTCACGCATGATCTGCCCCAGACCGCCGGCAGCGCCGGTCAGCAGCAGACGATTGAAGGGTTTGCCTGAGTCGGCAGGCACGGATGAGGTGGTCATGACGAGCGCCTTCTGTTGAGAAAACGAGGGTTGAGCAAGTGGGGGATTTCGCGTCTTGCAGCAATGCCGGGCAACCCTGGTGGCTGCCCGGCGGCGGGGGTATTACAAGAAGTTGTACTGGATGCCTACACGCCAGCGGGCCTGACGGTCATCGGTGGTGGAGTTGACTTTGATGTCACCCACTTCCATGAACGGCTGCCACTGTTTGTTGATCTTGTACTTCACGACCATGTTTTGCTCGTAGTCGCTCTTCTTGTTGTCGTAGCGGATGTAATCGGTATCGAAGTAGATGTACTGGTACTCGAAGGCCCAAGGGCCTGTCGGGGTCCAGCCAAGCCAGCCTTCAAAACGCGTGGTGTTCTGGTTGTCTTTGGCGCGGTCATCCTTGCTGCGATCGATCACGTCGCGGTCCAGGCGTCTGGCGTCATGGCGAATGCGGGTTGCGACATACCAGGCATCGTCGATCTTGTAGGTGTACTTCAAGCCGAACTTGTACGTGGTGGCGTCTTTGACGCTGTCCATGATGAACAAGGGCTGCAGTGTCGATTTGGCACTGAGCTTGTAGTTGTAGTCCACCGTGAACTCATGGCCGTTGTTTACGACGTTGTCGTAGGCAACGTCTTCGCGATCACCGGCAGTCTTGTATTTGACCTCGGCAGCGAAGCCCAGACCGCTGTCCATGCGGTAGCTGAGTTTGATCCGGTCGGAGTGGATGCTGTCGTCTTCAGTAAAACTGTGACGGTAGTTGATGCTCGCAGAATCGGCGCAAGCGTAGAAAGACAGGCCGAGCGTACCTACAGCAATGAGGTTGCGGAGTGTTGTGTTCATGCGATCTTCTTTTTTGTTGTTGTAGAGGTCGTTATGAGTGGTGTGCGGCGGGTGTGAGTGGGGTGTGGGTGGAGCCTCCGTGGTGAATTTCCAAATAAGTTATCGTACAACTTTTAGGTTGTCTAGAAATTCTTTGAATGTTGTCATATCACGGGTGTTAAAGGCTCTAAATCAATGGTTTCAAGCTTGATTACCATCTTTTGACAGGGGTTTTTTGGGAGAAATATCGCCGGATAGGCGGGTTTAGAAAGTTTTCAGGGGGTGCTTTTCAAACGTTGTATGATGACGTAGGATCGATCCCAGAGCGTGACACACCCGCCACAAATCCAAGAAGAAGGCCCGACCTCAATGATCATCACCGCTGTCAACGTCCAGATCTTTTCCTACCCCACGCGCCGCGCTGTAGACAGCGCCGGCCATGCCCATCCGGGCGACGTGAGCCAGGCCAAAATGGCCTTGCTGCGGATCAAGACAGAATGCGGCAACGAAGGTTATGCACTCGGTGCACCCGAGCTGATTCGTCCTTACGTGCTGGATAACTTCGTGCGCAAGGTGCTGGTTGGCGCCAATGCATTCGATCGCGAAAAAATCTGGCACGACCTGGCGCACTGGCAGCGCGGCAGCGCCAGCCAGCTGACCGACCGTGCTCTGGCGCTGGTCGAACAGGCGCTGTGGGACTGGGCCGGCCGCAAGCTGAACGTGCCAGTGCACAAGCTGATTGGCGGCTTCCGCGACAAGGTCCCGGCCTACGGCTCGACCATGTGCGGTGACGAGCTCGAAGGCGGTCTGTCGACCCCGGAAGAGTACGGCCGTTTCGCCGAGACCCTGGTCAAGCGTGGCTACAAGGCAATCAAACTGCACACCTGGATGCCGCCGGTGTCTTTCGCGCCAAGCGTGAGCATGGACATCAAGGCCTGCGCCGCAGTCCGTGAAGCGGTAGGTCCGGACATCGCGCTGATGATCGACGGTTATCACTGGTACAGCCGTACCGATGCCCTGACCATCGGCCGCGCGCTGGAAAAACTCGATTTCGCCTGGTTCGAAGAACCGATGATGGAAGACTCGGCCGAGTCTTACGCCTGGCTGGCGCGTCAGCTGGACATCCCGATCCTGGGCCCGGAAAGTCTGGGCGGCAAGCACCTGAGCCGCGCCAGCTGGGTGAAGAATGATGTGTGCGACATCCTGCGTGCCGGGGTTGCCGGTGTCGGTGGTATCACCCCGTGCCTGAAGGTCGCCCACATGGCCGAGTCGTTCGGCATGGATTGCGAAATCCACGGTAATGGGGCTGCCAACCTGAACGTGGTCGGTGCAATCAAGAACTGCACCTGGTACGAGCGCGGCCTGCTGCACCCGTTCCTGGACTACGACGAAGTGCCGGCCTACCTCACTCGTCTGGTCGACCCGATGGACCAGGATGGTTTCGTGCACCTGTCCGACCTGCCAGGTCTGGGCGAGGACATCGACTTCAACTACGTCGAGACCAATACGCTCCAGAGTTTCTGATTCGCGCAACACGCTGAGATTGGCGGTACGCACCATTGCGTGCCGCCCGAGAGTCCAATAACTACAAGAAAGGCTACTCACATGAACGTTCTCCCCAAGTTTTGGGCGGGGGTGTTTGCCGCCTCGCTGGCAATGACCTCGGTCCCCGCTGCTTTCGCCAAGACGCCTGCCGATCAATTGATCGTCGGCATGAGCATGATTAACCTGCTGTCGCTGGACCCGGCTGCGGCCACCGGTCTGGATGTCTCGGAAGTCAACGCCAACCTGTACGACATGCTGCTGGTGCAGGACGTCAAGCAGCCAGACGTGCTGCAACCGGCGCTGGCCGAGAGCTGGCAGATCAGCGACGACCGCAAGACCCTGACCTTCAATCTGCGCAAGGGCGTCAAGTTTCAGTCCGGTAACGCACTGACCTCCGAAGACGTCGCCTGGTCGCTGCAGCGCATCCTCAAACTGAACATGGCACTGGCCTCGACCTGGAAGGCTTACGGGTTCACCGCCAGCAATGTCGAGCAGTACATGCGTGCCACCGGCGAGCACACCTTTGTGGTCGAGCTGCCACGCCCGACCGACCCGATGCTGGTGCTCAATACCCTGGCGACCTCGCCCAGCGCATTCATCCTTGACCGCAAAGTGGTGCTCAAGCACCAGAAAGGCGATGACATGGGCGGTGCCTGGCTGACCACCCATGCCGCTGGCAGTGGCCCGTTCATTCTCAATGACTGGCGCGCCAACGATGTGATTCTGATGACCCGCTTCGACGGCTACTGGGGCGGTCCGGCCAAGCTCAAACGGATTGTCATGCGCAACATGACCGAGTCGCAGTCGCTGCGCCTGATGGTCGAGCGTGGTGACCTGGACCTGGCCAAGGGCATGTCTGCCCCGGATATCGCTGCGCTGGAGAAGTCCGACAAGGTCCGCGCCGAGACCGTTCAGCGCGGCACCCTGTATTACGTGGCGCTGAGCGTCAAGAACAAGCCCTACGATGACGCCCGGGTGCGCAAGGCGGTCCGTTCGCTGATCGACTATCAAGGCATCAACCAGACCGTCATGCCGCACTACGGGCTGATCAACCAGCGTCCGCTGCCGCTGGGTCTGCCGGCGCGGCTGGACGATCCGGGCTATACCCTGAACGTTGCGCAAGCGAAGAAACTGCTGGCCGAAGCCGGTTACCCGGAGGGTTTCAAAACCACCATCCGGGTGCTCACCGAGCCACCGTTCATCAACATCGCTTCCAGCCTGCAAGCCACCCTGGCCCAGGCAGGCATTCAGGCGACCATCATCACCGGCACCGGCAACCAGATCTACGGCGCCATGCGTGAGCGCAGTTTCGACATCATGGTCGGCCGTGGCGGCGGTGGTGCCGAGCGCCATCCGCATTCGAGCTTGCGCACCCTGGTGTACAACCCGGATAACCGCGACGAGGCCAAGCTGAGCAACTTCCAGGGCTGGCGCACCTCGTTCTACAGCCCCGAGTTGAACAGCCTGATCGAGAAGGCCGAGGTCGAGCCGGACAAGGCGCAGCAACTGGCGCAGTACCAGCAGATCCAGAATATTCTGGACGAGCAGGTGGGAGCCATCATGCCAATCTCGCAGATGACTGACACCGTGGTGCTGTACCACGATGTGCAGAACTACCAGGGCCATACTGCGGCCACCACCCGATATAAAGACGTCTACAAGTCGCGTTGATGGGTAGCGGGGCGTGCGCGCCCCTCACACCTCGGTGATTGGTAAAGCTTTCTCAGGAGCCTGTTATGTTTCTTTCGACTGCCTCTGTTCTGGGTACTCGCGTATCCGGTACTGCCCGCCGCGCAGGCACCGTTCTGGTGACCTTGCTGGGCCTGCTGGCGCTGACTTTCTTCATTGGTCGGGTCATGCCGCTGGACCCGGTGCTGGCCGTGGTCGGTCCAGACGCCGACAGCTCCACCTACGACCAGGTGTATCGCTCGATGGGCCTGGACAAACCCATCTATGCCCAGTTCGGCCTGTACCTTGGCGATCTGTTGCGCGGTGATTTCGGCAATGCGCTGCTCACCGGTCACCCGGTGCTGGAAGACATCAAGCGGGTGTTCCCGGCGACCATCGAGCTGGCCACCCTGGCGATCCTGTTCGGTATCGTCATCGGCTTGCCGCTGGGCGTCGTCGCGGCGGCCAACCAGGGCCGGATCGGTGACCACGTGGCGCGAGTGATTACCCTGTTCGGTTATTCCACCCCGATTTTCTGGGTCGGCATGATGGGCCTGCTGATTTTCTACGCCTGGCTCGGTTGGGCCGGCGGTGCAGGGCGGATCGACCTGGCCTACGACGGCATGGTGCCGGAAGTCACCGGCCTGCTGCTGATCGACACCGTCATTGCCGGTGACTGGGATGCGTTCTCCAGTGCCCTGCGCCACATCGTCCTGCCGGGCCTGATCCTCGGCCTGAACTCGGTGGCCTACATCAGCCGCATGACCCGCAGCTTCATGCTTGAGCAACTGTCGCAGGAATACATCATCACCGCCCGGGTCAAGGGCCTGTCGCGCCGTCAGGTGGTCTGGGGTCATGCGTTTCGCAACATTCTCGTGCAACTGCTCACCGTGGTTGCCCTGGCCTATGGCTCATTGCTCGAAGGCGCGGTACTGATCGAAACCGTCTTCGCCTGGCCTGGTTTCGGTCAGTACCTGACCAGCAGCCTGATGCTCGGTGACATGAACGCGGTGATGGGCTGTGTGTTGGTGATCGGTCTGATCTTCGTCGCCCTCAACCTGATCAGTGATGCCCTGTACAAAGTGTTCGACCCAAGGACCCGCTAAGCCGCGAGGCTGGCGCGAACACATTGAATAACTATAAAAAGAAGGATGCCCACATGAAGACTGTATTTCCGACACTGCGTATGAGCCTGCTTGGCGTCATGCTGGCGCTGGGGCCAATGGCTGCGGTACAGGCCAAGACCCCTGCCGACCAGTTGATCGTCGGCATGAGCATGGTCAACCTGTTCTCCATCGATCCGGCCAACGCACCGGGCCTGGATGCTTCCGGAATCAACGCCAACCTCTACGACACGCTGATCAAGCGTGACAACGGCAGCCCGGAAAAGCACTTGCCGCAACTGGCCGAGCGCTGGACGGTGAGTGACGACGGCAAGCAGATCACCTTCAACCTGCGCACTGACGTCAAGTTTCACTCTGGCAACCCGCTGACCGCAGAAGATGTGGCCTGGTCGCTGTACCGGGTGATGAAACTCAACTTCGGCCTGGCCACCACCTGGAAGGCCTATGGCTACAGCACTGAAAACATCCAGAGCCTGATCCGCGCCACGGACAAGCACACGCTGGTGGTCGACCTGCCGCAACCGACCAACCCGTTGCTGGTGATCGACTCGCTGGCGGTGTCGCCCAGTGCGGTGATCGTCGATCGCGTCGAAGCCTTGAAGCACGAGAAGAATGGCGATCTGGGCGCTGCCTGGCTGGTGACCAACGCCGCCGGCAGCGGCCCGTTCACCCTGACCAAATGGAGCGCCAACGACTCGCTGGTGATGACCCGCTTCGACGGTTACTGGGGCGGGCCTGCCAAGATGAAGCGGGTGCTGGTCCGGCACATGACCGAATCGCAATCGCTGCGTCTGATGCTGGAGCGCGGCGACCTCGACCTGGCCTACGGCATCGCGGCACCGGATATCAAGGCCATCGAAAGCAATAAAAAGCTGCAAGTCCAGGCGCTGACCCGCGGCACCATGTACTACGTGGCGATGAGCATGAAACAGCCTGAATTCGCCAACAAGAAAGTTCGCGAAGCGGTGCGTAACCTGATCGACTACAAAGGCCTGGACGAGCAGGTCATGCCGCACTACGGCACGCTCAACCAGCGGCCGATGCAACTGGGCCTGGAAGCCCGCCTGCCTGATCCGGGCTACAAGATGGACGTGGCCAAGGCCAAGGCGCTGCTCACCGAGGCCGGCTACCCGCAAGGCTTCAGCACAACCATTCGCACCCTGTCCGAACCGCCGTTCATCGACATCGCGGCGCGCATGCAGTCGACCCTCGCCGAAGGCGGAATCAAGGCCAGCATCATCACCGGCACCGGCAACCAGGTGTACGGCGCGATGCGCGCGCGCAACTTTGACATGATCGTGGCGCGCGGCGCCGAACGCTATCCGCACCCGTACTTCAGCCTGCGCGTATTTGCCTATAACCCCGACAACAGCGACAACGCCGGCTTGCCCAACTTCCAGGGCTGGCGCGCCTCGTTCTTCGATCAGCAGATCAATGAACTGGTCGACCGCCTGGGTGAAGAGCGTGATGCCGACAAACGCCTGGCCATGTATCACCAGGCGCAGAACCGCTACGAGCAGGAGGTCGGCCCGATCATGGTCATCTCGCAGATGACCGACACCGCCGTGAGTGCGGTGGACGTCAAGGGCTTTACCGGCGATGACGCCGAGGCGACCCGTTACCTGGGTGTCTACAAACAACGCTGAACACTGCTGCAGCGCCTGCGGGCGCTTGCAGTGGCCATGACTTCACATCGAGAGCATGCCGATGATTGCCAACATGTCTTCTACCGAAGCCGCCAAGCGCAAAGCCGACAACACGCCCGCTTCCAGCATGGAAGCGCTGTATAAAAGCAGCTTGCGGGTGTTTAACCACCTGCTGCGCAACCCCATGACCCTGGCCGGGTTGCTGGTGGCCCTGCTGCTGGTGGTGGTCGCTGCCTTCGCCCCCTGGATCGCCACCCATGACCCAGTGGTGCAGAACCTCGCTGCCGCCCTGCAGCCGCCCAGTGCGGCCAACTGGTTCGGCACCGATGAATACGGCCGCGATATCTTCAGCCGGCTGGTGTACGGCGCGCGCATTACCCTTTACATCATTGCCCTGGTGACCATCATCGTCGGGCCGATCGGGCTGTTCATCGGCACCGTCTCGGGCTACTTCGGCGGTATCGTCGATACGGTGTTCATGCGCATCACCGACATCTTCATCTCCTTCCCCAGCCTGGTACTGGCGCTGGCCTTCATCGCCGCCCTGGGCCCTGGTCTTGAGCATGCGGTGGTCGCCATCGCGCTGACCTCCTGGCCACCGATTGCCCGCCTGGCACGCGCCGAGACCCTGTCGCTGCGCAAGGCAGATTTCGTGGTCGCGGTCGAACTGCAGGGCGCTTCTTCGACGCGCATCATCCTGCGCCACATCGTGCCAATGTGCATGTCGTCGGTGATCATCCGCCTGACCATGAACATGGCCGGCATCATCCTGACCGCCGCTGCACTGGGCTTTCTCGGCCTGGGCGCTCAGGCGCCGCTGCCGGAGTGGGGCGCAATGATCTCCACCGGCCGGCGTTACATGCTCGAATGCTGGTGGCTGGTTGCTGTACCGGGCGCGGCAATCATGCTGGTCAGCCTGGCGTTCAACCTGTTGGGCGATGGCCTGCGGGACATTCTCGATCCGCGTAGCGAGTAACTGGAGGCTTTATGTCGACGATCAAACTCAATGTCGATTCGCTCAATGTGCGTTTCGTCAACGGCAAGAAAGAAATGCACGCGGTTCGTGATGTGTCGTTCACCCTGGGCCGCGAGAAGCTGGCCATTGTCGGTGAGTCCGGCTCGGGCAAATCCACCGTGGGCCGCAGCTTGCTCAAGCTGCACCCGGCCAGCACCCAGATCACCGCCAAGGCCCTGCAGTTCGGCGATGTCGATCTGCTCAGCGCCAGCGAAAAGGCCATGCAGAAGATTCGCGGCCAGCGCATCTCGATGATCATGCAAGACCCCAAGTACTCGCTCAACCCGGTGGTCAAGGTTGGCGACCAGATCGCCGAGGCCTACCTGGCGCACCACAAGGCCAGCCGGGCCGAGGCCCGCGACCGGGTGCTGTTGATGCTCGAGAAGGTCCACATCCGCGACCCCAAGCGGGTCTACGATCTGTACCCGCATGAGGTCAGCGGCGGGATGGGCCAGCGCATCATGATCGCCATGATGGTGATCACCAACCCGGAAGTGATCATTGCCGACGAACCCACCTCGGCGCTTGACGTGTCGGTGCGCCAGCAGGTGCTTAACGTGCTTGAAGAACTGGTGGTCGAGCAGCAGATGGGGCTGATTTTCGTCAGCCACGACCTCAACCTGGTGCGTAACTATTGCGACCGGGTGCTGGTGATGTATGCCGGGCGTGTGGTCGAGTCACTGGCCGCCTGCGACCTGCAATACGCCGAACACCCTTACACCCGTGGCCTGCTGGCTGCCCTGCCGAGCATGGACAACCGTCGTCCGCGCCTGCCGGTGCTGCAACGCGACCCACAATGGCTCACCGCCTGAGGTAACTGAGCATGTCCATGATCCAAGCACAATCGCTGAACCTGAGCTTCGGTGTCGGCCCGGCGCTCAACCAGGTCCTGCACGACGTCAACCTGAGTGTCGAAGACGGTGAGTCGTTCGGCCTGGTGGGTGAGTCGGGCTCTGGCAAAACCACCGTGCTGCGCTGCCTGGCCGGCCAGTACCGGCACTGGACCGGCGCGCTTAGCATTGCCGGCGTGCCGCTGCAGCACAAGATTCCCAAGGAGCACTTTCGCAAGGTGCAGATGGTCTTCCAGGACCCCTATGGTTCGCTGCACCCGCGCCACACCATCGACACCGCGCTGCGCGAGCCGCTGACCATTCACGGCATGAACGAGCGTGACGACCGGATCAACGACATCCTGATCAAGGTGGGTCTGAACGACAGCTTCCGCTATCGCTACCCGCACCAGTTGTCCGGCGGTCAGCGTCAGCGGGTGGCGATTGCCCGGGCGCTGATTCTCGAACCGCGCGTGCTGTTGCTCGATGAGCCGACCTCGGCCCTTGACGTGTCGGTGCAGGCCGAGATTCTCAACCTGCTCTCGGACCTGCGCCAGCGTGAAAAACTCACCTACCTGATGGTCACCCACGACCTCGGGGTGGTCAGCCACCTGTGTGACAAGGTGGCGGTGATGCAGCAAGGCCGCATCGTCGAGCGCCTCGACAGCCAAGCGCTGAGCCAGGACCTGGCCACCCACGACTACACCCGCATGCTGGTCCAGGCCAGCCGCGATTTCAGCGCCGAGTCGCCACGCGCCGTGGCAGGCTGATTAGCTGCCCGCACCGCGCTTTACCTGCAAGCTCCCGCAATACCCGTCCTGCGCATTTATGCTGCGCAGGACGGCTGTGCGCTGGATGTAATCAGTCGTGCATCACGCAAAGGAAGGCGTATGAAGCTGCGTCATCGATTCACTCTGATCATTTTTTGTTGCGTTCTCGGGCTGCTACTGATTGCCGGCTTCGGATTGAGCGCCTTGCGCTCGAACATGCTGGAAAACAAACGCAGCGAAATCTTTACCGTGCTGGACCTGGCCGCTCATCAAGTGGCTTATTTCCAGTCGCTGGAGCAGCGCGGCGTACTGAGCCGCGCAGACGCTCAGGCCAAGGCTGTAGAAGCGCTGTCGAGCCTGCGCGACGGCAAGAAATCCTATGTATGGGCGCGCACCGTCGGCGCGCTGGGTCTGGTCCATCCCAATCCGGCGGTGATCGGCAAGGTCGATGTCGGCGTGACCCTGGCCGATGGCCGAACCAAGTGGCAGTCCTATCTGGACGGCTTGAAAGATCGCCCCTATGCGTTTTTCGATGACCTGGCCAAGTATCCGGGTGCCGAGCAGCCGGTGCCGAAAATCAACGGCATCATACGTATCGAAGGCTGGGACTGGCTGGTGGGCTTCGGCATTTTTGTCGATGACATCGATGCCGCGTTCTGGCGCCTAGCCAGCTACTTCTTCGGCGTGGGGCTGCTGGTGGTGCTGGTGACCTCGGCACTGGCGGTCGGCATGTCGCGCAGCATCTACCGCAGCCTGGGCGGTGAACCGGCCTATGCCAGCGAGGTGGCGCGGGCCATCGCCGGCGGCGATCTCAGCCGCCCGGTGCACGGCCACTACGCTGCCGACAGCCTGTTGGCGGCGGTGGCGACCATGCAGGCGAGCCTGCGCGAGATGATCCATGGCATCCACAGCGGTTCGCAATTGCTTGGCCAGGCCGCCATTGGCCTGAACGGGCAGATGCAGCAGATCGACCATGCTTCCCGGCAGACCTCGGAGGCGACCACGGCCACGACGTCGGCCATTGAGCAGATGTCCATCACCATCGGCCAGATATCCTCCAGTGCCCAAGAGACTGAAACCAGTTCGGCGCGTTCGGCGCAACTGGCTGCCGAAGGCGAGCAACGGGTCAGTGAAGCGGCCGGCGCGATTGCCCAGGTGTCCAGCCAGGTCGAAGACGCTTCGCAGCGCATTGCCGGGCTGGTCAAGCGCACCCAGGAAATCGACGGCATCACCAGCGTGATCAGCAACATCGCCAGCCAGACCAACCTGCTGGCGCTCAACGCCGCCATCGAAGCGGCGCGGGCTGGCGAGCAGGGCCGCGGCTTTGCCGTGGTCGCCGATGAGGTCCGCAATCTGGCTCAGCGCACCGCCCTGGCCACTCAAGACATTACTCGCATGATCAGTTCGATTCAGGTCGACACCGGCTCGGTGGTCGATGGCATGACCGCCGTGACCCCACAGGTCGCTGCCGGTCTGGCGCTGGCCGAACAGGCCGCCGGCGCATTGCGGCAGATCAACAGCGGCGCTTCGCTGACTCTGGTTCAGGTGCGCGAAGTGACCGCTGCCACAGCAGAACAAAGTCTGGCCAGCGCCAGCGTTGCACAGAACATCGAGAACATCGCCACCCGCGTCGAAGAGTCTGCCACGTCGGTACGGGCCGCCCACGGTAACCTGCATTCACTGGAACGTCTGGCCGATGAGCTGCGCGAGTCGGTTGCGCGTTTTCGTCTTTAGACACGCCTTACTACTGAAGGAAAGAACCTATGCCGCACTGCACCATTGATTGTCCCGCCAGCCTGGCCCGGCGCGTGGGTGAACAGACACTACTGGCGGCGGTACACGATGCCATCGATGCCAGCGGGTTGTTCAAGCCCGGCGACATCAAGGCGCGCCTGGCGCTGTACGAGCATTACCGCTGTGGCACCACCCAGGATGATTTTGTCCACGTGACCCTGGCGTTGTTCGCCGGGCGCAGTGCCGAGCAACGTCGCAGCCTGTCGCTGGCGACCCTGGCGGCATTGGTGGCCCTGCTGCCAGAGGTCGAGGCGTTATCCATGGATGTGAGGGAAATGCCCAGAGAGACCTTCGTCAACCGCCAACAGTACCTTGAGGAAGCCGGCTCGCCGGCGTAAATACGGCGCAGCAATGCCGCCGGGATGTGATGGACACAATAAAAAGGAAAACAAGATGCCCGCTCAACACGCTGTTTTGAACTTGCCCCGTAACCCGCTGGCGCGCTCGCTGCTGGCTACCCTGGTTTTAGGCGGCAGCCTGCCGGCCTGGGCACTGGATGCTCCGCTGAAGGTGCAGGTTCCGACCCTGGCCTATGACGACCGGCAGATCATTCTGGTCTGGGAAAAACCGGCCAATCACAGCGAAATCCAGGACTACCGGGTCTATGCCAATGGCAAGCTGCTCGGTGGCGCCAATGCCAACAATGACAAGGTGTCGCCGGCCAAACCCTACATCGACAAGTTCTATGAACAAGACACGCGCAACTTCCATCACCGCATCTCGATTCACAGTTTTACCGCCGAAGGCCTGACGCCGGACACCGAGTACCGCTTTACCGTGCGTTCGGTGGATCGTGACGGCAAGGAGTCGGCTGACAGCCCGGTGGTGGTACAACGCACCACGGCTGTACCGGCACTGTTCGACGTCCGTCAGTACGGGGCCAAAGGCGACGGGACGACGCTCGACACCGCGGCGATCCAGAAAGCCATTGATGCCTGCACCGTTGGCTGCAAGGTATTGCTGCCAGCCGGTACCTATAAAAGTGGCGCCCTGTACCTCAAGAGCAACATGACCCTGGAGATTGCCCA
Organism: Pseudomonas sp. StFLB209; assembly: GCF_000829415.1. Lineage (NCBI taxonomy): Bacteria > Pseudomonadati > Pseudomonadota > Gammaproteobacteria > Pseudomonadales > Pseudomonadaceae > Pseudomonas > Pseudomonas sp. StFLB209. Next base: position 322,897 of record NZ_AP014637.1, on the reverse strand, counting down.
GGGCGCAACCCTGCTCGGTTCCGAGCGTACCGAAGACTATCCGCGTGACGGCTATATCCAGTATCCGTATTCCACCACCGTGCGTCCGGCATCGCTGATCAACGCGCTGCCGCGTGACCCGCGCAAGCATCAGGCATTCGAGAATATCCGCATCGTCGGCAAGGGCACCATCGATGGCAACGGCTGGAAACGCAAGGCCGATGAGACGGACGAGCGCGGCCAGCCATTGCCGTTCTACCTGCCCAGCGACAATACCCGCTACATGCAGGACGGCATCCTGGCCAAGTCCCAGGTCGAGCGCGCGGTAGCCGAAGGCCTGAACGTCAAGGACTCCTACGGCCAGATGCGTTCGTCGCTGATTACCGTGCGCGATGTCAAGAACGTGTTCTACGGCGGCTTCACGGTGCTCAACCCGGCCTTTCACGGCATCATGAACCTGGAAACCGAAAACGTGGTGATGGCCAACACCACGCACAAGACCTACGACGCCAACAACGGTGACGGTATCGAGTTCGCCAACAGCCGTGGTGCCATGGTCTTCAACAACTTCTTCGACACCGGCGATGACTGCGTCAACTTCGCCTCCGGCACCGGCGCCGAGGCGGTCAAGCAGAAGCCCCAGGAAGATGCCTGGATCTTCAACAACTACTTCCGCAAAGGTCACGGCATGGTGGTCGCCGGCAGTCATACCGGGGCCTGGATCCAGAATATTCTGGCCGAAGACAACGTGTCTGACGGCACCGACGCCGGCCTGCGCATGAAGAGCACCAACTTCATGGGCGGTGGCGCGCGCAACGTCATCTTCCGCGACTCGGCAATCCGCAACACGGTCAAGCAGGCGTTTATCTTTACCCTCGACTACCACGACCCGAACGCCAAGCTCGACTACCAGCGCTCGACCATCCCTGGGCAGTTCCGTGATATCCGGGTCAGTGACGTAACCGTCGAAAACGCCCGCAGCGCCGCGATCGAGGTCAAGGGTGACAGCGAACACGACGCCTTCCACGAGAAGCTGGTGTTCGAGCGGGTACGCTTCAGCGGCCCGGCAGTGGCGAAAATCAACGGCCTGAAAGACTCACGCTTCGACACCGTGACCTTCAGCGAAACCGGCGACGCTCAGCCATGGCAGGTCAGCAACAGCCAGGGCCTGACGTTCCGCAATGTAGAGCCGGTGCCGAAGTAAGCCCCGACAAGCACGCCTGACCTGTAGGAGCGATCCTGGTCGCGAAGGCTGCATGACATTCACAGCAAATGTTGTGCTTTTACCGGCCCCTTCGCGAGCAAGCTCGCTCCTACCGATAACCTGGCTTTTGCAACTCATACCTCTGCGGCAGTAATCCTCAATCCCGTCCTTTCAAGGATGGGTCGGCCTGACCAGATCCAGCAGGTTATCCCTGGATTTGAGGCTCTGCAGAATGATGTCTGAACGGATGTCCGTCACGCCGGGTGTGGCATGCAGGCGGTTGACGATGAAGTCGGTGTAATGCGCCAGGTTGCGGGTGCGTACCCGCAGCAGGTAATTGCTCGCCCCGGTGACGATGAACGCATCGGCTACCTCAGGCCATTGCTGAATGGCTTCGATAAACCGCTCGTGCCAGCCGTCCACGTCTTGGCGCACGTTGATGTTGACCATCGCCTGCACCTCGATTCCCAGTTTCGCCGCGTCCAGCCGCACGCCGTAGCCGGCAATGATGCCTTCGCTTTCCAAGTTGCGCAGCCGGCGCAAACAGGCCGAGGGTGACAGCGAGACTTTCTCTGCCAGGTCCTGATTGCTCATCCGTCCATCCTGATTGAGAAAGGCCAGGATGCGCAGATCAATGCTGTCCAGTTTCACGATTGAAGAATCCTTCGATATTTGTTTAAAGGTTCGAATAATCTGCGAATAAATGTCATTGGATCGAGCATTTGGCAAGATAATTCTGCTTCCCTGCGGATAAGATTCTTCAAAGGCTGCACGGGAGCAAAATAACAATGCAACAGCACAATGCCTGGTGGGACATCAGCCCGCCGTTGAACACCCAGACCCCCACCTGGCCGGGTGACACGCCGTTTCAGGAAGAGCGCGTCTGGGCCTATGGGCCACAGTGCCCGGTCAATGTCGGGCGCATTACGCTCTCGCCACACACCGGCGCGCACGTCGATGCGCCGCTGCATTACAGCCCCGATGGCCTGCCGATTGGTGAGGTCTCGCTGGACCTGTACATGGGGCCGTGCCGGGTCATTCACTGCCTGGGCAGCGGCGCCCTGGTCGAACCCGGTGATATCGAACAGGCTCTGGCTGCGGTGCCTGAGCGGGTGCTGCTGCGCACTTACGAGCAGGCACCGCTGAGCCACTGGGACAGTGCCTTCACGGCCGTCGCCCCGGCCACTATTGAATTGCTGGCGCGCCACGGGGTGCGCCTGATCGGCATCGACACGCCGTCTCTGGACCCGCAGGACTCCAAGACCCTGGACGCTCATCGCTGCGTGGAACGCTCACGCATGGCGATTCTGGAAGGCATCGTCCTGGATGAGGTGCCTGAAGGCGATTACGAGTTGATCGCCTTGCCCCTGCGCTTTTCCCATCTCGACGCCAGTCCTGTGCGTGCGGTACTGCGACCTTTGAAAGGATAAAACCATGTCACTTGAACAAGAACTCAGAGAACTGGACCAGGCCGATCCGCTGGCTGCGCTGCGCAATGAATTTGCCCTGCCGGACGGGGTGATCTACCTGGACGGCAACTCGCTCGGTGCACGGCCCAAAGCCGCACTGGCCCGCGCCACGCAGATGATCGAGCAGGAGTGGGGCGAAGGCCTGATCCGCAGCTGGAACACCGCGCAGTGGAGCACCCTGTCGACCCGTCTGGGCGACAAGCTGGCCGGCCTGATCGGTGCCGGGCCTGGTGAAGTAGCGATCACTGATACCACCACCGTCAACCTGTTCAAGATCCTCGCCGCCGGCTTGCGCATCCAGGCCGAGCGCGCGCCGCAGCGCAAGATCATTCTCTCGGAACTGCACAACTTCCCGGCCGACCTGTATGTCATCGAAGGCCTCGCTGACCTGCTGCAGCAAGGCTACGAGCTGCAACTGATCGACAAGCCCGAAGACTTGCCCACATTGCTCAATGACAAGGTCGCGCTGGTGCTGCTGACCCACGTCAACTACAAGAGCGGGCACATGTTCGACATGAGCGCGACCACCGAGCTGATTCATCGGCACGGTGCGCTGGCGCTCTGGGATCTGGCGCACTCGGCAGGTGCGGTGCCGGTTGATCTGACCGCTGCCAAGGCCGATTACGCGATCGGTTGCACCTACAAATACCTCAACGGCGGACCGGGTTCACCGGCCTTCGTCTGGGTCTCGCCAGATTTGTGCGACCTGACCTGGCAGCCGCTGTCTGGCTGGTGGGGGCATGCCCGCCAGTTCGCCATGGAGCCGCACTACCAACCGGCCTCCGGCATCACCCGTTACCTGTGCGGTACTCAGCCGCTGGTGTCGCTGGGTATGGTCGAGTGCGGCCTGGACCTCTTCGCCCGTACCGACATGCAGGCGCTGCGCCGCAAGTCGCTGGCCCTGACCGACCTGTTCATCCGGCTGGTGGAGGAGCGCTGCAAGGATCATCCGCTGACCCTGGTGACCCCGCGTGAGCATGCACAGCGCGGCAGCCATGTGAGCTTCGAACACCCTGAAGGCTACGCCGTGGTCCAGGCGCTGATTGCCAAGGGCGTGATCGGTGATTACCGCGAGCCGCGCATCATGCGCTTTGGTTTCACCCCGCTGTATACCTCGTTCCAGGACGTCGGGCTGGCCGTGCAGGCGCTGGTCGAAGTGCTCGATAACCAAGAGTGGCGTGCGCCACAATTTCAGACCCGTCACGCGGTGACCTGAGGAGATTTCCATGAGCCAATGCCCGTTCTCCCAAGGTAATGCTGCCCAGCAATGGCATGATGCCAAGCTGGATTTCAGCAATGACATGACCTACGGCGACTACCTGGACCTCAAGCGTATTCTCAGCGCCCAGCATCCGTTGTCCACTGACCACAACGAGCTGCTGTTCATCATTCAGCACCAGACTTCGGAGCTGTGGATGAAGCTGATGCTCCATGAGCTGCGTGCGGCCCGTGAACAGCTCAAGCAAGGGGATCTGCCGCCGGCGTTCAAGATGTTCGCCAGGGTTTCGCGGATCTTCGATCAGTTGGTGCATGCCTGGGCCGTACTGGCGACCATGACCCCCAGCGAGTACGTGGCGTTTCGCCCGTCGCTGGGCCAGTCATCGGGCTTTCAGTCGTTCCAGTACCGCGAGATCGAATTCATTCTGGGCAACAAAAGCGTGCCGCTGCTGGAGCCTCACGCTCATCGCCCGGAGTTGCTGGCCGAATTGCAGAAAACCCTCGCCGAGCCGTCGCTGTACGACGAAGCCATTCGCCTGCTGGCCAAGGCCGGCCTGGACGTCGATGCACAACGCCTGCAAGAGGTGGCGCCAACCCGCACGATCCATAACGAATCGGTCGAAGCGGCGTGGAAGGTGGTCTATCAGCACCCGCACCAGTACTGGGATTTGTACCAGTTGGCCGAGAAGTTCATCGACCTGGAAGACTCTTTCCGTCAGTGGCGTTTCCGCCATGTGACCACCGTCGAGCGGATCATCGGTTTCAAGAAAGGCTCGGGCGGCACCGAGGGCGTGGGTTACCTACGCAAGATGCTCGACACCGAACTGTTCCCGGAGCTCTGGAGTTTGCGTTCCACCTTGTAACGAGTCTGGCGCATCGACTGCGATGCGCCATGTTGTACTGCGTGTCATTAGAACAAAAAAACATCCAATAATAATAAGGTAAGCCATGAACCTCTCTGATCGTACTCGACGTACCGACTGCCCGTAATAAAACCAAAAAACGCACAGTTTATTGCTGCTCTTCCATGACCTGCATCCGTATTGCCCTGCGCGACGTTATTGCGTGCACGGGCGCGTGGCATGCCGGCCTTATCGAGGTTGCATACATGAGTATCGAACAAAATACGACCACCCTACAGCGTGGTCTAAGCAGTCGGCATATCCAGCTTATTGCTCTGGGCGGGGCGATTGGCACGGGCCTGTTTCTGGGCACCGCCGGGGTATTGAAAACCGCCGGTCCCTCAATGATTCTTGGCTACGCGATTGCCGGGTTCATTGCCTTTCTGATCATGCGCCAATTGGGTGAAATGGTGGTTCAAGAGCCGGTAGCCGGCTCGTTCGGCCATTTCGCCACCCGTTATTGGGGGCGCTTCGCCGGTTTTCTCTCCGGCTGGAACTACTGGATCATGTACGCCCTGGTGTGCATGGCCGAATTGACTGCTGTCGGTAAGTACGTGCAGTTCTGGTGGCCGGAAGTGCCGATCTGGGTCAGCGCTGCGCTGTTCTTCGTGCTGGTCAATGTGATTAACCTGAGTAGCGTCAAAGCCTTTGGCGAGACCGAATTCTGGTTCGCGATCGTTAAAGTCGCCGCCATCATCGGCATGATCCTGCTCGCCAGTTACCTGCTGGTCAGCGGCAATGGCGGGCCGCAGGCGTCGGTGAGCAATCTGTGGGAGCACGGCGGGTTCTTCCCCAACGGGTTCACCGGCATGCTGATGGCCATGGGCTTTATCCTGTTTGCTTTTGGCGGCATGGAAATGATCGGCATCACCGCGGCCGAGTCGGACAACCCGCGCCGGGTGATCCCCAAGGCGATCAACCAGGTGGTGTGGCGCATCATCATTTTCTATGTCGGTGCCCTGACCCTGCTGTTGGCGTTGTATCCGTGGGATCAGCTGCTGGTCAGCCTGTCGTCCAGCCAGGACGCTTACGGCGCCAGCCCGTTCGTGAAGATCTTTTCGCTGATTGGCAGCGATGTCGCGGCCCATGTGCTCAACTTCGTGATCCTCACCGCCGCGTTGTCGGTTTACAACGGCGGCGCCTACTGCATGAGCCGCATGCTGTTCGGCCTGGCCGAACAAGGCAACGCGCCGAAAGTCTTCCTGCGCGTCAACCGTCGCGGCATTCCTGTGGCGGCGGTACTGGCCTCTGCGGCGGTCACCGGCGTGTGCCTGTTGATTAACTACCTGGTGCCGGGCAATGCCTTCGAGTTGATGATGACGCTGGCGGTGGCGGCGCTGTTGATCAACTGGGTAATGATTACCCTGACCCACATGCGCTTTCGCCGGGCCATGCGGATTAAAGGTGAAGCCCTGCATTTCCGGGCGCTGTGGTTTCCGTTCGGCAACATCCTCTGCCTGGCCTTCATGGCGATGATCCTGGTGGTCTTGCTGATGATTCCTGGCATCCGTATTTCGGTGTTCATGATCCCGGTGTGGGTCGTGCTGTTGTGGGTCGCCTTCAAATTCGCAAAGCCGCCAATGAGCGAACTTCAAAGCCCGGCTTTTACCTCTCAGAAGCCATGACTGGCAAGTAACCAAGTCAGGTTGTAATCCTGTTTTTCATGGAGTGAGTGATATGTACGTTCGTCTGTTTATGGCGGCTGCGGGTGTTTTAGGCGCGGCTCCGGTATGGGCCGCAGCACAATCAGCGTCAGCCGGTTTTGTCGAAGATGCTCATCTGAATGTATTGATGCGCAATGCTTATATCAGCCGCGATTACAAACACGGCGCGCAGGATAAAGCCGAATGGGGCCAGGGCTTCATCGGCAAGTTCAGTTCCGGATTTACCCAGGGCACGGTGGGTGTGGGTGTGGATGCCTTTGCCATGTATGCCGTGCGTCTGGATGGTGGCAAGGGCCGCAGCGGTGCGCCGGGGATCGAGTTCTTCAAGCGGGGTGACTCGGGCGCGGCTGCCGACGACCTGGCCCGCGCCGGCGGTGCGATCAAACTGCGGGTGTCCAACACCGTGCTCAAATACGGCGACATGATGCCGACCCTGCCAGTGCTCAATCACGACGACTCACGTCTGCTGCCGGAGAGTTTTACCGGTTCGATGCTGGTCTCCAATGAAATCGAAGGCCTGGAGCTCACTGCGGCGCAGTTTCATGCCGAGGCTCGCAAAGGCGCGCAAGGCCGTGACAGTGGTGACATGACGTCGATCCGCTTGTGGGGCGCGCGTTATCAGTTCACGCCACAACTGAGTGCGTCATTTTATGCTTCCGATGTCGAGGACCGCATCGCCAAGCAATACCTGGGCGCGACCTACAGCTTGCCGTTGCACAGCGATCAGTCGCTGACCTTCGACTTCAATGGCTATCGTTCCACGCTCGATCGCGAGTTTGCCAACAGCCTGGCCACCGGCCGCGATAACAAGATCTGGAGCCTGGCGGCAACCTATGCCTTTGGTCCGCATTCGGTAACCATCGCCCACCAGCGCAGCTCCGGCGACACCGGTTATCAATATGGCTGGTACGGCAGCGGCGGTGGGGTAGGCGACGGTGGCTCGACGGTGTTTCTGGCCAACTCCTACTGGTCGGACTTCAATGCTGAAGACGAGCGCTCCTGGCAACTGGGCTACGGACTGGATTTCGCCGCTCTGGGCGTGCCCGGCCTGACCTGGCGCGTGGCTTATGTGCGTGGCGACAACATACGCACCGGCCAGGGCGAAGGGCGTGAGCATGAGATCTTCAATCAGTTCCAGTACGTGGTGCAGAACGGCGCGGCCAAGGATCTGAAAGTGCGCCTGCGCACCTCCTGGCTGCGCACCTCCAATAACATGCGCCCGGCCGGCTACATGGATGACGGCAACGAGGTGCGTGCGTTCATCGAATACCCGCTCAATATCTTCTGAGCCTTGCGGCCAGGCCCTGCCAGTTCTGGCAGGTGCCCGGCCGAGGCGGATGCTCTGGTTTCGTACTGGACGACCTGTCATCAGGTGGATTGGATTTTCTGTGTCATATGGCGTTATATTTTTGCCATATGGCAAGAGGAGTGACCGTCATGATTTCAGAAAATCGCGCCACCTATTGTGTGCCCCACGATCCGGCAAGGCCGCTGTTGTTGTTGTTCGGCGACAACCTCAAGCCGCCGATCAACGACGCTTTCGAGCTGCATTCGCTGATGGAAAAGGGCTTTCCGTCAGAGCGGGTCATCGCCTTCGTACAATCGTGCAGCGAGTTTCGTGATCATCAGGTGTTCTCACGCATCATTGGTCTGTCTGACCGCACTCTGCAGCGGCGAATCAAGAATCCTGAACCTTTGACGGCTGAACAGACCAACGGCGCCTGGCGGTTAGCCAGTGTGCTGAGCCGCGCCGAAGAGGTGCTGGGTGAGCGCAAGCGCGCGTTGAACTGGATGACCACGCCGGCCATGGGGCTGGAGGGCAGGGTGCCGCTGGAGCTGCTGACCACCCAGATGGGCTTTGAGCTGGTTGAAGACTTCCTCACCCGCATGGATTACGGGGTGTACTCCTGATGCTGGTGGCGCCAGGTAGCCGTGAGCTGTACCTGTGGCGTCTTGATCAGGCCAGGCATGCCAGCAGTTGGGCCTCAGGGATCGGTGCCGAAATGGCCGGTGGGCGCTGGAACTCCAGGGGGATCAAAACGGTGTATTGCAGTGCCGACCCGGCCACTGCAATTCTTGAAGTCGCGGTGCACAAGGGCTTTCAGACGCTCGACACAATGGCGCATGTGCTGACCTGCGCCCGGGTGCTGAAGCCTGAGCGGGTGCATCGGGTCTTGCCCCATGAGGTGCCCAACCCCAACTGGCTGGTTCCCGGTTCGCCCGGTCGCGGTCAGCAGCAGTACGGCGACCTTCTGCTGGCGCAGCACCCCTTGATCCTCATCCCCTCGGCGGTATCACGTTACAGCTGGAACGTGCTGATCAACCCGCTGACCGCCGACGGCCTGTTCGAAGAGCTCAGTCAGGAACGCTTTGCCCTGGATACGCGGCTCAACCCGCCAGTCAACTAGCCGGCTGCGGCTGCATCTATAACCCCAGGCTGCTCCTGATCAAGCCATACGCCTGAGCAATGATCGGATTCACGCCGTATACCCGATGGGAGAGGCCGGCCGGTGCTTTGGTTGCCGACGAAGATTGCTGCACAGGCGCAGCAGATGCTGTGACTTTACCGGCCTCTTCACGACCAAGGTCGTTCCCACCCCGATTCTGTCTTGAAATACGGTGGGCACGACCTTGGTCGTGAAGAGGCTGCCTTCATGCAACACACACACCTGTGAAGGGCTGTCTTATATCAAAATTATTTTGCATCTTTTTCATATTAGGATATGACAAAAATGCATTTCACAAGGGGCAAGGTTCTCGATAGCTTATGCGAAAAGGTTTTTAGCGGGATTAAATTTATAACCGCTAAATCAAGGTTCGCTATCAAGGAGACCCCTATGAGCGTTCAATTCATCGGCATGCTCGGCCATCGCCTGACTTCCGAGACCCTGGCACCGACGGGGCCGATCTTCGATAAACACGTGATCACCGACTTCGCCCGTGCCCACGAAGAGGCCGGTTTCGACCGGATTCTGGTCGGCTACTGGTCCGATCAGCCTGACGGTTTTCTGGTCACTGCGCTGGCCGGCCAGGTCACTTCGAAGATCAAATTCCTGCTGGCTCACCGTCCCGGTTTCGTTGCGCCGACAGTGGCCGCCCGCAAGCTCGCCACGCTGGATCATCTGCTTGATGGTCGTCTGGCCGTGCATATCATCAGCGGTGGCAGCGATGCCGAGCAGCGCAAGGATGGCGACTATCAGGATCACGACCAGCGCTATGCGCGCAGCGACGAGTTTCTGGAGGTGGTACGCCGGGTCTGGACCGAAGAGCAGCCCTTCGATCATCAGGGCACGTTCTATCAGGCCGAGGCCGCCTTCTCGGCCATCAAGCCGCTGCAGAAACCGCACTTGCCGGTGTACTTCGGTGGTTCGTCACAGGCCGCCCTGCAAGTGGCCGGCAAGCACGCCGATGTCTTCGCGTTGTGGGGCGAGTCGCTGGAGCAGACCCGTGAGACCATCGAGCAGGTGCGTGCCGAGGCCGCCCGCAACGGTCGTGAGGTGCAGTTCAGTGTGTCGTTCCGGCCGATCATCGCGGCTACCGAAGACGCCGCCTGGGCCAAGGCCGACCAGATTCTCACTGCCGCCCGCCAGCGCATCGAACAGGCAGGCCAAGTGATCGCCAACAAACCGCAGAGTGTGGGTGCCCAGCGCCTGCTTGATACCGTGGCCAAAGGTGAGCGCGTGGATGAGCGGCTGTGGACCGGTATCGCCAGGCTGGTGGGTGGCGGGCATAACTCCACCGCCCTGGTCGGCACTCCCGAACAAGTGGCCGATGCGTTGCTGGCTTATTACGAGCTGGGCGTGACCACCTTTCTGATTCGCGGCTTCGACCCCATCGAAGACGCCAAAGACTATGGCCGTGAGTTGATCCCGTTGACCCGCGCCAAAATCGCTGCCCGTCAGGGCTGAACCCTCCTCATTCTGAATCGACTCAGGCTGTCACGAGACCGCACGTGCGGATCGGGCTCCTCACCTTGCTGGCCGTTGCCTGTGCAACCGGTCCTGGAGACTACCGTGCGTAAACCCCTGAAACTGGCCGTCGGCCTGCTGGCTGCGGCCCTGAGTTTGAGCGCCTCGGCGTTGACCTTGAACGTCGGTGACCAGAGTTACAACGCCCAGGCGGTGATGGAAGCCGCCAACGTTCTCGACGATTTGCCTTACACCTTGGAATGGAAGCAGTTCACTGCCGGTTCGCCAGTGGCCGAAGCGCTCAACGTCGGCAGCCTGGACATCGGCTTGCTGGGTGACGCACCGCCTTTGTTTCTCGGGGCGCTGGGCGCGCCGATCAAGGTGATTGCCGTCAGCCGGCAGAACCTTGACGGGGTGGCGATCCTGGTCCGCAAGGACTCGCCCATCAAGACTCTGGACGACCTGCGCGGCAAGCGGGCCGCGATCTGGAAAGGTTCCTGGAGCCAGCAGTTGCTGCTCACCGCGCTGGACAAGGCCGGTGTCCCGCGTGATGCGCTGGAGCTGCGCTACCTCAGCGCACTGGATGCCTCACATGCCCTGGACGGCGGCTCGGTGGACGTGATTGCCACCTGGGAGCCCTATGTCACCCAGCAAGAGCGCCAGGGTGCGCGGGTACTGGCCACGGCCAAGGACCTGATCCCGGCACAAAGCTTCGTGGTGGCCAACGACAAGGCCATCGCCGAGAAGCGCGCGGCCATCGAAGATTTTCTGCAGCGCCTGAAAAAGGCCCGTGACTGGGCTCAGCGCGATCAGGCCCACAGTGAGCAGTATGCCGACAGTTGGGCGAAGCGTACCCGCGCCGACGCTGACATTGCACGGGTCTGGTTTGTCCGGGCCAAAACCGATCTTGGGCCGCTCAACGAGCAGGTGATTGCCGGTGCGCAGCAGACCATCGAGTTTTTCAGCGGGCTGGGCCTGATCAAGTCCTATCCGGCCGCCAGCCTGTTCGACCTGTCGTTCTCGGCGGCACTGCAACCGGGCGTCGCGGCTGCGACCGCCAGTGCCAGGACCACGCCATGAAACGCTGGCCGGCGCGGGTCAGCGATGCCCGTGACGTGTGCGCCGGGCTATTGTTTCTCGGCTTCGGCGGCGTCGCCCTGAGCCTGGCCGGGGGCTACAGCGTGGGTACGACAATGCGCATGGGCGCCGGCTACTTTCCGTTGCTGATTGGTACTGTGCTCAGTGCGCTGGGGGTGTTGATCCTGTTGCGCGGGCTGGCGTTTTCCAGTGAGCAGGTCGGCCTGGGCGGGCTGTTCAGCGTGCGTGCGGGGTTATCGATCATCGGCAGTGTGGTGGCTTTCGCGCTGTTGCTGCCCAGTCTGGGGCTGGCCCTGGCGACGTTGGTCATGACCCTGCTCAGCGGGCTGGCGCGGCGCAAACCCAGTTTCAAGGAACTGACCGTGCTGGGCAGTGTGCTGGGCGGCTTCAGTGCCCTGGTGTTCACGTGGGCACTGGGCCTGAATCTGCCTGTACTGCCGGTCTGAGGAAGCCCCATGGAACTGCTCGCCCACCTGAGTCTCGGCCTGGACGCAGCCTTTACCGTCAACAATTTGCTCTACTGCCTGCTGGGCGTAACCCTCGGCACCCTGATTGGCGTGTTGCCAGGGCTGGGGCCGGTGGCGACCATCGCCATGCTGTTGCCGATCACTTATGGCCTGACACCTTCGGCGGCGTTGATCATGCTCTCGGGCATCTACTACGGCGCGCAGTACGGCGGTTCGACCACCGCGATTCTGGTCAACTTGCCGGGCGAGTCGTCCTCGGTGGTGACCTGCATCGACGGTCATGCCATGGCGCGCAAGGGCCGGGCAGGGGCGGCGCTGGCCATCGCGGCGATCGGCTCGTTCATTGCCGGCAGCCTGGCGATCCTGCTGCTGGCCGCCGCGGCGGCACCGCTGGCGGAGTTCGCGCTCAAATTCGGCCCGGCCGATTACTTCTCGCTGATGCTGCTGGGCCTGGTGGCGGCCATCGTGCTGGCCCAGGGCGACGTGCTGCGGGCACTGGCGATGACCGTCCTCGGTCTGTTGCTGGGCATGGTGGGCACTGACGTCAACTCCGGGGCCGAGCGCTTCACCTTCGGCCTGCCGCAACTGAGTGACGGCATCAGCTTTGTGGTGATCTCCATGGGCATCTTCGGCATCGCCGAAATCATCGCCAACCTGGAGCGTGACCACAGCGGCAAAAGCCAGATCGCCCCGGTCGGACGCCTGTTGCCCAGCCGCGATGACTACCGCCGCGCCTGGAAGCCGATTCTGCGCGGCACCGGCCTGGGTTCGCTGTTGGGCGTACTGCCGGGTGGCGGGGCGATGCTCGGCTCGTTTGCCTCGTACATGCTCGAAAAACGTCTGGCCAAGGACCCTGCGCGCTTCGGCCAGGGCGCCATCGAAGGTGTCGCGGGTCCGGAGTCGGCCAACAACGCCGGGGCGCAGACCTCATTCATCCCGATGCTGGTCATGGGCTTGCCGTCCAACGCGGTGATGGCGCTGATGGCCGGCGCAATGATGATCCACGGCATCGTGCCCGGGCCGCAGGTGCTCGACGAGCGCCCGGAGTTGTTCTGGGGGCTGATCGTCAGCATGTGGATCGGCAATTTGCTGTTGCTGGTGCTCAACCTGCCGCTGGTAGGTATCTGGGTGAAGCTGCTGTCGGTGCCTTACCGCCTGCTGTACCCGGCGATTCTGTTGTTCTGTTGCATTGGCGTGTACAGCGTCAACAACAGCCTGTTCGATGTGCTGCTCACCGTCGGCTTCGGCCTGCTTGGCTACCTGTTCATCAAGCTGCGCTGCGAACCGGCACCGCTGCTGCTGGGCTACATCCTCGGGCCGATGATGGAAGAGAACCTGCGCCGCGCCATGTTGCTGTCGCGCGGCGACCCGTTGGTATTCGTGCAGCGCCCGCTGAGCCTGAGCCTGCTGATTGTGACCCTGTTGATCGTGACCTTGCTGCTGTTGCCGCGTTTTCGCGCCACCCGCCAAGTGGCGTTCAACGAAGACTGACCCTGCGCTTTTTGCCCAACACTGAAAAACGAGATGTCCATGAACAAGACCCGTACCTTCACTGCCGCCCTGGCCGGCCTGACCCTGGGTGTGCTGAGCAGCCTGGTGCATGCCGATACTGCTGTTGAACAGAACTGGCCCAGCCGTCCGTTGACCTTGATCGTGCCGTTTCCGCCGGGCGGCGCGGCAGACACCGTCGGCCGTTACTACGCCGAACAATTGTCCACCTCACTGGGCCAGCCAGTGGTGGTCGAAAACAAACCCGGTGCCGGCACTGCCATTGCTGCCGAGTATGTGGCCAAGGCCAAACCTGATGGCTACACCTTGTCGCTGGCCACCGCCGGCCAGTTGACCATTCTGCCCAACCTGCAGAATGACCTGCGTTACGACTATCAGAAGGATTTCACCCCGGTGGCCGTAGTCGCCTCGGTGCCCAACGTGGTGGCGGTGAATGCCAGCAGCAAGATCAACAACCTGCAAGAGCTGATCAGCAACGCCAAGGCCCGCCCCGGCGCATTGAGTTATTCCTCCTGCGGCAACGGCACGCTGTGCCACCTGTCCGGAGAACTGCTGAAAAACCAGGCGCAGATCGACCTGCTGCATGTGCCCTACAAAGGCAGTGCTCCGGCGGTCACCGGGTTGCTGGGCGGGGAAGTGGACATCGCGGTCGACACCCTGACCGTGCTGGCGCCGCAGATCAAGGCCGGCAAACTCAAGGGTCTGGTGCTCAGCAGTGCCGAGCGTTCGCCGCTGCTGCCGGGCGTGCCCGGTGCCGTCGAGGCCGGCTTGCCAGGTTTCGTGGCTTCCGGCTGGTTCGGCGTGGTGCTGCCCAAGGACGCCCCGGCGCCGATCGTCGAGCGCCTGAGCAAGGCCATCGAAGTGATCGCCAATGCCCCGGCAACCGCCGAGCGTTTCACGCAGAACGGCATCAGCCTTGAAAAAAGCACCCCGGCCGGCTTTGCCAAGGTGATTGCCGATGACCATCAGCGCTGGGGCGAGGTGATTCGTGCGGCGAAGGTGAAAATCGAGTAAGGCAACCTGCTGGCTGCATTCAGGGCGCCTTTGGCAACGCCCTGATGTCCTCTGGCAATTGGGCCTCGATCAACCCGGCCTGCTCCTGCGCGTAGGTGATCTCACCTTCGGTCCAGTTGTCCCATTGCATTTCAATCACCGGCTCACCGCGGTGCAACGTTGCCCATGAGTGATCCAGCCCGCCACCCCTGATCAACGTCCAGCCATCGGCGGCCAGTTGATCGCGCAAGGCGATCCATCGGGCGCGCGGTACATCGCTGATCCTGATCAAGTGCGCCATGGCGAGGACCTACTGCGCAATCGCCAGCAGATCGACCTTCAGCTGGTACACCCCCACGGTGGTGCGCACATGCGCGCCTGCATCGCTCAGCGCCTGCAAGCCGGCTTCGTAACGCTGCTGTCTGATCATGGGCGGTAGTGCTCCTTTATTGGGCAGGGCAATGCGCTATCAGGTATTTGCAACTATGCTTGCCATGTCAGCTTGTCGTCCACTCTCAGGTTACCCTGATGCACTTCTCGACCAATTCCCTGCGCTACACAGGCTTGCGAGCCTTGAAGCGGTTTTGCGCAGCCTTGACGGTCGGCGTGCTCTGCCCATGGCAGACCCTGCTCGCGGCCCCGGCGGATATCTACCTGCTTGAGGCGCCGCCGCTGACCATGTCTGGCCCGGTTGGCCGCAGCGGCATTCTGGGCGACGTCTCGCAGAAGGCCGCCGCTCTGGCAGGCTATGAGCTGAACGTTCGATCCATGCCCTGGAACCGCGCGCAGCGTACGGTCCAGATGGGCGAGAACCTGCTGATCATCCCCCTGTCGCGCATCCCGTCGCGGGAAAACAGCTACACCTGGATCGTGCCGATCATGACCATGCAACGGGCGTTCTTCAGCCTCGATAAACGGGTGGAGAATTTCGACGAGGCCCGCCGCAGCTACCGGCGCATTGCCGTAGGGCTGGGCAGTGCCCAAGAGCAGATGCTGCGCGAACAAGGCTTCGCCGATGAGCAGATCTACCCGTTGAAAATCGGCGAGAACCCGGCGCAGATGCTCTTGCTGGGCCGGGTCGATGCCTGGTTCAACGGGGTGCCGGAAACCCGCTACATCTGGCGCGACGTGTCCAGTAGGCCATTGCTGATGAGCCCGCCGATGATGCCGACCAACCTGTACCTGGCCTGCTCGAAAAGCTGTGCCGAGCCGATGGTCCAGCGGCTGAAAAAGGCCGTCGAACGCTTGCGCGACGACGGCAGTATTGAGCGCATCATCGATAGCTACCTGCACGACTTGCCGGGTCCGCAAGCCAGCCGCCTGCCGTGACCGCCGTATCAGGAGGTCAGGGTGAAGCAGTGGTTATGGAAGCTGTACTCGAACAGCTCGCTGTAGCGGCCCCATTCGATGGCAACGTTCAAGACCCGCTCGGCCTGTTCTTCATCCATCCACTCTGCCAGCCTGCCAAGCACCACGGTTCTGGCCAGGCTGGCACCCGGTTCAAGATGCAGACGGTCCAGAATGAAATTCACCAGTGCAATGCGTCCCCGGCATTGACGGGCGAACAGATCCTGACGGCGTGCCTGGCGTGTGGTCAAGTATTGCCGCCCATGGCGGTCCAGGCGTAGATGACCATGGTCGATATGCGCCAGGCCCAGCAACGCCAAGGCTTCGCAGACCGGCAGCAATTCCTCGTCGGGCAGCCCGGTTTCGGCGGCCAGGGCCGGCAGGCTGGCAGTGCCGTTGAACGGCTCGGCAGCCAGGCGCTCCAGCACGCTTTCGAGCCGTGCGACATCAGCCTCAGGCAGCCTGTAGCTCAATGGCGCCGCCAACGGTGCGCTGCTGTCCGCTGTGTGAATCGCCGCTGACGGTTGAGTCATCAGCGCATAAACCTGCGCCACCAGGGCGCGCACCTGTGGCGAGTCGGCGTTGCGCGGGCGGGGCAGGTCGATGTGCAACTCAGAGCGCACCCGACCGGGGTCGCTGTCGAAGACCACAATACGGTCGGCCATCATTACGGTCTCTTCGATGTTGTGCGACACCACCAGCATGCAGCGTGTAGCCATGCGCCGTTCTTGCCAGAGTTCGAGTATGTCGTCGCGCAAGCTCTGCCCGGTCAGCACGTCCAGCGCCGAGAATGCCTCGTCCATCAGCAGCACCTGCGGATTGGTCACCAGTGCACGAGCAATGCCTACCCGCTGGCGCATGCCGCCAGACAGTTCGCGCGGCAGGGCACCGCTGAAACCGGCCAGGCCAATCATTTCCAGCGCGGCGCTGGCCAGCCGTTCGCGCTCGGCCGGCTTGACGCCCTGAGCTTCCAGGCCCAGTTCGACGTTCTGTTGCACGCTCAGCCAGGGAAACAGCGCGAACGACTGAAACACCATCGCGATGCCGTTGACCGGGCCGTAGATGGGGTGGCCCTGATAGTGAACCTGGCCCTGGTCGGCCTTTACCAGCCCGGCAATCACCCGTAGCAGGGTGGATTTGCCTGAGCCGGAGCGGCCCAGCAGGGCGACGATCTCACCGTCATGCAATGCCAGGTCCACGCCCTGGAGCACTGTGCGCGACGTGCCGTCGGCGGCCTTGAAGCCTTTGTTGACTGCTTTGAGTTCGATCAATGCCTTGGCTTTCATCACAGCCTCCTTCAACGACGGGTTGCGGCGCGCAGCAACAGCTGGCGCCAGACGAGACGGTTGAACACCATGACGTAGAGGCACATCACCCCGATGCCCAGGGCGATGCGATGAAAATCTCCGGCATCGGTCATTTGTTTGATGTAGCTGCCCAGCCCCTGGGCTTGCAGGGTGATGTCGCCCCAAGTCACGTATTCGGCCACGATACTGGCGTTCCACGAGCCGCCGCTGGCGGTCATCGCACCGGTCAGAAAGCTGGGGAACACCGCCGGCAGATACAGGCGTTTGCATTTCAGCCAGCCTGTCAGGCCCATGTTCTCGGCGGCCAGGCGCAGTTCATTGGGGATGCCGTTCGCTCCGGCCACCACGTTGAACAGGATGTACCACTGGGTGCCAAACACCATCAGCGGGCTGAGCCAGATATTCGGGTTCAGGTCCAGCCTGACCAGCAGAACGACCACCAGCGCAAATAGAAGGTTGACCGGGAATGCGGCCAGGAACTGCGCCAGTGCCTGGACCTTTTGCGAGTAGCGCGGGCGCAAGCCGATCCAGATCGACAGCGGTACCCAGACCAGCGAGGCGAGAATGATCAGCACGATGACCCGGGTGAGGGTCAGCAGCCCCAGCCAGAGCACGTGCAATACCTCGGCCCAGCCAACGGCCTGATGGATAAACAGGGTGAGGCCCCCCAGTGCGCCCAGGCTGATCAGGGCCAGCACAGCCTTGCCCACCTGTGACCACAGGCGTGGCACTGACAGGCGCCGACGCGGTGGCACCGAACCGTCGTGGCGCAATGCAAACCCGCCGGTCACCGCGTGCAGGGTCGCGGCCAGGCGCAGGCTGGCGGCTCGCAGCCAGTGGCTGCGCCGGCCCCACTCCAGCAGCCAGGAGCGCTGGGCGGTTTCGCCAGCGGTTTCTTCGAAACGAAATCGATCAGCCCAAGCCAGTAGCGGACGGAAGAACAACTGATCGTAAATGACGATGCCCAGCAGCATCGCGGCGATGGCCCAACCGATCGCCTGCTGATTGCTTTGTTCGATGGCTACGGCAATGTATGAGCCAATGCCCGGCAGCTTGATGTCCTGCCCGGCGACGGAGATGGCTTCGGCCGCCACCAGAAAGAACCAGCCACCGGACATCGACATCATCATGTTCCACAGCAGCCCAGGCATGGCGAATGGCAGTTCAAGCCGCCAGAAGCGCTGCCAGGGTGAGAGCCGGAAAACGCGTGCGGCTTCTTCCAGCTCACCGGGGATGTTGCGCAGCGACTGATAAAGACTCAGCGCCATGTTCCAGGCCTGGGAGGTGAAGATGGCAAAGATCGCCGCGCACTCCACACCCAGCAGGTTGCCGGGAAACAGGGCTATGAAAGGTGCGATAGCGATGGCCTGAAACCCCAGGATCGGCACTGACTGCAGTACATCCAGCAACGGGATCATGATCTTTTCTGCTGCACGATAGCGGGCGGCAAGCGCGGCGAAGGCAAAGGCGAACAGCAGCGAAATCCCCAGCGCGATGAACATACGCAGCATCGTGCGCAGCAGGTAATAGGGCAGCTCGGTCGGGTCCAGTGATACCGGTGTGGCTTCACCGACTACAAACGGTCGACTCATCTGCATGGCGCCCCAGGCGAGCAGAACAATCAGCGCCAGGACCAATGGCAGCATAAGCCAGTCCCAACGATTGGGTGCAACGTGACCCAGGCGCAAGGCCTGTTGGCGAATGGAAAATGGCATTCGACTTACCTCGGCCCGGCCGCGCCGGCAGGCAAGTCGCGTACGAGGCTCAGCCCGGCATGCGGCTCAACCGACCGGCCCGTTGCGGGCACTGTCGTGTGTCTGTGTTGATCGCGCGCCCGGCCTTTCGCAAAAGGGCCGGGGCGCGACTACCGGGATAACTGTCCATGGCTCTCGTCAAAGTAGTTACAGGATGTTTCGGTAAGGCCTGCGCTTTATACGCCGCTCTGGCAGGCCGTTCCATGAACTGGCGCTGAACGTGAAGGGGGTTTCACCGTCAGCGCCGCCAACCGTGACGCTCAGTACTTCCAGCTCACCGAAGCCATGACATTGCGCGGCGCGCCATAGTTGGTGGACCCGGCGGTCTGGTACAGCGACAACAAGTACTTCTGATCGAACAGGTTGTTGAGGTTCAGCGACGTGCTCCAGTGTTCGCCGAAGTCGTAGCTGGCCATCAGGTCGACCAAGGTGTAGGCGTCCTGGCTTACGCGGCTGTTGGAATCGGCCTCGGTTGCGCTCTGCCATTGCACGCGGCTGCCGACTTTGGCTTGTGGCAGGTTCGGCAGACGCCAGGTCAGGCTGGCGCGCAGGGTGTGGTTGGGCACGTAGCGGCGCGCCTTGTCGCCATTGTTGTCTTCGATGCGCACCCAGGTATAGCCGCCAGCCAGCTCCAGGCCGGGCAGTGCTTCGCCGTGGGCTTCGAGTTCCACGCCATGGCTCTTGAAGTCCACGCCCCGATAGGCGTACTGGCCGCCGATGATTTCGCCGGTGGTCTCGGCGACGTTCTGCTGGTCGGTCTTGAACACTGCGCCAGTCAGGCTCAGGCGGTCGTCGAACAGGCTGCCTTTGATGCCCAGCTCAGTGCTTTTGCCTTCAAGCGGTTCGATCACGCCGCCGGCGGTGCTGCGCAGGTACTGCGGCTTGAAGATTTCGGTCCAGCTGGCGTACAGGCTCCACTGCGCAGTCAGGTCGTAGACCACCCCGGTGTAAGGCGTGACCTTGCCATGCACCCGGGTGTCGTGCGGCGAGCCGTAGCCCATGCCGTCACCGTCGGCGCTGAGCATTCGTGCACCGGCAATCCAGTGCAGGTCATCGCTCAGGCTGAAGCGTGCCCCGGCATACACACTCTTTTGTCGGTCGGTGAACAGCTGGGTGTTGAGGCTATCGGTATAGGTGAACGGCGGCTTCACCACGCGGCCGGCCAGAGCGTCGGTCAAACTGGCCATGATGTAGCCCGAGGCGTCCTGGTAGTGTCCGGTTTCGTCGTGACGGCTGCGGCCGTAGTTGGCGCCCAGGGTCAGCTCGTGCTCGCGGCCGAACAGATTGAACGGCCCGGCCAGTTGCAGTTCGCCGGTCAGCTGATGCTCGGTACTGGTGGTGCGGTTGACGTAGGCGAACACGTCAGTGGCGGTGGCGGGGATGGCATAGAGCATCTGGGTGTCCTGATGCTGGTTCACCCCGGTGACAGTGAGGGTACTTTTCCAGCCCCCGTCGAACTCATGGATCCACTCGGCGAAGGCGCGCTGGGTGTGGATGTTCCAGTAGCTCCAGGGCTGGCCGATGCTTGAGCTACGGCTGCTGTAGTGAATGCGATTGCCGGCGTAGTCGGCAATCGGCAGTGCGCCCCAGGTGCTGCCATTGGAATTGCTCTTCTGGTCCGAGTAACCCACGGTCAGGGTATCGGCCGCCGACAGGTCGAAGGCCAGCAGTCCGGCGGCCAGGTTGATCTCATGGCTGTAGCGGTCCAGATAAGAGTTGCCCTTGTCGTGGGCATAGATAAAGCGCCCGCGCACTTTGCCGTTTTCACTGAGCGGGCCGCTGACATCGAAGTCCAGGCGGCGGTTGTCCCACGAACCGACACTGCTGTTGATCTGCGCCTGGAAGGTTTCGGTCGGCCGTTTGCGCACCGCATTGACCGTGGCAGACGGGTTACCCGCGCCGCTCATCAGGCCGTTGGCGCCGTGCAACACGTCGATCTGCTCGAACTCGGCCAGGTCCTGGTCACCGAGTAATACACCGGACGAGAAGGGCATGCCCATGCCGTCGTACTCGAAGTTGTCGATGATAAAGCCGCGCGAGGTGAATGCCGTACGATCGGTCTCAAATTGCTCCACGGTGACGGTCGGCGCACTGCGCAGCGCATCCTTGACGCTGGTCAGCTTGAAGTCATCGATCTGCTGGCGGGTCACGGTACTGATCGCCTGCGGTGTTTCGCGGTTGCTCAGGCCCAGCCGCGTGGTGCTGGCCGCCGGGGTGCGGCGGGCGATCACTTCATCGGCTGTGGCGCCCTGGCGGTTGGCATCGATCACCGTCGCATCCAGGGTCAGGCCGTCACGGTTGAGCGGCTGCACACTCAGTGCTCCGCTGGCAGTTACCAGCAAGGCCAGCCCGCTGCCCTGCAAGCTCTGGCGGACCGCCTCCTGGCTGCTGAACTGGCCACGCAGTGCCCGCGCCTGACGACCTTCGACATCGGCAGGCACGAACAGCACCTGACGACCACTGACCTGGCCGATGCTGATCAGCGTTCTGGCCAACGGCCCGGCCTCGATATTGAAGTCGTACAGCGCGTCACTGGCGAAGCTGCTGGCACTGGCCAGGCAACCGCTGAGTACCAGCGGGAAGAGGGTATTCAAATGCATGAAAGAGACTCGGCAAAGGACGGTGCGGGACGCGCAAAACGCGTGACTGCCTGGTATGTGACGCGAGCCTGGAAAATTTTCAGGGGTGATGTGAAAAAACTTTTCGCTCTCAGGGCTGCACCCTGTGGGAGGCAAGCTCTGCTGGCGACAGCCTCAACCCCTACGCCCGGTCGATCCGCGTCCACAACCCCAGATAACTGTCGATGCGCAGTGGCAGCACATCCTTGAGCGCCGCCAGCGCACTGTGGCTGTCATCCAGGGTAAATACCCCGGAAATCCTTAGTCCGGCAGCGCCATCAGACACCTGCAACAGCCCATGGTGATAAGGCTTGAGGTGTTCGATCACCTCGCCCAGCGACTGGTTATGCACCTCCAGCAAACCGCTGATCCAGCTGCGCTGATGGGTGTGCTGCGGCGTAATTGGCTGCCAGCGCTGACCGTCGAAGGCCAGGCCCTGGCCTGCACTCAGGTGTTGACGTTGCTGCGGCGTGCGCCATTCCAGCTCGCCGCTCATGGCCCACACCTGGGCTTGATTACCCTGCCGCGACAACAGGCAACTGCCGCCGTCCAGCCACGCTTCACCCCAAGGGCAGGCGAGTACGAACGGTCGGGCTGGCGCCGCCTCCTTGCTGACCTCAGCCAGCACCGCGCCGCGCAGCAACTGCACACGCCGCTGGCTGGCATTGAAGTTCAGGTCCACCGCGCTTTCGGCATTGAGCAGCAGGGTCGAGCCGTCGTCGAGATGGAACGTGCGACGTTCGGCAGTGCCGGTGCGCAGGTCACTGCCCCAGCGCTCGTGCAGCGGCCCGCCGCGCCAGCTCAGCAGATGCGCAGCCACTGCCAGACCGCCAAGCCCCAGCGCGCCGCGCAGCAAGCGTCGCCGCGAGTGACCGCTAGCACGCAAGGCCCGCGCCGTGCCAGGCTGTTGCGCCAGCGGTGTCAGGGTGCGATTGAGTTGCTGCTGCAAGCTCTGCCAGGCCTGCTGATGACTGGCATCGGCGTCCAGCCAGCTTTGCCACTGACGTTGCGCGGCCTCATCGAAACTGCCCGATGCCCGCCTTGCGTACCATTCAATTGCCTGGCTGACCGCCGGCGGCAACCCGCTCACGGCGCCGCCCGATAACAGGCGGTCAGCCCCTGAACCATGTACTGATGCACGCGGGTGACCGACACACCCAATTCAGCGGCGATCTGCGCATAGGTCAGGCCGTCGAGCTGGCTATAGAGAAAGGCTGCCCGCGCTTTGGACGACAACCCGTCGAGCAACCGGTCGACCTCCAGCAGCGCCTCCATCACCAGCCAGTGTTCCTGCGGCGATGGCGCGAGCGGTTCTGGCTGTTCGGCCAAGGCCTGCAGATACGCCTGCTCGATATCGTTGCGCCGCCAGCGGGCGAAGATCAGCCGCTTGCCGATGGTGCTCAACAGCGCCCGTGGCTCGCGGATGCTCTGCGGGTCGGGCATCTCCACCACCTGAGCGAAGGTCTCGGCGGCCAGATCGGCAGCGTCTTCGCGGCAGCGCAGGCGCAAGCGCAACCGGTCGAGCAACCAGCTGTGATGGTCGCCGAACAGGCGATGGAGGACTTGCTGACGCGTATCGGCGGGAGGAGCAATCACGGCGGAGATGACCATGGCGAATGACAACTATTCGCAATGGTGGCGATGTTGTAGCGATATTGCAAGGTGAAGCTTGTCTCACCCGGCGCGCAGGAGCGGATTTATCCGCGAAGCCCTTTGTCGCCAGATGAGCCTCCCGCAGAGGTATGAAGTGTGCCCCTGTGGGAGGGAACTGCTCACGCCGGATACCTCAGGGCACCTTCACCAACACCGGCTGCTGCACATACAACTCACCAAACAACTGCTTGAGGTTCATCACCTTGGGCAGGTCGTTGACCACGATGTAGCCGTTGTTCGGGTGGTTGGTCAGGTAGTTCTGGTGGTAGTCCTCGGCGGGGTAAAAAGCAGTCAGCGGTTCCAGGCGGGTGACGATGGGCTTGGCATAGACATGGGCAGCGTCGAGCTGCTTGATGTAGTCCTGGGCCACGGCCTTTTGTTCGTCGTTGTGCACGAAGATCGCCGAGCGGTATTGGGTGCCCCGGTCCGGGCCCTGGCGGTCGAGCTGGGTCGGGTCGTGGGCCACCGAGAAGAACACCTGCAGCAGCTTGCCGTAGCTGATTTGCTGCGGGTCGTAGCTGATCTGCACCGCTTCGGCATGCCCGGTGTCGCCGCTGCCGACTTGCTCATAGTGCGCGGTATTGGCGCTGCCGCCGGCATAGCCGGACACCGCCTGGGTCACGCCGTGCAGGTGCTGGAACACCCCCTGCACACCCCAGAAACAGCCGCCGGCAAACACCGCAGTGGCTGTCGAAGCCGTACTGCTCAGGTCATGGGCCGGTGCGGGAATCACTACGGCATCTTCCGCGGCCATTGAGCAGGCGCTGATCTGGATAAAGGCCAGGCCGGCGAGGGCTTGTAAGGTAAAGCGTTTGATCATTCGCATGGTGGTGGTCTCAGCCGAAGGTGAAGGCGTAGGCATGCACGCCGGGGTCGAGGAACTCGATATCGAAGCTGTGTTCGGCGGCGTCGCCGGGCACGCGCAATAACTGGTAGAGGCGCTGTTCGTTCACCGTGCCGTTACCATCGGCATCGATGTCCACTCCGTGGGCCTCGCCCGGAGTTTTGCCGTCGATGCTGACCTTGAAGCGTACCGGCTTGCCGTCGGCAGACGGGCCGAGCACCAGATGCAGGTCGCGGGCCTTGAAGCGGTAGGCGATATGCCCGCCGGCCTGGGCCAACACGGCTTCTTGTTCGTTGATTTGCCATGCGCCGCTCAGGCCCCAGTCGTTGAGCTTGAGGCTGCCTGGCAGGTTGTAGCTGGCCACACGGTCTTGGCGGGCGCCACCGGGCGAGACAAAGTGTTGGGCGCGGTCGTAGCCCAGGTAGGTTTCCGGCGAGCGAATGCCCTGGGTGGCGGCTTGTTGAGCACCGCTGGCAGCGACCTTGACCATGCCGCTGGCAACGTCGTGCTGCCCGGCTTCGCGCAGCAACTGCTGGATGACCCGCTCGGACTCGTCGTAACGGCCCTCGCCAAAGTGGTGGTAACGGATCTTGCCCTGGCCATCGATGAAGTAATGCGCCGGCCAGTATTGATTGTTGAAGCCTTTCCAGATGGCGAAGTCGTTGTCGATGGCCACCGGGTAGGTGATGCCAAGGTCACGGCTGGCTTTTTTGACGTTGTCGATGTCACGCTCGAAGGCGAACTCCGGGGCATGCACGCCAATCACCACCAGACCCTGGTCGCGGTATTTCTCGGCCCAGGCTTTGACGTAGGGCAGGCTGCGCAGGCAGTTGATGCACGAGTAGGTCCAGAAATCGACCAGCACCACTTTGCCTTTCAGTGCTTCGGCGCTCAGCACCACTTTGCCTTTCAGTGCTTCGGCGCTCAGCGGCGGTGAGTTGAGCCACTGCACCGCGCCGTCGAGGGCGGGCAGGTTACCTTCCACCGGCAGTTCGCCGCTGTGGCTGTCGGTGGCGCGCATCATCATTGCGCCGTCGTCTTGCTGGCCGGTCAAGCGATCTACCAGATGTTGTTCCAGCCCAGCCGTGGTCGCGGTCGACAAACGGGTCAGCAGGCCGGTGTCGAGCCCCGAAGCAATGGCCGCCACCCCGACCAGCATGACTGCGCCAAGCCCACGGCGCAGCCATTCACCGGCACCCAGGCCGCGCTTCATGGCCTCGAACAGCTTGCCGCCCACCAGCAGGGCCAGGCCCAGCGAGGTGGCGGCACCGGCGGCGTAGGCCAGCAACAGCAAGCTGCTGCCGATGTTGGCGCCTTGCAGCGCGGCGCCGGTGAGTACCAGGCCCAGAATGGGACCAGCGCAGGGCGCCCACAGCAGGCCGGTGGCGATGCCGATCAGCAATGAGGTGCCAGCGCGTGGCTGCTGGTCGTGACCTGCAGCTGCGTTAAGACGATTGCCTGCTGCCACCAGTGGCCGGGTCAGGCGTTCGGCCAGTTGCGGCAGCAGCAGGGTCAGGGCGAACAGGGTGATGAACGCCAGCGCCAGCCAGCGACCATATTGGTTCAGACGCACCACCCAGGCCCCGCCGACCGCCGCCAGGGTAGCGACCAGAGCGAAGGTCAGGGCCATGCCGGCCAGCAATGGCAGGCCATTGCGCAGCAACGGCCGCCCGCCACGGGCAAACACAAAGGGCAGCACTGGCAGGATGCACGGGCTGAGGATGGTCAGCAGGCCGCCCAGGTAGGCGAGTGTCAGCAATAGCATGGGGTTGTCCTCAAGCCGGCGTGAAAGTCATGGCGGCGCCATTGATGCAATAGCGCAGACCGGTAGGGCGCGGGCCGTCATCGAACACATGACCCAGGTGGCCGCCGCAGCGCCGGCAATGCACTGAAATGCGCAACATGCCGTAGCTGCGGTCGGTGTGTTGCCCCACGGCGTTGTCCAGCGGTTGCCAGAAACTCGGCCAGCCGGTGTGACTGTCAAACTTGGTGGCGGACGAAAACAGCGGTAACTGGCAACCGGCACAGGCAAAAGTGCCTGCGCGGTGCTCGTTATTGAGCGGGCTACTGTAAGAGCGTTCGGTGCCTTCCTGGCGCAGGATGCGGTATTGCTCGGCGGTCAGCCGTTGGCGCCACTCAGCGTCGCTATGGCTGACCTCGAAGCTGCCGATGTCGTCATCTGCGACATTCAGAACCTGACTGTCGGCCAGCCGTGGCAGCACGGCAAAGGCGGTGGCGGCGACCCCGAATGAGCCGGCGCTGAGCAGTAGTTTTCGTCTTGAGAGCATGGTGGTCTCCTGTGCGCTACGGCCAATTTTTTGATGGACTCAGGCTACGCCCCGGCGCTTCGCCGAATCCTCACGCAGAGTTAAACAATTCGTGATAACTGCACGGGCAGCGCTGTGTGAGAATGACCAGCGAATCGATACCGGAGGGGCTAGCGCAATGGAGCAGGTCAAACGCGTGCTGGTGGTGGAAGACGACGAACACATCGCCGAGCTGATCTGCCTGCACCTGCGCGATGAGCGGTTCGAGGTGGTACACAGCGCCGATGGCGAACAGGGCCTGCGCCTGCTGGAGCAAGGCGGCTGGGACGCCTTGATCCTCGACCTGATGCTGCCTGGGGTCGATGGCCTGGAAATCTGCCGCCGCGCCCGGGCCATGACCCGCTACACGCCGATCATCATCACCAGCGCGCGCTCCAGTGAAATGCACCGCATTCTCGGCCTGGAACTGGGCGCTGACGACTATCTGGCCAAGCCGTTCTCGATGATGGAACTGGTCGCGCGGGTCAAGGCGTTGCTGCGCCGGGTCGAGGCGCTGGCGAACAATCTGCGCCTGGACAGCGGCGGCCTGGAGATCGCCGGTTTACGCATCGACCCCATTACCCGTGAAGCGACACTTGATGCTCGAAGCCTGGACCTCACGCCACGGGAGTTCGATTTGCTGTACTTTTTCGCCCGTCAGCCGGGCAAGGTGTTCTCGCGCATGGAGCTGCTCGATGCTGTGTGGGGCTACAGCCATGACGGCTATGAGCACACGGTCAATACCCACATCAACCGCCTGCGCGCCAAGATCGAAGCCGACCCCGCCAGCCCTGCGCGGATCCTCACCGTTTGGGGGCGCGGTTATAAATTCGCAGCCGCCGGTGAAGCCTGATGTTTTCGCTTAGCCTGACCCGCCGCCTGGCACTGGTGTTCGCCGTGCTGCTGCTGGTGTGCAGCGGCACCTCGATCTGGCTGCAAGTGCGCTCCAGCCGCATGCATGAGCTGGAAGTGGTGCAAGGGCTGTCCCGCGACCTGGCCCGCCATATTGCCAGCGATACGCAACTGATGGACGCCAACGGCCTGATGCCCGGCGCGGTGCGCGAGCTGTTCAGCCAATTGATGCTGGTCAACCCCAGCGTTGAGGTGTACCTGCTGGACATCGACGGGCGCATCATCGGCGACGCCGCGCCCCGCGACCGTTTGCTGCGCGACCAGGTCGATCTGGCACCGATCAAGCGCTTCATCGCCGGTGAGCCGCTGCCGATCGTTGGTGATGACCCGCGCAGCCTCGATGCCCGCAAGGTGTTCAGCGTTGCGCCGCTGATGGTCGCCGGTCAGCGGGCCGGCTTTCTCTACGTGGTGCTGCTCGGTGAAGCGCATGACCGGTTTGCCGCCCGAGGTGCCACCAGCGAGGCCTTGAGCACGGCGGTGTGGGCCATCGGCCTGATCGCCGCGCTGTGCCTGCTGGCCGGCCTTGCGGCATTTGCCTGGATCACCCGGCCGTTGCGCCGCCTGACCACTGCGCTGGAACGCTTCGATATCGACGCCAGCGCCGAGCCGCCAGCCGTGCCCGAAGCGCGCCCGCGCAACGATGAAATCGGCGCTCTGGAGCGTACCTTTGCGCAGATGCAACAGCGCCTGGCCGAACAGCTGCGTGCCCTCAATCGCCAGGAACAGGAACGCCGCGAACTGGTGGCCAATATCTCCCACGACCTGCGCACCCCGCTGGCTTCACTGCATGGCTACCTGGAAGTGTTGTCGGTTAAAGGTGAACGCCTGAGCCCGCAAGAACGCCGCCGCTACCTGGGCATCGCCCTGGACCAGAGCCACAAGGTCGGCGGCCTGGCCCAGGCACTGCTGGAACTGGTGCGTCTGGAACACGGCTTCGTCAAACCGGTGATCGAACGCTTCTCGGCAGCGGACTTGCTGCAGGACGTATTGCAGAAATTCGAACTCACTGCTGCGACCAAGGGCATCACCCTGGAGGCCAAGATGCCCCGCAGTGTGCCGGACGTGTATGCCGATCTCGGCCTGATCGAGCGGGTGCTGACCAACCTGCTCGACAACGCCCTGCGCCATACCCCGCAGGGCGGCAGCGTAACCCTGCAACTGGAGCCGACCGCAGAACAACTGAACTTCATCGTTGCCGACAGCGGACCGGGAATTGCCCCAGAGCTACGCGAGGGGCTGTTTCTGCGCCCGTTTACCATCGGCGGTGCGCGGCGTGATGGCGGCCTGGGGTTGCGGATCGTCTATCAGATTCTGCAACTGCATGGCGCCGGGATCGAACTGCTGGACGTGCCGGGGCAGGGCGCGGTGTTTCGTTTCGGCTTGAGCCTGCGCGGCTAGCCGTGCGCGGCGGGTCAATGCACCCGGGTACTTACCACTTCACCGGTGGCGGCATCTTCCAGCCAGATTTCCAGCCGGCTGACGCCCACGTATTTGGAGCGGGCAATGACCTTCTGGCCCGCTTTGGCGTTGAATTTCAGGTCGGTGAACATGAAATGCAGCGGCAGCCGGTATTCCAGCTGGATGGTGTAAGTCCCCGGTTGCAGCACGGCACGTTGCGGAGAGTCGTTCTTGTAGTAGTAGGTGGAGAAGGGGATGTTGCCGACCTTCTTGTCGTTGATTCTGATGATGTTCAGATTCGGCCGATCATCCAGAAGGCTGCGCTGCTCGCGGGTGGCCCAGGTCTCGGTTTCGAGCACGGTGTAACGCGACTCGTCGACCGGTTTGTCACCCTCGACATTGGAGTAGTCGGGCATCTGCGCGCAGCCATGCAAAAACAGCAGCGCCAGAACTGGCAGAACGATTTTTTTCATCTTTTAGAACCTGTTATCACCCGGAAAGATTTGCACGATTGCCGTGCCAGGGTGGGGCGGCGCTGTGCAGAACCTGAGCCCTGCGTGGCATCGTCGTCGGCCTTCGACCTGCCAGGGCGAGGTTGGTTCATGCACGCCGCATCAGATGACTCAGACCACCATCACCACCTGCCGGGCCATCGCATAGCGGTTCTTGCCGTCGCTCTTGGCGTCGTACAGCGCCTGGTCGGCGCGATGCATCAGGCTCAGCAGCGATTCTTGCGGTTGGTGATCGGCCAGGCCGATGCTGATCGAGAGGGACAGGTCGCACACCTGAGCCGAGTTGACCGCCGCGACAATGGTGCGGGCCAGCGCCTGCGCCTGGGGCGGCATCCGCGACCTGCGCGGCCACGGCAAACTCTTCGCCGCCCATGCGTGCGTAGTTATTCCCATGGCTATGCTCGCGCAGGATTGCGGCCACCGCGATCAGCACCTGATCGCCCACGTCATGGCCGAAGCCGTCATTGACCTTTTTGAAGTCGTCGATATCGAGCATCAGGAAAAACAGCGGTGCGGCGCTCGTTGCGTCTGTCAGGGTCGTGCCGAGGCGGTCCATGAACGCCCGGCGGTTGGGCAGCCCGGTCAAGGTGTCCTTGTAGGCCATTTGACATCCTCCCCGGCCTGAAGACCAGAGATTCCTACGGCGCTCAGGCGCGGCATCGAGCCGCCCGCGAGTCGCTTCGGTAGGTTCCTGCTGCTGGCGCCATGACCTCTGCGCTCACTTCACAGGCTAACCGGGCGTGTCCCGCCCTTAGTACATTGATCGCGCCGACCACATCGGCGTTGCCTTCAAAACCACATCCCACGCACCTGAACAGCGCCTGCGTCTGGCGGTTGGCCGCCGACACATGGCCGCAACTAGGGCACGTGCGGCTGGTATTTTGCGGCGGCACGGCAATCAGCCAGCCGCCGCGCCACGCCA
Source organism: Pseudomonas sp. StFLB209 (assembly GCF_000829415.1). NCBI lineage: Bacteria > Pseudomonadati > Pseudomonadota > Gammaproteobacteria > Pseudomonadales > Pseudomonadaceae > Pseudomonas > Pseudomonas sp. StFLB209. Next base: position 292,913 of record NZ_AP014637.1, on the reverse strand, counting down.
GCTTTTAGTCCAGTTGGCGGCGGAACTCGAACCAGCCCTGATCGAGGATGGTCCTGTTCAGGCCAGACTTGGCCCGAACGTTTCTTCCCGGCGCCTCGGCCGTGCCTGCCGCCGACCTGGACATATTGCGTACCTGCAAGTCCTCGATACACACCATCGCGTGGTTTTGGCTGATCGTGGTGGAGCACTTGTGCAGATAGTCGCGACGATCACTGCCTTGTCAGTCGTAACTACGGATTAACGTGTCAGTGCAGCCATTCCGATGCACCGGCTCATGGCAGTTGCGGGCCAGAACAGTCGATGATTCTGGCCCGCAGCCAAGTGTAGGCATTATGCCTGCGTTCGCGCGAAAAACCTCTGATCGCCCGGCGCAGCGCCCGGCCTGTCTGAATAGCCATTACCATAGCGGCCATTGCAGGGCGTCACATTGAGGGCAGTATTTGCCGGTCAACAGAACTTCGCGCCCTTTTTGGACACAGATAGATTGTGACCATATTATTGATCGGTCACCTAACGGTCTTTCGAGTCATCATGGAGTCAAGCTGCGCACATGAATGAAAATACCCCCCCAGCGCCTACCCGCGGCCCCCTTGATCACAGTGTCCGCGATCAGGTCATCGAGGCGGCAGGCCGCCATTTCGCGCATTACGGCTATGAGAAGACCACGGTGTCGGACCTTGCCAAGGCCATCGGTTTTTCCAAGGCCTACATCTATAAGTTTTTCGACTCAAAGCAGGCCATCGGCCAGGTGATCTGCGCCAACCGTCTGGCGATGATCATGCAGGCCATTGAGGCTGCGACTGCCGGTGCCTCGTCTGCCTCGGAGCGCTTGAGGTGCCTGTTCCGGACGCTTTGCGAAGCGGGCAGCGACCTGTTTTTCCATGACCGCAAGCTTTACGACATTGCTGCTGTTGCATCACGTGAGCAGTGGCCGTCGGTGCTTGAACATGAAGCGCGAATTCGCGCAATTATCCAGCAGATCGTGGTTGATGGCCGCGAAGCCGGCGAATTTGAGCGCAAGACCCCGCTGGATGATGTGGTCAGCGCGATCTGTCTGGTCATGCGTCCCTACATCAACCCTGCACAACTGCAATACAACCTCGACGCTACCGGTGAAGCGACCGTGCAATTGCCGGCCATGATCTTGCGTAGCCTGGCGCCGTAAATAATAAGTGACCATTGACAATATTGGTCACTAGTAAAAGAATGTGGGTCTCGTATTGCTCTTGAGTAAGGGATCCCATGCGCCTCAAATCTCTCCTGCTTGTCGGTTGCGTGCTGCCCGTCCTGTTGACGGCGTGTGGCGATCCAGCGGTCAGCGACGATCCGCGTACCCAGCCGCCGCTGGTCCGGGCTGCAACGGTGACGCGCGCCGTTGAGACAAATCGCTCGTTCAGCGGTGTGGTGGTCGCACGTACCCAGAGTGACCTGGGTTTTCGTGTGTCAGGCAAGGTGCTGGAGCGGCTGGTCGATACCGGGCAAACGGTCAAGCGTGGTCAGCCGCTGCTGCGCCTTGATCCTGTGGATCTCCAGCTCCAGGCGCGAGCGCAGCTCGAAGCGGTCGCCTCGGCCAGCGCACTTGCCAGGCAGACGGCCCAGGACGAGGTGCGCTATCGCCGGCTGGTTGCCGCAGGCGCCGTTTCGGCATCCACTTACGACCAGAGCAAGGCGGCTGCCGACGCGGCTCGGGCACAGCTCAGTGCCGCGCAAGCCCAGGCCGATGTGGCGCGTAATGCAACCAGCTACGCGGTGCTGCTGGCTGACGCTGACGGCGTGGTGGTCGAGACTCTGGCCGAACCGGGGCAGGTGGTCAGCGCCGGGCAAACGGTGGTCCGGCTGGCACGGGCCGGGCAACGTGAGGCGATTGTCTATTTGCCCGAGACGCTGCGCCCGGCCACCGGCTCGACGGCGCAGGCGTCGCTGTACGGCAGCCGTGACCCGGCGCTGCCTGCAACCCTGCGGCTGCTGTCTGCGGCGGCCGATGCCACCACCCGTACCTTCGAAGCCCGCTATGTGCTGCAGGGCGCGCTGGCCCAGGCGCCGCTCGGGGCGACCGTCACACTCGATATCGCCCAGGACTCGCCCGGCAGCGGCGCAGTGCAGGTGCCGATTGCGGCCCTTTACGATCCCGGCAGTGGTCCCGGCGTTTGGCTGATTGCCGGTGAGCCGACCAAGGTGGCCTGGCGTAACGTGCAGGTGCTGGCTGTTGGCGACGACACGGCGCGTGTCGTCGGCCAGCTCGCGGTGGGAGAGCAGGTCGTGGCGTTGGGTGCGCACCTGCTGCATGACGGTGAGTCGGTCCGGCGTGAGTCGCTCGACGCCAACCGGGTTGCCGGGAGCCAGCCATGAGCGCAGGGCGTTTCAATCTGTCTGCTTTGGCGGTGCGCGAGCGCGCGGTCACCCTGTTCGTCATCGTGCTGATTGCCGGGGCCGGAATTCTCGCGTTCTTGCAGTTGGGGCGTGCCGAGGATCCGCCCTTTACCGTAAAGCAACTGACCATCATCAGTGCCTGGCCCGGCGCGACGGCGCAGCAGATGCAGGATCTGGTGGCCGAGCCGCTGGAAAAGCGCATGCAGGAGCTCAAGTGGTACGACCGCAGTGAAACCTACACCCGTGCAGGGCTGGCGTTCACCATGGTCTCGCTACTCGACAGCACCCCTCCCGGGCAAGTCCAGGAAGAGTTTTATCAGGCGCGCAAGAAGCTGGGCGACGAGGCGCGAAATCTGCCGGCAGGTGTCATCGGTCCGATGATCAACGACGAGTTTGCTGACGTGACGTTCGCGTTGTTCGCCCTGAAAGCCAAAGGTGAGCCGCCGCGCCAGCTTGTGCGTGATGCCGAGGCACTGCGCCAGCGGCTGTTGCACGTCCCTGGCGTGAAGAAGGTCAACATCATCGGTGAGCAGGCCGAGCGCATTTTCGTGTCGTTTTCCCATGAGCGGCTGGCCACGCTGGGTATTGCGCCGCAGGCGATCTTTGCGGCGCTCAATAACCAGAATGCGCTGACCCCCGCCGGCTCGATCGAAACCGGCGGGCCGCAGGTGATCGTGCGTCTGGAGGGGGCGTTCGACAAGCTGGAGACCATTCGCAGCACGCCAGTGGTGGTCAACGGGCGGACCTTGAAGTTGTCCGATGTGGCGACGGTTGAACGGGGTTACGAAGACCCCGCGACATTGCTGGTCCGTAACGGCGGCGAGCCGGCGTTGTTGCTCGGTATCGTGATGCGTGATGGCTGGAACGGGCTGGACCTTGGCAAGGCGCTGGACGCGGAAACGGCGCAGATCAACGCCGCTATGCCACTGGGCATGACCCTGGCCAAGGTCACTGATCAGTCGGTGAACATCAGCTCGTCGGTCAACGAGTTCATGGTCAAGTTCGTGGTCGCCTTGCTGGTGGTCATGCTGGTCTGCTTTATCAGCATGGGCTGGCGCGTTGGCGTGGTGGTCGCGGCAGCTGTGCCTTTGACCCTGGCGGTGGTGTTCGTGGTCATGGCTGCCACGGGCAAGAACTTTGACCGCATTACCCTGGGCTCGCTGATTCTGGCGCTGGGTTTGCTGGTCGACGACGCGATCATCGCCATCGAGATGATGGTCGTGAAAATGGAGGAGGGCTATGACCGTCTCAAGGCCTCGGCCTACGCCTGGAGCCATACCGCAGCGCCGATGCTGTCCGGCACGCTGGTCACCGCCATCGGCTTCATGCCCAACGGTTTTGCTCACTCCACGGCCGGTGAATACACCAGCAACATGTTCTGGATCGTGGGCATCGGCCTGATCGCGTCCTGGCTGGTCGCGGTGGCCTTCACGCCGTATCTGGGTGTCAAGCTGCTGCCGGAGATCAAACAGGTTGCCGGCGGTCATGCGGCCATCTATGACACCCGCCACTACAACCGTTTTCGTCGGCTGCTGAGCAGGGTCATCGCAGGTAAATGGTCGGTCGCGGGGGCGGTGATCGTTGCGTTCATCGTTGCGCTGCTGGGTATGGGGCTGGTGAAAAAGCAGTTCTTCCCGACCTCCGACCGCCCCGAGGTGCTGGTTGAGGTACAGATGCCGTACGGCACTTCCATCGAACAGACCCATGCCACCGCGATCAAGGTCGAGTCGTGGCTGCGCGAGCAGCAAGAGGCGCAGATCGTCACCACCTATGTCGGCCAGGGACCGCCGCGTTTCTATTTGGCGATGGCCCCGGAACTGCCTGACCCGTCCTTTGCCAAGCTTGTGGTGCTGACCGACAGCCAGGCTGCGCGTGATGCGCTCAAGCAGCGCCTGCGTGCCGCAGTGGCCGACGGTCTGGCGCCGCAGGCGCGGGTGCGGGTCACGCAACTGGTGTTCGGTCCGTACTCGCCGTTCCCGGTCGCTTATCGGGTGATGGGGCCTGACCCGCAGCAACTGCGCCTGATCGCCACTCAGGTGCAGGGCGTGCTGCAGGCCAGCCCGATGATGAGAACCGTCAACAGCGACTGGGGCGCGCGGGTGCCGACCCTGCATTTCGCGCTGGATCAGGATCGCCTGCAAGCATTCGGCCTGACCTCCAGTAGCGTTGCCCAACAACTGCAGTTTCTGTTGTCCGGGGTGGCGGTCAGCGCGGTGCGCGAAGACATTCGCTCTGTGCAACTGTTGGCGCGGGCCGCCGGTGATATCCGCCTCGATCCTGCGAAGATCGCCGGTTTCACCTTGGTCGGTGCGGCCGGCCAGCGCATTGCGCTGTCGCAGGTCGGCGAGGTCGAGGTGCGCATGGAAGAGCCCGTGCTGCGCCGCCGTGACCGCACCCCGACCATTACCGTGCGCGGCGACATTGCCGAGGGTCTGCAACCGCCGGATGTCTCGGCGCTGATCTGGAACGACCTGCAGCCGGTCATCGCGACTCTGCCGCCGGGCTACCGGATCGAAATGGCCGGTTCCATCGAAGAGTCGCTCAAGGCCAGCAAGGCCATCGCGCCGCTGCTGCCGATCATGCTCGCCCTGACCTTGCTGATCATCATTGTTCAGGTGCGCTCGATGGCGGCGATGGTCATGGTGTTTCTTACCGCGCCGCTGGGCCTGATCGGTGTGGTGCCGACCCTGCTGCTGTTTCAGCAGCCATTCGGGATCAACGCACTGGTCGGGCTGATCGCCCTCTCAGGCATCCTGATGCGCAACACCTTGATCCTGATCGGCCAGATCCATCACAACCAACAGGAAGGTCTCGACCCGTTCAATTCGGTGGTCGAGGCCACCGTGCAGCGCGCCCGACCGGTGTTGCTGACGGCGCTGGCCGCGATCCTGGCTTTTGTGCCACTGACCCAGTCGGTGTTCTGGGGCACGCTGGCCTACACCCTGATCGGCGGCACGCTGGTCGGTACGCTGATGACCCTGGTGTTTCTCCCGGCGATGTATGCGATCGCTTTCAAGATTCACTCTCCTCGCAGCAAGACTCAACTCACTACCTGAACCGGGGGCAACCTAGATGACACATTCAGCAGCGACACCCATGACCCATTCTCAGAGTGGCAAACGTATCGTGGTCACCGGCACCGGCATCGTCGGCCCGCTTGGCTGCGGGGTAGAGCGGGTCTGGCAACGGCTGCTCGAAGGCCAGTCGGGTATCGACAAGCTGGCGGATGAGATTACTGCCGGCACCGGGGTCGCGGTTGGCGGTCAGGTGCCGAGCCTTGCGCAAGACCCCCTGGGCGGCTATCAGCCCGAGCAGGTGATCCCGGCCAAAGAACGCAAGAAGATGGACCGCTTTATCGAGTTCGCCCTGATCGCGGCCCATGAGGCACTGGAGCAGGCCGACTGGCACCCGGTCAGCGAAGCGCAGCAGCAACGCACCGCCACCATCATCGCCTCGGGCGTAGGCGGCTTCGGGGCCATGGCCGAGGCGGTGCGCACCACCGATGGCCGCGGGCCAAAACGGTTGTCACCGTTCACCGCGCCGTCGTTTCTCGCCAATATGGCCGCCGGGCATGTGTCTATCCGCCATGGTTTCAAAGGACCGCTGGGCGCGCCGGTCACCGCCTGTGCGGCGGGGGTGCAGGCCATCGGTGACGCGGCACGGCTGATCCGCAGCGGCGAAGCTGATATCGCGATATGTGGCGGCACCGAGGCGGCGATTGATCGGGTCACCCTCGGCTGTTTTGCTGCGGCGCGGGCGTTGTCTACCGCGCCTGCCGAAGATGCCCGGCGCGCATCACGGCCGTTCGACCAGGCGCGTGACGGTTTCGTCATGGCCGAGGGCGCGGGGTTGCTGGTCATCGAGTCGCTGGAACATGCCCTGGCCCGTGGTGCTACGCCCTTGGCCGAGCTGGTGGGTTACGGCACCAGCGCTGACGCCTGGCATCTGACCGCCGGCCCTGAAGATGGCAGCGGGGCGTGGCGCGCCATGCAGCAAGCGCTGCAACAGGCCGGGGTGAGCGTCGACGAGGTGCAGCACATTAATGCCCATGCGACCTCGACACCGGTCGGCGACAAGGGCGAACTGGCGGCGATTCGGGCGCTGTTCGGCACCGATTCCAAGGTGGCGATCAGTTCCACCAAGTCCGCCACCGGCCACTTGCTGGGCGCTGCCGGCGGTATCGAGGCGATCTTCACGGTGCTGGCGTTGCGTGACCAGATCGTCCCGCCGACCCTTAACCTCGACCACCCTGATGACGCCGCCACCGGCCTTGATGTGGTCGCCTGTCACGCCCGGCCGATGGCGTTGACCCATGCATTGTCAAATGGCTTTGGCTTTGGCGGGGTCAATGCCAGTGTGCTGTTTCGCCATTGGCAGGCTCAGTCATGAAAACGCAAAGCGAGGTTGCGGCGGTGCAGCAGGGGCCTGCGCTAAACGGTAAAGTCGTGGCCTTGCTGGCCGGCTTGTCGGCCATCAGCGTGCTGTCGACCAATATCATCCTCCCGGCCTTTGCGCAGATTGGCCAGGAGCTGGGCGTCTCTGCACGAGAGCTGGGCCTGACCTTGTCGAGCTTCTTCATCACCTTTGCGCTGGCGCAGTTGCTGGTCGGGCCACTGGCCGATCGGTTTGGCCGCCTGCCTCTGGTGCTCGGTGGTCTGGCGTTGTTTGTGGTCGGCACGCTGGTTGCCGGCCTGGCCGGCTCGTTTGACGTGCTGATTGCCGGGCGGGTGATTCAGGCCCTCGGAGCGTGCGCCGCCGCAGTGCTGGCACGAGCCATCGCCCGCGACCTGTTCGAGGGCGAGACCCTGGCCCGGGCGTTGTCGCTGACCATGATCGCCACCGCGACCGCTCCCGGTTTTTCGCCGTTGCTCGGCAGCCTGCTGAGCAACACGCTGGGCTGGCGGACGATCTTTATCATGGTCGGCATCGCCGCGCTGATCATCGCGCTCAGCTATGCACGCGGTCTTGGCGAAACACTGCCGGTGCAGCGCCGTGTGGCGTTGCCAGCGGCCCAGGTGCTGGGCGCCTACGGCGGGTTGCTTGGTAACCCTGCGTTTATCTTGCCGGCGGCCGCGATGAGCCTGTTGATGAGCGGCCTGTTCGCCAGCTTCGGCGCCTCCCCGGCAATTTTGATGGACGGCATGGGCTTGTCCTCGCTACAGACCGGGTTGTATTTCGCGGCCACGGTATTTGTCGTCTTCGCCGCCGGCCTGGCTGCGCCACGGCTGGCCGGGCGCTTTGGCAGCCGCACCATTACCGCCTCGGGGCTGGCCACAGCGTTATTGGCCGGATGCCTGCTGTGGCTTGGCCCGAGGGATCCGGGGCTGGGCTGGTATTCACTGTCGATGGTGATCTTCCTGTGGGGCATGGGCCTGGCCAATCCATTGGGCACCGCGCTTACCCTGAGCCCGTTTGGCAAACAGGCCGGCCTGGCTTCTGCACTGCTGGGCTTTCTGACCATGACGGCGGCGGCCTTTACGACCTGGCTGGGGTCGGTGCTGGAATTTGCCCCGGTGGTTACTTTGGGGGCGATCCAGGCCACTGCTTGCCTGATCGCGCTGTTGTTGTTCGGCTTGAACAGGCGCTGTGTCGAGCCGTGATCGTCACGTGACGCGGGGAGTGAAAGATTTGTTTTGTGAAATACTTTGAAACAACTGTGACGCTACTGTGGTCAATAGCGCATAGCCATTACTAGCCAGCCCTGCATGAAAACACCCAGACCCGCTGATCGTCTGCCGCACCTCAATCAACTGCGTAACCTGAAAATGGCCCGCTCTGCCCATGCCTTCGTGCGGGGCAGCACCGTGCATTTTTACGAGTGGCTGCATAGCCAGCCGGGGCGGCGTCTGCCCAGCGGCCCGGCGGTATGGATCTGCGGGGATTGCCATGCCGGTAATCTGGGGCCGACTGGTGATCTGAAGGGTGGCATCGATGTGCATATCCGCGACCTGGACCAGGCCGTGGTCGGCAACCCTGTGCATGACCTGGTGCGTCTGGCACTGTCGCTTGCCACCGCCGCACGTGGCTCCGACCTGCCGGGGGTGACCACCGCGCGGATGCTCGAAGAAATGGTCCGTGGCTACGAACTGGCCTTTGAAACCAGCCTGGAGCGCGAGCCGCCACGCCCGGCGCAGGTCAAGGCCGGTATGCGCAGCGCCGTGCAGCGTACCTGGAAGCATCTGGCCAAAGAGCGCATCGAGGGCGCGCGCTTGACCCTGCCATTGGGCAAGCATTTCTGGAAACTCAGCAAAGCCGAGCGTCAAGCCATTGAGCTGCTGTGCGTGACCCCTGAAATCCACGCCTTGGTCACCTCACTTAAAGGCCGCAGCCATGCCAGTGAAGTTGAACTGCTCGACTGCGCCTATTGGGTCAAGGGTTGCAGCTCGTTGGGGCTGCGCCGTTATGCGGTGCTGCTGAGTGTGGACGACGGTGATGGCGTGGATTATTGCCTGCTGGACATCAAGCAAGCCGTAGCGGCCGCTGCGCCGCGTGCCGCCCGGGTCGGGATGCCGCGTGATAACGGCAAACGGGTGGTCGAGGGTGCCCGGCAGTTATCACCGGGGCTGGGTAACCGGATGTTGGCGGTGCGGTTGCTGGAGCATTCGTTTTTCATCCGTGAACTGCTGCCCCAAGACCTCAAACTGGAACTGGATCAACTTGATTCGCGCCAGGCCATGGAGGCGGCCGGTTACCTGGCGCGGGTGGTCGGTCAGGCGCATGCCCGGCAGATGGACCTCGCCACCCGGCTGGAGTGGATGGATGTGCTGCAAAGCAACCGTACCCGCAGCCTGGATGCGCCGTCATGGTTATGGAGCAGCGTGGTGCAACTGGTTGGCGCGCATGAAATGGGCTATCTGGCGCATTGTCGGCGTTATGCTTTGGAGCATGACTAAGGCGCTCAAGCCGCGTTCGCCTCATGCTGCGCCGCCGCAGCGGATCTGGAGCGCCAGGCCAGAACCAGCACCATCAGCAGCCCCAGCGCGGCCATCACCGCACCGGCCAGGGAAATCGCCGGATAACCCAGCCCGGCATTGATCACTGCACCCCCCAACGCGGCGCCGATGGCATTGCCGAGGTTGAACGCGCCGATGTTTACGGCCGAGGCAAGGTTCGGCGCGTCTTTGGCAGCTTCCATCACGCGCATCTGCAACGGTGGCACCAGCGCAAAGCTGGCGGCGCCCCAGATCAGAATGGCGACCGCCGCCGGCAGCGGCCAGCGCATCAACACGGTGAAGGCCAGCAAGATGGCGATCAGCACACTCAGTGACACGATCAGCGTGCGGTCTACTGAGCGGTCAGCAGCCTTGCCGCCCCAGATATTGCCCAGCGTCAGACCCACCCCGAACAGCACCAGCATGGCCGTGATAAAGGCGGTCGAGGCCTGGGTTTCGCTGTGCAGGATCGGCGCGATGTAGGTGAACACGGTGAACATCGCCCCCGAACCGATGACGGTCAGGGCCAGTGCGGCCAGCACCGGCGCGCGGCCCAGCACGCGGATCTCGGCCAGCACGCCGTCACTTTTGGCCAGCGGCAGATCCGGCAGGGCGAACCACAGCGCCGCCATCGCCAGCACACCGAGGCCGGCAATGCCCCAGAACGCGGTGCGCCAGCCGAGCAATTCACCAAACCAACTGGCCAGCGGCACGCCGCCAATGGTCGCCAGGGTCAGGCCCATGAACATCGCAGCAACCGCCCCGGCACGTTTGTCTGGCGGCACCACACTGGCCGCGACAATCGAGCCAACGCCGAAGAACGCGCCGTGGTTCAGGGAGGTCACCACCCGGGCGATGAGCAGGCTCTGGTAGTCGCTGGCCAGCGCCGACATCAGGTTGCCCAAGGTGAAGATCGCCATCAGGCCGATCAACAGGTAGCGACGCGGGATCCTGCCGGTGGTCAGGGTCATCAGCGGCGCGCCGATCAGCACGCCGAGCGCGTAGGCACTGACCAGCAGGCCGGCGGCCGGAATCGACACACCCAGGTCGGTCGCGATGCCAGGCAACATGCCCATCGGGGCGAACTCGGTGACGCCGATGCCAAAGGCACCCATGGCGAGGGCGATAAGAGGGGGATTGATACGCATGAGAAGGCTCCTGGATCTGTGCGCTAAATGCTACGATCCACCTTTAAAGTGCGCTAGAGCGCTTTGAGTTCAAACACCTTTGCGTGAGGGGCACAAATGGACGTCAATGGCCGGTCCGGTGAAATGCAGGTGTTCGCCACCGTGGCACAAGAAGGCAGCCTGTCGGCAGCCGCACGCACCCTGGGGCTGACGCCCTCAGCGGTGAGCCGCATTATTGCCCGTACCGAGCAGCGCATCGGCACCCGCTTGCTGTTGCGCACCACCCGGGCGATGACCCTGACCTGCGAAGGCGAAGCCTACCTGCGCGGTGCCCGGCGGATTCTGGCCGACATGTCCGAGGTCGAAGAAGCGATCGCCGCCCAGGGCGTACCGAAGGGCCGCTTGCGGGTCAGCGCCGCCCTGGGGCACGGCCGGTTGGCCATCGTGCCGCTGGTGGCAGCGTTCAGTGCGCGCTATCCACAGATCGTCGTCGACCTGACCCTGGGCGATGAAGTGGTCGATATCCTCGCCGGTGAGGCGGATGTGGCGATACGTTTCGGCAACTTGCCCGACAGCCCGCTGACCGCTCGAAGAATTGGCGAAACCGGTCAGGTGGTGGTCGCATCCCCCGATTACCTGCAACGCCACGGCACCCCGACAGCACCGGAAGATTTACTGCAACACAACTGCCTGCGCTTCAACTTTCGCCGGGCCGAACCCGATTGGCCATTTGTGCGTGACGGGCAGCCGTTTGCCCTTAAGATCACCGGCAATATTGAATGCAGCAGTGGTGAGGCGCTGGCGCAACTGGCCAGAGTCGGTGCCGGCATCGCCCGGATCGGCACCTTCAGCGTGGCTGAAGACCTCAAGCGCGGTGAACTGGTGCCATTGCTCGATGCCTACAACCCCGGCGACGTCGAGCCGATTCATGCCGTGTTCGTCGGCGGCCAGGCGATGCCGGCGCGGGTTCGGGTATTTGTCGACTTTTTGCTGGAGCAGCATCAGTTGGATGCTTGATCAGGGCAGGGCCTTCAGTCTGGCGCAGACACCGGCGTCTGAACATCGGCTTGAGCCTCAGCCGCCAGTTTCAAGCGATCAGCCTTGCTGACGTAAGTGCATTTCTTTTTCGGTGCCAGCTTGGCACTGGCCTTTTTGGCATGGGCCTTCAACAGCTGCTTGATCTTTTTCTGGCGATTCATGGTTGCTACTCGGCGTGGGCAGGCCGGCATGATATCAGGTGCGCGGCAGGGCAAAATCCGCAGGTGCAAAACTCTCGCCGGTGTCCATGCGCACATTGCGCAGGCTCGCGGTCTGCGCGTACGCGTCGCGCAGCTGTTCTACCGCATAGCCAATCAACAGCGTCCGCCGCCGGGCACCGTTGTGGTTCAGGCTGCCCGCGTGGACCAGGTCGACATCGAACACCAGCATGTCCCCCGCCGAGCCGCTCAACTGTATGGCGCCTGACTCATCGGTGAAATCGAACGGCGGCGCCTGCGGTATGGGTCGATGGCTGGCAGGCACAATGCGGGTGGCGCCGTTGTCCGGGCCATAGTCATCCAGATAGGCCAGCACGCTCACTGTATCCCCCGGCCGCTGCGCTGAAAGGTCGCGGTGCAAGCGCTGATGACCGCCCCCGGCAACCGGCTCGCGACCCTCGACCTGAGTCAGAAAGAACCGTTCGCCAAGCAACTCGCCCACCACCGCCAGCAACTGTGGCAACCGGCACAGCGCCTGGACTTGCGCATCGTCATCGAGCATCGAATGCCGCCAGTCAGCGCCGCGTGGCACAGGCCACTGGTCTGAAGGGCGCAGACCACTGTCAAAGGTGTGACGCAACTGCGCCAGCCATTGGCCGGGGATGGCCTGGCGCAGCAGGGCGTAGCCGTTGTGGTGAAGCTGGGTGCGGTAGGGCATGGCTTTCCTTATAGCGCTTTTGCGTCCTGCGGACCGGTTGGCTCATGGTAGTGCTCAGGCAGATAAACGGCGACCTCAACGTGCTGGCGGTGCTGCATTACCAACCGTGGCGCGGCAGGGCGCGCAGGCTAGCGCGCGCTGTCGATGATCTGCCCGCCATCGGGCGTCAGGCTGTAGCCGGTGAGGTACTGGGCATCCTTGCTGGCCAGAAACAGCACCACCGGTGCGATGTCGTGTTCCGGTGAACCATAACGGCCCAGTACATTACTGGGTGGTGGTACCACGGCATCGCCCCAGGTTTCAGCCACTGGCAGCACGTTGTTGACGGTAATCGCGTCGGCCCCCCACTCACGCGCCGCCGAGCGGGTCAGGGCGCGCACCGCTTCCTTGGCCATGTTGTACGGCGCATAGCCCGGCAGGCCGACCACCCCGGCCAGTGAGGCAAAGTTGATGACCCGACCTGCGCCACTGGCTTTGAGCCAGGGATAGCAAACCTGCATGGTGCGCAGGTAAGCCACCGGTCCCAGCTCGAAATTGCGTTGCAGTTGCTCCGCTGACAGCTCAAGCACCGAAGCAGAGACCTGCGCCGGGTCGAAAGCGTTGTTGACCAGAATATCAATCTGCCCGTAGACACTGACCACTTGCGCGATCGCTGCAGTGATCTGTTCTGGCTCTGCCAGGTCACACACCACGCCGTGCGCCTTGCCGCCTGCGGCCTGAATCTGCGCGACCACCTGCTGCACATTTTCCGCTGTGCGTGACAGCACCGCGACGCTGGCACCTTCGGCGGCAAACAACAGGGCTGTGGCGCGACCAATGCCGCGACCGGCACCGGTAACAATCGCTACTTTTCCGTCAAGACGTGACATGGCAAGTTCTCCGTTCAGTGTGAAGGCTGGGAATAGGCCGCTGTGGCCGGCAGGTAAGGCGAGGGGATTTCGCGTGCGCTGTTCTGGGTGGTAAAGGAAACCGCCAGCAGTACCAGGCCGATCAACGCCGGCAGCGCACCCCGAGGATTGCGCACGCCGAAGTAAGCCTGCGCCGATAACAGCAGGTGGTAGAGCACCCCGGCATACGCCAGATCACTCAGCGCCACACTGACGCGCGACAGAATCGCAATCACCGCCAGCAACTTCACGGCGGTGAGAACGTTCATCAGATGGTCCGGGTAGCCCAGGTCCACCAGCCCCTGGCGCGCCCAGTCGCGGCGCACGACATACAGAGTGGCCGAAAGCAGATACAGCAGTGCCAGCAACAACGTACTGAGCCAATACAGAGACAGTTCAAACATGGTGTTCCTCGCGGTATTCAACAGAGTCTTTAACCAACAATGTCGGCTAAGATGAATATCCACAAGTAGGATGAAATAGTGATGCCTAGTATGGAAAACCAGACTATTGAAGCCCCGGCCATCAACATGCACGAAGAAATGCGCCGCGCCTTTGCGCTGCTTTCCGGCAAGTGGAAACTGGAAATCATGTGGCTGTTGAACGAGCGCATTTATCGTTTTGGCGAACTGCGCAAGGCCATTGGCGGCATCACCCAGCACATGCTGACTGCGCAACTTCGCGAGCTGGAAAACGACGGATTGATCACCCGCACGGTGTATGCCGAAGTCCCGCCACGGGTGGAGTACGCGATGACCGACAAAGCGCGGGCATTGGGGCCGACCATGGAGGCCTTGACCGTCTGGTGGCAGACCTACGGCAATAGTGTGCCGGCCAAGGCCAGCCCGCGGGGGCGTAAGCCGGGTAGAGCCTAGAAGCGCCGGCCCCGGCGATGGTTTGTCCTCACTTGGCCCTGGCTTGCAGCGCCTTGACCACGGCCTCACCCAGCGCCGTCGCCGAAGCCGGATTCTGGCCGGTAATCAATCGCCCATCGACCACCACCCGGTTTTCAAACAGCGGTGCTTTGCTCACCCGGCAGCCACGGGCTGTTCCTGTACTTCTCGAAAACGGCCAGAAACCAGCCCAAGCTGCGCGCGTTTATCGATCGGTGTAGCCGTAGTTTCAAGGTCTGATTGAAGGGCTGGCGAGCCCTAGCCTTGGACCCAGCGCAGCACACGCCGCCACAGGCTCAGGGGTCTGCGCTCAGGCATCTCCACCAGCACCCCCGTCATGTCCTTCCAGCGCACCCAGCTTTCATTGCGCCAGTGCAGCAACTGCAACGAGTTGCCCAGCCAGTCCAGGCTGTTCACGCTCGGCAACTCGATGAACCGGTCATGACGCCGGTGCAGTTCCGGTAGCACTTCGTGGGTCAGCCAACGGCGCAGGGTGCGGTTTTCCGGCACGTAGTGGTGGACCAGCAGGGCGAAGACGCCGGACTCACTGACCAGCGTGCAGCGCTCATACTCGCCGAAAGTTTCCAGCCAGGCCGTGCGGCGCTGGTCGGGGTCGAGTTTCAGCGTGGAGCGTTCGTCGAGGCGCCGGCCCATCAGGCGGGCAAGATCGCTCAGGCAGAACCACGCCTGACCGTCGCTCAGGGTGGTGCGCAACTGGCGGTGGTGACGGATGAAGGGAATGGCTTCGAAGTGTTCGGTACAGGGATTGTTTGGGTTAATAGCAGTCATAAGCGTTTCCTCGGGGAGTGAAACTGCCACGGACCGTCGCCAAACGATAAGGGTGGCAGTTGTACGCGGGTTGGCGAACCAGGTCACGCCCCAACCCCGGCAGACCCGCAGGTCTCCCACGTACAACAGCCATAACGGACTAACGGGCAGGATGATACCTGCAACGTTATGGGGAAGTCGGTGGGGGTTAGAAATTCAGGTCGCCAAACCCGACTTACTGATTTTGCAGTGAGTGCTGCGCAGATTAACCAGACTGGAAAGAGTGCAGCAGGTGATGGCCACCGACGCTGCCTACGAGTATGTAGCCCGTTTCTCAATCAACGTTCAGCAGTACGCTGGTCAGGATGTCAGTCTTTTTTCTCATGCTTGTACTCGTTCAGCCATTTCAAGGAGAGATACACATGTTCAAGGAGTTTTTCATTCGTCTGGGCGACCAGGAAATGTGCACTGGAATCGTGATTGAGGCTGATGATCAGGTGCATTGGTCTAGTGGCTCTGGACACCTCAGTAGCTGAAATCACTATTCACCATATGCGCGAGAAGCCTCGAGGGTTTAGCCCGAGGTCGAGAGCGCGGACGCCGCAGGCGTCCTAGTGGGGAGTCTGCTGTTCTTCAATGTATTGGCGCAGGATTTCAATCGGCGCACCGCCGCAGCTAGAGGCGAAATAGGATGGTGACCAGAGGACACCTCTTCGCTTGAGCCAGGGGTGGAAATCCCCGAACTGCTTACGCAGCAGTCTGGATGATACCCCCTTGAGTGAAGCCACCAGATTCGACAACGCCACCTTCGGCGGATAGTTGATCAGCAGGTGAACATGATCGTGTTCGCCGTTGAACTCGACCAACTGCGCGTCGAAATCCTTGCAGACGTTGGCAAGAATAATTTGCATGGCATCCAGGTGTTCTTTCTTGAACACGTTGCGTCGATATTTTGTTACAAAGACCAAATGAGCATGCAAGGCAAATACGCAATGCCTTCCATGCCGCAAATCACCATCATTCTTGCGAGGCCTCGCCACGTAGATATCCCTTGCCATGGTTTGAAAGACCAAACCATAATTCATTCGATGACCCACACCAAGACCCTTAAACTCCGAATCAAAGACAAGCACGCGAAAACGCTGCTTGCGATGGCGCGCGAGGTCAATATGGTGTGGAACTACTGCAATGAAACGAGTCATCGCGCCATCCGGGAACGCCACCAGTGGCTCTCCGGTTTTGACCTGCAAAAGCTGACCAATGGATTAAGCAAATGCGACGGCGTGCAGATCGGCTCGCCAACCGTGCAGCAGGTTTGCGAGGACTACGCTAAGGCACGCAAGCAGTTCAAGCGTTCCAGGCTCAATTGGCGGGTGTCCAGCAGGAGCAGCCCCAAATACAGCCTGGGCTGGATTCCATTCAAGGCTCGTGCCTTGCAATACAAGAACGGTCAGATTCAGTTCGCCGGGTTCAGGTTTGGTCTGTGGGACAGCTACGGTTTAAGCCAGTACGCCCTGCGGGCCGGAAGCTTCAGTGAAGATTCCAGGGGGCGCTGGTATCTCAATATCTGCGTGCAGGTTGAGAGCAAGCCGTGTATCGGCACTGCCGCAGTTGGCATCGACCTGGGCCTTAAAGCGGCAGCTACAACGTCTGAGGGCCAGGTGCTGGTCGGGCGCGAATATCGCACCCTGGAGCAGAAGCTGGGCATCGCTCAGCGTGCTGGCAAGAGGGCACGTGTTCGCGCCCTCCATGCCAGGATCAGGAACCGGCGCAAGGATGCGCAACACAAGTTCTCAACCGCTCTGGTTGAGCGCTGCGCCGCCATTTTCGTTGGCGATGTAGCCAGCGCCAAACTCGTAAAGAC
This sequence comes from Pseudomonas sp. StFLB209, assembly GCF_000829415.1. NCBI lineage: Bacteria > Pseudomonadati > Pseudomonadota > Gammaproteobacteria > Pseudomonadales > Pseudomonadaceae > Pseudomonas > Pseudomonas sp. StFLB209. The sequence goes on along the minus strand of NZ_AP014637.1, from coordinate 276,158 downwards.
TCAAATGGCCAAATCCACGCTTGATGCAGGATGGGGCCAACTCAAGACAATGCTGGAGCAGAAATGCCAACGGGCAGGCGTTGTTTTTGAGGTTGTAGCCGAGCGCTATACCACCCAGACCTGCTCGTGCTGTGGAAGCATTTCCACCAGCAGTCCGAAAGGTAGAGCCGGTTTGCGAATAAGAGAATGGACCTGCGTGTGCTGCGGTACAGCCCACGACCGCGATGTAGACGCGGCCCGGAACATTCTCGCGGCGGGGCATCGCCGTCTAGCGGTAGGAATCCCCGCTCTTTAGGGCGGGGAGGATGTCAACGCCCCTTTTAAACCAACAACGCCGCCAACGCCGCGACCAACGCCGGTGGCATTACCAGCACGCCCAGTTTCAGAAACCCCCACGCCCCCACATGCTCGCCCTCGCGGCGAATCGCTGCCAGCCACAACAAGGTCGCCAGTGACCCGGTGATCGACAGGTTCGGCCCCAGGTCGATGCCGATCAACAGCGCCGCAGTGGTACTGCCGGGCAGTTCGGCCATCTGGCCCATGGAGCCTGCGATCAAGCCGGCCGGCAGGTTGTTCATCAGGTTGCCGGCCAGTGCTGCAGCGATGCCGGCAGCCCAGCCGGCCTGGGCTTCGGAGTGTTGCGCCAGTGCCGCGAGGCCGTGGGCCAGACGTTGAGTCAGGCCGGTGTGTGCCACCGCTTCGACCAGCATGAACAGCCCGGCCACCAGCGGCAGCACGCCCCAGGCCACGCCCTTGAGCACCGGCAGCGGGCTGCGCCGCTGACGCAGGTGGATCAGCCCGGCGGTGGCCAGACCCGCGCAAAAGGTCGGCAGGCCCAGTGGCCGGTCCAGCGCCGAGGCACTGAGCAGCACGATGCCGGTCAGGACCAGGCCGAACGCACACAGGCGCGCGCCGCCAGGCAGCGGCTGCAGGTCGATGCAGGTGGCCAGCGGCTGGCGAATCTGTTTGCGTTGGGCCAGGCGCAGCATCAGGTAAGTCAGGCCAATGGCGGCCAGTGACGGCAAGCTGAATTGCCGAAGCCAGTCGAGCAGTGGCGGCATCTGGCTGCCAAACACTACCAGGTTGGCCGGGTTGGAAATCGGCAGTACGAAGCTGGCCGCGTTGGCGATAAACGCGCAAATGAACAGATAAGGCAGCGGCTCGGCCTTGGCGGCGCGGCAGGCGGCGTACACCGCCGGGGTCAGGACCACGGCGGTGGCATCGTTGGACAGAAACACCGTAACCAGCGTGCCAACCAGAAACACCAGGTTGAACAGCCGCTGGCCAGAGCCTTTGGCGTGCTGTACCGCATACATCGCCAGCCAGTCGAACAGCCCCTGCTGGCGGGCCAGTTCCGCCAGGACCATCATGCCGATCAGAAACAGATACACATCGCCGCCTTCGGCCACGGCTTTGAGCGCGGCAGGCAGCGGCAGCCAGCCGAGCAGAATCAACAGCACCGCGCCGCCGAGCGCCCAGACAAATTCCGGCACCCGCCAGGGGCGCAGGATCACTGCGGCGGTTGCGAGGGCGGCAACGGTCCAGATCCCCGTCGTCGGGTCTAATGCAGGCATGGCAGGTACTCAGAGGGTGGCGGCAGGCTGGGCCGCGGCGCTGTTGGAAGTGCGCGTGGAGGTTTCCGGCACGGTCAGCCACAGCAGCACAAAGGCTACCCCGGCAATCGCCGCCAGGGTCAGGAACGCGGCATTGTAGCCTGCCGCCTGGACCACCAGGCCGGCCAGGCCAGGGCTGAGTGCCGCGCCCAGGCCGAATGCCGCTGACAAGGCGCCCAGGCTGACGTTGAAACGCCCGGTGCCTTGGGTCAGGTCTTTGACCACCACCGGAAACAACGCGCCAAACAGCCCGGCACCGATGCCATCGAGCAACTGCACCGCCAGCAGCCAGAATGGTTCATCAGAGACCACGTACAGCGCACCGCGCAGCGGCAGAATCAAAAAACCGGCCATCAGCAGTGGCTTGCGCCCCCACTGGTCGGCACGGGCACCGGCCAGCAGCGCCATGGGCACCATGACCAGTTGTGCGGCGACGATGCACGCTGAGGTCAGTGGGGTGGCCAGTTGCAGATTGACCTGCGCCAGCTTCTGGCTGACCAGTGGCAGCATCGCCGCATTGGCCAGGTGAAACAGTGCGCAACACACCGCGAACCACAGCAGCGGCCGGTTGCTGAGCAAGATCCGCAGCCCGGACGGCTGGCCGTGACTGCCCGCCGACTCCGGGGTGAAGCCCCGCGCGAGATCATGGTCAATGGCCTTGGCCGATACCAGGCTGACCGCGACAATGCTGCCCAGCGTCATCACCGCCATCAGGTAAAACACCGCCACCGGGCCGAACAGCCAGGCAAAGCCGCCGGCCAGCAGCGCGGCACAGGCATTACCGGCATGGTTGAAGGTCTCGTTGCGCCCGGTACGGCGGGTAAAGGCCCGCGGGCCGGTGATGCCCAAGGTGATCGCCGCGATGGCCGGGGCGAACACCGAGCCGGCGATGGCGCTGACAGCCTGGGTCAGCGCCACCAGGCCGAACGATGTCAGCCACGGCAGCAGCAGGCAACTGCCGGTCACCAGCAGCGCGGCAAGCACCACCACGGCACGCTTGGCGGTGGTGCGGTCGATCAACGCGCCCGCCGGTGCCTGGGTCAGCAGCGCTGCCACTGCGGCAACGGTCATCACCAGACCGATACTGGCTGGCTCCCAGTTGTGCACGGCCAGCAGGTAAATCGCCAGATACGGCCCCAATCCGTCGCGCACGTCAGCGAGAAAGAAGTTCAGCCCATCCAGCGACAGCTCATTGCGACGGTTCTTGGTCTGGTCGTTCAAGTGGATAATCTCGGCAGGTCAGCGGAGCAGTGAAACATCTTGATACGCTGACTGTGGCCAATGGCTTTAGTTCGTGAAGCGAGGGCTTCATGCCTTGATCATCGACTCACCTCACGGTTGGCTGATCAGTTCACGCTGATAGATTTGCAGCAACGCTGCATGTCTTTCATGAAGTGCTGCGAACGTGCTGGCCACCGCTGCGATATAAGCCTTTTCGATCTCCTTGTGTACGTCGGCGACAAAGTCTGACAGATCCAGTACATCCATGTAGCGTCGCGGATCAATAGCGTCGTTCAACAGCGCGCTACGCACCTCATACTCATCCAGGTTTCCGTCGGCATCCCGAGCCATGGAAACAGCCCGTTCCGCATAGTCCGGATTTTCCATGACCTGATGAGTTAGCCGATGTTGATGACGATTGACGAACTCACCTCGCTCCGTGGCGTGATGGCGCTCGATAACGGTTTTGAGCATATCGACGAACTCATCCAGCGGTTCGCCTTCGACCACTGGCATTTCCCGAGAGTAGACCGCTCTTAACACATCCAGTAGCGACGCTTTGTCCGGTACGGTGTCCTCGCTGACAGCTTCCAGCAAACTTGATACTTCGAACACATAGTTAGTGAACGCTTCATTCAATGGAAAATCGTCACCGTCGGCGTAGAGGATATCGAATAACTCATTCAGATGAATTTTTGTGACAGCTGCTGCGCCGTAGATCTTTGCTGCTGCCGTTACCAGATAATGGTTTTTTTCAAGCGTCGGTTCGTAATCGATATGAGAGGGGGGTTCGATATCCTGGCCTAGAAGTACACCCAAGTTTCGGGTGAAGTCGATCTTGCGTCGATGACCCTCAAGTGCGAAGCCGGCTATTAAATGGGTCGCGACGGCAGTAGCGTCACTGTTTCTGGAAAGCCTCAGGTGCAGGCTCGGGTCACAGAGTATTTCCTCAAAAAGTGCTTTGGCGCAGGACAAAGACTCATCTTTAAACTGGATCTGTACCTCATGGTGACGGGTGCCAGAGCTTGAGCCGGACTCAAGATAGGGCATCGAGGTGCCTGAGATATTCTGTGAACCCAGTACCGTGTCAGTGTCGTGACTGAGCATCTTCACATGGCAGGCAGCATGAACGTAAAGTTCGACATGAGCGGGCAGAAATTTAATGAGCAACCTGAGTTGTTCTTCAAACGTATCTCGCTGGAGTTTGTGGCCTAGGCCACCAATGCCGATGATGACCTTGGGTCGCCAGGATTTCTTGAAAAAATGCTGATTGAGAAAATAGCCGGTGTTGCGCAACTTTTCATAGTGGGCATAAGTAACGATGTGGGTATTTTCCAGTCGCGCCTGTTGATGCGTCCTGCCAAAGGCGTTGTCAGCGTAGTGCTTATGGTAGATATCGGCATCTACCGAGGCCAGCTTCTTCATGGCTCATCCTTGTTGATCGTCTACAGGGCGGGATACGCGGAGGTTAATTTAAGGTACCACTGTGTGATGACAGGCGGACAGCCGTAGTTTGGCGAACTCATACCAGCATGCAGCGCATGCGACTTTATTGATGAGCATGGACTTCCATGCCATTGCTTGCAGCGGTGTCTCTGTCGGATCTCATTTTATCCACAGGCGAGTCGCGCAATGAATGCCCCACGCCGGTATCGGAACAGGCGGCGTCCGTCAGCGCCGCATAATCGCCTCCGGCAACCCGTACACGTCGGTCCCGGACGTCGCGATGCGCGCTGAATGCAAGTGGCTTTTACGCCCGCAAGGATTTGGCACAAGGCTGCTGAACCCAATAACAAAAAAACCTGCAGCGTCCAGGAACCCACACAGGGGCGTCATCATTTATGGCACAAGAATACAACCCGGATACGCTGGCCCTCGGCGTAACCGATCCCTCGCAAACCGAAGAAGCCTTCCGTGACCGGCATCTGGAAGGCACCATCGACTGGATCGTGTTTGGTGTCACCAGTGTGCTGGCCATCGCGTTCATCGCCTGGGGCTTTATCAACCAGGCGAGTCTGGCGGCCAGTGCCTCCACGGCGCAATCGTGGGTCATCGTGCACTTCGGCTGGTTCTTCGTGCTGACCTCGACGCTGTTCGTGATTTTCGTGTTGTGGCTGGCGGCCAGCCGTTACGGCAAGGTGCCGCTGGGCCGCGATGGTGAAGCGCCGGAGTTTCGCACCGTGTCGTGGGTGGCGATGATGTTCAGCGCCGGCATGGGCATCGGCCTGATGTTCTTCGGGGTTGCCGAGCCGCTGTCGCACTACGTCAACCCGCCGCCGGGTTCGGCGGTGGCGCAGTCCAGCGAGGCGATGCAGGTGGCCATGGCGACCACGCTGTTCCACTGGACCCTGCACCCCTGGGCAATGTACGCGATCATCGGCCTGGTGATTGCCTACGGCACCTTTCGCCGTGGCCGCTCGCAGTTGATTTCCACTGCCTTCCGGCCATTGATCGGTCGCCATGCCAATGGCCCGCTGGGGCGGCTGATCGACATGATGGCGATCTTCGCCACGCTGTTCGGCTCGGCCGCGTCGCTGGGGCTGGGCGCCTTGCAGATCGCCGGTGGCCTTGAGTACAACGGCTGGATCGAGCATCCCGGCAAGCTGTTCTACGTATCAATCATCACCCTGTTGACCATCGCCTTCATCGCCTCGGCGGTGTCCGGTATCGGCAAGGGGATCCAGTGGCTGTCCAACACCAACATGGTGCTGGCGCTGGTCATGGCGCTGTTTGTGTTTATCGTCGGCCCGACCCTGCTGATGCTCAACCTGCTGCCGACCTCGCTGGGCATCTACATCAAGCTGCTGCCAGAAATGATGGCCCGCACCAGTGCCAGCGGCGGTCAGCAGATGGACAGCTGGCTGGCCGGCTGGACCGTGTTCTACTGGGCCTGGTGGATATCCTGGACACCCTTCGTGGGCATGTTCATTGCCCGCATCAGCCGTGGCCGGACCATTCGCCAGTTCGTCAGCGGGGTGTTGCTGGTGCCGAGCCTGGTCAGCCTGGTGTGGTTCACCATCTTCGGCGGTGCCGGTATCGATGCACTGCGCGACGGCTCCTTCACCCTGATTGAGGGCGCGGTCAATAGCAACACCGCGCTGTATCAGTTGCTCGACAGTTATCCGTGGGCCTCGGCCACCTCGGTGCTGGTGATGATTCTGGTGGCGATTTTCTTTGTCTCCGGCGCCGATGCTGCATCGCTGGTGATGGGCACGCTGTCAGAGCACGGCACCACCGAACCGTCGCGCAGAACCGTGATTTTCTGGGGCGCACTGACCGGTACGGTGGCGGCGATCATGCTGGCCATCGGTGACCCGCGTAATCCGGGCGAGGCACTGACCGGGTTGCAGAACCTGACCATCGTGGTGGCCTTGCCGTTCGTGATTGTCATGGTCCTGCTGTGTGTGGCGCTGTACCGCGACTTGCGCAAAGACCCGATGATGCTGCGCCACCTGCGCGGCAACGAGCTGATCGAAAAAGCCGTGCTGTACGGCGCGGTCAAGCACGGCGAAGAGTTCTACATCGTGGTCCAGGAGAAGAAGACCAGCACCCAGACGCAGCCTGAAAACAGTGAGAGCACCAGCGCCTGATCCGGCTTTTTCGCGAGCAAGCTTGCTCCCACAGTATTTCAAGGCAGGATCCGGGTGGGAGCGGCCGTATTTCAGATCAGGGTCGAGGTGGGAACGACCTGGGTCGTGAAGGCTGTTTTCCAAGCGCTACAGGGTGTGTGTCGGGATTGGCCTATTCACGAGCTGGCTCGTTCCCACAGTATTTCAAATCAGCAAGCGTGGGAGCATGCCAAGTCGCTTTAACTCATCGGTACCAGTCAGCTTGTTTTTCAACGGTCTTTGACATCCTCCCCGGCCTGAAGGCCGGAGATTCCTACGGCGCTCAGGCGCAGCATCGAGCCGCCCCTGAGTCGCTTCGGTGGGTTCCTGCTGCTGGCGCCATGACCTCTGCGCTCACTTCACAGGCTAACCGGGCGTGTCCCGCCCTTAGTACATTGATTGCGCCGACCACATCAGCGTTGCCTTCGAAACCACATCCCACACACCTGAACAGCGCTTGCGTCTGGCGGTTGGCCGCCGACACGTGGCCGCAACTCGGGCACGTGCGGCTGGTATTGTGCGGCGGCACGGCAATCAGCCAGCCGCCGCGCCACGCCAGCTTGTAGTCCAGTTGCCGGCGGAGCTCGAACCAGCCCTGATCGAGGATGGCCCTGTTCAGGCCAGATTTGGCCCGAACGTTTCTTCCCGGTGCCTCTGCCGTGCCTGCCGCCGACCTGGACATATTGCGTACCTGCAAGTCCTCGATACACACCATCGCGTGGTTTTGGCTGATCGTGGTCGAGCACTTGTGCAGATAGTCTCAGCGGGCATTGCCGATGCGGGAGTGAATGCGCTGGAAGTCGTTACATGCTGCTCTTGAGCCATGAGCTAGGAAGACGACATTAGGCGCCGACGGCACGGTGTTTTCAAGGTGCATGCCCATGGGGTCTTTGTAACGAAATACCGCCGTAGAAGGGTATCTGTGTCGCCATATTACTTCGCATCATCCTGTGGCGGTGCGTACATCGAACAGCAGCAGGCACCCCACTGCAACCAGGGACGGCTACGCCGTCCGCGCTATCCTTCCCCGCCCTGAACGGCGGGGCTTGTCGAGCGCCGATGGTCAGCGCACCCGCTCACGGCTCTGCACCGTAAGATCCAGAGCCTGCTGCATGTCCAGGCGTGCCGAGCGGCCGACGTCCTGGTTGTCCAGTTGGTAGCTGCGTTCGGACGGCAGGATCGGTGCGGTGAGGTCTTCGGCATCGGTGGGCTCGAAGTCGTAGTTGTCACCGATGGTCATCGAGCTGCGGCGCAGCAGCATGCGCAGTTGCGCCGGTTGCAACTGCGCATTGATCGACAGCATGGTCGCCACAAGGCCGGCGACCATTGGCGTGGCATAGGAGGTGCCGCAATGCACGCTACCGGTCTGCCCGGCGTCGCGGGTCGAGGCATGGGCGCAGGCGGCAGCGGTGATGTCGACGCGCTTATCAATGTTCGATGAACTGCGTTTGACCGCATAGCCAGGGTCTTGCACGGCCAGGCCAGGCTGCTCGCTGCGCTGATGGCCGCCGACCACCAGCAGTTGTTCGGTGACGAACGAGGAGGGCAGGCGGTATTCGTCGGTGCTGGAAAACGACGAGCCGTTACCCGCCGAGTTCACCACCAGCACGTCCGGGTGTTCGCGGCGCAGCCAGAAGAAGAACTCTTCGAGCAGCTCTTCATAACCACTCATGGCCAGCCCCGAGCGCAACAGTGAATCCACCTCGGTGCCGTCCACGGTCTTGGCCCCGACCCGGTGAATGCCCCAGCTCCAGTTGAGCACCCGCACGCCGTCTTCGACCAGGTTCACCGAGGCGGCGATATTGGCGGTGATCCCGGCATCAGAATTACGCTCCACGATCACCTCGAAACCGCCGGAATGCTTGTCCAGGCCGCGCAACAGGCCGGTATTGCCGCCGTTGTCCCAACCGGCAGCGAGAATCCCCGCCACGGTGGTGCCGTGGCTGTCCGGCTTGCTGGCGTCACGGGCATAGACGCAGGTGCGCGGCAGCGCGCAGGCGCCGATATAGTCGCTAAAATCGGCGGTGTCGAAATCCACACTGCGCTCGATCAGGCCGATACGCACCGGTTGCGGCTGGATGGGCGACTGGCGGCCGGGGATGCGCCGCTGGTAGTAATTGACGGCATCGACAAAGCGATTGGCAGCCCACTCGTCCGAGTCCGGCGCGGGTTTACGCGGTTCTTGCCGGCGTACCGGCGGCTGTTCAGCCTCCTCGGCAGCCGACTCTTCAATCACCACCGCATCGACACTGATCTCACTGCCCAGACGCAGCACCAAGGCATCGCGCTGCACCAGATCGGTGGCGGGCAGGCGCAGTTGATACAGGTTGAGCGGCGCAATGCTGCCGACCACCGTAGCGCCATATTTGTCGGCCAACTGCTGCGCGGCCAGGCGGCCATCCTGATTTTCTTCGATCAACACGCTGACCAGATTCACGTAGGTGGTCAGGCCATCCATGTTGTTCGCCACTTCATCCGCTTTGGCCGCCACTACATGACTGTTGCGCAGGGTCAGCCAGGCCGCATTGCTGGCCCGCGTGCCGTCTTCCAGCCACAGCGGGCCGCTCTGCCGGCCATGGCTGTCGAGGGTCAGGCGCAGGTTCTGGCCGTCGCGTTGCACCGCGTTTGCCGGCAGGCTCTGGCCGCCAAGCTTCAAGGTGGGCGTTGCTGGCGACAGACCGCGTACCGTCAGGCACCAGGTCTGGCGCTGGCTGTCGAGCAGATCGCCGCAGCGCGCCAGTTGCTCCAGGCGCAAGGGTTCTTGGGCCACAGCCATACCGGACAGTGCAAGAAAAGTGGTCAGAGCGGCAGGGCGCAAAGGCATGGCGCAGGGTCCTGGATCAGCGGGGTGCTGTTCGGACTGCGGGCATGGCGGGTTTGTTCACTGCCCAGTGGCGCTTCCTTGCGCCGGGCAAGAGGCTCAGAAGCTGTATTTGGCGGTCAGCATCAGGTTACGCGGTGCGCCATAGGTGTCGCCGCCGTAGGTCACTGCGTTGGAAATCGACGCATAGTATTTACGGTCGAAAATGTTGTTGGCGTTCACTTGCAGGTCCAGGTTCTGGTTGACCTTGTAGCCGGCCATCAGGTCGGTCAGCACGTAGCTGCCTTGTTCCAGACGGTAGTTGCCGTTGAGCACGGCGAAGTCGTTGTACATGCGGCTCTGCCAGGACAGGTTGCCGCCCACGCGCAGTTTTTCCAGTTGGCCCTGGAACTGATAACGGGTGGTCAGCTTGAACAGGTGCTCAGGCGTGTCGGTATCAAAGCGCTGGTTCACGTTCTGCGGTGCGGCGTCATCCTTGATGGTGTGCACGCGGGCATAGGTATAGCCGCCGCCGACCTGCCAGTTTTCGGTCAGTGCGCCTTGCAGTTCCAGATCGATACCCTGGCTGCGTACTTCGCCGGAGGCTTCATAGCAGGCCGATTGCGGGCAGTTCGGCACGAACACCTGCACCGCGCGGTTTTGCTGGTCGACACGGAACAGAGCCAGGCTGGCATTCAACGCACCGTCGAAGTACTCGCCCTTGATGCCGATCTCGTAGTTCTTGCCGACGATGGGCCGTACCGGGGTGCCGGAGGTATCCAGCGAGCTTTGCGGGGTGAAGATATCGCTGAAGCTGGCGTATACCGAGTGGTGCGCGTCCAGGTCGTAGATCAGGCCGGCGTAGCGGGTGACGTTGCGGGTCACCTTGTAGTCGCCGGCGCCGCTGCGGTTGTCGTAGTCGTACCAGTCCAGGCGGCTGCCCAGAATCAACTTCAGCGGGTCGGCCAGGTTCAGGCGAGTGGTCAGGTACACGCCATCCTGGGTGGTGATGTTATGGCTGTCGTTGGTGCGCACGAAATCCGGCTTGGCGCCATCGAGCGGCCAGTAGAGGTTGTACGGGCTGTAGTTGTGAGTGGTCCGGTCATAGACACGCTTGCTGGCGCCGACCACCAGCTCATGAGTACGGCCGAAGGCGTCGAACGGGCCGCTGACAAAGCCATCCAGGCCCATTTGATTTTCATCGTATGAAGCCTGGTAAACCGTGCGCTGCAGCTCGCGGTTGGCGGCCCAGCGCGATTGGTAGGAGCCTGAAAACAGCGCGTCCTGCTCGGAGTAGTTGGCGTTGACTTGCAGCTTCCAGTCGTTGGCCAGGCGCTGACGGAACTCGGCGAATAGCGTGTTGATCTGCTGGTCCTTGTCTTCCCAGTCGGTGCCGGGGTTATACGAGCGCGGCAGGTTCAGGTGATGACCGTCCAGGCCAACCATCGACGAGCCCCAGAAGTAGTTGGTCTTGTCCTTCTGGTGCGAGAAACCCAGGGTCAGGGTGCTGTCTTCGCTCAGGTCGGCTTCGGTGACCGCATAGAACAGACCGTGATCTTCTTCGCGGTCATCAATGAAGCTGTTGGCATCCCGGTATGAGGCCACCACCCGGCCACGCAACGTGCCGCTGCTGTTTAGCGGGCTGGAGGCATCGATCTCGCCACGGTAGTCGTCCCAACTGCCGGCCGCGCCGGTCAGGGTGACTTTCTGCTCGGCCAGCGGGCGCTTGCGCACCAGATTGATGGCCGCCGACGGGTTACCGGAACCGGTCACCAGGCCTGTGGCGCCCCGCACCACCTCGACGCGGTCGAACATCGCCAGGTTTGGCTGGGCACCGACCGATACGCCGTTGTAGCCACTGGGGATGCCGTCATACATCAGGTTGTCGATGTCGAACCCACGTGAGGTATAGGCCTGACGGCCCGGGCCGTTGGCGTAGCTGAGAAACAGCCCGGGGGTGGCGTTGACTACATCATTGATGCTGGTCATGCCTTGGTCGTCCATGCGCTGGCGGGTAATCACCGTCACGGCTTGCGGCGTTTCACGCAGGCTCAGCGGCAGCTTGGTGGCCGTCGACATGGAGCCGGTGGTGTACGACTGGCTGCCCTCGGTGGTACTGCCCAGTTGGGTATCACCGATTTTGGTCGCGCCCAGTTCAACCACCGCGGGGGCGGCGGTTTCTTGCTTCTCACCGGTTTCGACCGCCCATGCAGGCGTCATGGAGGCCATGCAAATGGCCATGGTCAGCAAATTACGGGTCGGGCGGAAAAACGCATGTGGGGTAGAGCGCGACATGGGGAGCGTCCTGTAAAAGTGAAAAATCATGTCTATGAGAATGATTAGCATTTATTTTGACAGGATTTTCACAAATGTAAATGTTTGTAAAACGCTGCAGGCAGGGCTGGTAGATGAGAGGCAGGAGCTGCGGGGAATATTGACTGGCAGGGGGGCAGCTATCTTCCGGCGATGGGCATTTTTATCCGTTGCGCGATAACATCCGTACTCAAGGCCAGACTGGCGGACAAGGATCATCATGCGATTTTTAAAACCGTTATCAATGGCCGCGCTGCTGATTATGGTGGTGGGGTGTGGGCAACAACAAAGCGCGCCTTGTCCTGAGGCCGGGCAGGATTTTCTAGAGAAATCGATTCGCGCCTACTTCGACAGATTTCCTCCCAAGGGTGGAGGGGAGGGCGTCAGGATTCTTTCAGATGCCACTTACAACCCGGCCCATCGGCTCTGGTCAGTTTCTGTTGATGTGCCTGACAACAAGTACTATGCGATGGTGAGTTGCAACGGCCATACAGAGCTGTCGTCAAGAGCGCTGTCTGAAACGTCTCGGTAGGATGCCACACAGCATTTAAACAAATCGCAGAGGCATTCCCCGCAATTGATGCCGATTCATGTTGATTTCCAGACAGCAGCGAGTCGGTTCAAGGGCTCAGCAAGCGGGTACCCGTGGCGAGTGATGCGTGCCCGTTCCGCCCGATAAGCTCGGGTCTCTTTTTTAACTGTCGGCACCTGGCCATTTCGTTGCGGTTAAGATGGCGGTCTTTCCCTGTCTGGTTCGATGTCTTGTTGATGACCGCCTTCTACCTAAAATTGCTCATCACTCCCACGCTGATGCTGGTCATCTCTCTGGCGGCCAAACGCTGGGGTACGCATATCGGCGGTTTACTGTCCGGGCTGCCGATTACTTCTGCGCTGGTGATGCTGTTTCTCAGTCTTGAACAAGGCGCCGGGTTTGCCTTGCAGGCGGTGCCGGGGGCGCTGGCCGGGTTGGCGGCAATTCAGGCGACTTACCTGTTTTACTTTCTGGTGACCCGTAAAGTCGGGGCCTTTATCGGCTGCATCACGGCACTGATGGCTTATGCGGCGACCGCCTTGGCAATCAGTGGCGTGGGCGCGCCGCTGGTGTCGATCATCGCCACCTTATTGTTGGTCGCGGCGAACATCGTGTTCACGGGTAAAGAGGCGCAGACCCGCAAGGCCAACTATGTGGCGCTGCCGCGGTGGGTCATTCCGATGCGCATGCTCACCGCAACGCTGTTGTTGCTGGCAATTACTGCCAGCGCCGAGTGGCTGGGTCCTGTGATCAGTGGCTTGCTGGCACCGATCCCGGTGATTGCCTGGCCATTGGCAGTATTTGCCCATGTGCAGGGCGGGCGCTATGAACTGGGCGCCATCGTGCGTGGCAACGCCATCGGCGCGGTGGGCGTGGTGGGCTTTTACCTGGCGCTGCAGCACTCGATTGTGCAATGGGGCGTGGGGGCGTCGCTGAGCGTGGCGGTGGTGTTGGCGGTGCTGGTCACGGTGGGATTGGCCCGGTTGGTGAGGACGCGTTAGCAGGCTGTTGAAAAACTACCTGCTGGCTGGGCGCCTACGGCGCTACGCGCGCCATTGCTACGTTAAAAACAGGCTCAAAATGCTCATTTACAACCGGTAAACTCCGCTTTTTCGCCTGTTTTTGCCTTGCACTGGCTGCCTCGCCTACGTTTTTCAACGGCCTGTTAGCAAGTCGCGCTGTGCAGGGCTTGCAGGTCGTCATCTGCCGCGCTGGCGCTTGACCCGATACATCTCCCCATCGGCATGACTGAGCAGCGCATCGGCGTCGGTGCCATGCTCGGGAAAACGCGCCACGCCAATACTGCACGACGGCATTTGCAGATCACCGAACTCTCGCCCCAGCGGTTGGGCCAAGGCGCTGATGAGCTGCGCGACTTTCGCTTCGATACCCTCCCCGCAATGGACGTTGGTCAGCAGCACGGTGAATTCATCGCCACCCATGCGCGCCACCGTGTCGCTCTTGCGCGCACAGCCTTGCAGGCGCCTGGCAATCTCGCAGAGCACCTGGTCACCGACGGCATGCCCATGCACATCGTTGATGGCCTTGAAGCCGTTGACGTCGAGAAACAGCAAGGCCACGGTATTTTCATTACGCTGTGCTGCGTTCAAGGCTGTCTGCAGCCGGTCGGTGAACAATGCCCGGTTGGTCAGCCCGGTCAACGGATCATGGTGGGCGAGAAAACGCAGCTGTTGCTCGGCCTCGGCCAGTGCGGTGACGTTGCGGGCCACGCCGATGCGCGCATCGAACTCTTCAGACCAGAACGCTGCCCAGAGGATTGACACCACGGCGCCATCCTTGCGGATGTAGCGGTTGCGAAAGTCGACGTGCGGCAGGCCGTTCATGACCCGTTCAATCGAGCCGCGCGTGGCGGGCACGTCGTCAGGGTGCAGGTAGCCGGTGATCAGGGTGCCGATCAACTCGTCGGCCCGGTAGCCCAGCAATGCTTCGCAGGCATCGCTGACGAATACGATCCGGTCGCTGCTGTCGACTACGAAGACCGTATCCAGCATCAGATGGATCAGCCTGGGATAGAGCGTTTGCAAGTCGACGGGCATAGGAGAGGCAAGTCCGGTTCATGGCACTGGTCATCGATCTGACCGGTCGGACAGGCGATGAGCCATCTTGCAGACTTACAGCAGATCTGCGCAAGACGGGTAACAAAAATTAAACGACAACGCCGCGTCAGCCGCGGCGTTGTGCCTGTTGCACCATGCAATTTGCAAGGGATCGGCCACCTTATGGACGCTGTGGACGGTCCTGGGCGCGCAGGTCGAAGACCAGCACTTCTGCATCTACGCCCTGGCTGAGTTGCAGACGCTGTTCGTTGCGCACTTTTACTCCATCACCTTCGCCCAGGGCCTGGCCGTTGAGGACCACGCTGCCACGGGCAACATGCACGTAGGCGTAGCGGTCGGCGTCCAGGCTCAGCTCGGCAGACTCGGCACCGTCGAACAGGCCGGCATACACGTTGGCATCCTGGCGAACCTGCAACGAACCTTCCCGGCCGTCCGGCGAGATGATCAGCTTCAGGCGGCCGCGCTTGTCTTCGGCGCTGAAGTGCTGCTGCTGGTAGTTCGGCGTGGCACCGGCGATGTTGGGCACGATCCAGATTTGCAGAAAGTGCACCCGCTCTTCATGCGAGTGGTTGAACTCACTGTGCGCCACACCGCTGCCGGCGCTCATCAGTTGCACATCGCCTGGGCGGATCACCGAGCCGGTGCCCAGCGTGTCCTTGTGTTCCAGCGCACCTTCGAGCACGTAGGAGAAAATTTCCATGTCGCGGTGTGGGTGCTGACCGAAGCCTTTGCCGGCTTCGACGCGGTCGTCGTTAATCACCAGCAGATCGGAAAAGCCCATTTCGTCCGGGTTGTAGTAGTTGGCGAACGAGAAGGTGTGCTGCGAGTTGAGCCAGCCGTGATTGGCGGCGCCGCGGTCAGAAGCTTTGCGAAGAGTGAGCATGATGGTTCTCCAATCGGTGTCGGCCCTGGTGATTCAGGTGCCGATCTGTTGAGAACAAGATTACTGCGATCAGACTGTCGCAATAAGTGGCTCAATCATGAATGACTGTCGCTTTGCAGTTGACAGTTCTTTCCCCGCGTTGAATTATCTGGTAAAACGCTCGTTAAGAATTGTGTCCGTTTTTGGTCAAGTTGACGCGATCCAGACATTCATTGATGAGCTCCGCTACCGCCATGATCCAGCCCTCATGAAAACCGTGGCCATGCTGCTGTTCCCCGATTTCCTGCTGCTCGATATGTCCGGGCCGCTGGAGGTGTTTTCCATCGCCAACCGTTACCTGGCGCCGGAAAACCATTACCGGATCGTGACCATCGGCTCCGAACCCGGTGCGTTGCGGGCCTCTAACGGGGTCGTGGTGCAGGCTGACCTGGCGATCGAACAGGCCAACGATGCCTGCGATCTGCTGTTGATTCCGGGCGGGCCGGGGGCTTATGACCGGCAGATGCCGCAAGTGCTTGCCTGGCTGCCGGAGGCAGTGCAACGCGCGCAGTGGTTTGGCTCAATCTGCACCGGGGCGTTCATTCTGGGGGATGCCGGGCTGCTCGATGGCTATCGGGTCACCACTCACTGGCACTATACCGAGCGGCTGATCAAGCGGGTGCCCAAGGCGCGGGTGGAAACCGATCAGATCTACATTCAGGACCGCAACCTGCTGACCTCTGGCGGCGTGACGGCAGGCATCGACCTGGCCCTGGCAGTGGTCGCCCGGGATCATGGCAAAAAAGTTGCCCAGGACGTGGCCAAGGTGCTGCTGGTGCTAATGAAGCGCCAAGGCGGCCAGGCGCAGTTCAGCCCGCTGATGACTGCCGTGGCCCCTCAGGAAAGTGTGGTCACCAAGGTGCAGAACCAGGTGCTGGAGCAACTGGGCGAGCCGTTTACCGTCGAGCGCATGGCGGCCCTGGCCAACATGAGCGCCCGGCACTTCTCTCGTTTGTTTGTTCGCGAACTACAGATGACACCCATGGAGTTCCTCCAGAGTGCGCGCATCGATTGCGCCCGCAGCCTGCTGGAAACCACCGACCTGCCGCTCAAGACCATTGCTTATAAAAGCGGCTTTGGCAGCGTGCGGCACATGCGTTCATTGTTCAGCGCCCGGTTGGGGCTGACGCCTAATCAGTATCGCGAGCAGTTCAGCTAGCGGTTGAACACTATCGCCACACAAACTCAATGCGTTCAGCAGCCGTTCAGCCAGCCCGGTGTCCGGATAGCGCACCGGATTGACCGTATCGGGCCCCCCGGCGCGGTTGTCTCACGCGCTGTGGCTGCGAAGATTAACACTGGTTAATTCTTCAAAGTCAGGTGCTGACCGGGCGGTTCCCCCGTGCAGCGCGCGGGAGTGCGCATGAACAGTCTGAACAATACCTCCGGCGACGCGGTGCTGCTGTTCGGTCCCTATGCGTTGCACGTGCGTCAGCGGCAAGTCATGCGCAGTGGTGTGGCGTTGACCCTGGGCGGGCGCGCCCTGGATATTCTTCAGGTGCTGGTCGAGCAGGCCGGTCAAGTGCTCAGCAAACAGCAGATCATCGAACAGGTCTGGCCTGACTCGGTGGTCGAGGAGGTCAACCTGCGGGTGCACATCGCTGCATTGCGCCGCGCCCTGGGCGGCGGGCGCGATGGCCAGCGTTACATCGCAACCGTCGCGCAGCGCGGCTACAGCTTTGTCGCGCAGGTTTCGCAAGGCGAAGATGCCGGCTGGTCGACCGGTGAGGTCGTGGCGCAGCATAACCTGCCGGCCATGCTGACCCCGCTGATCGGCCGCAATGAACAGGTGGCCAGCCTGGCCCGGCAGTTGTCTGCCCGGCGCCTGATAACCCTCACCGGCCCGGCGGGCGTCGGCAAGAGCCGGCTGGCGTGTCGGGTCGCTGAGCTACTGGTCGGGCATTACCGGGATGGGGTGTGGCTGCTCGACTGTTCCAGCGCGGCGCCGGAGCAACTGCTTGAGCAACTGGTGGCCTTGCTGCAACTCGAGGCGGCGGGTCGACCCGCGCTGGATGTGCTGGGCGAAGCCTTGGCCGTGCGCCAATGCCTGTTGATCTTCGACAGCGCCGAATGCCTGCCCCACGTCTGCCGGCAGTGGGGTGAAGGCTTACTGGCGCAGGCACCGCAACTGACGATCCTGGCCACCAGCAGGCAGCCGTTGTATGCGCGTGGCGAATACTGTTTGCCGGTGCCCGCACTGGAGGTGCCGTCACGTGCCGCCATGCACGACCGGCAGCAGGTGCTGGCCTGCTCGGCCGTGCAGTTATGGGTGAGCCGGGTGCAGGCGTGTCAGCCGGATTATCGGCTGCGTGAACAGGATCTGAGCGCAGTGACCGAGATCTGCCGACAGCTCGACGGCCTGCCATTGGCAATCGAACTGCTTGCCTCGCAGCTTGATGTATTCGCGCTGTCGGGCCTGCGTGCGCAAATGAGCAATGGCCAGTGGCTGCTGAGCCTCGGTCGTCGCACCGCCGTAGCCCGCCATCAGTCACTGGGCGCCGCGCTGGACTGGAGTCATGCGCACCTGAGCGAGCAAGAGCAAACCCTGCTGCGCCGCCTGGCGATCTTCGCCCTGGACTTCACCTGGCAAGCAGCAAGCGCAGTGGTATGTTGCGAGGATTTCGGGCCGGATCAATTGCGCAATGTGCTGGTGCTGCTTGAAGCAAAGTCGTTGTTGACGGTGAGGGTCGATCACCAGACCGTGCGTTATCGCTTGCTCAATACCGTACGGGTACATGCCTTGCGTCGCTTGCAGGCCTGTGGCGAATATCCGGCGTTGCAGGTTTGCTACGAGCGTTACATGGGATACCCGCAATACAGCCTGGCGAGCGCGTAGGATCGCCGCCCAGACCCAGGTCGCTCCCACCGAGGTATGCAGTGCCTAATTGACCAGGATTGCCGCTAAAGCGGCTCCTGCAAACTGTGCAGCAGGCTTGTGACCAGCCGCTGTTCGGCCAGATCGCAATCGGCCTCGCCGCTATTGAGCACCTGTTGCAGCACCTCTGCGGCCTGGGCAGGGCGCTGCTGGCGCAACCATAACCGTGCCAGGCTCAGCGCGCAGCGCAGCTCCCAAAGCACAGCGCCTTGCTGGCGGGCGAGGTCCAGCGCCTGTTGCAGTTGATCCTGAGCGATTTCATCCGGTTGCTGCTGGGCATGACAACGCAGTATTTCAGCTGCGCACCAACCCGCTTCGCCGCTGCGCGCACGTTCCAGTTGCCGGGCGTCCACCGTGCCGCCGCGCAGGCTCAGCAGAATGTCGCGCAACAGGCCGCTGGCCGGGCTGGCCGGTTGCACGGGCAAGTCGAGCAGGCGGGCGTAATGCTGGGCCCAGGTGTAGAACAACAACACCGAATGCTTGTGGGCATGAGCATGCAGTTGCCGGACCCGTTGGTGGGCCAGTTGAGTTTGTCCTTCGGCCAGGGCAATCGGGCAGCCGGCCAGGGCCAGGGTGTAGCAGATCGACAGGCCGTGGTCGATCTGCAGAGCAATCTCCAGTGCCTGGTTTGCGGTACGCCGGGCTTCGGCGGGCCTGCCTTGCAGCCAGAGAATTCGCGCCAGAATCGTCAGCGCCGCCACACTTTGATCGTACTGAATGCCAAAGCCATGGCTGAAGCGGTTCAAGTGTCCGCTGTGACTCAGGCGCTGCAGGGCTTGCTCGGCGCACTGGCGTGCCTGGGTCTGCTGACCGCTGTAGTGCAGGGCCAATACTTGCAGACGCAGGGCGCTGAGGTCGGTGATCGGCGCGTCACCCAATTGCTCGAACTGCTGGCTCTGCAACACCGCCGCCTGATAATCACCGCCGCACAGATTGACCGCCGTGAGCCCGGACACCGCACGTAACCGGCCGTCGGCGTCACCGGCCTGATCGGCCAGGCGTCTTGCTTCATTGAAGGCGTCGACGGTTTCAAGACTGGCGCCGCGGCTGTGGTAGCTGTAGTTGCCCAGCGCCAGGCGCAGTTGCAATTCCAGTGGCGGGCATGGCTGGTCACTGTGTTGCAGCGCTTGCAAGGCCTTGCGCACGTACACACCGTGCTCCTTGAGCAGCGACAGTTCCTGCCACAGCGGCGCCGAGTGCGCGACCAGCGAAATCGCCAGGGCCTGCGGACCCTCGCCATTCAAACCCCAGTCGAGCACCTCGCGAATGTCTTCCAGGCTGCGGGTGTAGCGTTGCATCCATTGCCGGGTAGGCAGGTTGTGCCAGTCGTGGCGTGCCTGCTGCATCAGCGCCAGGCAGTGTTCGGCATGGCGTTTGAGGGTCTCGGGCAGTTCGTTGCGCTGGCGCAGCTTGGCCAGCGCGTAATGGCGGGTGGTGTCGAGCAGGCGGTAGAACACCGTTTCATCACCGGCCTCGACGCTCAGCAGCGATTTGTTGGCCAACTGGCTGATGGTATTGCACAGCAGCGCCGCCGACAGCGCCGGGTCGCCGGCCACTGCCAGCGCCGACTCCAGGCTGAAGCGGCTCTTGAACACGGCCAGCCGGCACAGGCAGAGCTGCTCGGCCGGTTCGAGCAGGTTAAAGCTCCAGTCCAGGGTCGCCAGCAGGGTCTGATGACGGCCAGTGCTGTCCGGGTGAGCGGTGATGCTCAATCCCACACTGTCCTGCAGTTGGGTCTGCAGGTCTTCCAGGCTCAGGCTGGCCAGTTGCGCGGCGGCCAGTTCGATGGCCAGCGGAATGCCCTCCAGGCGGCGACAGATGTCACTGGCCAGCGCCAGGCTGGCCGGGCTCAGGTCGAAATGCGCCTGGCTGTGCATGGCGCGCTCGACGAACAACTGCAAGGCGGCAAAGCCCATGGCTTCGACCTGGCTGGTCAATTCGGTAGGCGGGCAGGCCAAGGCATTGAGGCGCTGAATGACTTCGCCCTCGGCGCGCAGGCTCTCGCGGCTGGTGGTGAGAATATGAACCTGCGGTGCGCTGCGCAGAAGCCGCTCGCAAAGCACGGCAATCGCATCGATCAGATGCTCGCAGTTATCGATCACCAGCAGCAGTTGGCGGTCGCGTAACCAGTTGCACAACTGGCCCAGTGCGTCGCCGTCGGCCGGGGCCTGATCGAGCAGCGCAGCCAGTTGTGCGGCGACCAGCAATGGGTCGCTGAGCGCGGCAAGGTCCAGCCAGCGGATGCCGTCGCGGTAATCACCGACCAGCGAGTGTGCAACGTGCAACGCCACGGAGGTCTTGCCGATGCCGCCGGGGCCGGTGAGGGTGATCAGGCGTTGGCTTTGTAACTTCACCGCCAGGGCCTGGACCAGTGGCTGGCGGCCGATCATCCGTGCCTGGCGCGCCGGCAGGTTGTGGTTCAGATGAATCGGCGTGTCGCTGTCCGGGCCGGGGGCGGGCTGTTGCAGGCGCACCACCGGCGCGACCAGGCTGTAGCCGCGCTGGGCCACGGTGACGATATACCGCTGGCCGGCCTGGCCATCCCCAAGTGCCTTGCGCAGTGCTGCCATATGCACGCGCAGGTTGCTGTCCTCGACCACGCTGGTGGGCCAGACCCGGCTCATCAGGGTCTGACGGCTGACCACTTCGCCGGGGTGTTCGAGCAGCACCAGCAGAATGTCCAGCGCCCGGCCAGACAAGCGCAGCGGCTGGTCGGCATCGAGCACCAGGCGTTGTTCGGGGTAGATGCGCAAGGGCCCTAACTGCAGGGGCTGCTCCTGGGTCGATGGCATCAGCGCACTCCTTGGCATGGGCGAATGGTCTCAGGTGGCGATCCGCAAGCTGTGATCATGACGGTTCTTCAAGGCATGGCCACGCCAGGTCAGCGGAGTAATGCCTTCGCTGCGCGAGAAGATATGCGAAAAGTGTGACTGATCGCAAAACCCGCATTCCTGGCTGATCTGGGTCAGGCTCATGCTGGTATGGGCGATCAGGCACTTGGCGCGCAGAATTCGCTGTTCGCGGATCCATTCCTGAGGTGACAAGCCGGTGCTGGCCTTGAACGCCCGCGAGAAGTAACTGCGTGACAACGCACAGGCTTTGGCCAGCCCGGTCACTTCGATGTTCTCACTGAGGTTGTCCAGAATCAGTTGCATGGCGAGCTTCTCGCGCCAGGGTGTCAAACCACCACTGTCTGCCGACGCGGGGCGCTTGCGGCTGTGCAGGCGTAAACAGATCTGACAGGGAAGAACGCGCGTTGGTCGGGAATCTTGAGTCATGGCAATTGTCCGTAAGTCTCGGGGAGGCATTTGAGCCTTGAACAGGACCCGCACTTTGCATGGGCAAAAGTCTGCACAGAGGTCGCCATTCTTGGTCGCACACACGTGGCTGACGAGTTAATCGTTGTTAATTCTGCAAACGCTGATGATGGCGTTTTGCTTTTTAAATCGGCCCGCAAGGCTGCGGGCTAGAGCATTGGCGGGATCAGTTGCGGCGTTGCAACCAACTCAGGAAGCCGTTTTTGCGGGTTTGTGCGGGGCGGGCCAGTAACACACTGTGCGCGTTGTTCTGGCGCACCGCCTGAAGCTTGTTGAAGGCCCGGTTGACCTGTTTGCATTTCTCCAGGCAGGCCCGTGCGGTGGCCTTGTCGATGCGGTAGATGATGCTTGAGGTCATGGCGGTGAAGCTGGCCTCGGACGGGGTATCGCCCAGCACGCTCTGCTCACCCATGATCTCGCTGGGCCCCATGCGCCCGGCTTCGACCTGTTTGTCGCCATCGGGCACCGCCGCACTGACCACTCCTGTGGCAATCACAAACAGCGACTCGGACACCTCGTTCACATCCAGCACCACCTGGCCTGCGACGTACTGCTCGGCGGTCATGGCCTCGGCCAGTGCATCGCGTTCTTCCTCGCTCAGTGAACGGAACACCTTGACCTCATCAAGCAGCGCCCTGGCCCGGGAAATCGGCACCGCATTGCCCTCGCTCTGGCGGATGATGCCGGCCGCTTCCAGGTGCCGGTGGGCCAGGTCAAACAACTGGTTGCGTACTTCACCCTTGCGCGACAGTTCGGCGATGAAACCGCTGGCCACATACTCGGCCATGGTTTCGCCCGATTCCTTGAGCACCGCTTTGGGCGCCGGAGTCAGCAGCAGGCTGTCGCTGCCTTGCAGGGCACGTTGCAGAGCGTCGAGCACCCGGCGTGGGCGGACATGCTTGGGCACCTGAATGCTGATCGACACCCCGTGCATGTTGCTGGGCCGGCTGAGGTTGACGATTTTGGCCTTGGCCGCCACCGAGTTGGGGACCACGGCGGTAGCACCGGCGCTGGTCTGCAAGTGGGTGGCGCGCCAGTCGACGTCCACCACCTTGCCTTCCACACCGTCGATGGTCACCCAGTCATCCACCTGATAGGGCTTGGTGGTGTTGAGCACGATGCCGCTGAATACGTCGCTCAGGGTGCTCTGCAAGGCCAGACCGACGATGATCGCCATCGCCCCGGAAGTCGCCAGCAACCCCTTGACCGGCAGCTCCAGCACATAACCGGCAGCGGCCACCACACAGGCCAGGAAGATCAGCGCACCGAACACGTCCTGCAGCAAGCGGCCGCTCTGGCCGATCCGGCGCATCAGCGCCAGACCGATCAGCACGGTCATGGTCCGCGCCGCAAACAGCCACCACAGAATCGCCAGTGCCGTCGCGCCCAGTTGCATCACGCTGTCGTCAGGCCAGCTGGGCGCCAGTAGCGGGCTGATGCCGCTGTTGATCAACAGGCTGGTGTAAAGCACGAACAGCGCCAGACGCATGGCCACCCGGGCGGCCCGTAGATGCAGCGGCACCAGATACCAGAGCGAGACATCGGCCAGCAGGATAACGGCGCCCCACAGCAGGGGATGGCTGAGTACGAAGGACATGGTGGCGACTCCGAAAAAAGAGACCAGGCGCTGTGAGGGCAGCGCCTGGTCTGGTAGTGGTCAGTTCAGGTGAGCTTTCAGTTCGCCGGCGGCCTGACGCATGGCCGAGCGCACTTCAGGGATGTGGGTCAACGGGTTGAGCAGGCCGTAGTCATGGATCATGCCGTTGTAGCGCACTGCGGTGACCGGCACCCCGGCGGCATCAAGCTTGCGAGCGTAAGCCTCGCCTTCGTCACGCAGCACGTCGAACTCGGCGGTCTGCACCAGCGCTGGCGGCAGGCCGCGCAGTTGCTCGGGGCTGGCCTGCAACGGCGAGGCATGCACCTGGGCGCGCTCGGCAGCGTTGGTGGTGTAGTTGTCCCAGAACCACTTCATCATGCCCTTGGTCAGGAAGTGGCCCTCGGCAAACTGGTTGTACGAGCCGTTATCGAAGTTGGCATCGGTCACCGGCCACAGCAGCAACTGGAAGCGCAGTGCGGGGGCTTTCTGTTCTTTGGCCATCAGCGCCACCACTGCGGCCATGTTGCCGCCGACACTGTTGCCAGCCACTGCCAGGCGCTTGCCATCGACGCCGATTTG
The DNA here is from genome assembly GCF_000829415.1 of Pseudomonas sp. StFLB209. NCBI lineage: Bacteria > Pseudomonadati > Pseudomonadota > Gammaproteobacteria > Pseudomonadales > Pseudomonadaceae > Pseudomonas > Pseudomonas sp. StFLB209. The sequence goes on along the minus strand of NZ_AP014637.1, from coordinate 252,703 downwards.
CTTGCCATGCTCGGCCACCCAGCGGGTCGCGGCGTAAGCCTGGTTGATCGCGGTCGGGTACTGAGCCTCAGGCGACGGGGTGTAGTCGACATACACCGCCACCGCGCCGGAGCCGACCACCAGGTCGCGGATCAGCCGCTGGTGGGTCGGGAAGTCGCCCAGCACCCAGCCGCCGCCGTGGAAGAACATGAACACTGGCAAGTCACCCTTGACCTTGGCCGGGCGGACGATCTGCAGGTTGATCGCCTGACCGTCAACCGTGATGGTCCGCGGCGTCACTTCAACGCCCGACAGATCAACCTTCACCGAGGCCTGGGCGCCGGTCAGCACCGCACGGGCATCCTTGGGGCTCAGTTGCTCAAGCGGCTTGCCACCGCCGGCGGCGAGGGCTTCGAGAAACGCCTGAGTATCGTGTTCAACGCCTGGGCTGCCAGCGGCGAAAGCGCTGTTGACCGACAGGGCGAGCAGGCTGGCAACGAGGCTGATCTTGATCGATTTCATGAAAGTGTCCTTGGGTATTCAGAGTTGGGTTATCAGGTAGAAAAATCGGTGTGGCTGATGGCGTCTGGCCTCAGCTGCACCGTGGACACAGATTAATTTGCTGTCGAAACCGGAAAAAGCGGGTATAAGGCGTTTAACTGTCAATCTGGAAGAGACAATGAACCCGTTTGAAGACATGCGTATCTTTTGCCAGGTCATGGAATCGGGCAGTTTCACGGCGGCGTCCGACAAACTCGGCCTGTCCAAGCAGTTCGTCAGCAGGCGCCTGATGCAGCTTGAAGAACGCCTCGGGGTCCGCTTGCTGAACCGTTCGACCCGGCGCCTGGACGTCACGCCACTGGGGCAGAGTTACTACGAATCATCGCTGCGCCTGCTCAGTGAAGTGGAGCAGGTCGAACAGGGCATCGCCGGCCAGAACAACGAACCGCGCGGCACTATCCGGGTCAGTGCACCGCTGTCATTCGCCATCGCCCACCTTGGCTGCCTGGTGCCGTTGTTCCTGCAACGCTACAAGGACGTGAGCATCGAAGTGGACCTCAGCGACCGGCCGGTGGACCTGATCAGCGAAGGCTACGACCTGGTGCTGCGTATCGGCACCCTGGAAGATTCGTCGCTGGTGGCCCGACGTATCGCGAGTATCGAACGGGTGTATTGCGCCAGCCCCGTGTACCTGGCCGAACGCGGCCACCCGACCGCACCGGAACAACTGCACGAGCATGACTGCCTGCCCTATGGCCACAGCCGCCAGGTGCAATGGCGCTTCGACGGGCCGGGCAAACCGACGCTGATCAACGTCACCGGCCGCATGCGGGTCAACAACGGTGACCTGCTGCGCGACGCGGCGATTGCCGGGCTGGGCATCACCTACCTGCCGACCTTCATCGTTGGCGCGGCACTGCGCAGCGGCAGCCTGGTGCGGGTCCTCGACGACTTGTGCCCGCCACCGCTGACCCTCTCGGCGGTCTACCCGCAACACCGCCAGACTTCCCGGCCGGTGCAGGCGTTTATCGAGTTTCTCAAGGAGCGCTTGCAAGGCAGTATCGAAACCGGGGATCGGCCGTAGCTGATCATTTAAGGTCGATGCGGTCTTTGTGGGAGCCAGCTCTGCTGGCGAATGCAGTCGTGCATAACGAGCAGATGGACCGGTTTTACCGGCCCGGCTGCTCCTGCTCAATTAGACCGGTGGGAGCTGTCGGCCGGCGCTCCGGTTGCTAGCGAAGACGGCGGCACATTCGCAGCAGATGTAGTGCTTTTACTGGCCTCTTCGTCGGAGTGCCACCCAGACCAAGGTCGCTCCCACCGGGGGCACACAGTGCCTAAGTGAATGTATGATCAGCCCATCTCCTGCAACCACAATCGATCAACAGTATTGCGGCTAAAGCGGATCGTTGCACGGCCGCTCCTGCTCAACGCAAGATATCCAACGGATACTGCACAACCACATACAGCCGATCCAGATCGTTATTACCCTGCGCCGCATTGCCCCGATGGGTCACATACGACAACTCCACCGACAGCCCCTGCAAGGCGCCTGCCGGGACCTTGTAGGCCAGAGTCAGGTCGCGTTCCCAATGCCTGCCACCTTTGCCTTGCAACGGCACATAGCGATCCTCAGCGCCAGCAAACCGGTTGTACGCACCACCGCGTGGCGCATCGGTGCCATCGATACCACTGCCGCGCACATAGCGGCCCATAAAACTCAAACCCGAAAACACATCACCCAGATCCAGGTCATAACGCGCCTGAAAGGACTGCTCGCCAGGGCCATTGAAGTCGTTGTACTTGATCGAGTTGGCCAGATAGATCGAATCACCGCCGACAAAGTCGAACGGCGTATCACCATGGATCTTCTGGTAACCGAAACTGAAAGCCTGCCGGGCATGGGTCAGTTTCAGCAGCAGGCTGGCCGCCGTATTGGCAATCGCACCGGCACTCGCCTGACCACTGTCCAGTGTGCGATACAGGTTGGCATCCCAGTCAAACCGCGTCTGGGGACCCAGCAGATGACCGCCATGCAGGTTGCCGTAATACTGCCGCCAGGTGTCGCTCAACTCTCCGATATACAACGCACCGCCCAGCGCCTGGTCACTGCGGCTTTCAATCCCGGCCAGGCTGATGCTCTGTCCGGCGGTGCTGGCGCCGTAGCCCTCCAGATCACCACGGCCGGTGGACTGGTTCTGGTTCTTGAACGCGGTAAAGCGCCCGGCCACCAGGCGCACGCCCGGCACGTCAAGGCTGTCGAGCAACCAGCCAGTGGCGTACTCCGGTTGCAGGCGCTTGTCGGCGGTGTCGAACACTGGCGTCTCGACCTCCATCTCGCCCACCCGCAACTGCGTGGCGCCCAGGCGCAGCTTCAGTGCCGCGCCTGCCGAGGAGTAATCCGGTTCGGCGCGGCCATCGCTGTCCAGCGGCAGCAGGCCGGTACCCGCCGTGCCGCGACCACTGTCCAGGCGCAGACCGAAAAAACCATGCGCATCGATTCCCAGGCCCACGTTGCCTGAGGTAAAGCCGGAATTGAAGTGGCCGATAAACCCCTGCGCCCACTCCTGGCTGTAGTTCTGCTCGCGAACCCGGTCGTTACGGTAGTCGTTGTGCAGGAAGTAATTACGTGCCAGTACGCCAGCCTGGGCGTCCTGCCAAAAGCTGTTGTCCTGAGCCTGCGCGCCATGAGCCAGGGCGGTAAGTAGTAGCCCGTTGAACAGAACCAAACCGCGCATGCCTGATGCCTCTGAATCAAAGCGCTAACTTTGACCCGGCTGACCAGGCATGGCTTGAGCAGATGTGTCGTGTCCGGTTTTTAGCTGAGCCTGAAAACGCTCAGTCATTGACTTCGATAATCCCTTCACGTACCGCGAACAACACCAGGCTGGCGATATCGTGAATGCCCAGGCGATGCATGACCTGCGAGCGATGGGCCTCGACGGTCTTGACCGACAACCCCAGGCCGCCGGCAATCGAGCGTGTCGACTCGCCACGGGCGATCAGGCGCAGGATCTCCAGCTGGCGTTCGGTCAGCGCCACATTACTGCTGCGGGTCGGCTGCACCAGGGTCTTTTTCACCGCCTGGCTGACCACCATCGGCACCACTGCCGACGACAGATACTGCCCGCCGCTGCGCAACGACTGCAGCGCCAGCTCCAGTTCCAGCACACTGGCACTCTTGAGCAGATAACCATGGGCGCCCAGTTGCAGGCATTTCATGACGAACTCCGAGTCCGTGTGCATCGACAGCATCAAAACCTTGCAGGCCGGCGCATGCAGCGCCAGTTCTTCGAGTGTGTGCACACTGGCCGTGCGTTCTATGGACATGTCCAGCATGACGATTTCCGGGGCCAGCACCACGGCCAGTTCTACAGTGCTCAACGTATCGCCGGTCTCACCGACGATCTCGTAGTCGTGTTGTTTTTCCAGCAGCGCCCGGATACCGGCCCGAAACAGTGGGTAGTCATCAGCGAGCAAAATTCGGCAAGGCATAGATCAGGCCTGTGTCGCGTGGGAATAAATGCCGTCCTTGTGTTCAGGCGGCGTTGTTGTATCCCGTGTGGGGCGTGGCACGGGGCCAGACCGGTCTGAATATGCCTGCTGGCCACAATGTGTTTTACAGACGCCCACAGGGGGAGACGTCCATATCGTTGTTCCGGCAACCTCCCTCAGCCGTGTCGAGCATGGTCACCGAATTGCTGGATCAGCAGCGGGACTCTGGATAACGGTTCAATCGTTTGTGCAGCGCCCATCCGGATCGCTTCCTTGGGCATGCCAAAGACCACGCAACTGGTCTCGTCCTGAGCCACGGTCTGGGCGCCGCTCTCGCGCATCGCCAGCAGCCCGCGTGCCCCGTCGTCGCCCATGCCGGTCATGATCACGCCCAGGGTATTGGCCCCGGCATGCCGGGCGACCGAGCGAAACAGCACATCTACCGAAGGTTTGTGACGATTGACGGGGGGACCATCGAGGACTTCGACCTGGTAATGCGCGCCACTGCGTTTGAGCTGCATATGGAATCCGCCGGGGGCGACCAGTGCCAGACCGCTGTGGACGCGATCCAGATGCCTGGCCTCGCGCACTTCAATCTGACACAGGTTGTTTAACCGACGGGCGAAATCGGCGGTGAATTTTTCCGGCATGTGTTGAACGATCACAATGCCCGGGCAGTCACGTGGCAACTGACGAAGCACGTATTCCAGTGCCTGGGTGCCGCCGGTCGAGCAACCCAGTGCCACCACCCGATCGGTGGTGTGCAACAAGCCTGTCGGTGCGCTTGGCGGCGCCGTTGGGGTTGCTTTGTTTTTCTGTTGTTGCAAGGCGCTTGCCACAGGCCTGAAGGCGCCGGGGCGGGTACGCGCCGCCTCTTCAATGGTGCGGATCAACTCGCTGGACATCTGCTCCAGGCTCTGGCGCAGGCCCAGCCGGGCCTTGGTGAAGACCCCCACAGCGCCTGCAGAAAGGGCTTCCACGGAGACACCCGCACCGCTTTCGGTCAGCGTCGAGCAGATCAGCGTCGGGGTCGGGCGTTCGCTCATGATCTGGCGCAGGAAGGTCAGGCCGTCCATGCGCGGCATCTCGATATCGAGAATGATCACGTCCGGCCAGTCACGGCGCATCTTGTCGATGGCATACAGCGGATCACCGGCATGGCCGATGACCTTAATGCCGGGGTGATTGTCCAGGCAACTGGTCAGCACCTGACGCACCAGCGCCGAGTCATCGACGATAAAGACCTTGATCATGATACCCACCTGGGTCTGACCGGCAGGCGCATCAGTTTGCGCTCGCAGTCGATGCGGCCACTGCTGCCGTCGACGAGCAGGCGGCGGTAATGGTCGCCATTTGTATCGCAGTGATCCACCGGCCAGTTGCGCAGGCTGAACTGCCGATGGGCGAACTCGCTGTTGCTATGTCCGACCCGGCAGGCGATGCGCCCGAGCGGGCTGCTCAGGGTGCCGCCACCAAAAATGCTCTTGCGGTATTCACACGGGCGGGTGCCATGACGCAGCATGTCGGCATGCAGGCGGCGGAACACCGCGTCGCCGTAACGGGTGTCGAGCGGATCGTTGCGCAAGCCCGGCTGACCCGGTTCGCGGGGAAGCACGTAATGGGACACCGAGAGCAGACGCCAGCGCGGGTGCCAGAGAATGATCGACACGCAACTGCCCAGCAGCGTCGTGACCGGACCGTTGTGGCGACCAAAGAAATAATCGCCGGGGCGCAAGAACAGCGAAGAACTTACAGACATTCGTATACCGAGGGTTGAATCAGCCTGAGCGGTAATTGCAGGCCATGGATGCTTTCGGCGTGGCCGATGAACAGAAGTCCGCCGGGACGCAACTGACCAACGATGCGCTGCACGATGCGGCGCTTTTCCTCGCCATCGAAGTAGATCAGCACATTGCGCAGAAAAATCGCATCGAACAGGCCCAGGTCCTCGACCAGCGGCTGGACCAGGTTGACTTCGCGCAGGTTCAGGCGCTCACGCAGCGCCGCCTGGACCCGAAAGCGCCCGCTCATGTCGCCAACCCCGCTCAGGCAATAGCGCTGCAGCCAGCCTTCAGGAAAGTACTTGGCCTGGCTGATGTCGTAGATACCTTCCTGGGCCTTGCGCAGCATGCTCAGGCTCAGGTCGCTGGCGGTGATCGACCAGTCTTTGGTGGTGGCGTGTTCGCTGAGCACCATGGCCATACTGTAAGGCTCTTCGCCCGACGAGCAGGCCGCGCTCCATAGCCGCAACGGCCCGCGCTGACGGGTCAGCCACTCGCCCAGGCAATCGAAGTGCGGGTGTTCACGAAAAAAGTAGGTCTCGTTGGTGGTCAGCAAGTCCACCACCAGCCGGCGCTCCTGACGGTACAGCGGCTGCTCGATCATGCGCAGGTACGCGGTGAAACTGTCGAGCCGGTAATGACGCAGGCGTTTCATCAACCGCCCCGCCACCAGTGGCCGTTTGTTGTCGGCCATCTGGATCCCCGAGGCCTCGGCCATGAGCTTTTGCAGGTGGCGGAACTCGCTGTCGCCGAGCCCCGGCAGCTTCAGTGCATCGGCCATGTCAGCTGCCCTTGCTCACGGCAAGACTGAGCTGGCGGATATCGTCGAGCGATAGCACCTGCGCAACATTGAGGATGATCGTGAAGCTCTGCTCGTTACGGGCCATGCCGGCGATGAAGTCGGTACGGATCCCGGCACCGAATGGCGGTGGCGGCACCACCAGTTGCGGGTCGATGTCCAGCACCGCATCCACCGCGTCGACCACCAGGCCGATGCGCTGATGATGCTCTTCCATCGCCAGGTCAATGATCACGATGCAGGTGCGCTTGTCAGGGCGGGTCAGCTCGAAGCCGAACCGCGCTGCCAGGTCCAGCACCGGCACCACGTTGCCGCGCAGGTTGATCACCCCGTGAATGAAGGCGGGCATCATCGGTACCGAGGTGACGTCGTGGTACTCGATGATTTCCCGCACCAGGTCGATCGGCAGCGCGTAGGCGGCGTCACGGACCCGAAATGACAGGTGCTGCACGCTCAGCGCGTGAGCCGCGTCGAACGATGAATCGGAGCTCTGGGCAAGGTTCATGGCTGTGCTCTTCCTGAACAGGTCCGGTCAGCCGAAGCTGACGAACTGGCCTTCGTCGACCTGACTCTTGCCACGCGACCAAGACGGCGGGGTGCCGCCGCTGAAGGTGTCGTTAACCCGTGGCAGTGGCCGGTTGGCTGCGTTCTCGTCGAAGCGGAAGAAGCCGATCAACTCCTGCAACTGGCCGGCCTGGGCGTTCATCTCTTCGGCGGTGGCGGCCAGCTCTTCCGAGGCCGAGGCGTTCTGCTGGGTGATCTGGTTCATCTGGCCCATGGCGATATTGATCTGCCCGGCTGCGCCGCTCTGTTCCTGCGAGGCTGCAGTGATTTCCTGAACCAGGTCGGAGGTTTTCTGGATATTGGGCACGATTTCGTTGAGCAGGCGGCCGGCCTGTTCGGCCAGTTGCACGCTGCTGGAGGCGACCTGACCGATTTCCTGAGCGGCCACCTGGCTGCGTTCGGCCAGCTTGCGCACTTCGGCAGCCACGACCGCAAAGCCTTTGCCGTGGTCGCCGGCACGGGCCGCTTCGATGGCCGCGTTAAGCGCCAGCAGGTTGGTCTGGTAGGCGATGTCGTCGATGATGCTGATCTTGTCGGCAATCTGCTTCATGGCCAGCACCGTGTCGCCCACGGCGCCGCCACCCTGTACGGCATCGTTGGCCGCTTTGCCGGCAATCCCGTCAGTGATCTTGGCGCTCTCGGTGTTCTGGGCGATGGAGGCTGACATCTGCTCGACCGAGGCGCTGGTCTGCTCGACACTGGCGGCCTGTTCGTTGGCGGCCTGGCTCAGCGACTGCGAGGTAGAGCTGACTTGCTCGGAGGCTGAAGACAGCGCATCGGCAGCGCTGCGCACGTCGCCGAGAATGCTGCGCAGGCGCACCGCCATGTTCTGCATTGAGGCCAGCAGCTGGCCGGTTTCGTCCTTGCTGTTGACCTGCACGTCCTGGCTCAGATCACCGGCGGCCATGCGGTTGGCAGCGACCACGGCATCGTTGAGCGGTTTGGTAATGCTGCGGGTGACCAGCACGCCGATCAGCATGCCCAACAGGGTCGCGGCGACCAGCAGGCCAATCATCTGCACGCGCGAGTCGAGATAGATGTTGGTGATTTCAGTGTTGGCTTCGCCTGCACGATTCTTTTTATGCGCGACCATTTCACCCAGCATACGATCAATCACGTCACCGCTGGCCACGGCTTTGGGCAACAATTCAGTGATTTCATTAGCTTCCTGGAACTGGCTGGAGCTGCGGCTGATGTTGACCAGTTGTTTGACGAGCGTTTCATATTCGGTGAACGGCGCATTCATCTGGTCGTAGCGTTCCAGGCTTTCTTTGGTCAGGAAATTCTCGCGACCCTTGACGATCTGCTGGCGGGTCAGGTCCAGCGCCGTCAATGTGGAGCTGAGCATTTTCTCGCGATCAGCCTGATTGGTGGCCAACAAGGCACCACGCAGTGATCGGCCTACGGTAACCAATTGAATGTTGGCTTCCTGAAGTTGGGTCATGCCTTCGATATCGACCTCATACATACGGTCTGACAGCGAGTTGACCTGGTCCAGATTGCGGATACCGATCAGGCCGATGACGATGGTCAGTGCCACCACCACCAGAAAGCCCAGGGTCAACCTCAAGCCTATCTTCATGTTTCGAATGAACTGCATGCTGAATCTCCTGAAAGCGGCAATGAACTAGTGGGCGTTGGCGACGTTGGCCTGGCTCGGGGCGGGGGTATCGACCAGGGCCTGCAAATGACGGAACAGACTGGGGATGTCGAGAATCAGCGCGACCTGCCCGGAACCGAGAATGGTCGAGCCACTGATCCCGCGCAGGTGCTGGAACATCTTGCCCAGCGGTTTGATCACGGTTTGCAGCTCGCCGTGTAACTGATCGACGATCAGCCCGGCCTGCTGGCGGCCCTGGCTGACCACCACGATGTTGCGCCGGCGCACCGGCTCGCTGTCGAGGCCGAAATGGCTGTCCAGGGTGATGCACGGCAGCGGGTTGCCGCGCAGGTTGAGGTAGCCGTAGCCTTTGTCCAGCGTCGGTTCGCTGGCCTCCATGCATTCGGTGACCATGTCCAGCGGGATGACGAAGCTGTCGTTGCCGACACTGACCAGAAAACCGTCGATGATCGCCAGGGTCAGCGGCAGGCGGATACGGAAGGTGCAGCCAAAGCCGGCCACCGAATCGATCTCGATCAGGCCGCGTAACTGGTCGATGGCGCTGCGCACCACATCCATGCCCACGCCACGGCCAGACAGGTTGGAGACCTGCTCGGCAGTGGAAAAGCCGGGTTCGAAGATCAGTGCATGAATGTCCCGGTCGCTGAGTTGCGCGTCGGCTTCGACCATGCCCTTGTCGATGGCCTTTTGCAGAATCCGTGCGGTGTTCAGGCCGCGGCCGTCGTCACTGATTTCCAGCACGATCATGCCAGAGTCGTGATAGGCGTTAAGGCTCAGGTTGCCTTCTTCGGGCTTGCCGGCGGCCAGCCGCTCGGCGCCCGGTTCGATGCCGTGGTCGATGGCGTTGCGCACCAGATGGGTGAGCGGGTCGGCGATCTTGTCGATCACCGATTTGTCCAGTTCGGTCTCGCCGCCACGGATGGTCAACTGGATCTTCTTGTCCAGCTCCTGGCTCACGTCGCGCACCACGCGGTGGAAGCGGTTGAAGGTTTCGCCGACCTCGACCATGCGCAGCTTCAGGGCGCTCTCGCGGATCTGCTCGACATGCTGGAACACCGCCTGGGTGCTTTCGATGCAGCGGGTGTCGCCAGACAGTTTGGCCTGCATCTGCGCGCCGGCGGTACTGATCACCAGTTCGCCGACCAGATTGATCAACTCATCGAGCTTATGGGCCGAAACTTTGACCAGGGTGTTTTCGCTGCTGCGCTTTTCTCGGGGTGCGGTGCGCTCGGCGGCTGCGGCGCCTGCTTGAGCGGTGTGTCTGGCGGGCGGTTGCGCGGCCGCTGGCGCAATCGTTTGCGACGAATCGCCAATAACCTGCATCGGCAACGCGGCGTTGTCGGCCTGGGCTGGCGCCTGATCGTCCGGGTGCCGGTAATCGGCAAACCCGCCATCCAGCCGCTCGATTTCAAGCGTGCAGAAGTCTTCGATAAAGCTGAACACGTCGACGATCTGCTCCCGTCCGGCAGCACTGCGCAGGGTGATTGCCAGGCTCAGGTAGCACTGATGCGGGTCCAGCTCGTGCAATGCCGGCAGGCCGGCAGTGTCGGTCTGCAGCTCGGTGATGGCCCCGAGCTTTTTCAGGTAACGGACAAAGGCGGCCGGGTCGAAGCCATTTTCGAACAGCTCGCGGGCGAAACCGATATTGATCTGCCAGTCATGTACGTCGAGCTCGTCCGGGGTGCCCGCCACCGGTTGTGCCGGGCTGTCCTGCGCTTGCGGGGCATGTCCCTGGGCCGCCGACAGCGCGGCAATCAGCGGCGCGTGACGGCTTTCATCGACGTTCAACTGGCCGTTGTCGTCGACGCTTTCAAGCAGGGTGCTCAGCTCGTCCATGCAGGTCAGCATCAGCGAGGTCATTTGCGAGGTCAGGGTCAACTGACCGTCACGCACCATCATCAACAGGCTTTCCAGATGATGGGTGAGGTTGACCAGCGCGGTCAGCGAGAAAATACCCGCCGAGCCTTTGAGGGTGTGCACGGCGCGGAACAGTTGATTGACTGCTTCGTCATCCTCGGGACTGATTTCCAGGCGTAGCAGGCTGTCTTCAGCGTCCTTGAGCAGATCACGGCCTTCATCCAGAAAGCCTTGCAGCAGTTGGTTCCACTGATCGCCACTGAACATGGGTCAATCCTCGGCCGGGGCGGTGGGGTGAAGTACATCCAGGGCCAGCAACCCGGCCAGTTCGATCACGCTGGGCGAGGCCGCAATGATTTCGGGCTGCTGCCCATAAGCCGCCAGGCTCTGGTGCAGCGCCAGCAGCAATTGCGCACCGGCACTGTCGAGTTCAGCGATACCGGAAAGGTCCAGTTGCCAGGCTGCATCACTGGCGGCGGGCAGCAGCGCCTTGAGTTGCTCAAGGGCCTGCTGGACTTCGTAGATCGTCAGGTCACCGGCGGCGTGTAGCAGCGCCGGTGCGTCCGGGGTCGGGTGGCTGAGGGTGAACATGGGCTCAGCCCATCAGCTTTTCGACTGCCGCCAGCAACTGTTGGGGCTGGAACGGCTTGACGATCCAGGCTTTGGCGCCAGCGGCCTGGCCTTCGGCTTTCTTCGACTGTTCGCTTTCGGTGGTGAGCATCATGATCGGTGTGAAGCGGTACTCGGGGCGCGCCTTGACCGCCTTGACCAGGCCGATGCCGTCGAGGTTGGGCATGTTCACGTCACTGATGATCAGGTTGATTTTCTGCCCGGTCAGTTTGTTCAGGGCGTCACGGCCATCGCTGGCTTCGATCACTTGATGGCCGGCGCTGGTCAGGCTCATCTTCACCAGTTGGCGCATCGAAGAAGAGTCATCGACGATCATTACGGTCTTGGCCATGTTGGAGTTCCTCGCAAAGGAAAAGGCAATAAACACAGAAAAACAGCTACAACGAATTCGCTCGCCAGGGTTCTAGAAGAACGTGACTTCACTGGCAGTGGTCTGGGTTCGCCCGTGGCGTTCCTCTTCGGTGGTGAAGCGCTGGCGCAGGCGGTCGAGCCAGGCACGTGGGTCGTGCAGGCTGGCGTCCTGTTGCTGCAAGGCGTCGAGCAACTGCTGCTGGTCGCTCTGGACGTGGTCGAGCATCTGGTCGGCGCGGTCCTGGAATTGCAGGCTGATCATGATCGCCTGAATGTCCTGCTGGGTATCGCGGGCATCACGCTGCAGGGTGTGAGAGGCGCCGGACAGCTCATTGAGGTTGTCTTCAAGGTGGCTCATCACGGTCTTGACCGACGCATCCAGGAACGCCAGGTTGCTGCGCTCGCTCTCACCCAGCTCGGCGGCGGCGCTGATGGTCGACTGGATCGCGTGGTTGATCTCTTCGACCTTGATGTCCATGCCCTGGCCGGTCTCGGCCGACAGTGAAGAAAGCTTGCGCACTTCGTCGGCAACCACCGAAAAGCCCCGGCCATGTTCACCGGCACGAGCAGCCTCAATGGCGGCATTGAGGGCCAGCAGGTTGGTCTGGCTGGCGATTTCCTGCACCCGCTTGGCCATCTGCTGCAACTGGCTGGCATAGCTGTCGAGCTGGCTGATGGTGTCGATCAGCGCCTGTTGACGCTTGCTGCTGGCTTCGAAGGCGTGGGTGACTTCCATCAGGCGCTGGTTGGCATCGCGCAGGCTGGTGCCGACGCCGCCGTTGGCCAGGATGTTTTCCGAATTACCCAGGCTGCTTTCAAGGCGGCTGGCAATGTTGCTGAAGCGCTCGAACAGGTCGCCGATGTTGCTTTGCAGCAGGTCGCGGCTCTGGGCGATGCTGTCGCTCCAGCTGGGCACCACGGTGTGCAGCAGGGCCGGCACGTCAGGCGCTGGCGAGGGGGTGCCGGGTTCTGTGGGGACAACCGGATCTGCAACCGGGGCGGGTTTGCGCAGTTGCACCACCACGGTGGCGCAGGCAATGATCAGCAGGCCGGCGATGATGACCAGGTTCTGGCTCAATGCGAGTCCAGTGGCACCGAGTGCGAGGCCTACCCAGAAAGCAAGATAAATCAACATCCTCGCATCCATTCGATTACCTGAAAGTCCGGGGATCATAGCGATGGCAATTTGACGTCAATATCGGGGCAACCCCTAATCCGACCAGCGGGTCATGGGGGGACTTATTAGCCTCGGTCACCGGAAGACTTGACTGAGCAGTCAGCCTAATGCCTTCTGCCGCAACGACTTGGCAGGGACGGTCGAATCCGCGTTTAGTCATTTGCAGTGGCTGTGTCTAGGAAATTGGCTTAAGGGTCGTGGTCCGGGACTCTGGTCAGGTGGCGCTATTTGGAAAGAAAGTGTTGCATTGGAGTACTTCTGCCCCGGTTGACAGGTGATTCGGTGCATGATTTCAAGGTGCCATATGCGAAAACGGAGCACCTGCTTCATGGCAGATGCCCCGTTGCTATCAGAGGTTCTATTAAGGGCTTGCAGGCGCTCAGAGCTGCCCTTAAGGGGCGCTGCGGGCACTGAACACGGCCTTGCCGATGCCTTGCAGCACGGTGTCGTTTTGCGGCGTGTGGACCCTGGCGCACAGCACGTTACGGTAGTGGCGTTGCAATGGGTTACTGCGTGACAGCCCAGGATTGCCGCTGGCCTCCAAGGCGATTTCCACGGCACGCTGGGCATTGTTGGTGACCAGGTATTTGATCTGTGCGGCATGCTGGCTGGGCACCTGGCCGTGGGCGGCCGAATGCAGCAGATTGTGGTTGGCGAACAGCAGCGTATCGATGTGCCCGATCGCCTCCTGAAAGCGCGGCAGGGTGGCCAGTGAGGCGCCGAGGTTGGATGGCTTGCGCTGCTCCAGCCACGCCACCAGCCAGTCACGCGCAGCGTGCGCGACACCGTCGTAGACCGCCGAGAGCAGCACCGACATCCACAGCATCCCGGCCGGGTCCAGTTCGGCGCGGATGTTGCTCCAGGGGCTGACGCTGACCGCTTGTTCCAGCGGAATCAGCACATCTTCAAAGATCACCTCATGGCTGCTGGTGGCGCGCATGCCCAAGTGGTCCCAGTCTTCGACGATGCGAATGCCCGGGGTGTCCTTGTGCACCAGATAAGTACCGACCAGCGGGTCTTGATCGTCACTGCGGCCCCAGACGCCGAACCAGGTCAGGCCGTGGCTGCCGGTGGAATAGATCTTGCGCCCGCTGATGCGCCAGCCTTGCGCCGTACGCCGGGCGATGGTTGCCGGCAGGCCGCCACGCGCCGGCGTGCCAAGGTCGGGCTCGACGCGCAGGGCGTTGATCAACGCACCGTTGTGCACGGCGTCCAGGGCGACTTTTTTGCGCAGGTGTTCCGGCCACTGCAGGCTGTCTTGCAGGCGAGCGTGCTGGATGTACTGCATGACCAGAATCAGCGCCGTGGACGGCTCGCCTTTGGCCACCGCCTTGATCACCTCCAGCGCCTTGGGCAGGTCGGCACCGCCGCCGCCCAATTCAACAGGCACGGTCAGACCCAGCAGGTCGTGCTCGTGCAGCACGCGGAAGTTCTCGTGCGGAAACTCGCCGCTTTGGTCATAGTGCTCGGCGGTGCTGGCCAGCAGGGCGCTGATATCGGCCAGCCTGGCGCTGAACGCTGCCGCCGACTCTGGTTCGTCAACAGGCTGACGAAGACTTGTGAGGCTCATGTGTGATTCCTTTTCAGTGGCGGCCGCCGTCTATCAGGCCGCTCAGACCGTCGCTGCGGTCAGGGCCAGCTCGACGGCTTGCAGGATGGGTTCGGCTTCGGCACGCACCAGCCAGTCGGGGCTGACCTGGGCAAACACCACCCGCGCTTCGCGGTCGAGCACCACCACGGTGGGCTGTGGCAGCTCCCAGGTACCGGTGCCGGTGACTTCGCCAATCGAGGAGCCCTTGCTTAATGCCGCCTGCCGCGAAGCTTCGTCGAAGCTGTAGAGAATCCCCAGCCGCCGGGCCAGAACGTTGTCCTTGTCGCTGGCGACTTGCAGGGTCAGGTTATGTCGGTGCTTGATCTCGATCAGGCGCTCCGGCACCTGTGGGCTGACCGCCACCAACGGTACGCCCCTGGCCTTGAGCGCCGCCGCCAGTTGGCGATCGTAATGCGGGATGGCCAGATTGCAGGCCGGGCAGCCGGCAAAGCGGAAGAACACCAGTACCGCCGGGCCTTCGGCCAGCAACTGGTCGCGGCTCAGGACACCGCCTTCGACCTTGAGCAGTTCGAACGGCCCGATGTGATCACCGGCTTTGACGAAGCGTTCGGTGTCGGCGGTATCGACCAGCAACTGGCGCTGGTTGATGTTGATTTGCAGGGCTTCAGGCGCCCAGCTGGCGACCCGCTCGGCGTGCAGGTCGGCCAGTTGTTGGTTGAGTGACTGGCTCATGCGACGGCGTCCTCGGGGCGGGTTGCTGCGCTGTAACGGTTGGCCGGTTTGGCCAGGCCGAAATGCTCGCGCAGGGTGGCGCCGCTGTACTCGGTGCGCAACAGGCCACGCTGTTGCAGGATCGGCACCACCAGTTCAGTGAAATACTGCAGGCCATCGGGCAGCAGCGAATTGATGATGAAACCGTCGGCCGCGCCCTGTTCAAACCAAGTCTGCAGGGCGTCGGCGACTTGCTCTGGGGTGCCGACGAAATCCCGGTTCGGCCGGGAGAACCACAACGCCACTTCGCGCAGGCTCAACTGCTGTTCTCTGGCCAGTCGCTTGATCCGGTCGGAACCGCCTTTCTGGCTGTTGGCGCCCAGGTCGCCGAGTTCCGGGAACGGCTCGTCGAGGGGGTACTGAGTAAAGTCGTGGTCGTTAAACGGGCGGCCCAAAGCCACGATGGCATCCTCGATGCTGACCAGTTCTACGGCCTGCTGGAAACGCGCCTCCACTTCGGCCTGGTCACGGCCGACAATCGGGCGGATGCCCGGCAAAATCGACAGTGTCTGCGGGTCACGGCCAAAGCCGGAAGCGCGCTTTTTCAGGTCTGCCGAATAGGCGATGCCGTCCTGCAGCGACTCGACATGGACGAAGATCGCGTCGGAATATTCGGCGGCGAAGTTACGCCCGTCTTCGCTGGTGCCGGCCTGGAACAGTACCGGCTGGCCTTGACGCGAACGGGCAATGTTCAGCGGACCTTTGACCTTGAAGAACTCGCCCTGGTGATTGAGCGCATGCAGCTTGTCGGGGGCAAAGAATTCGCCGCTCTGTTTGTTGCGGGTAAAGGCGTCGTCTTCCCAGGAATCCCACAGGCCACGCACCACCGAAACGTGCTCCTTGGCGATGCGGTAGCGCACCGCATGCGGCGGGTGTTCGCTTTTGCCGAAGTTATCGGCGGTGCCGCTCAGCCAGGAGGTCACGATGTTCCAGCCGGCGCGACCGCCGCTGATGTGGTCCAGAGAAGCAAATTGCCGGGCGACCTGGAAGGGCTCGGTGTAGCTCACTGTCACCGTCGCCACCAGACCGATATGTTCGGTGGTGGCCGCCAGTGCCGACAAGACGGTCAACGGCTCGAAACGGTTGAGGTAATGCGGGCTGGACTTTTCGTGAATGTGCAGGCTGTCGGCAATGAACACGAAGTCGAATTTGGCGGCTTCAGCCAGGCGGGTCTGCTGCTTGTAAAAACCGAAGTTGACGCTGGCATCAGCCAGCGCGTCCGGATGGCGCCACTCGCCCCAACCGTGACCGACACCATGAACCATGGCGCCCAGTTTCAGATGACGCTGCTTGAGATGACCTTGCTTGCTCATGAAAAATTCTCCTGAAAATGAGAGGGCCGGCTGGACCTGCATGGACCGGCCGGGCGCCGTAGGTGCGGCTGTCTGCGGTTCAGATCACATAAAATCCATGGGTGCCGTCACGACCCAGTTGCGCCACCAGGCCATATTCCCAGTCCAGGTAAGCCTGCATCGCCTCACGGGGGGCGTCGGTGCCTTCATACGGGCGGCGATAGCGGTCGGTGCGCGCTGAAGCCAGCCGGGTTTCGCCGTGTTCCAGCGGCTGGCCGGCCTTGATCCAGCTGGCGGTGCCGCCCTCAAGCAGGAACACCGGCTTGCCGGTCAGCGCCTCGACCTGGGCCACGGCCAGGCGCGCCAGCTTGCTGCTGCCACAGGTCAGCACATAGCGTTCGGCGCTCGGGATCTTTGCCAGGGCGTTGGCCAGATCGGCGCGCAATGTCCACCAGGCGCCGGGGATATGCTGTTTGACATAGTTGGCGCTGGCGGTGAAATCCAGGACCGCGACGTTGCCCTGAGCCTGCCACTGGGCCAGGGTCTCGGGGCTGATCTGCTCGACCTGCGGGGTTGGCGGGGCGGGGGCGTCCCACTCGCCGCTGGCACTGAAGTCAGCCGGCTGCAAGTCGTCCAGCACGTAGACTTCCCAGCCCAGTTGCGCGAGCCATGAAGCTGACATATTGGCGCGCACGCCGTCGTCATCGGCCAGCACAATGCGCGCGCCACGCACGCTGGCGAAGTGATCGGTTTCCTGCACCAGTTGCCCGCCCGGTGTCGAGCGTGCGCCGGGCACGTGGCCCTTGGCAAATTCTTCCGGGGTGCGCACGTCGAACAGATAAGTGGTGCGCGCGGCCTCTGCCTGGAAACGCTGCAGGTCAGCCAGGCTGGCCCGCTGGACCCGGGCCTTGTCGGCGACCTGGCGGGCGTCGGCGCTGGCGCTCTGGCGGGTTTGTTCACTGACCTGGGCAAAGCGCCGGGCCTGACCATGGTCCAGGGTCTGGCCGGCCAGCAGCCAGCCGATGGTGCCGTTGCGCAGGGCGCTGATCGGGTTGGGCAGGCCGGCGTTGACCAGCGACTGGGTGCCAATGATGCTGCGGGTGCGACCGGCGCAGTTGACGATGATCCGGGTGCTCGGGTCAGGTGCCAGTTCGCGGGCGCGCAGCACCAGTTCGGCGCCGGGCACACTGATCCCGGTGGGGATGCTCATGGTCTGGTATTCGTCGAAGCGGCGGGCATCGAGCACCACCACGTCGGCCTTGGCATCGAGCAGCGCCTTGACCTCTTCGGCGGCCAGCGACGGTGTGCCGCGATGGTGCTCGACCAGTTCGCCAAACGCCTTGCTTGGCACGTTGACGTCGATGAACAACTCACCGCCCGCCGCGCCCCAGCCGGCCAGGCCGCCTTCGAGCAGTTTCACGTCACTGTAGCCCAGCTCGACAAAGCGCTGCACGGCACGCTGCGCCAGGCCTTCGCCGTTGTCGTAGACGGTCACCGGGGTGTCCTTGCGCGGAATCCGCGCCAGCACTTCCAGCTCCAGCTTGGACAGCGGGATGTTGACCGCGAACAGCGGATGCGACTCGGCGAACGGAGCTTCTTCACGCACGTCGACCAGGGCCAGTTCTTGCCGGTCCAGCAGCGCCTGGCGAATATCGGTATAGGAACGGGTTGCTTGTGTAGTCATCGTGCTTGGCTCGCTTCTTTTGACAGATCCCAGATGTTGGGTAGAAAGGCGTTTGAATACCCGGAAATGAACGGCTTCTCGGTGCCGTCGTCGAGGTACACCGCACGCCGCACCGCACCGATGTTGGCGCCGTAGACGTGAATGCTGATCGACACTTGGTCAGCAAAGGCATTGCTGACCTGATGCACATCGTTGCTGCGTGGCGAAAGGGCTTCGACCTGACCAGGCTCCAGGCGGATGGCCGGGCCTTCACGTTCCAGCCGGCCATCGGCGCTGCGCACGAAGCCTTGCGAGTACTCGGCGCCACGCAACATGCCGATCAGACCCCAGACCCGGTGGTCGTGGATCGGTGTGCTCTGGCCCGGTCCCCAGACAAAACTGACGATGGAAAAGCGCTGCCTTGAATCGGCGTGCAGCAGAAACTGCTGGTAGCGGGTGGGGTCCGGGATGGCAAATTCGTCGGGCAGCCAGTCATCGAAGCTGACCAGTTGCGACAACAACTGGCCACCGCGATGCAGCAGGTCGCTCTCGTGCGGATTGCCGTCGATCAGTTCGGCCAGCGCACCGATAAAGGCACGGAGTCTTTCGGGATGAGGCGTGTGTGACATATCCATTCCAGGCGGTGGTGAGGCATGGCTGGATATAAACATAATAGCTGTACTTAATATGCTATTTTTTTATGATTAGAATATAACCAAAAGCTCTTTATAAGCTGTTTTGTCGTTGCGACCTTGCATATGCATCGGTTCGTCCGGGACCCGCCACGCCGCGCGTTCGCACGTTATCGGACTTTCCAGAAAGCGCGAATGGCACTATGCTTTTTGCCTATGTTCCTTTTATGCCTTTATGTGCGGTTCGAATGAAAATTGATGATATCGATGCTTTCGTTGCAGTGATCCGCTGTCAGTCGATCAGCCACGCGGCTGAGTCCTTGCAACTGACCCAGCCGGCCATTACCCGGCGCGTGCAGAATTTCGAGCAGGCGCTGGGGGTCGAGCTGTTCGACCGCAATACCAAACCGCTCAAACCCACTCCCATGGGGCATCAGGTCTATCAGAAGTGCCTGGCGATCCTGCGTGAGATGGACGCCCTGCGCGAGCTGGTGGCCAGCGATACACCGCCCAGCGGCCAGTTGCGTCTCGGCGTGCCGCAGACCATCGGCGATGTGGTGTTGCTCGACGCTCTCAAGCAATTGCGCGGCGAGTTTCCCGAGCTGCGTGCCCAAGTGGTGACCGGTTGGGGCAGCCACCTGATCGGCAAGATCGAGAACGGCGAGCTGGATGCCGCAGCTGCACTGTTTCCGGCCGGCAAGATTTTTCCGGACAACATCCTTGGCCAGTCGATCGGCAAGGTCGAGCTGGTGGTGGTCTGCGCTCGCGAATCGGCGCCGAAAAAGACCGTCAAACTGGCTGACTGTTACCAGCAGGGCTGGGTGCTCAACCCTGACGGCTGCGGTTTTCGTGCCGGCTTGCAACGCACCTTGTCTGACCAGGGGCTGGGCCTGAAGGTCAACCTGGAAACCTTCGGCACTGAGTTGCAACTGGGGCTGGTTGCCGATGGCATGGGGCTGGGGCTGGTGCCACGGCCGTTGCTGGAGCGCAGTGCCCACCGTGAGCAACTGGCGGTGGTCAACCTCAAGGACTTCAAGCCGGTGATGGACCTGTGGCTGGTTTACCCGCGCTTTCTGGGCAATCTGCAAGCGCCGGTCGACGCGTTTGGCAATCTGGTAGCCCATTCGCTCAAGCAGGTGTCAGCCGCAGCCTGAACCGGCTTTGTATAAAAAATCTGCATTATATAAATGGCGATGATCAGAAAATTTAAACATTAGGTTATCGCTAAATAGAATTTCACCGACGTTTCTTATGCGCCTAGCATGGGCCTTGCTCCACTCGGATGTGTGTCGTCCGAGTGACTACCAAGGAAGCTGCCCATGCCTGAAAAAGCCTTTGAGCCTGCCGCCGCCGGCTATCTAACCATCAGCAAGCCTGACCCGGCCCACACGGCTGGCAAACCGGATGCGCGCCGTTGGACGGTTCCGGCATTCGTGGTGCGCCTGCTCAGCCCGCTGGCGTTATTGCTGCTCTGGGAACTGGCCTCCCAGACGGGCCTGTTGCCTGGCCGGGTAATCGCTGCACCTTCGCAGATAGGTGGCACGCTGTGGGAGATGATCAGTTCCGGCGAACTGGCCGGGCACTTATGGGTATCTTTGCAACGTGCCTTGCTCGGCTTGGGCATCGGTGTGGCAATTGGCGTGGCGGCGGCGCTGTTCACCGGGTTGTCGAAACAGGGTGAAGTGATTCTCGACTCACCCATGCAGATGCTGCGCACCATTCCATCCCTGGCGCTGGTGCCGTTGTTCATTCTCTGGTTCGGGATTGGCGAATTCACCAAGGTGGCGCTGATCGTCACCGGCACCACGTTTCCGGTGTATCTGAATCTGTTTTCCGGTATCCGCAATATCGACCCCAAACTGATCGAGGCGGCCAATACCCTGGGCCTGAGCCGCCGCGAACTGATCTGGCATGTGATTCTGCCGGGCGCGCTGCCTTCGTTCTTTGTCGGCCTGCGTTACTCGCTGGGCATCTCGTGGTTGGCCCTGGTGTTTGTCGAGCAGATCAACACCACCGCCGGCATCGGTTACCTGGCCAGTGATGCCCGCGATTTCATGCGCACTGATGTAATCGTCATCTGCCTGTTGATCTACAGCGTTCTGGGCCTGTTGATCGACGGCATCATCCGCACTCTGGAACGC
Source organism: Pseudomonas sp. StFLB209 (assembly GCF_000829415.1). Lineage (NCBI taxonomy): Bacteria > Pseudomonadati > Pseudomonadota > Gammaproteobacteria > Pseudomonadales > Pseudomonadaceae > Pseudomonas > Pseudomonas sp. StFLB209. The sequence goes on along the minus strand of NZ_AP014637.1, from coordinate 231,897 downwards.
TATGCACTGGCCTGGCGTCCGACCTTCTTGAGGACCTGAACATGAACGCTCTCGACCTGCAGGAACCCGTCGCCGCCCGCTCCAGTGCCGAGCACCAGCCGCCTGTCGCCGTCCAACTGCGTAAGGTGGTGCGCCAGTTCGGCGAGCAGCGGGTGATCGACAATCTGCAACTGGACATTGCCCCCGGCGAATTCGTCGCCCTGCTGGGTGCCAGTGGTTCGGGCAAGACCACCTTGCTGCGCAGCCTGGCCGGGCTCGACAGCATCGAAGGTGGCGAGTTGCGGGTGCCCAAGGCCCGCGCTGCGGTGTTTCAGGAACCGCGGCTGATGCCCTGGAAGCGTGCCTGGAAAAACGTCACCCTTGGCCTGCGCAGCATTGATGCCAAGGCCCGCGCCGAGGCAGCGCTGACCGAGGTTGGCCTGGCGCATCGGATCAATGCCTTTCCGGCGACACTGTCCGGTGGTGAAGCCCAGCGGGTTGCTCTGGCCCGTGCCCTGGTGCGCGAACCGCAACTGCTATTGCTCGATGAACCCTTCGCCGCCCTTGATGCACTGACCCGCATCCGCATGCACCAATTGATCATTGATCTATGGCGCAAACACACCCCGGCGGTGCTGTTGGTGACGCATGACGTGGATGAAGCCATCTTGCTGGCCGACCGGGTCATTGTCCTGGCTCACGGCAAAATCGCCGACCAGATCCATATCGACCTGCCGCGCCAGCGTGACAGCGGCCAGCCTGGCTTCCAGGCAATTCGGGCCCGGTTGCTGGGCTTGCTGGGGGTCAAGGCCGGCGAGCACGGTGCCGCGGTGGATCAGACCTTGACCGCGTTGCGGCGGGTGGCTAATGCCCGCTGAGGCTGGCTGTCAGGCTGTCGTGATGCAGATCGAAGTCGTCCAGCTGATGTTCAGGTGAGGTACCACGAGGTGCGGTCTGTTGTCGGAGCCACTGCTGCCAGGCGCCATCGGGCGAGGTTACGAAGTCCTCACCCAGCGCCAGGCGGTATCTGGCCCAGGTCGCAAAACCAAACTCGGTGATCAGCCCCCATTCATGGCCGCTGCTCAGTGACTGCTCCAGCCAGTGATCGATCTGGCTGGGGCTTTGCCCGGCAAAGGCGGCGGGATACTCGCCAAGCAGCCAGTTGTACAGGCGTTGTTGAAAGACAAACACGGTTGCCTGTTCGAAGGCTTCGAGCTGCTGCGCACCTTGCAGGGCGAAACCGACTGCCCAGGGCTGGCGCTCGCCGGTTACACGGAATGCGGCGATACCTTTGGCGGCCTGCCAGGGTTGCCGGGGCTCTGCGACCCGCAGCTCATCAATCGGACCCAGCGTAAGGTCCAGTTGCCCGGCAGCGAAACTGCTCAGCCAGTGATGCATCACCACCGGATCAGAGAAGCGCAGCAAGCTGGCATTGCCCAACGCGTCCGGCGGGCAGATGAAGTGGCGCAGGTGGTTGGCAATCTCCAGCAGCGCTGCGCCACTGGCCAGCAGGCTCGCACAGGACTGCCAGTGTGGATCGCTCGGCCATGCGTCCCTGAGTGATGCACTGGCCTGTACCAGGATCGGGCCTTGGGCCTGGAAGTCGGCCCAGCGGGTGCCGAGGTACAGCGGTTCGATGTCGAGGGTTTCCTGGCGGCCGTGTAGCTGCCTGAGCGCGTCAGGCATGAGCAGGCCGTCGACCAGCAGGTAGTGCGTCAGGTTCATGGCTTGGCCTTGCGCGCGGCTTGCTCGCATGGCTCGCAACGGGCGCTGCGCTTGAACGTCAACTGCTGGGCTGCTACCCGCAACGGCGGTGGTTCACTGCTCGCGGCAGCGTCCAGAGGGCCTGGCAGCAGAGGTTGGGCGGGGCTGCCGTCGGCGGCCATCCCCAGCGGGTCAGGCAGGGGCAGGGTGCTCATGGTGATGCCAGCGGCATTGATGCTGATGAAGTGTCCGCCGGCCTTGAGGGTGATTTGCTGACCGCCGTCGAGAACCAGCCTGCTGCCGGCCTTGAGATGAATTTCCCGACCGGCCTCGACCAACTGCGCGACGCCCAGCCGCACATGCTGGGTCATGCCGACGCTCAAGTGATCATTGGCCTGGACCTGCGTGCGTCGGTCGGCATCGATAGTGGTGTGCTCATCGGCCAACAGGTGTGAGTAGCTGGTGGCTTCGACCCGCTCGTGGCGTTCGTTGCCAACATGAACTCTCTGGTCGTGGCCGATGCGCTGGTCCCAGTCACGTTGGGCATGGACGAAGATCTGCTCCTGACCCTGGCGGTCGTCGATGCGCACTTCATTGAAGCCGCCACCGCCTGGGCTGCTCATGCTCTTGAACACACTGCGGGTCTTGTGTTCGGGCAGTGGATAGGGATGTGGCTGGTCGGTGTGGTACAGACAGCCGCTGACCAAGGGTTGGTCCGGGTCGCCTTCAATAAAGGTCACCAGCACTTCGGTGCCGACCCTGGGCAAACTGACCGCACCGTAGTGGCTGCCGGCCCAGCCACTGGCCACGCGCATCCAGCAACTGGAGTGCTCGTCGTTTTGACGCTCGCGGTCCCAATGAAAGCGCACCTTGACCCGGCCATGCGGGTCACAGTGAATCTCCTGCCCGGCGGGCCCGGTGACAATAGCGGTCTGGCTGCCCACTACCCGTGGTTTGCGATGGCGCAACGGCGGACGGTACAACGCCTGCGACGGGGTGGCCAGAAAGCGGTTGCGGTAGCCCTGGCTGAATTCGCCATGGGACAGCGCCGCCGGTTCACCGGCTTCTTCAAGCACTTGCGGCTGATGGCCTTCGTGCTGGATCTCGGTCAGCAACCACAACTCATTCCAGACCTCGCGCGGGTGTTCGGTCAGGGGCAGAAAATGGCCGCTGACCAGTTGCGGCTGGTCACTGTGACCCTCGGCCAGCTGATGGTCATGGCGATGGCGTTCCAGAGCGCGGGTAGCAAGCAACTGGCCGTGCTCGCGGTGGCTGAAGCGTGCCGGGTAGACATAGTCTTCAAGGTCGAGCGGGGCGTCACTGCTGGCCTCGCTGTGCAAATGCACCCGTGGGATTGTGAAACTCCAGTCACGCCGGGCGGTACGGTTGCTGCGGGTTTCCAGGCGCAGTTTGAAGCGCTTGACCACCGGTGTCGTGGCGACCATCGAGGTGTTGGGGTTGTAGCGCTGGGGCGCCAGCCGCGGGAAGAACGTCTGGTCGTCGCCAAACACCAGCACGTGGCCTTGCCGGCTATGTTCAAAGTGATAGTGCAAGCCTTCTTCTTCGCACAGGCGCTGGATGAACTGCAGGTCCGACTCCTGATACTGCACGCAGTACTCGCGGGGCGGGTACGGCTTGTGCACATGAAAGCGCCAGGCATCGGCAAGGATGCCGTGCTCCTTGAGCAGCAGGATGATGATCTCCTGCACGCTCTTGTTCTGGAATATTCGCTGGTTGCTGCGGTAAGCGAGATTGGCCAGGCGCGGGCGCAGGCTCAATTGGTAGTGGCTGAGCCGCTGACCGCGATCACCCTGGGCGATGCGCTCGACCTGACCATGAATACCACCGCCCTCGGCGCTCAGTTGCAGGAACGCCGGGCGATGCAGAAAGGCTTGCAGCTCCAGATCCTGGCGTTCACTGACCAGCTGGATATCGAAGCGAAACGGCTCGTTCAGCGCTTCGCGGCCCTGAAAGGCCAGCACCTGAAAATCATGCTGGCCGGGCAGGGTGAGGGTAAAAACGTGCTGTTGGGGGGCGGCGGACATGGCAGATCTCCTTGCGCTGACCGGGGTCGCAGATGTGCGCCGGTTCGGCGGCGTCAGGCGGACAAACCAAGAACTGTGCCGAATACAGAATTTTGTGTTTTATCAATGGGTTGTGGTTTTCCGTGGTGAGTGGCTGGACAGAAAATGAACAAGCTTCGGGCAAGCCATTGCATCTTGCTGCGCAGGGTGTTGCGCATCACTGAAAGCCTCGAAGTTAATGGGTGTGGAGCACAGCAATGGGCTGTGGGGCGCAAATCCCGGGTCATTGATTGCGCAGTTGAAGGTTGTTGGGCCGGTTACAAACAACCAGACGGCGTATCATGGTGCTCTCCAATCCATCGTCAGGGACCTGCCTCGATGAGCACCGTTAAAGCCGAAATCGTCATCACCTATTGCAGTCAGTGCCAATGGCTGTTGCGTGCAGCCTGGCTGGCGCAGGAGTTGCTCAGTACCTTTGGCGATGATCTTGGTCGGGTCTGTCTGGAACCGGGTACGGGCGGGATATTTCGCATCACCTGCGCCGATGTACAAATCTGGGAGCGCAAGGCCGATGGAGGCTTCCCGGAAGCCAAGGTGCTCAAGCAACGGGTGCGTGACCAGATCGATCCGCAACGCGACCTGGGGCACAACGACCGCGTGGCTGAGTAACAGACAGGTCGGCAATCCGGCGGCTGTCACGTTAACGCCATCTTGACGTCATATTCAATTCACCGGTCAGGCGCACGCTACGCCAAAACCTGCCGGAGGTTCAGTATGACCAGCGCCGAATTCGCCAAACCCAGCCGCAAGCAACGGGTACGGACCCTGTGGATCTCCGACGTGCACCTGGGCACTCGTGATTGCCAGGCCGAGCATCTGTCGACCTTCCTCAAAGGCTATCAGGCCGACACGATCTACCTGGTCGGTGACATCATCGATGGCTGGAAGATGCGCGGCGGCATGTACTGGCCCCAGGCGCACACCAACGTTATCCGCCGCCTGCTGACCATGAGCAAGCGTGGCACCGAGGTGATCTACATCACCGGCAACCACGACGAGTTCCTGCGCCGTTACTCGAAGCTGATCCTTGGCAATATCCAATTGGTGGATGAGGCCGAGCACGTCACCGTCGACGGCCGGCGCCTGCTGGTGATCCATGGTGACCAGTTCGACGTGATTACCCGCTACCACCGCTGGCTGGCTTTTCTGGGCGACTCGGCCTACGAATTCACCCTGACCCTCAACCGCTGGCTCAACCACTGGCGCGCCCGCTACGGCTATGGCTACTGGTCGCTGTCGGCGTACCTCAAGCACAAGGTCAAGACCGCAGTGAGCTTCATCAGCGACTTCGAACAGGCCATCGCCCACGAATGCGTGCGCCGAGGACTGGATGGCGTGGTCTGCGGGCATATCCACCATGCGGAAATTCGCGACGTGGGGGATGTGCAGTACCTCAACTGCGGTGACTGGGTCGAGTCCTGCACGGCGCTGATCGAACACCTGGACGGCACCATCGAACTGTATCGACTGGCCGATGCGCAGGGCACGGCGAAACAGCGCGAAGAACACGCGGTGACGGCCTCGTAGGAGCGGCTTCAGCCGCGAACGGGGTTTCCGCGTAGCCGCTCAGCGGCGAATGTTTTCCCGGCTGAAGCGGATCGCCGCCCGGCCGGTCCTACAGCGCATCGCCGCCCGACGGATCGCCGCTCGGCCGGTCCACGGCAAGCCATTTCAGAACGGCACCTTGCCCAGCAGCATGTCGCGGAACATCACGAAATCCGCCAGCAGGCTATAGAACGGATGCTTGAAGGTCGCCGGGCGGTTTTTCTCGAACACGTAGTGCCCGAGCCAGGCGAAACCATAACCGGCCAATGGCACCCACCACAGCAACCACCAGCGGCCACTGCCGATACCGAACGCCAGCAGGAAGATCACCAGGCTGGTGCCGACAAAATGCAGGCGCCGGCAGGTGCTGTTGCGGTGTTCCTGCAAATAGAACGGATAGAACTGCGCGAAACTGGCGAAAGATCTGACGTTTTCCATGCATGACGTCCTCTTGTCGATCAGGTCTGAGTCTAGCCCTGATCGACAAGCCGCGTCATCAGTGACGCCAGAATGCGGGTACGCACAGCACCAGGATGGTGATGATCTCCAGCCGGCCCAGCAGCATGCCGGCCGACAGAATCCATTTGGCGGCATCCGGCAGGCTGGCGAAGTTGCCGGCCGGGCCGATCACTTCACCCAGCCCCGGACCGACCCCGGACACGGTGCTGGCCGCGCCGGTCAGGGCGGTCATCCAGTCCAGGCCGAGCAGCGACAGCAGCAGGGCGATCACGCAGATGGTGATGGTGAAAAAGAACGAAAAGGTCAGGATCGAGCGCACGATCTCGTCGTCCAGCCGGTGGCCGTTGTACTTCTGCTTGATCACCGCCCGCGGGTGGATCAACTGGTTAAGGTTGGCCTTGAGCAGGATGTAGGCGACCTGGAAGCGGAACACCTTCACGCCGCCGGCCGTCGAGCCGGAGCAACCGCCGATGAAGCCCAGGTAGAAAAACAGCATCAGCGAGAAATTGCCCCACAGGCTGTAGTCGCCCAGGGCAAAGCCGGTGGTGGTGATCACCGAGGTGACGTTCAGCGCGACGTGGCGCAGGGCGTCAAGCCATGGCAGGTCAGTGGTCAGGCCGTACCACAGGGTCATCAGCGCCCAGGTGACCAGCAGCAGGCCCAGCAGCCCCTGCACCTGTTCATCCCTGAACAGCGCCTTGCGGTTGCCGCGCAGGGTCGCCACATACAGGGTGAAGGGCAGGCTGCCGAGGATCATCACCACCACTGCGACCCAATGCACCGCCGGTTGCGGCCATTTGGCCAGCGACAGGTCCGAGGTGGAGAAGCCGCCGGTGGAGATCGCCGACATCGCATGGTTGATCGCATCGAAAATGCCCATGCCCGCCCACCAGAACGCCAGGCTGCCGAACACGGTAAAGCCGACATAGGCGAGGATGATGTACTTGGCCACCATGTGCGAACGGGGCATGACCTTTTCCGAGCGGTCCGAGGACTCGGTCTGGAACAGCCGCATGCCGCCGATGCGCAGCAACGGCAGGATCGCCACCGCCATGCCGATAAAGCCGATGCCGCCCAGCCAGTGCAGCATCGAGCGCCAGATCAGGATGCCCGGCGACATGCTGTCCAGGTGGTTAAGCACGGTTGAACCGGTGGCCGTGATACCCGACATGCTTTCAAAGAACGAGTCGGTATAGCTGATATGGGTGGTCAGCAAGAACGGCAGGGCGGCGAAGATGCACACCACGATCCAGCTCGACACGGTCAGCATGTACATGTCCCGCGGGCGCAGGTGCACATGTTCCGGGCGCCCGGGCATCACCAGCGCAAGACCTGCGATAAAGGTGATGGCGCTGGCCCACAGGAACGAGCGCAGGTCTTCGAAACGGTCGTAGATCACCAGGGTCAGCATCGGCACGATCATCGAGATCGCCAGGGTGATCAGGAAGATGCCGATGATAAAACCGATGATGCGAAGGGTCGGCAACGCCATGAAACTGCTCGGACGGGTGGGGAAGGAGGCGCCATTCTACCTGCGCTTGAGGCCATGTAAACCGCTAGCCCAAGAGTAGCTGTTTATCGCGTTTGCACTCGTTATTGATAGCCGCTGTGGCCTAGAATGCCCGACCACCTTTCAAGGAGATTCGCCCATGCAGGCGCTCGATGTATTGCTCAACCGTGTTTCGGTCCCGCGTCTGGTCGAGCCGGCCCCGGATGCCGCGCAGCGTGAAATCCTGTTCGGCGCGGCGTTGCGTGCGCCTGATCATGGTCTGCTCAAGCCGTACCGTTTCCTGAGCGTCGAAGGCCCGGCCCGTGAGCGCATGGGTGACCTGCTGGCCGAAGCACTGCTGCTGCAAGACCCCGAGGCCAGCGCGCAACAACTGGACAAGGCGCGCCTGGGGCCGTTGCGTGCGCCGTTGGTCGTGGTGGTGGTCGCCCGTTTGCAGGATCACCCCAAGGTGCCCCGCAGCGAACAGCGTCTGACCACCGGCTGCGCCGCCCACGGGGTGTTGCTGGCGGCTTATGCGCTGGGCCTGGGCGGCGTCTGGCGCACCGGCGAGCTGTCGTTTTCGGCCCATGTAGCCAAGGGTTTTGGCCTGAGTGATGACGAAGAAGTGCTGGGTTTTCTATACCTTGGCACCCCGCAGAACCCGCCCCGTGTGGCCGCCAAGGAAGATCCAGCAGCGTTCGTCAGCGCCTGGCAGGGCTGACCCGATAGGGGGCGGCCGGGCGGCGATCCGTCGGCCGGCGATCTGCTTTAGCCGCGAGCCGCAATGTAGGACTAATGCCGATCGGTTAAGGTCGGCGCGGTTCTCTGTGGGAACGAGCTTGCTCGTGAAGACGACTTTACATTCACAGCAGATGTGCCGATTTTACTGGCCCTTTCGCGACCAAGGTCGCTCCCACAGAGGGGCCGTGTTTGCTGTGCGGGCATGAGCGGCTAAGCGGGAGGCCCGCTCACTGGCACCAGCGGCAGTTCGAGTATTGCCACAAAGCCTCCGTCGGGATGGTTGCTCAGGCTCAGGCTGCCGCCGTGCCGTTCGGCGGCGCGTTTGGCAATCGCCAGGCCCAAACCATGACCGGCAGCCGTTTGACCCGGTGCACGAAAGAACGGCTCGCCCAGCTGTGCCAGATGCTCTGCCGGTGCGCCGGGGCCGTGATCGCGGACGCTGATGCGGATCTGCTCGCCGCTGCGCTGGGCGCTCAGTTGTACGGGGCGCTCCGGCGGGCTGAAGCGTCGGGCGTTGCGCAGCAGGTTGTCGACGGCGCGTTCGATCATGTCCGGCCAGCCTTCAACGCTCAGCGGGTTGGCGACCTGCAGCTCGATGTCCGGTGGCAGGCCATCGAGCAACGCATCGTTGCGCAACCGGTGCAGCAGTTCATTGAGGTCCACCGGTTCGGCCTTGGCCAGGTCAGCATCCAGCCGCGCCAACGCCAGAATCTCGCTGATCAGCGCTTCGAGGCGGTCGCACTCGCGATCCAGGCGTGGCCAGAGTTTTTCCCGCTCTTGCGGGGTGGCCCGGCCGGCCAAGGCCAGGGCGATACGCAGCCGGGCCAGCGGCGAGCGCAATTCGTGGGACACATCGCGCAGTAACTGACGCTGGCTGCCGATCAGGCTTTGCAGACGTGCGCCCATGCGGTTGAAGTCATTGGCCAGCACGCCGAATTCGTCACGCCGGTTGGCCAGTTGCGCCAGGCTGTGCTGTTGATAGCTGGTCTGGCCGAGGTCATAGACCGCGCTGCGCAAGCGGCTCAGCGGGCGGGTGATCGACAGGGTCACCATCAGGCTGAACAGGGTCAGCACCACCAGGGCAATGAACAGCGCGCTGAGCGGCCAGACCAGGCTCTGGCGATGCCACTGCTCAAGCTCAGGGTGCGGAATGCGATAAATCAGCAGGTAGGTTTCGCCGCTGGTCTCGCTGGTGTATTCGGTGGTCAGCCGCCGCCACGGCAATTGCTTGGGGTCGTTTTTCTGGCGGGCTTCGAAGGCTGCGGCGCGGGGCGGGAAAGTACCGGGGATTACCGCTTCACCGTTGCTGTTGAGCACCTGCACATCAATGCGGTGGCGATGCTTGAGTTTTTCCAGGTAATCCTGGGCGGCATCGGGCCCCTGTTCCTCAAAGCGCTTGGTCCACTTCTGCGGCAGCTCGTTGAGCACCGGGTGGCGGTTAAGCACCCAGGCATCCTGGTTGAGCATGTGCCCGACCAGAATCGACAGCCCTGCCACCAGGGCTATGGCCAGCCAGAAACTGGCCAGGATTCGCCAGAACAATGAACGCACGGAGCAACCTCTCTGCAACGGGAAAACCCGGCATGCGGGGCATGCCGGGTCGCGATGATGACATCACGAGGGGGATTATTGCGCCTTTTTGGCCTTTTCAGCTTTCCAGGCCTGGAATTCAGCCCACTCGGCGCGACGTTCCTCGCGCTTTTTCTTGTCGGCGTCGAATTCCTTCTGCTGCTCAGGGGTCAGCAAGCCACGGATCGCGGTGTCAGTCTTGGTGCGGCTGGCTTCGAGCTCATCCTTCATGGCCTTCTGGTCTGCCGCGGGCAGCTTGGCCAGGAAGCGCTCGTTGATTTCCTTGCGGGCGTGGGCCTGTTCACCCATCAGTTTGCCGATCTGCTGGCGCTGCTCGCGGCTCAGGTCCAGGTCACCGAATGGGCCGCCACGGTGTTTGCCTGGGCCGTGGTCCTGGTGAAAGCGCGGGCCGCCGTCGTGGCCGTCTGCCGGGGCTACGGGTGCAGCCATGGCCACGGTTGGCAGGGCAGCGGCAAACATCAGAGCGGTAAGGGTCTTGCGCATGGTGTGTCTCCTGATTTCCAGTCCGGCTCGTTGCCGTTGGAGCCCAGTTTAGGGAGATCAAGGTCAAGCGCGGTCAACCCTGCGTAAAGCTTGGGTAAAGAGATTGTAGGAGCGAGCTTGCTCGCGAAGAGGCCGTTGAAACCACAGTATCTGCTGCGAATGTCTCACCCCCTTCGCGAGCGAGACGGATTGCCGCCCGGCCGCCTCTACACGCTGTAGTAATAGCCACGACTGCGCAACGCCACGATGCGTGGCCGGCCATCCGGGTGCGGGCCGATCTTCTTGCGCAGGTTGCTGACATGCATGTCCAGGCTGCGGTCATACAATGTCAGCTTGCGGCCCAGCGCCAGTTGCGCCAGTTCCTGTTTGTCCAGTGGCTCGCCGGGCTGGCTGAGCAGCGCTTCAAGCAGGCGACTTTCCGAGACGGTCAGGGTCATCTCTTTTTCGTCGATGCTGACCACGCCACGTAGCGGGCTGAAGCTCAGGTCACCCAACTCAAGCTGGCTTGAAGTGCTGACCGGGTGGCTGCGGCGCAACACGGCGCGCAGCCGTGCGGTCAGTTCACGCGGGTCGCAAGGCTTGGCCAGGTAATCGTCAGCGCCCAGTTCCAGACCCAGAATGCGGTCCAGCGGCTCGCCACGGGCCGAGAGCATCAGCACCGGCAGGTCGGGGTGTTCATTGCGCAATTGCTTGAGCAACTCCAGGCCGCTGCCATCAGGCAGCATCACATCCAGCACCACGGCCGCCGGGGCGGCCTCGTTCAAGGCCTTGCGCGCACTTTGACCGTCGTGACAGGCCCGCACCTGAAAGCCTTCCTGGGACAACCAGCTGCCCAGCAGCTCACACAGCTCCTGGTCATCGTCAATCAATAACAGTTCGCTCATGACTTACTCTATCGGGCCAATGACAGGTGCGCGGCTCAGGGCAGAACCTGACGGAACGGCTTGACCACAACCTGGGCATAGACACCGGCGGCGACGAACGGGTCGGCCTCGGCCCAGCTCTGCGCGGCAGCCAGCGACTCGAATTCGGCGACGATCAGGCTGCCGCTGAAGCCGGCCGGGCCTGGGTCGTTGCTGTCGATGGCCGGGTGAGGGCCAGCCAGCACCAGACGACCGGCGTCTTTCAGAGCGTTGAGGCGCTCCAGGTGAGCGGGGCGCACGCTCAGGCGTTTTTCCAGGGAGTCCGCAGTATCAGTGGCAATGATGGCGTAGAGCATGTCAGTCCTTGGGTTTGGTCGCAGAATCAGGTGCGGAGTCGCTCAGGTAGCGGGCCAGGTACAGGCCCTGGCCGACCAGGAATACCAGGGTCATGGCCAGGCTGCCGAAGACCTTGAAGTCGACCCAGAAGTCTTGATAGGTAAAGGCTACGTACAAGTTGGCGGCGCCGCTGAATACGAAGAAGATGATCCAGGCGATGTTCAGGCGTACCCAGACCGCTTGCGGCAGGGTCAGCGCGTGGCCCATGACCCGCTGGACCAGCGGCTTGTCACCAATGAAATGGCTGCCGAGAAAAGCCAGGGCGAACAGCCAGTTGACCACCGGGGCTTTCCATTTGAGGAAGGTTTCGCTGTGGAACGCCAGGGTCAGGCTACCGAACACCAGGCACGCCCCCAGGGTCAGCCACTGGCTTTTTTCGAGCATGCGCTGCTTGAAATACAGCACGCCGTAGACCACCACGGAGCTGATGATCAGCACCGCGGTGGCGCTGAAGATGCCGCCGACCGACACTTGATGGCCGAGCAGCTCGACAGTACGCGGGTCGGTTTTATAAACGATGAAGAACAGCAGCAGCGGGATGAAATCGATGAATTGTTTCACAATGGCAGCCAGAAGCGGGATGTGGCGGCATAATAACAAACATCCAAGACCGCGAAAGCTCTCCCATGATTGTTGATCTGCACTGCCACAGTACGGCCTCCGATGGCGCCCTTGCCCCTGCGCGGGTGGTTGCCCGGGCTCATGAAAATGGCGTGCGGGTGCTGGCGCTGACCGACCACGACACCATTGAAGGGCTGCCTGAAGCCCACACGGCGGCCCGCGAGCTGGGCATGCAACTGATCAACGGCGTCGAGTTGTCGTGCACCTGGGGCGGGGCGACCATCCATATATTGGGTTACGGTTTTGCCCTCGACGCCCCAGCGCTCAAAGAGGCCATCGACCGCCTGCACCACGGGCGCTGGCTGCGCGCCGAGGAAATCAGCCGAAAACTTGAACTAAAGGGCATGCCCGGCGCTCTTCAGGGAGCAAGGGCCGTGCAACAGGCGTTGGGCGACAGTGGCAATGCCCCGGCCAGGCCGCACTTTGCCGACTATCTGGTCAATGCCGGATACGTCAAGGATCGTGGCGAGGCGTTTCGCAAGTGGCTGGGCGCCGGCAAGCTTGGGGACGTCAAGCAACACTGGCCGACCCTTGAAGAAACGGTCGCGACCCTGCGTGCTTCCGGCGCGTGGGTCAGCCTGGCACACCCGATGCACTATGATTTCACCCGTAGCAAGCGACGCCGCCTGGTCGGCGACTTTCTCCAGGCCGGTGGCCATGCCATCGAAGCGGTCAACGGCATGCAGCCCGCCGAGCAGGTCGGTACGCTGGCCATCCTGGCCCGGGAGTTTGGCATGCTGGTCAGTGCCGGCAGCGATTTCCACGGGCCGGGACACTGGTCGGAAATCGGTATTTACCGGCCGCTGCCCGAAGATCTGCCGCCGCTATGGAACCGTTTCAAACAAGAACCCGTGATTGCTGCTGTATGACACAGGAAGTTACCGTGAGCCAATTCTTTCAGGTCCACCCGGAGAACCCGCAACCACGCCTGATCAAACAGGCGGTGGAGATCATCAAGGCCGGCGGGCTGGTGGTGTACCCGACCGACTCGTCCTATGCCCTGGGCTGCCAGATCGGCGACAAGAGCGCCATCGAGCGTATCCGCCGCCTGCGCCAACTGGACGACAAGCACAATTTCACCCTGATGTGCTGCGACCTGTCGCAGCTGGGGCTGTTTGCCAAGGTCGACACCGGGGCTTTCCGCGCCCTCAAGGCCCATACTCCCGGCCCTTATACCTTCATCCTCAACGCCACCCGTGAAGTACCGCGTCTGGTGCTGCATCCCAAGCGCCGCACCATCGGCCTGCGGGTGCCGGGGCATCCGATTGCCCAGGCGTTGCTGGCGCAACTGGGCGAGGCGATGATGAGCGTCAGCCTGATCCTGCCCGGCGACAGCTTGCCGCTGAGCGACCCCGAGGATATGCGCGACCGCCTTGAACACCACGTCGACCTGATTATCGACGGCGGTATCGGCGGCGTCTCGGCCTCCACGGTAATCAACCTGTCCGATGGCGAGCCGCAGATCGTACGGATTGGCTGTGGTGACCCGACGCCGTTTGCCGAGCCCGCCTGATGAGCGAACTCGACGGCCCGGCGCAACTTGATCAACAGCTGGCGCGGGTCTATGGCCAGCCGTTCACCCAGTTGCCGCTGGACCTGTACATTCCGCCGGATGCGCTGGAGGTTTTCCTCGAAGCGTTCGAAGGGCCGCTCGACCTGTTGCTGTACCTGATCCGCAAGCAGAACGTCGACATTCTCGATATCCCGGTGGCGGAAATCACCAAGCAGTACATGGGCTATGTCGAGTTGATGAAAAGCGTGCGCCTGGAGCTTGCCGCCGAGTATCTGGTCATGGCCGCCATGCTTGCCGAGATCAAGTCGCGCATGCTGCTGCCGCGTTCCGAGGCCGTCGAAGCCGAAGAAGACGACCCGCGTGCCGAACTGATCCGTCGTCTGCAAGAGTATGAACGCTTTAAAAATGCCGCCGAGGGCATCGATCAATTGAGCCGGGTCGGTCGCGACATCATTGTGCCGCGCCTTGAGGCACCCGAGGCCCGGGCGCGCAAGCTGCTGGCCGAGGTCAGTATCGAAGAGGTGCTGATGTCGATGGCCGAGGTGCTGCGCCGTGCCGACATGTTCGAAAGCCACCAGATCAGTCGCGAAACCCTGTCGACCCGCGAGCGCATGAGCGACGTGCTTGAACGCCTTAAAGGCGGCGGGTTTGTGCCCTTTATCGAGCTGTTCAGCGCCGAAGAAGGGCGGTTGGGCGTGGTGGTGACCTTCATGGCCGTGCTGGAGCTGGTCAAGGAGTCGCTGGTCGAACTGGTGCAGAATGAACCCTTTACCGCCATCCACGTGCGCGCCCGAGCCGAATAGAGCAAACCTGCCATGAACCTCAATGAACCCCGCGACCTGGCGCCCTTGCTGGAAGCTTTTCTGCTGGCCTCTGGCAAGCCGCAGCCTCTGGAGCGTCTGTACGAGCTGTTCGAAGAGGCTGAGCGCCCGGAGCCGCCGGTCTTCAAGAAGGCCCTGCAACTGCTGGGCAAGTCGTGCGAAGGCCGTGCTTTCGAGCTCAAGGAAGTGGCCTCCGGTTACCGCTTGCAGATCCGCGAGCGCTATGCGCCGTGGGTCGGTCGGCTGTGGGAGGAGCGCCCTCAGCGTTACTCGCGGGCGATGCTGGAAACCCTGGCGCTGATTGCCTATCGCCAGCCGATCACCCGTGGCGAGATCGAAGATGTACGCGGCGTGACGGTCAACAGCCAGATCATCAAGACCTTGCTGGAGCGCGAGTGGATACGCATCGTCGGCTACCGCGACGTACCGGGTCGCCCGGCGATGCTGGCCACCACCAAAGCGTTTCTCGATTACTTCAACCTTAAAAGCCTGGAAGACCTGCCACCGCTGGCCGACTTGCGCGAAATGGAGCCCGAGCCGCTGCTGGACATCGACGACGCACCGGTGCCGGCGCACCTTCAGGCATTGGCCGATGCCAGCTTTGAAGGCGAAGAGGTCGGCGACGGCGACACCGCGCCGAAAGAGGAAACCAGCTTTCGCACCCTGCTGCTGGAACTCGACGATATGGAGCAGGGGCTCAAAACCGACTTCGATGACCTGCTGCGCGAGCAACCCCAGGCGGCGATCGAGGACCAGGAAGACGACGAGGCCGAGCTGGAAAAACCGGCTTGATACCCCACCGCGATCGCTTGTAGGAGCCGCTTTAGTTGCGAAAGGGGGCTTGGCTTCGGGCTGAAGCGGATCGCCGCCCGGCCCCTGCTGCAGACATTCCCCTAGCCGAGGTATTAATGAGTTCAAGCAAGAATCCGTGCATCAGCCTGTGCAAGTTCGATGCTGATATCTGCCTCGGCTGTGGCCGCAGCAAGAAAGAAATCAAGGCCTGGAAGAAGCTCGACAAGGATCAGCGCAGCGAGATTCTGAGCCTGGCCAAAAAGCGCATGAGTACCCTCAAAGGCGCCGGTCGGCGGAAAAAGAAATAACCATGGGTGCGTAACCAGCCACAAGCGCGTATGATTCGCGCCCCTCTGACCCGGCAACGCGGTGATTGCCCGATGGCAACCGACCCAGGGCCAGACGATTCTTGAATTTCGCCAGGGCGCGGCACACACTGCCCGCCGGGCAACAGGCTTTGCCGGTCCTCGGTGAACCCTGATTCGACACACCGGGAGGTGCCCAGATGAGTGAAAAAGAACTGCAAGACGAACAGGCCGAAAAACCCGCAGGCGAAAAACTGCAGAAGGTTCTGGCGCGTATTGGCGTGGGCTCGCGCCGCGACGTCGAAGCCTGGATCGGCCAGGGCCGGATCAAGGTCAATGGCGTTGTCGCCAGCCTCGGCCAGCGTGTTGACCTGCATGATGCGATCAGTGTCGACGGGCAACTGGTCAAGCGCGAAGAGTCCCGCGAGAACGTGCGCCGGGTCATCATGTACAACAAGCCGGACGGTGAAATCTGCACCCGCGACGACCCTGAAGGCCGGCCGACCGTATTCGACCGCCTGCCGCGTCCCAAAGAAGGCCGCTGGGTCAACATCGGCCGTCTCGACATCAATACCACCGGGCTGCTGATGTTCACCACTGACGGTGAGCTGGCCAACCGGCTGATGCACCCCTCCTACGAGATGGACCGCGAATACGCGGTACGTGTACGTGGCGAAGTGGACGATGACATGCTGCTGCGCCTGAAGAACGGGGTGATCCTCGAAGACGGCCCGGCGCGTTTCACCGACGTGCAGAAAGCTCCGGGCGGCGAAGGCTTCAACCACTGGTATCACTGCGTGGTGATGGAAGGTCGTAACCGTGAAGTGCGTCGTCTGTGGGAATCCCAAGGTCTGGTGGTCAGCCGTCTGAAGCGGGTGCGTTACGGACCGGTGTTCCTCAATTCCGACCTGCCGATGGGCCGCTGGCGCGAAATGAGCCAGCAGGAAGTCGACATCCTGGCGGCAGAAGTCGGCCTCAAACCGGTCGCCATGCCGGTGATGAGTGGCAAGAGCCGCGAGAAAATGGAGCGCCTGCAGCGCCAGTCTTCGCGTCCATTGGGCAAGGGCGAGCGGGTGCGCAACCTGCGTCCGGCGGCTGCGGCCGATGCCCCGGCCAGCAGCGAGCGTGCGCCACGTGCGCCGAAGACCGAAGAGCGTGCGCGGCCGAACCTGTCTGGCAAGCCGGGCGATTCGCGCAGCGGCGGTCGTGGTCGTGCCACGCCGGTGGCCGAGCGGCCATCGGACGTCCGTCAGCGTCCGGGCAAGCCGGCCGGCAAGCGCCCGTCGGGTGACGATGCGCCGCGTCGTGGTCCGGGCCGCAAGCCCCAGTAAGGCTCTTGAGCCTCAAGCAAACGCCGGTTTCGACCGGCGTTTGTCATTTCAGTCAAAGATAAAGATCGGGTAGTTTTCAATGAGTGCAACTGACGTACAGCCGAGCGGGCTGCAACGCAAGCTCAAGAATCGGCATATCCAGTTGATCGCCCTGGGCGGTGCGGTGGGCACCGGCTTGTTCCTGGGTTCGGCCGGGGTATTGAAGTCCGCCGGTCCGTCGATGATTCTCGGCTACGCCCTGTGTGGGTTCATTGCCTTTCTGATCATGCGCCAATTGGGCGAGATGATTGTCGAGGAGCCGGTGGCCGGCTCGTTCAGCCATTTTGCGCATAACTACTGGGGCGGTTTTGCCGGCTTTCTGTCGGGCTGGAACTGCTGGTTGCTGTATATCCTGGTCGGCATGTCGGAGCTGACCGCGGTCGGCAAGTACGTGCATTACTGGTGGCCGGAGATCCCGAGCTGGGTCACGGCCGCAGTGTTCTTTGTGCTGATCAACGCCATCAATCTGACCAACGTCAAAGTGTTCGGCGAAACCGAGTTCTGGTTCGCGATCATCAAGGTGCTGGCGATCATCGCCATGATTGCGCTGGGCAGCTACCTGTTGGTCAGCGGCAAGGGCGGCCCGCAGGCCTCGGTCAGCAACCTGTGGGAGCATGGCGGCTTCTTCCCCAACGGGCTGGGCGGTCTGGTGATGGCCCTGGCGTTCATCATGTTTTCCTTTGGCGGGCTGGAAATGCTCGGTTTCACCGCCGCCGAGGCGGACCAGCCGAAAACCGTGATTCCCAAGGCCATCAACCAAGTCATCTACCGCATCCTGATTTTCTATATCGGTGCGTTGGTAGTGCTGTTGTCGCTGACCCCGTGGGACACCCTGCTAGGCAGCCTCAATGCTTCGGGCGATTCCTACAGTGGCAGCCCGTTCGTTCAGGTGTTCTCCATGCTCGGCAGCGACACCGCCGCGCACCTGCTCAACTTCGTGGTCCTGACGGCAGCGCTGTCGGTGTACAACAGTGGCACCTACTGCAACAGCCGAATGTTGGTGGGCATGGCTGAGCAGGGTGACGCGCCGCGCAGCCTGGCGCAGGTCGACCGCCGCGGTGTGCCGGTACGGGCCATCCTGCTCTCGGCAGCGGTGACGGTCATGGCGGTATTGATCAACTATTTCATGCCCGGCGAGGCGCTGGAGCTGTTGATGTCACTGGTGGTCGCGACCTTGGTGATCAACTGGGCGATGATCAGTTACTCGCACCTGAAATTCCGCCAGCATCTGCAACGCACCGGCCAGGTTCCGGCATTCAAGGCGCTCTGGTATCCGCTGGGCAACTACCTGTGCCTGGGTTTCGTGGTGCTGATCCTGGGCATCATGCTGTTGATTCCCGGCATCCGTAATTCGGTGTTCGCCATTCCGTTGTGGCTGGCGGCGATGTGGCTGTTCTACTTGCTCAAGTCGCTCAAGGCGGCTATCAAGGCCTGAGCGGCGATTCGGGCCTGGCTCATGGCAGGCCCACGGAGGCGCTATGTTGATTATCTCCAGCAACGTTCACCTGCCTGATTGCGAAATCGAATGGTCGGCGATTCGCGCCCAGGGCGCCGGTGGGCAGAACGTCAACAAGGTCTCCAGCGCGATCCACCTGCGCTTCGATATCAAGGCTTCGTCACTGCCCGAGTTCTATAAGGAGCGCCTGCTGGCCCTGCGCGACAGCCGCATCACGGCTGACGGAGTGATCATCATCAAGGCCCAGCAGTATCGCACCCAGGAGCAGAACCGCAGCGACGCGCTGTTGCGCCTGACTGAGCTGATCGTCAGCGTCACCAAGGTCGAGAAGAAGCGCCGCCCGACCAAGCCGACCCTCGGTTCGCAAAAGCGCCGCCTGGAGTCCAAGACCAAGCGCAGTTCGATCAAGTCGGGGCGGGGCAAGGTCGACTATTGAACCCGGCTGCGTCTATACAGCCAGATACTGAGCAACAACCCCGCCAGTGCAGCCAGGGCGGCGAACAGAAAGATTGATACAAAGCCGAACCCGGCGGCAATGGCGCCGGCCAGCGGCCCGGTGATGCCCAGCGATAGGTCGATGAACAGCGAATAGGCACCCACCGCTGCGCCGCGGCTGGAGGCCGGTACCAGATTCACCGCTTCGACGCCCAGCGCCGGGAATACCAGCGAGAAGCCAAAACCGGTCAACGCCGCGCCTGTCAGGGCCAGTTCCGGCGATTGGGCCAGCCATAGCAGTAGCAATCCGCAGGTCTCGACGCTCAGGCAGACGATGGCCACACGAAAGCCGCCCAGGCGGTTGATGAGGTTGCCGAAGATCAGCCGCGCGATGATAAAGCAGGCGCCGAACAGGCTCAGGCACAACGCTGCGTTGGGCCACTGGTTGCTGGCGTAATACAAGGTGATGAAGGTGGCGATGGTGCCAAAACCGATCGACCCCAGTGCCAGGCCCATACCGTGCGGAAATACCCGGCCCAGGACATGGATGAACGGCAGACGCTCGCCGCTGACGATCGGCACCGGAGGCTTTTTCCAGGCCAACAGCTGGCTGACGAACCCCAGCACAATCAGGTTCAGGCCCATGCTGGCCAGCCCGTAGCTGTTGACCATCCATACCCCCAGCGGGGCGCCGATGGCCAGCGAGCCGTAACTGGCGATGCCGTTCCAGGAAATCACCTTGGCCGTATGCTGTGCTCCGACCCGGCCAATTCCCCAGCCGATTGCCCCCGAGCCGACCAGGCTCTCTGCACTGCCTAGAATCAGCCGGCCCACCAACAGGCAGACCAGGCTCAGCCATGGCCAGTCTTGCAGGCCAACCGCCAGCAGCATGAACACCCCGCTGACGCCGCAGCCAAGCAGGCCATACTGCACGGCCTTTTTGCAGCCCAGGTTATCAATGACCCGCCCGGCCCAGGGGCGGCTGAGCAGGGTGGCCAGATACTGCACACTGATCACCAGCCCGGCAGTCACCGTGCCAAAGCCCAGGTCGTTATGTACAAAGCCGGGCAGCACGGCCAGCGGAATGCCGATGTACAGGTAGCCGATGAAGGTGAACATCACGATTGACACAACCTGCCGGGTGACCTGCAGTTGTGTTGGTGGGGGTGTTTGCTTGAGCGTGGTCATCAGAGGTCGCAAGGCTGGGGGCGAAATATGAAGATTGTCGCCAGCCGGTGTTGTTATGGCGCCCGATTGAGAAAACCGGGCAAAACCTTAGCAAGCTTACAATCGGCCTCCATCATAACGACGGGCGCGCAGTGATGACACCGTTCTGATGAAAAGAGAGGTCAGCTATTGGCAGGCGACAGCAAACGAGTGGTGACCAGTGCGGCCAGGGCATTTTCTTTGGTGCCGAAGCGGCTGAGCAACGCGCTTTGCTTTTCCGGACTCAGGCGCGTCCAGATTTCGATCATTTTTTCGGCGGTGCCGATCAGTGCGTCGGCCTGGGCTGGCGAGAATTCAGTCATGGGAACTTCTTTTGAGCAGCGGGAGGGAAATCATGACAGGCGTATGGAAAACAACAAACGCTGTTTTCGATACGCCTGTGGTCACCTTTCAGTCTTCGACAGGCTGTTGGCTGTCTTCAGACTGGGTGGTTGGCAGCTCGACGATGACGCCAAGTTCCTGCTGGGCCAGGATCGACTGAGCCGATTCCTGAGTGCTTGTGAAGGGGAAGTTCGGGATTTCATGCATAGTCATTGCTCCTCGCAAGGGGTTTGCAGATAGAACCGTGCTTAACAAAGCGCTGACAGGATAGCGCAGTGAAGATGACAAACAGACTTTTTTGTTTACTCCTGGAAACAAATAGCCGATTTCACTGTCGGTAAAAAAGCTGGCAGACAGCCGCTATTTGCGCCCTTCCGCCTGCTGCGCCGCGCCTTCGGTGCGGGCCGCCAGAATGAAGTCATTGGCGTGCAGCCCGCCAATTGCATGGGTCCACCAGGTGACGGTGACCTTGCCCCATTCAGTCAGCAATGCCGGGTGATGATCCTCGGCTTCGGCCAGCGCACCGATGGCGTTGGTAAAGGCCAGGGCACTGGCGAAATTCTTGAAGTCGTAGGTTTTTTCCAGTTGGCGGACCCCGTCGCGGGTTTCCAGGCGCCAGCCGGGCAGCTGTGGCAGCAGGATTTTCAGGTCGTCATCACTGACCGGGCTGGCATTGCCGTGACAGGGCTGGCATGAGCGTTCGTGCAGGGCGGTCATAGAGGTGCTCCTGTTGTGCAAACCAGAACCATAGCATAGCCCTCGGCGGGTCTTGCCTGCAGCGCGGTCGAGCGCGCCTTGCCGGGCAGTTGCGCAAGGCGCTTGTTGTTGTTGTTGTCCGAAGCAACCGGGTCAGCTGTTGCCGCAACCGGAGGCCAGCACTTGGTAGCGCATGATGTGCCGCTGGCCATGGGAGTCTTGGTAAGTCATGCGCACCGGCACTACACCGCAAACGTTGGGCATCGGGCTGATCGAGATCACCCGGGCGATATCCGGATGCATGTCGTAGGTGTAGGTTTCAACCACCGGTGTGGCCGAATCGGTCTGGCTGGCTGTTCGGGCTCCGGAATCATCAGCCAGGGCGAGTGTGCTGAGACCGCAAAGTGCCAGAATCCAGATTGAGCGTTTCATTGGTGAACCTTCTGTAAGAATGAAATCCAGTGCGAGAGAGGGCGCATCGACCGTTTTCAGGTCGATGGGCAAGCCGTCTGCGTGTGGATTTGTCTGCTGTTTGCCGGTTGGCGGGGCCCATTCTAGAAGTGCTGTGCGCCGGAATAAACGCGCCAGGCGGCTAAGCATTTTTGGCAAAACTGCAACAATCAGCGGGTCGCCCTCAGGGCCGGGCGTCTTGGCGGGGGTGGCCGCTTCGGTAAGACCATCGTCGAATGGCCCTACAATCGGTGGCGGGATAAAACAGTTCCATACAACAACAACTATCCACCGAGGTAACCAAGATGAGTGCAGCTTCCCTGTACCCCGTGCGCCCAGAAGTTGCGGCCAATACGTTGACCGATGAGGCGACCTACAAGGCCATGTACCAGCAGTCGGTGGTCAACCCCGACGGCTTCTGGCGTGAACAGGCCAAGCGCCTCGACTGGATCAAACCCTTTACCCACGTCAAGCAGACGTCCTTCGACGACCATCGGGTCGACATCAAGTGGTTCGCTGACGGCACCCTCAACGTGGCTTACAACTGCCTGGATCGTCACCTTGAAGAGCGCGGCGACAGCATCGCGATCATCTGGGAAGGCGACGACCCGTCCGAGCACCGTGAAATCACCTATCGTGAACTGCACGCTGAAGTCTGCAAGTTCGCCAACGCCCTGCGCGGCCAGGACGTGCACCGCGGTGATGTGGTCACCATCTACATGCCGATGATCCCGGAGGCGGTGGTCGCCATGCTGGCTTGTGCGCGGATCGGCGCCATCCACTCGGTGGTATTCGGCGGCTTCTCTCCCGAAGCCCTGGCCGGGCGCATCATCGACTGCAGTTCCAAGGTGGTGATCACCGCCGACGAAGGCCTGCGTGGCGGCAAGAAAACTCCGCTCAAGGCCAACGTCGACCGCGCCCTGACCAACCCGGAAACCAGCAGCGTGCAGAAGGTTATCGTCTGCAAGCGCACCGGTGGCGACATCGAGTGGAACCGCCATCGTGACATCTGGTATCACGCGTTGCTGGAAGTGGCATCGAGCACCTGCGCGCCGAAAGAAATGGGCGCCGAAGAGTCGCTGTTCATCCTCTACACCTCCGGCTCCACCGGCAAGCCTAAAGGCGTGCTGCACACCACCGCCGGTTACCTGCTGTACGCCTCGCTGACCCACGAGCGGGTGTTCGACTACCGTCCGGGCGAGGTCTACTGGTGCACCGCCGACGTGGGCTGGGTCACCGGCCACAGCTACATTGTCTACGGCCCGTTGGCCAATGGCGCAACCACCCTGTTGTTCGAAGGCGTGCCTAACTATCCGGACATCACCCGGGTGTCGAAAATCGTCGACAAGCACAAGGTCAATATCCTCTATACCGCCCCGACCGCGATCCGCGCCATGATGGCCGAAGGCACCAAGTCGGTAGAAGGTGCCGACGGTTCCAGCCTGCGCCTGCTGGGGTCTGTGGGCGAACCGATCAACCCTGAAGCCTGGGGCTGGTACTACAACACGGTGGGCAAGCAGAACTGCCCGATCGTTGATACCTGGTGGCAGACCGAGACCGGCGGCATCCTGATCAGCCCGTTGCCAGGGGCCACGGCGCTCAAGCCAGGTTCGGCAACCCGTCCGTTCTTTGGTGTGATCCCGGCGCTGGTGGATAACCTCGGTAACCTGATCGAAGGTGCGGCCGAGGGCAACCTGGTGATCCTCGATTCCTGGCCGGGCCAGTCGCGTTCGCTGTACGGCGACCACGACCGCTTCGTCGACACCTACTTCAAGACCTTCCGCGGCATGTACTTCACCGGCGACGGTGCGCGTCGCGACGAAGATGGCTACTACTGGATCACTGGCCGGGTCGATGACGTGCTCAACGTTTCCGGCCACCGCATGGGCACCGCCGAGATCGAGAGCGCCATGGTGGCCCACCCGAAAGTCGCCGAAGCGGCAGTGGTTGGTGTGCCGCATGACCTCAAGGGCCAGGGCATTTATGTCTACGTGACCCTCAACTCGGGCGAAGTGCCGGATGAGGCGCTGCGTCTGGAGTTGCGCAACTGGGTGCGCAAGGAAATCGGCCCGATTGCTTCGCCGGATGTGATCCAGTGGGCGCCGGGCCTGCCGAAAACCCGCTCGGGCAAGATCATGCGCCGTATCCTGCGCAAGATTGCGACCGGCGAATATGACTCGCTGGGCGATATCTCCACCCTGGCCGATCCGGGCGTGGTGCAGCATCTGGTCGACACCCACAAGACCATGAGCGCCGCCTGATTCGCGCGATATAAATAACGCCCCGCCCGGAATTACCGGGCGGGGCGTTTTTTTGCGGGTCACTGATCGGCATTACCCCGTAGGAGCGGCTTCAGCCGCGAAAGCCTTGTGCTAAATCTTCGGGGATAGAGAGCTTCGGGGCTGAAGCCCCTCCTACGGTTAGGTCGAGACTTCTGTGAGTCACAGAAAATCATCTGGATCAATCATCCTGCGCTTTGTCAATGCACTCATTCTGCGCCTTTGAAGATTCTGTAATTAGTTGTCGCCTCAGAGAAATATCGACTTTTCACCTGCCGTTAAAATGCCCGGCCATTCGCCCAGGCCGGCTGTTCGGCCTCAAGCCTGCGCGTCGCAGATTTGCTGCTTCTCAGTGCATTGGGTTCTATGCTCAATCTGCCACCTAATTGTTTTACCGATGGAGTTTCAGGAATGAAAAAGCTTGTGCTTTTCGGCGCATTGGCGTTGTCCATGCTTGCCCAGCCGGTTCTGGCCGATGAGAAACCACTGAAAATCGGTATTGAAGCGGCTTACCCTCCGTTCGCTTCCAAGGCCGCCGACGGCAACATCGTTGGCTTCGACTATGACATCGGCAACGCCCTGTGCGAAGAGATGAAGGTCAAGTGCACCTGGGTCGAGCAAGAGTTCGACGGCCTGATCCCGGCGCTGAAAGTGCGCAAGATCGACGCCATCCTGTCGTCGATGTCGATCACTGACGACCGCAAGAAGTCGGTGGACTTCACCGGCAAGTACTACAACTCGCCTGCGCGTCTGGTCATGAAAGACGGCACTGCTGTCAGCGACAGCCTCGAAGAGCTCAAAGGCAAGCGCATTGGCGTGCAGCGCGGCTCGATCCACGAGCGTTTCGCCCGTGAAGTGCTGGCGCCCAAAGGCGTGGCCGTGACCCCGTACAGCTCGCAGAACGAAATCTATCTGGACATCGGCGCCGGTCGGCTGGACGGCACCGTGGCTGACGCAACCCTGCTGCAGGACGGCTTCCTGAAAACCGACGCAGGCAAAGGCTATGCGTTCACCGGTCCGTCTTTCACTGACCCGAAATACTTCGGTGAAGGCATCGGCATTGCGGTGCGCAAGGGCGACAAGCAGAACCTGGAGCGTCTGAACGCTGCTATCGCGGCCATCCGCGCCAATGGCAAATACAAGGCCATTCAGGATAAGTATTTCGATTTTGATATCTACGGCAAGTAAAGGCGGGGCAACCGCTGTCAAAATGGCGCACGCGTGTTGCGCCATTTTTATTTTCAGGCTTGAGGACCACATAACATGTTGAATGGCTACGGGGCCGTTATCCTCGAAGGCACTTGGCTGACCTTGCAGTTGGCCCTGTCCTCGATGGCCCTGGCAATCGTCCTGGGGTTGCTCGGCGTGGCGATTCGTCTGTCGCCGGTGCGCTGGCTGGCGCGGCTGGGCGACCTGTACAGCACGGTGATGCGCGGCATTCCCGATCTGGTGCTGATCCTGCTGATCTTCTACGGCGGTCAGGACCTGCTCAACCGTGTCGCGCCGCTGCTCGGCTTCGATGAGTACATCGACCTCGATCCTTTCGTGTCGGGCATCTTCACGCTGGGTGTCATCTTCGGCGCCTACCTGTCGGAAACCTTTCGCGGTGCCTTTCTGGGCATCCCCAAGGGCCAGACCGAGGCCGGCATGGCTTACGGCATGAGTGCTTTCAAGGTGTTCTGGCGCATTCAGGTGCCGCAGATGATCCGCCTGGCGATCCCCGGTTTCACCAATAACTGGCTGGTGCTGGTCAAAGCCACCGCGCTGATCTCTGTGGTCGGCTTGCAGGACATGATGTTCAAGGCCAAGCAGGCAGCCGATGCCACCCGCGAGCCGTTCACGTTCTTTCTGGCCGTGGCGGCGTTGTATCTGCTGATCACCAGCGTTTCGCTGCTGGCGCTGCGCTACCTGGAAAAACGCTACACCGTAGGCGTGAAGGCGGTGGACCTATGATGTTCGACTACAACGTGGTCTGGGACAGCCTGCCGCTGTATCTGGACGGGATGCTGACCACCATCAAGTTGCTGCTCATTTCGCTGTTTTTCGGCCTTTTGGCGGCGTTGCCGCTGGGCATCATGCGGGTTTCGAAAAAACGCTGGGTCAACTTTCCTGCGTGGCTGTACACCTATGTGATTCGCGGCACGCCGATGCTGGTGCAGCTGTTTCTGATCTACTACGGGCTGGCGCAGTTCGAGGCGGTGCGTGAAAGCTTGCTGTGGCCGTGGCTGTCGAGCGCGACCTTCTGCGCCTGCCTGGCGTTTGCCATCAACACCAGCGCCTACACCGCCGAGATCATCGCTGGCAGCCTCAAGGCCACCCCGGCGGGAGAAATCGAAGCGGCGCGGGCGATGGGCATGTCCGAGGTGACCCTGTACCGGCGTATCCTGCTACCCTCGGCAATGCGCCGTGCATTGCCGCAGTACAGCAACGAAGTGATCATGATGCTGCAGACCACCAGTCTGGCGTCGATTGTCACCCTGATTGATCTGACCGGTGCGGCGCGTACCGTCAATGCCCAGTATTACCTGCCTTTCGAGGCATATATCACCGCAGGCGTTTTCTATCTGTGCCTGACTTTCGTTCTTGTGCGGCTGTTCCGGATCGCCGAGCGTCGCTGGCTGGGTTACCTGGCCCCAAGGAAGGTCTGACATGCAACGAATCGATCACCCATTGCCGTGGAGCAGCCTCGGCAGCAGTCGCCAACTCAGTGTCTTTCGCTTCGGTGTCGGCGAGCGCAAGGCCTATATCCAGGCCAGTTTGCATGCCGATGAGCTACCCGGCATGCGCACCGCCTGGGAGCTGAAAAAGCGCCTGGCCGAGCTTGAGGTCCAAGGCGCGCTCAAAGGCACTGTCGAACTGGTGCCGGTGGCCAATCCGCTGGGCCTGGGGCAATTGTTCCAGGGCGCGCATCAGGGCCGCTTCGAGTTCGGCAGCGGGCGCAATTTCAATCGGGATTTCTTCGAGCTGAGCGAGCCGGTGGCGGCCAGCCTTGAGGGTCGCCTTGGCGATGATCCGCGTGCCAACGTGCAACTGGTGCGTCAGGCCATGCGCGATGCGCTGGCCGGTCTGCCACCGGCGAGCAGCGAGCTGGACGGCTTGCAGCGCTTGTTGCTCAGCCATGCCTGTGATGCCGATGTGGTGCTTGACCTGCACTGCGATGCCGAAGCAGCGCTGCATATGTACGCCTTGCCGCAGCACTGGCCGCAATGGCGTTCGCTGGCCGCGCACATGGGCATGAAGGTCGCGCTGCTGGCCGAAGACTCCGGCGGCAGCTCGTTCGACGAAGCCTGCTCGTTGCCCTGGTTGCGCCTGTCGCGGATCTTCCCCGACGCGCAGATCCCGCTGGCCTGCCTGGCCACCACGCTGGAGCTGGGCGGCCAGGCCGACACCGGCGCTGCCGCAGCACAGGCGCATGCGGCCGGTATCCTTGCGTTTCTCGCCGAGCAGGGCTTTATCGAGGGTGAATGGCCGCAGGCCGCATTTGAGGCCTGCGAAGGCATGCCTTTCGAAGGCACTGAACTGCTGTATGCGCCACACCCCGGTGTGGTGACGTTCCTGCGTGAGCCTGGTGCCTGGGTCGAGGCCGGCGAGCCGTTGTTCGAAGTCATCGATCCGCTGTCCGATCAGGTCAGCACCTTGTGTTCATCCAGCGCCGGCGTGCTGTTTGCCGTCGAGCGGCTGCGTTACGCTCAACCTGGTTTCTGGCTGGCCAAAGTGGCGGGGCGCACCGCGCGACGTCACGGACGGTTACTCAGTGACTGACCGATTTTTCGAGAACCTTCTACGATGAACAAACTGCAAGTCCAGGATCTGCACAAGCGCTACGGCACCCACGAGGTGCTCAAGGGTGTGTCACTGACCGCCCAGGCCGGCGATGTCATCAGCATCATCGGCTCCAGCGGCTCGGGCAAGAGTACCTTCCTGCGTTGCATTAACCTGCTTGAACAGCCCCATGCCGGCAAGATCATCCTTAATGGCGAAGAGCTGCGCCTGGTGCCGGGCAAGGACGGCAGCCTGCGCGCCGCTGACCCCAGGCAGTTGCAGCGCCTGCGCTCGCGGCTGTCGATGGTGTTCCAGCATTTCAACCTGTGGGCACACATGACCGCGCTGGAAAATGTCATCGAAGCGCCGGTGCAGGTGCTTGGCGTGCCACGCCAGGAGGCGCTGGAAAAGGCTGAGCACTATCTGGCGCGGGTCGGGGTGGCGCACCGTAAGGACGCTTATCCCGGCCACATGTCCGGTGGCGAGCAGCAGCGCGTGGCGATTGCCCGGGCGCTGGCCATGGAGCCTGAAGTGATGCTGTTCGACGAGCCAACCTCGGCGCTGGACCCGGAACTGGTCGGCGATGTGCTCAAGGTCATGCAAAGCCTGGCTCAGGAAGGCCGGACCATGGTAGTGGTGACCCACGAGATGGGCTTTGCCCGAGAAGTGTCCAACCAATTGGTGTTTCTCCATCAGGGGCTGGTTCAGGAGCGGGGCGATCCTCGCGAGGTGTTGAGCAATCCGCAATCGGAGCGTTTGCAGCAGTTCCTGGCGGGAAGCTTGAAGTGACTTGCACCAAGTTGGTGCTTTCTGATGTGGAACAAGGCATCCTGCGTCGGCGCATGCGCCCGATAGAGGCTGTGCAAGCACCGACAGCCTGATGGCCAGCGGTGTGGTTCCGCCTAACGGCGACATGTAGTGGATGTCTAATGACTGCTCATCGAATAGGTTTTCTAGTCTGGCCCGGTACCAAGGCCTTGACCCTGGCACTGGCTGAGGAAGCCTTGAGCGTTGCCCGGCAGGTTCACCCCGAGGTGAGCTACGAGCGGGTGGTGTTGCATGCCGAAACGGCCGACGCCGCAGCGGATACGCCGGCCAGCGCGGGTGACTGGCGTTTGCCGGGCGAGCCGTGGTCGGCTGCCGGGCTTGAGGGCCTGCACAAGCTGTTTCTGCTGGCGGACGAGCCGCCAGGGCCGATCTCGGCAGGCTTGGGCAGTGCGCTCAAGCAACTGGTGCGTAGCGGCTGCATGATCGGCGGCCTGTCGGCCGGGGTTTACCCGCTGGCCCAATTGGGTCTGCTCGATGGCTACCGCGCAGCGGTGCACTGGCGCTGGCAGGACGACTTCAGCGAGCGATTTCCCAAAGCCATCGCCACCAGCCATCTGTTCGACTGGGACCGTGACCGGATGACGGCTTGTGGCGGCCTGTCGGTGCTCGACCTGCTGCTGGCGGTGCTGGCCCGCGATCATGGCGCTGAACTGGCCGGTGCGGTGTCCGAAGAACTGGTGGTCGAGCGCATTCGTGAAGGCGGCGAGCGCCAGCGCATTCCATTGCAGAACCGTCTTGGCTCCAGCCACCCCAAGCTGACCCAGGCGGTCTTGCTGATGGAAGCCAATATCGAAGAGCCGCTGACCACCGACGAAATCGCCCAGCATGTTTGTGTTTCACGCCGGCAACTGGAGCGGATCTTCAAGCAATACCTCAACCGCGTACCCAGCCAGTACTACCTGGAGCTGCGCCTGAACAAGGCCCGTCAGATGCTGATGCAGACCAGCAAGTCGATCATTCAGATCGGTCTGTCGTGCGGCTTCTCGTCAGGGCCGCATTTCTCCAGCGCCTACCGCAACTTTTTCGGCGCCACCCCGCGCGAAGATCGCAACCAGCGCCGCAGCAACAGCCCGTTCGAACTGTCCTCGGTGCCGGCAGAGCGGGGGTAGGACCGGCCGGGCGGCGATCCGTTTTAGCCGGGAAGGCCATTCACCGTTGTAGGACCGGCTTTAGCCGGGAAGACGGTTTCGACGGTCGAAAGCCATTCACCGCTGTAGGACCGGCTTTAGCCGGGAAGGCGGTTTCGACGGTCGAAAGCCATTCACCGCTGAAGCGGTTCCTGCGACGGTTGCGATCATTCGCAAGGTGCATGGGTGACTTAATGTGTCGCTTGGTTGAAACTTGACGTCCATGTCCGCTCTTGGGCTGTAATAACTTGTCGCCTGCTAGCAAGGCCAGACAAAATGCAGTCCTTACAATCCTTTATCTATCGCTCGCCAGTTCCAGGCAGGCGTTTCTCTCCAGGAGATTCTGATGTCCGTTGAGCATGCTGCGGTGCAACGCGCCGATTTCGACCAGGTGATGGTCCCCAACTACGCACCGGCCGGGTTCATTCCCGTGCGTGGCGCGGGCTCCCGAGTCTGGGACCAGGCGGGCCGTGAGCTGGTGGATTTCTCCGGCGGCATCGCGGTCAACGTGCTGGGTCATTGCCACCCGGCGCTGGTGGGCGCACTGACGGCCCAGGCCAACAGCCTGTGGCACGTGTCCAACGTATTCACCAACGAGCCGACCCTGCGTCTGGCGCACAAACTGGTGGACGCCACCTTTGCCGAGCGGGTGTTCTTCTGCAACTCCGGCGCTGAAGCCAACGAAGCGGCTTTCAAGCTGGCCCGGCGTGTCGCTCATGACCTGCACGGCCCGGAAAAACACGAGATCATCGCGGCGCTGAACAGCTTCCACGGCCGCACCCTGTTTACCGTCAGCGTCGGCGGTCAGCCGAAGTATTCCGACGGTTTCGGGCCGAAGATCACTGGCATCAGCCATGTGCCGTACAACGACCTGGATGCGCTCAAGGCCGCGATCAGCGACAAGACTTGCGCCGTGGTCCTGGAGCCGATCCAGGGCGAGGGCGGCGTGCTGCCGGCTGATCTGGCTTATCTGCAAGGCGCCCGTGAGCTGTGCGACCAGCACAACGCGCTGCTGATCTTCGACGAAGTGCAGAGCGGCATGGGCCGGACCGGCAAGCTGTTCGCTTATCAGCACTACGGCGTGACCCCGGACATCCTGTCCAGCGCCAAGAGCATTGGTGGCGGCTTCCCGCTGGCGGCGATGCTGACCACCGAGAAACTGGCCAGCCACTTCTCGGTTGGCGTTCACGGCACCACTTACGGCGGCAACCCGTTGGCCTGTGCCGTGGGCGAAGCGGTTATCGACATCGTCAACACCCCGCAGGTGCTTGAAGGTGTGCAAGCCAAGCATGAACTGTTCAAGATCCGTCTGCTGGACATCGGCCAGAAATACGGCGTGTTCAGCGAGGTGCGTGGTCAGGGCCTGCTGATCGGTGCGGTGCTCAGCGATGCCTGGAAGGGTAAGGCCAAGGACTTCTTCGCCGCTGCCGAGACCGAAGACCTGATGATCCTGCAGGCCGGCCCTGACGTGGTTCGTTTTGCGCCCAGCCTGGTGATCCTCGATGCTGATATCGAAGAGGGCCTGAACCGCTTCGAACGTGCCGTGGCCAAGCTTACGGCCTGATGTCGCGCTGCTGTCGCCGGGTGCGGCAGCGGCCAGAATTCGTGGCGCGCAGGTAACGCCTGCGCGCCTCAGTGATTGATCACACACGCTAAGGAGTGACGCCATGCTGGTGATGCGCCCCGCGCAAATGGCCGACCTGGCCGAGGTCCAGCGCCTCGCTGCCGATAGCCCGATCGGTGTCACCTCCCTGCCCGACGATGCCGGCCGGTTGGGTGACAAGATCGCTGCGTCCGAGTCTTCGTTCGCCGCCGAGGTCAGTTTCAACGGTGAAGAGACCTATTTCTTTGTGCTCGAAGACAGTCAGACCGGGCGTCTGGTCGGCTGCTCCGGGATCGTCGCATCGGCGGGTTATTCCGAGCCGTTCTACAGCTTTCGTAACGAGACCTTCGTCCACGCCTCCCGCGAGTTGAAGATTCACAACAAGACTCACGTGTTGTCGCTGTGTCACGACCTTACAGGCAACAGCTTGCTGACCAGCTTTTATGTGATCCCGGAGCTGGTCGGCAGCGCCTGGTCGGAACTCAACTCCCGTGCCCGGCTGCTGTTCATTGCCAGCCATCCTGAGCGCTTTGCCGAATCAGTGGTGACCGAGATCGTCGGTTACAGTGATGAGAACGGCGACTCACCGTT
Source organism: Pseudomonas sp. StFLB209 (assembly GCF_000829415.1). NCBI lineage: Bacteria > Pseudomonadati > Pseudomonadota > Gammaproteobacteria > Pseudomonadales > Pseudomonadaceae > Pseudomonas > Pseudomonas sp. StFLB209. The sequence goes on along the minus strand of NZ_AP014637.1, from coordinate 200,367 downwards.
CTGGGACTCGATCGGCCGGCATTTCTTCAACCTCAACTACGCCGATGCCGAGCGTCTTTGCGGACTCAAGAGCCGGACCTTTCTGGCCGAGCTGATGCCGCATTACCCGATCTACGTGCCGCTGTTGTCCGATGATGCCCAGGAGGCCATGGGCCAGGTGCATCCACGGGCGCAGATCACCTTCGATATCCTGATGCGCGAAGGCTTCGAGACCGACCACTACATCGACATTTTCGATGGCGGTCCGACCTTGCATGCGCGGGTGTCCAGTATTCGTTCGATTGCCCAGAGCCGCCTGGTGCCGGTCAGGGTTCAGGGCGATGCCGATGCCGATGTCGTCCGTGGGGGGCGTCCGTATCTGGTGGCCAACGATCTGCTGCAGGACTACCGCGCCGTGTTGCTGGAGCTGGACTGGGCGCCAGGCCGCCCGGTGACCCTGAATCGCCAGGCCGCCGAGGCACTGGGCGTCGGTGAAGGCGCCAGTGTGCGTATTGTTTCGGTCTGACGGCGCAAGCCTGACCGGTTCGCGGCCCCGCACGGGGCCTTGAGGAGAAGACATGATCGTTCGTTCCGTCCGCAGCAGTGATCTGCCCGCGCTGATCGACCTGGCGCGCAGCACCGGTGCCGGTCTGACCACCCTGCCTGCCAACGAGCAGCGCCTGACCCACCGCGTGGGCTGGGCGGAAAAAAGCTTTCGCGGTGAAGCCGAGCGCGCCGACTCCGACTACCTGTTCGTGCTTGAAGACGAGAACGGCCAGGTCATCGGCATCTCGGCCATTGCCGGTGCGGTGGGGTTGCGCGAGCCCTGGTACAACTACCGGGTCGGCCTGACGGTCAACGCCTCGCAAGAGTTGAACATCTATCGCGAGATTCCGACCCTGTTCCTGGCCAATGACCTGACCGGCAACTCGGAGCTGTGCTCGCTGTTCCTGCACGCCAACTCGCGCAACGGGCTCAATGGCCGCTTGCTGTCCAAGGCGCGCATGCTGTTCATTGCCGAGTTTCCCGAACTGTTCGGCCCCAAGATCATCGCCGAGATGCGCGGTATCTCGGATGGTCAGGGCCGGGCGCCGTTCTGGGAAAGCCTGGGCCGGCACTTCTTCAAAATGGAGTTCAGCCAGGCTGACTACCTGACCGGGGTCGGTAACAAGGCGTTTATCGCTGAACTGATGCCCAAGTTTCCGCTGTACACCTGCTTCCTGTCTGATGACGCTCGCAGCGTGATCGGCCGCGTGCATGCCGAAACCGAACCGGCGCTGACCATGCTCAAGAGTGAAGGCTTCACCTATCAGGGCTACGTCGATATCTTCGATGCCGGCCCGGCCATCGAGTGCGAGACCGGCAAGATCCGTGCAGTGCGCGACAGCCAGACCCTGGTGTTGTCGATCGGCACCGCCGGTGATGAGGCGCCGCTGTTCCTGATCCACAACCGCAAGCGTGAGGACTGCCGTATCACCGTCGGCCGTGCGCGTTCGGTGGCCGGCACCCTGGTGGTCGATCCGGCCACGGCGCGGCGCCTGCGCATGAGCCCTGGTGATAATGTCCGCGCCGTGCCGCTGTCGGCGGGTGGCTGATGAGCAGCCTGTTCATCGCGGGCCAGTGGCAGGCGGGGCAGGGCGAGGCCTTCGCTGCGCATAACCCGGTCAGCCAGCAGCGGGTCTGGTCTGGCCAGGCGGCCAGCGCCGCCCAGGTCGATCAGGCCGTGCAGGCCGCGCGCCAGGCGTTCAGCGGCTGGGCATTGCGACCGTTGCAGGAGCGCATCGACCTGCTCGAAGCCTTTGCGGCGCGCTTGAAGGCCCGTGCTGATGAGCTGGCCCGACGCATCGGTCAAGAGACCGGCAAGCCGCTCTGGGAGGCCGCCACGGAAGTCACCAGCATGGCCAACAAGGTTGCCATCTCGATCCAGAGTTACCGTGAGCGTACCGGCGAGAAGGGCGGCCCGCTGGGCGATGCCAATGCCGTATTGCGTCACAAACCGCATGGCGTGGTGGCGGTGTTCGGACCTTACAACTTTCCCGGCCACTTGCCCAACGGGCATATCGTACCGGCGCTGCTGGCCGGCAATTGCGTGGTGTTCAAGCCCAGCGAACTGACTCCGGGGGTGGCTGAGCTGACCCTGCAGTGCTGGATCGAAGCGGGCTTGCCAGCCGGGGTGCTCAACCTGTTGCAAGGTGGCCGAGACACCGGTGTCGCGCTGGCCGCGCATGCCGATATCGACGGCTTGTTCTTCACCGGTTCCAGCCAGACCGGGCAAGCGCTGCATCGCCAGTTCGCCGGGCAGCCGCACAAGATTCTCGCCCTGGAAATGGGCGGCAATAACCCGTTGCTGGTCGATCAGGTGCAGGATGTCGATGCGGCGGTATACACCGTGATTCAGTCGGCATTCATCTCTGCCGGCCAGCGCTGCACCTGCGCCCGGCGCCTGCTGGTGCCGCAAGGCGGCTGGGGCGATGCCTTCTTGCTGCGCCTGGTGGCGGTGAGCCGCACCTTGCAGGTCGGTGCGTTCGACAGCCAGCCGGCGCCGTTCATGGGCGCGGTGATTTCACTGCGGGCCGCCGATGCACTGTTGCAGGCACAGAGCCGGTTGCTGGCCAATGGCGCTCAGGCGTTGCTTGAAATGACCCGTCTGCAAGCGGGCAGCGCGCTGCTCAGCCCCGGTATTGTCGATGTAACCGATGTGGCGCAGCGCCCTGACGAGGAACTGTTCGGCCCATTGCTGCAAGTGATCCGCTACAGCGACTTTGCGGCGGCCATCAATGAGGCCAATGCCACCCGTTATGGTCTGGCCGCCGGGCTATTGTCCGACAGCGAAGCGCGTTACCGTGACTTCTGGCTGCAAAGCCGCGCCGGTATCGTCAACTGGAACAAACCATTGACCGGTGCCGCCAGCACCGCGCCGTTCGGTGGGGTCGGTGCCTCGGGCAATCATCGCGCCAGTGCTTATTACGCGGCAGATTACTGTGCATACCCGGTAGCGTCCCTTGAGGCCCAGGCCTTGAGTCTGCCGGCCAGCCTCACGCCGGGTATTCGCTTCGACTGAGCCTTGCGCGCTGCAGCATAAAAAATAGATCCATGGAGCCGTCCTGATGAAAACCCGTGAAGTCAATTTCGACGGTCTGGTGGGCCCGACCCACAATTACGGGGGGCTGTCCTACGGCAACGTGGCCTCCCAGAGCAACAGCCAACTCAACTCCAACCCTCGTGAAGCGGCCTTGCAGGGCCTGGCCAAAATGAAAGCGCTGATGGATCTGGGCTTCACCCAGGGCCTGATTGCGCCCCAGGAGCGCCCGGACGTCGACAGCCTGCGACGGCTGGGGTTTAGCGGCAGCGATGCGCAGGTGATCGAGAAGGCGGCGCGTCAGGACATGCCGCTGCTGGCGGCCAGCTGTTCGGCGTCGAGCATGTGGGTGGCCAACGCCGCCACCGTCAGCCCCAGTGCCGACACCCATGATGGCCGGGTGCATTTCACCGTTGCCAACCTCAACTGCAAATACCATCGCAGCATTGAACACCCGACCACCAGCCGGGTGCTGCAAGCGATGTTCGCTGACCCCCGGTATTTCGCCCACCATGCGGCATTGCCAGCGGTGGCGCAGTTCGGCGATGAAGGCGCGGCCAACCATACTCGCCTGTGCCGTGACCATGGCCAGCCTGGCATCGAGTTTTTCGTGTATGGCCGCAGCGCCTTCGACACCCGCTACCCGGCACCGCAAAAGTACCCGGCCCGCCAGACCCTCGAAGCCTCCAGCGCCGTGGCGCGCCTGCATGGCCTGAACGCCAGCCAGGTGGTTTTTGGCCAACAGAACCCGGCGGTGATCGATCAGGGCGTGTTTCATAACGACGTGATTGCGGTGGGCAATGGCGAAGTCCTGTTCCACCATGAAGATGCCTTTTTACACAGCAAGACCGTGCTGCGCGAGTTGCAGGACAAGCTCGCTCGGGTCGGCGGTCACCTGCAGGCGATCTGCGTGCCGCGTGCTGAAGTCGGTGTCGAGGATGCGGTACGCTCTTACCTGTTCAACAGCCAGTTGCTCACGTGTGACGACGGCAGCATGTTGCTGATCGTCCCCCAGGAGTGCCAGGCCAACCCACGGGTGTGGAATTACTTGCAGGCGCTGTTGAGCCAGGGTGGCCCGATCCGCCAGGTGCGCGCCTTCGACCTCAAGCAGAGCATGCGCAATGGTGGTGGGCCGGCCTGCCTGCGCCTGCGGGTGGTGTTGACCGCGCAGGAACTGGCGGCGATCAATCCAGCGGTTATCCTCAGTGACAGCTTGTATAGCGTGCTGACCGACTGGGTCGCCAAGCACTACCGCGACCGAATGCACGAACGCGATCTGGCCGACCCGCAATTGCTGATTGAATGTCGCACGGCATTGGATGAGCTGACGCAAATCCTTAAACTGGGCGCCGTTTATCCGTTTCAACAAATCTGACGCGCTTTTTAACTCAAGCCTGGAGCACCCGAACATGAGCGACGCCCTGCAGTTGATCCTTGAAGATGCCGATGGCAATACCAGCAGCGTGTCCAGCACCCGCCTGGCGGTGGTCTGGCAAGGCAAGGAAATATGGATCCAGCATGACGGCCGTGGCCAGTTGCTGATCGGTGTCGATGTGGAAGAGGGCGATACTGAATACGCCAACCTGTTGCTGCGTCCATTGGCGACCAACCTGGTTAGCCTGCAACTGGAAATGGAGCCGGCCGATCTGGATGAGCAAGACGGTCACGTCCACGGTCCGGACTGCAACCACTAAGACAGGGAGTCGTCTATGCTCGCCCTCGGTAAACTGCTTGACCTGACCCTGGCCGGCCGTGAACCGGCGGAGAAGACTCAACTGACCGTCGGCGGCGTGCGCATGCGCTGGCTGGGCGAGGGCGCGCTTGAAGTGCGGCCCGCCCAGAGCCGCGACAATGGTCTGGACCTGCTGCTGTCGGCGGGTATCCATGGCAACGAAACCGCGCCGATCGAGCTGCTCGACGAGCTGATTCGCGGTATTGCCCGAGGCCAGCTTGTGCCACGGGCACGTATTCTGTTTCTGCTCGGCAACCCTGAGGCCATGCGCCGTGGGGTGCGTTATATCGAGCATGACCTCAACCGGCTGTTCAACGGCCAGCACGAACATAGCGGCGGCCTCGAAGCGCTGCGCGCCTGTGAGCTTGAACGACTGGCCAGCAGTTTCTTTAGCCTGGCCGATCGCTACCGTCTGCACTACGACCTGCACACCGCGATCCGTGGCTCGGCAATCGAACAGTTTGCCCTGTGCCCATGGAAACAAGACCGCCCTGTTTCGCGCCACGAACTGGCCTGCCTGCGCGCCGCCGGCATTCGCGCGGCGCTGCTGCAGCACAAACCCTCCAACGTGTTCAGTGCCTACACCCGCGACAAACTCGATGCACAGGCCTTCACCCTGGAGCTGGGCAAGGCGCGCCCGTTCGGCCACAACCAGCACGTCGACCTGGCGGCCTTGCGCCAGCGACTGATCCAGATCATCGAAGGTAACGAGCCGCAAACCGAAGAAGACCATCTTGACGGCCTGCAACTGTTCAGCGTGGCGCAGGAAATCATCAAACACAGCGACGCCTTCATCCTGCACCTGGCCTGCGAAGTCGAAAACTTCACCGAACTCGACAAAGGCTACCTGCTGGCTCAGGACGGCAATACTCGCTGGGTCATAGAGCAGCCAGGCACCCGAATCATCTTCCCCAACCCCAAAGTGGCCAATGGACTCAGGGCAGGGATATTGATCGTACCGGTGGGCGAGGAGGCGCTGCAGGGGTAAGGCAGTCGCGGATCTTGATCTTGTCTTTGCTTCTGCTTTTCGAGTCGAGATGGTACAGACGCCGCTGAACGCGACTTGGGTGTCGGCCGAGTGTAGGTGTCGATTCGGGGGAGAAACCGGCAGGGAAGCCGCTGCTCTTCATATTAGGAGCAGGTGCGCTGGGCAGGACGCCCATCGCGCCGGCCCCGAATCGGCGCCGGAAAGAGGGAAGTCCGCCCATCGGGCGGACCCAAACCAGGAGCAAGCAGTTTTCCCCCATTTTGCTGCTTTGTATAGACTGGAGACATGGTGGACACGTGTACGGGGACATGGTTGACACTTTCGGCAAGCACATTTGCCGGAATGTTTCGACCATGCCTTGGAACACGAGAGACGCCATGAGCCTGAAAGAAGAGTTCATTACCCTGGCGCGCCAGCCCAGCGCCAACATCAGAGCGCTATGCCGCCAGTACGGCATCAGCCCGCAAACGGGCTACAAGTGGCTCAGACGTTTTGAGCAAGACGGTGAGGAGGGCCTGAAGGAGAAGTCCCGCAGGCCGGCTGCCAGCCCCACGCAAACGGCCCCCGGGCTTGAGGCGGAAGTCATTGCGCTACGCCAAGCTCACCCGGCATGGGGTGGTCGCAAGATCAGTCACGTGCTAGATCAGCGCATTTCGCCCAGCACCGTCACCAATGTTCTGCATCGGCATGGGTTGATAACACCTGAGGCCAGTGCCGCAGCCACCCCTTGGAAACGCTTCGAACATGAAGCGCCCAACGATCTGTGGCAGATGGATTTCAAAGGATATTTCCAAACAGGTCAGGGTGTTTGTCATCCGTTGACAATGATCGACGATCACTCGCGCTTCAACCTGGTGATTCAAGCTTGCGCGCATCAGCGTGGACCATTGGTTCAAGAGCACATGACGGAGGTATTTAGGCGCTATGGAATACCGTTGCAGATCAATGTCGACAATGGCGCACCCTGGGGAGCGCCTCGCAACCCCGGCGAGCTCACGCCCCTTGGCATCTGGCTTGTGCGACTGGGCATTCACCTTAGTTTCAGCCGCCCCAGGCACCCGCAAACCAACGGTAAGAACGAGCGTTTTCACCGAAGTTTCAAGGCTGAAGTCTTAAATGGTTGCACGTTCCGTAACCTGAATGAGGCCCAGCAGGCGTTTGATCAGTGGCGGGAAATCTACAACCATCGGCGCCCGCATGAAGCTCTGAATTACAAGACGCCCATGCATCGTTATCGCATCAGCCAGAGAGCGTTCCCCAGGCAGCTCGGCGAGTTTGAGTACGGCCCGGAGGATGTTTTGGTGAAGCCCTATGACAGCCAGTTCCGCTTCAAGAAGCGCTCGTTCCGCATCGCCCATGCCCTGTCGGGTCATACTTTGGCGCTGCGGCCGAGCAAGAAAGGGCCCGAGCACTTCGATGTGTTCTTCTGCCATCACAAACTAAGAACGATCGATTTTAACCAGCCCGATAGCAAGCGATAATGTGTCAACCATGTCCCCGCACACGTGTCAGCGATGTCTCCGGTCCGTACACGGCTTTCAAAATGGGGTCGCCCGTCGGGGCGAAACCCGTAGCCCAGACAACCACGGCAATGATTTTTGCACCGTGTTGAGCCGATCGCGGTTAAAACCGCTCCTACAGCGCCATCGGTTTAGCTAGCGACCTTCTGCGGCGCCGCCGGATGCTGCAACTGCCGAACCTTGGCCAGCGTATCAGCACAGGTGCGCGCCGCTTCCTGACCTTTATGCACGAAGTGCTCGAAGAAAAACTTCTGATGCTCTTCACCGGCATGGAAATGATGCGGTGTCAGCACCACCGAGAACACCGGCACACGGGTCTCCAGTTGCACCTGCATCAAGCCACTGATCACCGACTGCGCCACGAACTCATGGCGATAGATGCCGCCATCGACCACCAGCCCGGCCGCCACAATCCCGGCATAACGGCCACTTTCAGCCAATAGCTTGGCATGCAGCGGAATCTCGAAAGCCCCACCCACCTCGTAAAAGTCGATATCACTCTCGCTGTAACCCAGCTCAATCAGCGTTTCGACAAAACCCTTGCGGCTCTGATCGACAATATCCTTGTGCCAGCAGGCCTGAATGAACGCAATACGCTCGTTAGCGTGGGCTTTGCTGTTAATTGCGGTAGGTTGCACGTGTTCTGACTCCTGTTTATGAAAAAAACAGGGCGTTTGGATCGAAGGGGATACTGGCAGCGTATGAAAACATCGACACCGGCACGGTCTCGACGAGGTTTTCCGTATACGATCGACACTCATCCCGTTCTCTCTTCATCCGGACTATGACCGTCGGCCCCGGAATCACACCGGGTCTGCTGACCTTCAGGAAGGGCCTGAAGCGCTCGCGGGCTAGGCGTTGTACGCCATTACCGCCGGTGGGGACTTGCACCCCGCCCTGAGAACGTGCCGACACCCTTAAGGTGACGGCGAAAGATTTGTAACACAGTTGCCATCAATATGCTTGGACACTTTAGTCGAGTGACCCTGCCATTTGCTTATAAGCACTGGCCCGCGTGCATCTGTGCCGATGCCGGTTTACGTTCAGGTGAGAATATTGATCCGGCTCGTTCGTCCATTAAGAGAAAGGTCCAGACCTGTCAGCGCGACCGCACAATAAACTGGATGAGAGAACCTCGGTTTGCTGGCATGGGTCGCCGCCCGTGGCGTTGCAACCAGTCGTGTTACGGTCGCCTCTGAAGGCGACCGATAATCCAATTGAGCATCTCTATCATACAAACACACTGTACCGTGGCCGCAACGCCTATATAATGCGGCCCTTTGCCGTCGTTACGTCCAGTGTGGCGTTGTGTACGGGCCTGGCAGCAGTCTCCGTGGAAGAACCTAATGAAAAGCGCAGAAATCCGTGAAGCCTTCCTGAGCTTCTTCGAAGAACAGGGTCACACTCGTGTAGCCTCCAGCTCCCTGATTCCGGGCAACGACCCGACCCTGCTGTTCACCAACGCAGGCATGAACCAGTTCAAGGACTGCTTTCTGGGGCAGGAAAAGCGCGCCTACACGCGTGCCGTGACCAGCCAGAAATGCGTGCGTGCCGGCGGCAAGCACAATGACCTGGAAAACGTCGGCTATACCGCCCGTCACCACACGTTCTTCGAAATGCTGGGTAACTTCAGCTTCGGTGACTATTTCAAGCGCGACGCGATCACCTTTGCCTGGACCTTCCTGACTTCCGAGAAGTGGCTGAACCTGCCCAAGGAAAAACTCTGGGTCACCGTCTACGCCACCGACGACGAAGCCTACGACATCTGGACCAAGGAAGTCGGCGTGCCGGCCGAGCGCATGGTGCGCATTGGCGACAACAAGGGCGCGCCTTACGCTTCGGACAACTTCTGGACCATGGGCGATACCGGCCCGTGCGGTCCGTGCACCGAGATCTTCTTTGACCACGGCGCAGACATCTGGGGCGGCCCGCCCGGCTCGCCGGAAGAAGACGGTGACCGCTACATCGAGATCTGGAACAACGTGTTCATGCAGTTCAACCGCACCGCTGATGGCGTGCTGCACCCGCTGCCAGCGCCGTCGGTAGACACCGGCATGGGCCTGGAGCGGGTCAGTGCGGTGTTGCAGCACGTGCATTCGAACTACGAGATCGACCTGTTCCAGAGCCTGCTGGCCGCTTGCGCACAGGCCATCGGTTGCAGCAATGATGCACAGGCCTCGCTGAAAGTCGTGGCTGACCACATCCGTTCTTGCGGCTTCCTGATTGCCGACGGCGTACTGCCGTCCAACGAAGGCCGTGGCTACGTGCTGCGACGCATCATTCGCCGCGCCTGCCGTCATGGCAACAAGCTCGGCGCCAAGGGCAGCTTCTTCCACAAGATCGTCGCGGCGCTGGTGGCCGAGATGGGCGCAGCTTACCCAGAGCTGGTCGCCCAGCAGGCGCACATCGAGCGCGTGCTCAAGGCTGAAGAAGAGCAGTTCGCCAAGACCCTGGAGCAGGGTCTGAAGATTCTTGAACAGGACCTGGCCGAGCTCAAGGGCTCTGTGGTGCCTGGCGAAGTCATCTTCAAGCTGTACGACACCTACGGCTTCCCGATGGACCTGACCGGTGACATCGCCCGTGAGCGCGAGCTTACCCTCGACGAGGCCGGTTTCGAGCGTGAGATGGACGCCCAGCGCGAGCGCGCCCGTTCGGCCAGCGCCTTCGGCCTGGACTACAACAGTCTGGTCAAGGTCGACACCGCGACCGAGTTCACCGGCTATGCCGAAACCGCAGGCGCTGCCAGGGTTGTGGCCATCTACAAGGATGGTCAGTCGATCGGTCAGCTTAACGAAGGCGAAGAGGGCGTTGTGGTCCTCGACACCACGCCGTTCTACGCTGAATCCGGTGGCCAGATCGGTGACAGCGGTTACCTGCAGGCCGGCGATGTACGTTTTGACGTGCGTGACACCACCAAGACCGGCGGCGCGTTCCTGCACCACGGTGTGATTGCCAGCGGCAGTTTGACCGTCGGCGCCGAAGTACAGGCCCAGGTCGCGGGTGAAGTGCGCCAGGCCACCTCGCTCAACCACTCGGCCACGCACTTGCTGCATGAAGCCCTGCGCCGCGTGCTGGGTGAGCACGTGCAGCAGAAAGGCTCGCTGGTCGACAGTCAGCGCCTGCGTTTTGACTTCAGCCATTTCGAGTCGATCAAGCCTGAGCAATTGCGTGAGCTTGAAGACATCGTCAACGCCGAAGTGCGCAAGAACACCGAGGTGCTGACCGAGATCACCGACATCGAGACCGCCAAGGCCAAAGGCGCCATGGCGCTGTTCGGCGAAAAATACGGCGACACCGTGCGCGTGCTGAGCATGGGCGGCGATTTCTCCGTCGAGCTGTGTGGCGGTATCCACGCCAAGCGCACCGGCGACATCGCGCTGTTCAAGATCATCAGTGAAGGCGGCGTGGCTGCTGGCGTACGCCGTATCGAAGCGGTGACCGGTGCGGCGGCGCTGAACTGGGTCAACTCGGCCGAAGATCAACTCAAGGAAGCCGCGAGCCTGATCAAGGGTAATCGCGACAACCTGCTGGACAAGCTGACGGCGGTGCTTGAGCGCAACCGTCAACTGGAAAAACAACTGGAACAATTGCAGGCCAAGGCGGCCAGCGCAGCGGGCGACGATCTGTCGGCCCAGGCGCAGGACGTCAAGGGTGTGAAGGTTCTGACCGCACGTCTGGATGGTCAGGACGGCAAAGCGCTGCTAGCGCTGGTCGATCAGTTGAAGAACAAGCTCGGCCGCGCAGTGATCCTGCTCGGCGGGGTGCAGGATGACAAGGTCGTGCTGGTTGCCGGTGTGACCAAGGACCTGACTGGCCAACTCAAAGCCGGTGATCTGATGAAACAGGCGGCTGCCGCTGTGGGTGGTAAAGGTGGTGGTCGTCCCGACATGGCCCAGGGTGGCGGTGTCGATGCAAGCGCCCTGGATGCGGCGCTGGCGCTGACCGTTCCGTTCGTGGAGCAGGGTGTCTGATCGGGCTCTGGCCTGCCGGAAGTCCGGCAGGCCAGAACCGGTCTGAATGTTTAACGGGTGCCCTTTAAAGGGTTCTGAGGCGGCTTTGACATGGCTTTGATCGTACAGAAATTTGGCGGCACCTCCGTCGGTTCCATCGAGCGTATCGAGCAGGTGGCCGAAAAGGTAAAAAAATTCCGCGAGTCCGGTGATGACCTGGTGGTCGTCCTGTCGGCCATGAGTGGTGAAACCAACCGTCTGATCGATCTGGCCAAACAGATCACCGATCAGCCGACGCCGCGTGAGCTGGACGTGATCGTTTCCACCGGCGAGCAGGTGACCATCGGCCTGCTGACCATGGCGCTGATCAAGCGCGGTGTGCCAGCAGTGTCCTACACCGGCAACCAGGTTCGTATTCTGACCGACAGCGCGCACACCAAGGCGCGCATCCTGGATATCGACGACCAGAAGATCCGCACCGACCTCAAGGCCGGCCGCGTGGTAGTGGTCGCAGGTTTCCAGGGGGTCGACGAAAGCGGCAATATCACGACCCTGGGGCGTGGCGGTTCGGACACCACCGGTGTGGCCCTGGCCGCAGCCTTGAAGGCTGACGAGTGCCAGATCTATACCGACGTCGACGGTGTTTACACCACCGACCCGCGGGTGGTGGCCCAGGCACAGCGCCTGGAGAAGATCACCTTCGAAGAGATGCTGGAAATGGCCAGCCTCGGCTCCAAGGTGTTGCAGATCCGTTCGGTCGAATTCGCCGGCAAATACAACGTCCCGCTGCGCGTCCTGCACAGCTTCAAGGAGGGTCCGGGTACCCTCATTACCATTGATGAAGAGGAATCCATGGAACAGCCGATCATTTCCGGCATCGCCTTCAACCGCGACGAAGCCAAGCTGACCATCCGTGGTGTGCCAGACACCCCGGGCGTGGCGTTCAAGATTCTCGGCCCGATCAGTGCCGCGAACATCGAAGTCGACATGATCGTGCAAAATGTTTCGCACGATAACACCACGGATTTCACCTTCACCGTGCACCGCAACGACTACCAGGCTGCGCTGCAGATCCTGGAAAGCACTGCGCGTGAAATCGGTGCCCGTGAAGCCGGTGGCGACACCAAGATCGCCAAGGTTTCCATCGTTGGCGTTGGCATGCGTTCGCACGCCGGTGTAGCCAGCCGCATGTTCGAAGCGCTGGCCAAAGAGAGCATCAATATCCAGATGATCTCGACCTCGGAAATCAAGGTTTCGGTGGTGATCGAAGAGAAGTACCTCGAGCTGGCCGTACGTGCTCTGCACACGGCCTTCGAACTGGACGCTCCCCGCCAGGGTGAGTGATCGTTGAAGCGAAAGGCGCGGTAGACCCGCGCCTTTCGTTTTTTGATCTGCGCACAAAGACTGTTCTTTTCGTTGCGTTAGTCAATACTCAGGCTTGGCTAGTGGCTTTTTGGTCACAGACTTGCCTCGTGGTTTTTCAGACTGTTGTTCCTGAATGTATTGCGTGAGGAGAAAGGTATGCTGATTCTGACTCGTCGGTGCGCAGAGAGCCTGATCATTGGTGATGGAGAAATCACCGTGACTGTGCTTGGCGTCAAGGGTAATCAAGTGCGCATCGGCGTCAATGCCCCCAAGGAAGTTGCGGTCCATCGTGAAGAAATCTACCTGCGGATCAAGAAAGAGAAGGATCAGGAACCAACCCATTAATTTATTTGAATTTTTTGTTTGCAAACGGGGAAATGCGTAGTTAATATACGCCCCGTGTTGCGGAGAGCTGGCCGAGTGGCCGAAGGCGCTCCCCTGCTAAGGGAGTACACCTCAAAAGGGTGTCGGGGGTTCGAATCCCCCGTTCTCCGCCATTATTTCAGTGTGTTGAACCTGGCTTTCGAAGCAAGAAAGCGCTTTACAAAAGAGTTCAGCAACCTAAAATGCGCAGCACCCAAATATGCACTCGTAGCTCAGCTGGATAGAGTACTCGGCTACGAACCGAGCGGTCACAGGTTCGAATCCTGTCGAGTGCACCATTTAAAGGTTGTTTGTCAGTTGGGGTGGTTAAGCCGCTCGATTAGACAGATAATCTGCTTCAACCAGCGGCGGTCTGGTATAAAACCACCACATGCACTCGTAGCTCAGCTGGATAGAGTACTCGGCTACGAACCGAGCGGTCACAGGTTCGAATCCTGTCGAGTGCACCATATTGAAAAGCCCGTATCGAAAGATACGGGCTTTTTTCTTTGTGTTTGAAAAAGCGGCTTCTTGCCATGGCAGGCTGTTGAATTTATTCAAAAAAGACCTTTGCAAGAGGCGACGAGATGATTATCATACGCCCCTTGTTGCGGAGAGCTGGCCGAGTGGCCGAAGGCGCTCCCCTGCTAAGGGAGTACACCTCAAAAGGGTGTCGGGGGTTCGAATCCCCCGTTCTCCGCCATAACATGCACTCGTAGCTCAGCTGGATAGAGTACTCGGCTACGAACCGAGCGGTCACAGGTTCGAATCCTGTCGAGTGCACCATACAAGCAAAGCCCGTATCGAAAGGTACGGGCTTTGTGTTTTTCCAGGGGCTGCAAAGCGTTGCCCGCAGGTTTTGTGTAAGTCTTTGAATTTATTTCAGAAAAGGCTTTACAGAATTATTGCAGGCCCTATAATGCGCACCATCAAATGCACTCGTAGCTCAGCTGGATAGAGTACTCGGCTACGAACCGAGCGGTCACAGGTTCGAATCCTGTCGAGTGCACCATACATCAAAAAGCCCGTATCGAAAGATACGGGCTTTTTGTTTTGCACCTGAAAAAACTTGTCGGCTTCAGCGTTTGCCCTTCACGCAGCCATGCTGATCGAAACTCACCTGATGGGTGCGGCCCTCTTTGCTCGTGTAGTGGTAACGCAGCTCGCCATTGCGCTGTGAAACCCGGTCTGGTCGGCCCAGCAGGCTCTCTACGTCCCTGAGGGTCATGCCCGGCGGTGTGCGCTGGTTGATGATCGCACTGCGCCGTCGCTCGGGGCTCAGGCTGTTGCCGCAACCATCATCGCGTTGCCCGACCACCACGATCTCTTTGGCCGGCGGTTTGGGACGATCATTGCGCAGGCTTGGCAGTATCGCCGGCAGTACGCTGCCGGGCGGCCGGTTATAGGCTTCAACCTGTTGGCCGTGTTGCTCGGTTGTACAGCCTTGGTGGGTGAAGGTGACCTGGCCCTGGGCGTCTTCGCAGCGCTGAATGCTTTTGGCCTGGACATTGAGCACGGGGTGGAGCAGGGCGCCTAAGGCGACGCAAAGCGCGATGTTGCGCATCGTCGAGTCCTCCATGACAGACAATGCCGCTCAGCCTAGCGATGGCTGAATGTGCTGACGAGCGTGTTTTGTTGGCTGAATGTGACGTCGTAGTAATACTGACTCTCAAGATTGTTAAGTTTGTGACGCAAGCATTTGTTCTTGCCCGAATTTTCACGCGTGCCAAACGGTCAAAGCGGTGTATGATTGCGCCCGTCAGCCCCGCCGGGGCTTGTGGAATACCTCCATGGACTTACCCAGTAGTTATTTGACCTCAGATTTTGACAATCAAGCTCTACCTGATTGATCTCCCGGCGTGCTCCCTGCTGGGAGTGGAGTACGCCTATGACTGAAAGAGAAGTAAAGAAAACGCAGGAAAGTCTGCAGGATCGCCTGGCTCAGGTTATCGATCTGTTGCAGCGCCAGCGTATTGTTGAAGACCTGACCCACCGCCAGGAAGGTCAGCACCAGGACCGGGTCGAGAACCTCGTCCACCGGCAGAATCTCGTCGAATTGCAGCGCAAGCTCGACGACCTGCACTCTGCCGACGTCGCCTACATCCTTGAAGCCCTGCCGCTGGAAGACCGTCTGACCGTATGGCAGCTGGTCAAGGCCGAGCGTGACGGTGACATCCTTCTTGAGGTGTCCGACGCCGTTCGGGAAACCCTGATCGCCGACATGGACGATCACGAGTTGCTTGCCGCTGCCAAGGAAATGGACGCCGACGAACTGGCCGACCTGGCGCCGGAACTGCCGCGTGATGTTGTCCATGAGTTGATGGAAGCGCTGGACGTCCAGCAGCGTGAGCGTGTGCGTTCGGCGCTGTCCTACGAAGAAGAGCAGGTCGGGGCGTTGATGGACTTCCAGATGGTGACCATCCGCGAGGATGTCAGCCTGGAGGTGGTGCTGCGCTACCTGCGTCGTCTCAAGGAGTTGCCCAGCCACACTGACAAACTGTTCGTGGTCGATTACGACGGGGTGCTCAAAGGGGTGCTGCCGATCAAGCGCCTGCTGGTCAATGACCCGGACAAACAGGTCGCCGAGGTCATGGCTGACGACCCGGTGACCTTCCACCCGGACGGCGATGCCTATGAGGCGGCTCAGGCGTTTGAGCGTTATGACCTGATTTCGTCACCGGTGGTGGACAAGGGCGGCAAGCTGATCGGTCGTCTGACTATCGACGAAATGGTCGATCTGATTCGTGAAGAGAGTGAAAGTGAAGTCCGTAGCATGGCGGGTCTGCGTGAAGACGAAGACATCTTCGCTTCGGTCTGGCGCTCGCTGCGCAACCGCTGGTCTTGGCTGGCGATCAACCTGATCACCGCGTTCCTGGCGTCGCGAGTGATCGGCCTGTTCGAAGGCTCGATCGAGAAGCTCGTGGCGCTGGCTGCGCTGATGCCGATCGTGGCGGGCATTGGCGGTAACTCGGGCAACCAGACCATCACCATGATCGTACGGGCCATGGCGCTCGACCAGGTCAGCACCGGCAACACTGCCCGTTTACTGCGTAAAGAGCTGGCCGTGTCGCTGATCAATGGCCTGGTCTGGGGTGGGGTGATCGGCGTGGTGGCCTATGTGCTATACGACAGTTGGTCGCTGGGCGTGGTGATGACCGCGGCCATGACCCTCAACCTGCTGCTGGCGGCGTTCATGGGGGTGATCATTCCCATGACCCTGGTCAAGGTCGGCAAGGATCCGGCCATGGGCGCCAGTGTGATGATTACGGCCATGACCGACAGTGGTGGTTTCTTCATCTTCCTGGGGCTGGCGACGATATTCCTGCTCTGAATCAGGCTCACAAAAAAACCGCCCTTAGTGGCGGTTTTTTTGTACTTTGAAGAAGCTTCCTACAACTAAACGGGAGCGGTACTACAGTGAAAAAAAGCCAGCTTGGTGAGCTGGCTTGAGGTTTTACTTGATACTTACGACTCTTCAGCCGCCAGTTCAGTGTCATGGGCAATCAGAGACACCAGGGCGTTCTGTTGCCGATGAGAGAGCTGGCGGAAACGTTGCAGCAGTTCACGCTCGCTCAGCGTCAGCTCAGGGCTATCAAGGCGCACAGCTGGCTCGTCGCCAAAAGCGCCTTCCTGAATGAGGCTCTGCTCGAGCCGTGCGATGATTTCCGAGTTCATGCTGCGGTGGTGGTTTTTAGCTACCTCTTGCACACGATTACGCATGCCATCGGGTAAGCGGACGACGAACTTGTCAGCCGTACGGCTGGAATAAGTAGCCTGTTTCATAGGGCTCATATATTTAACCGGTTAGTTCAGGGGAAGCGGTTCTAGCAAGTGGCCGCAAGTTTGTCCTTGTGTGACAGCACTTTTGGCTAAATGTTCAACCGCGCTATCAAGGGGTCAGCATCATGCCCCATTACGTCGGAACCTTGGCGTCAATTCTGTGACAAATATTGACTCAGATAAAGGCGTATGGCCAGCACCGATTATCAGAATTGCGAACGAATTTGCATAGCGTGTCCCCGTTCACCCTTCCAACGATCTCCCTGATCGCCTGACTGCTTTTTGCCATCATGGCTATCTGTACTCAGAGCGTAGTTGTTTCTGGCCGCGAATACGAATGCGCTCCGACCAACGTGCTGAACGGGAGGTGAATAAGGCGTAAAAAGACGTTGCAGGCGGGGCGGGTACGTGACCCGAGCTGATGATCCGGTCGCAGCCAGCAGGCCAGGTGACCAGTACAACCATCAGCAGTAGCAGAGGTGCGAAGGGCTCAGCGCAGAACGGGATCAAACTTGAAGCGGCGGCCGACGACCAGCGCGCCGAGGAACAGGCTGACAAACACACCGCCAGCGATCCTGGCAGCCAGATTCAAGGCCAGCGCTTGCTCGGGCAGCAACAGGTCTACAGCAACACTCATCAACGTAAGGATCAGAAACGACAGTGCGGACTTGGACATGGCGGCTCTCTCTTTCTCTTTAAGCGTGTGAGGCACGGTTCTAGGCAATGGTTCAGAACACCCAGCGCTGTGTCGCACTGCCGGTGGCGCGGGGCATCTGTTGTGTGTCATTGGTCAGCATAGCCGGGTTGGCACGTTTGTCAGTCATCACTGCCAGTTGCGCAGGTTTTTGCAGGCCACTCTGAATCTCGATATTCACCTGCTCGACAGGGGTGGCAGTGCCTTGAAGATGAAAGGTCACCAGCGCTACCAGAGCGACTGCGTTCAACGCGGTGAGGATCATGTTCATAGTCGTGTACCTGTGCCCGGAGATGGAAGAGAGGTTCTGCCTGCCACGGGTAATATTGCAGTCTGCATGCCAAGCGCAATTCAATAAAAAACCCTTTTAAATCAAATAGTTGTATTTGTATGTAACGGCTTTTGCGTTGCGTTTTGCAATGATGGCTATTTGCAGGGTTGCAAAATGCACGACGGCCACGGGAACCAAATCCGGATGCACGAGTCAGCGCGTCCTGGCGGTCTGCATCGGCCGGTGAATGACCCTGCGCGCTGAAGCGGGCTGAATTTTTTGCTAAATCCTTGTTTTTGCGTAAAATGCCCAGCACTGATACAGGGCGCTCAGGCAACGCCCGTCAGATCATCTATCGGGTCCTCTTAGTTCAACGGATAGAACGAGCCCCTCCTAAGGGCTAGATGCAGGTTCGATTCCTGCAGGGGACACATCCCGCTGTATCGCACACTCTTGGTAGCGCTTCCTGCCCCGTCGCTCGAGGCGAGCCTCACTGAAATTGAGTGGCAAGCACCTCGCCGAAAAAACCATGCAATCCCAAAAAGCACATTGCACACTGGCAGCCGAATCAGGCGCTCGGCATGTTCAGCTGACACCCGCCCGTTTCACGCCTATTTCTTTGACGTGCTTTCCTGTCACTGCGCGAGCATGAACATGCTTCACTCCAACAGCCGATGGCTATGGCTTTACTTCCCAGTGAGCTGGATTACCGTATGTGCTGTGCTTGTGCACATCACGTTCTTCAGTTGGGCCCTTCTCACACCCAAGGACGTCAGCGGCACCCTGTTCGGCGGCGCCATGGGCACCCAGCTGTACCTTGGTGGCCTGGGCGTCGCCACACTCGGCTTGACAGTGGTCATCCTGCTGCGGCTACCGGGGGCGATCCTGGCCTGGATCGCTGCCGGGCTTTTGCCACTGTGCATCGGCGGCTGGTGGCAACTGAATTACCCGGACGATGCCAACGGTAATCTGCTGTACAGCCCCGGACGGTCAGACATCACGGTTGCCATGCTGATTGGTGCAGCGATTCTCGTCAGTGGTTTTTATGCCTATCGAAGGGCAAAAACGGCGACCAAAAGAGCCTCACTTTCCGGGTTAAAAATATTCGGAAAAATAGTGGTAGCGACAGCGCTGAGTGGATTTTTTGTAGCCGTGCCACTGGCCGCCTTGAAGCAGCAAGCACTGCCCCATTGCGCCTTCAACAAGCAAGGCCAGCAGTTGACGATCTGTTTGGGGGACGGGGATACACCCACGATTGTGGAATAAGCACGCGAGTGCTTGCATGCGCGAATGTGCCGCCGTCTTTGCCAGCCATTGCCGCCCCTGGGTTTGTACCTGGATGGGCCAGGTTCGCGTCAAGGCTGTGGTGCTGTGCGAGGCTTGCACCCTCGTGCCTCGGCGCGTATCTTGCGCCCCGTCACATTGCTGACAACGGGCGTCGCGGCCCGCAATACAAGTTGGCGCACAAGCGCCCCATGTCCTTTGCAGATTTTTATGGCTGCAATGTCGATTCATGGTGGTCGTGCGTGGGAGACCTTCGGGTCTGCCGGGTGCCAACTTGCCCGGTCCGCGAACCCGCGCACGGCTGCCACCCACAATTGCGTCGCGGCGATTGGTGGCAGCTCCATAATTCAAGTTGGAGCCAGACCTATGCATAGCCCCATACGCCACCGCACCTTTTGTACCGACGCTTTACCCAACCTCTCACCCCGACCGCTGAACGCCGCCGACCATACCGGCAAACGCCGCGGCACGATGACCGCCATTGCCTGGTATCGCGCCAGCCGTTCGGGCAAGGGCACGCTATGGCTGTGCCGCTGCGACTGTGGCCTGTACGAGTACCGCCGACCGGGGACCTGGGGGACCAAGCGGTTTCCTGATGACCAGTGCCAGGTGTGCCAGCGCAATGCGCAGGGCCCTAATGCCAGTGATACCGCCCCGGCACGCTTGCAACAATGGACAGACAAGCTTCGCTGCCTGGGCTTGAGCGATGAGGAAATCGGCCAGATTCGTGCCACCGGTGCGAACGTGGACACCCGAGGCAAGACGCTTGAGCAGATCCGCGAGCAATTGGCCCGCATCGGCATCTAGCTGACCATCGGGGCGCGACAAGCCCCGCCGTTCAGGGCGGGGAAGGATAGCGCGGACGGCGTAGCCGTCCCTGGTTGCAGTGGGGTGTCTGCTGCTGTTCGATGTTCGCACCGCCACAGGATGATGCGCAGTAATACGGCGACACAGTATGCCCCTCTACAGCGATCTTTCGTTACAAAGACCCCATGGGCATGCATCTTGAAAACACCGTGCCGTCCGCGCCTAATGTCGTCTTCATTGCTCATGGCTCAAGAGCAGCATGCAACGACTTCAAGCCTTCAAGTACGAACTCATGCCAGACGGTCAGCAGGAGCGGCAAATGCGCCGCTTTGCGGGTTCCTGTCGCTTCGTCTTCAACAAGGCGCTGGCGTTGCAGAAGGAGCGCCACGAGCAAGGCGAGAACAAGCTCGGCTATGCGGGCCTGTGCAAGTTGCTGACCGAATGGCGCAATAGCCCGCAAACCGCATGGCTGGCCGATGCGCCTGTTCACCCCTTGCAACAGAGCCTCAAGGATCTGGAGCGGGCCTACACCAACTTCTTCGCCAAGCGAGCCGACTTTCCCCGGTTCAAGAAGAAGGGGCAGCGCGACAGTTTCCGCTATCCCGACCCGAAACAGATCAAGCTCGACCAGACCAACAGCCGCCTGTTTCTGCCAAAGCTGGGCTGGCTGCGCTACCGCAACAGCCGCGAGGTGCCTGGCACGGTGAAGAACATCACCGTGAGCCAGTCGTGTGGCAAGTGGTTCGTGAGCATCCAGACCGAACGAGAGATCGATGAGCAGCCCACGGCGCAGGGTGCGGCAGTTGGCATCGACATGGGCATTGCCCGGTTCGCCACGCTTTCGGATGGCTCGTTCTACGCACCCCTTAACAGCTTCAAACGCCATGAGACCGCGCTGTGCAAAGCGCAGCAGGCGATGAGCCGCAAGGTCAGATTCAGCCGCAACTGGAACAAGGCGAAAGCCTGCGTCCAGCGCATTCACTCGCGCATCGGCAATGCCCGCCGCGACTATCTGCACAAGTGCTCCACCACGATCAGCCAAAACCACGCGATGGTGTGTATCGAGGACTTGCAGGTACGGAATATGTCCAGGTCGGCGGCAGGCACGGCCGAGGCACCGGGAAGAAACGTTCGGACCAAGTCAGGCCTGAACAGGGCCATCCTCGATCAGGGCTGGTTCGAGTTCCGTCGCCAGCTGGACTACAAGCTGGCATGGCGCGGCGGCTGGCTGATTGCCGTGCCGCCGCAAAATACCAGCCGCAGGTGCCCGTGTTGCGGCCATGTGTCGGCGGCCAACCGCCAGACGCAGGCGCTGTTCAGGTGTGTGGGATGTGGTTTTGAAGGCAACGCCGATGTGGTCGGCGGCGATCAATGTACTAAGGGCGGGACACGCCCGGTTAGCCTGTGAAGTGAGCGCAGAGGTCATGGCGCCAGCAGCAGGAACCCACCGAAGCGACTCGGGGGCGGCTCGATGCCGCGCCTGAGCGCCGTAGGAATCTCCGGCCTTCAGGCCGGGGAGGATGTCAACGCTGGGCGGTTGTATGCCAGGCACAAGCAACCGCTCAGCTAATTCCCGGAACGATTTCTCCCGTGCTTCATCCATTAGCCATAGGCCACTGTCTGGCCGTGGAGATCAAGCATGATGTCGTCCCTCGAATTACGTCAGATTATCGAATCCGGCTTTCTGCCAACCAAATGCCTGTGCACGATCAGCCCCGATCACTTGATGACCATCAGTCTTTATCGTCCTGAATACGGCCATCCGGCGTTTGTCGCCAATAATCTCAATGCCAGGGAACTGAACTCGGCCCGAGCGATTTCCGGTCTGGTCCAGCAGGTGCGCCAAGCGTTTTCCCGCCAGGAGCAAATCACCCGGGAGCAGGAGCAGCGCCGGGCGTGATGACCGGCAGGTTGTTTATCCTGAACGCCGATTTGAAAACCCCGGCATTGCCCGATAAAGTCGCGCCCCGTTCTGGCCATCCGGGCCAGATGCGCGTGCTTGAAGGGGCTGCCGGTGAACCAACAGACTTTGTCCATGCGCCTGGAGCGCGTTGCCGCTCACGTGCCCGCAGGTGCCCGGTTTATCGATATCGGCTCGGACCACGGCTACCTGCCGGTCGCCTTGGTGCAGCGCGGGGTGATTGCTTCGGCGGTGGCCGGCGAGGTGGCGTTGACGCCCTTTCATGCAGCAACCCGCACGGTACGTGAATATGGCCTGCAGGCGCAGATCAGCGTGCGTCTGGCTGACGGTCTGGCGGCAATCGAAGCTCATGATGCAATCACCGCGATCAGCCTGTGTGGTATGGGCGGCGAAACCATCCGTGACATTCTTCAGGCGGGCAGGGCGCGATTGAGCGGCGCCGAACGGCTGATCATGCAGCCCAATGGCGGCGAGCGGGAACTGCGCCAGTGGCTGATGGATAACGGCTATTGCATCCTGGCTGAGGAGGCGTTGCGGGAGAACCGCTTTGATTATGAAATCATTGTCGCTGAACGTAGCGGGCCGGTGAGCTACAGCGCCGAGCAACTGTACTTCGGCCCGGTGCAATTGCAGGTTCGCAGCCCGGCATTTTTGAACAAGTGGCAACGGGTCCTGCGGCAGAAGCAGCAGACCCTCAAAGGCTTCGCCAAGGCCCGTCAGGCGGTGGCGCAGGACAAGGTCCAGGACATCAGTCAGCAGGTGCGCTGGATCAGCGACATGCTGGGCTGAGCTTTGAGACTTTGGTCGTATTCCGGGCGAAATCACTGAACGTTGCACTGAGCGGTCTAGACTAAGGTTTTGAACTTGACTCACTCGCTAACCAACGATACGGATGAAGGGATGTTCTGATGTTTTCGCACAACGAGCTGCGCCATATTCTGGAAAAAGCGTTTGCCCCCACGCCTTGCCGCTGCACGATTTCCCAAGAAGGCACCATCACTCTGGAGTTGCTCAACCCCGAGAGCCACGCCCGCGAATTGCTCGTGCCTGGGATTCCGGTCGCCAGCCTGACCGGCGGCCGGGATCTTGCCGCGCTGGTGCGTGATGTCAAAGAGCGCGCCAGCCGCCGGCATGCCGCCGCAGCCGATCCGGTCAAACGTCAGGGGTAATCGATCGCTTGCTCGGCGTTAGTTTGTAGGACCTGCTTTAGTTTGTAGGACCTGCTTTAGCAGGGAAGATTAGCCGGGAAAGGCAATCTACGAAACGCCTTCGCAGCTAAAGCTGCTCCTACAACAACCACGAGACGCCAGGCCTCAGCACTCTACCAGGCTGACCGCCAGGCCACCGCGCGAGGTTTCCTTGTATTTATCGTGCATGTCCGCGCCGGTGTCGCGCATGGTGCGGATCGCCTGGTCGAGGGAAATGAAGTGCTCACCGTCGCCGCGCAAGGCCATTTGTGCTGCGTTGATGGCTTTCACTGCGGCAATCGCGTTGCGCTCGATGCACGGCACTTGCACCAGCCCGCCGACCGGGTCGCAGGTCAGGCCCAGATTGTGTTCCAGGCCGATTTCTGCGGCGTTTTCCACCTGCTGTGGGGTGGCGCCGAGAATCTCTGCGATGCCGGCCGCCGCCATGGCGCAGGCCGAGCCGACTTCACCCTGACAGCCCACTTCGGCGCCGGAGATCGAAGCGTTTTTCTTGCACAGGATGCCCACTGCCGAGGCACTGAGGAAAAACCGCACCACATCGTCGTCATTGGCCGCCGGGTTGAATTTCATGAAGTAATGCAGTACCGCCGGGACAATACCCGCCGCACCGTTGGTGGGCGCGGTGACCATGCGCCCGCCGGCGGCGTTTTCTTCGTTGACCGCCAGGGCGAACAGGTTGACCCACTCCATGGCGCTGAGGGTCGAGCCGATCACGTTGGCCTTGCCCACCTCCAGCAGGCTCTGGTGCAAGCGCCAGGCGCGACGACGCACATTCAGGCCGCCGGGCAGAATGCCTTGTTCGCTCAGGCCTTTGTTGACGCAAGCCTGCATGGCAGCCCAGATATCGAGAATCTTGACGCGGATTTCTGCTTCACTGCGCCAGCACTTTTCGTTCTCCATCATCAACGCCGAAATGCTCAGGTTGTGCGTCTTGCACAGGCGCAGCAGCTCCTTGGCACTGGAGAAGTCATAAGGCAGTTCGGTACTGTCACCGTCCAGCTGACCGCTGGCGGCCTGCTCGGCATTGATGATGAAGCCGCCGCCGATCGAGTAGTAGGTTTGCTCGTACAACTCGCCGGTCGCGCCATAGGCGCAAATCGTCATGCCGTTGGGGTGGAAGGGCAGGCTTTCGTCGAGCAGCAGCATGTCGCGTGCCCAGATAAACTCGATGTCCTGCTCGCCTGCGACGTTCAGGCGCTGGTCCTTGAGCAGGTTTTCGACGCGCTGATTGACATCGACGATGTCGACGCGGTCGGGCCATTCGCCCATCAGCCCCATCACGGTGGCGCGGTCGCTGGCATGGCCGATACCCGTGGCCGACAGAGACCCGTACAATCGCACTTCAATTCGTTCCACGCTCGGCAGCAGATTGTGCTTGCGCAGGTCGGTCACGAAGGTTGCACCGGCACGCATCGGCCCGACGGTATGCGAACTGGACGGCCCGATGCCGATTTTGAACATGTCGAAGACGCTGATAGCCATGTCGTGTAACCCTCGGATAAATAGCCTGAGGCAACAGGCCCCATCTGATGGCTTTATCTTTGGCTGGCGGTCCTGAAACGACAAACGATTGTTCCTATGCAACGCTTTAGCGGAACTGTTCAATGAGCCGAATCGTCAATGCCCAGATGCATGCCTGGCTACAGGTGTTTGCCTGTGCCGCACGACATCTGTCCTTTACCCGCTGCGCCGATGAGCTGCACGTCACCCCTGGCGCGATCAGCCAGCAAATGCGCCAGCTCGAAGAGCGCCTGGGCTTTGCCCTGTTTCACCGGGTCGGCCGTGGTCTGGAACTGACCGCCGAAGGCCAGCGTCTGGCGCTGGTCGCCAACGAGGTGCAGGGGCGCATCAGCGATGAGTTGCGCCTGTTGTATTCCGGGCAGATCGGCGGGGTGTTCAAGCTGCGCTCGATCCCGTCCTTTTTGCACAAGTGGCTGATGCCGCGCCTGCCGCGTCTGCAACAGGCGTTTCCCGACATCCAGTTGCGGGTGATCGCCGAGGACAGCAGCGGCTCGCTGCGCGACGATGATTTCGATCTGGCCATTGACCTTAACGACGGCAGCTACCCAGGGTTGCAGACCACGCCGTTGCTGGAAGAAGAGTTGTACCCGGTGTGCTCGCCGAAACTGCTGGAAGGCCGGCCGCCGCTGGACGGCCCCAGCCAGTTGGTGCATTACCCGCTGCTGCACGACATCACCGCCTGGCGCGGCAGCTACGAATACGCCGAGTGGGAGTTTTACCTGACGGCGATTGGCGCCGAGGGGGTGGATGTGCGCCGTGGCCACACGTTCAACCGCAACCACCTGACCATCGAGGCGGCGCGCATGGGCATGGGCGTGGCCATCGCGCGCAAGACCCTGATCACCAACGAACTGGTGGAAGGCTCGCTGATCGTGCCGTTTGGCCAGCCGATCAAGGCGCGTAAAAAGTACGTGCTGGTGTACCGCGAAGGCGCATTGAGCACGCCATCACGGCGCGCGGTGCATGACTGGCTGGTGCATGAGGCCGGCCAGCACCTGCCGTAGGCTTGAGGTTGTTTGGCCAGGCCGCCGTCTTGCCATCGCGTAGGGCCCTGTAGGAGCCGCTTCAGCGGCGAAGCCTTCGCGGCTAAAGCCACTCCTGTTGGGTAATGCCGATCAGTTAAGCGATTATCCGGCTCAGATGCCACTCAACTCCTCAACCCGCGCGGTATCGATGCAATGGATACTGGCGCCGATCACATCCTTGGCGTAGTGCTTGGCCTGTGACGCCAGGTCCGCCAACTGGCTGGCATCGATCTGCGCGCAGGCCTCCACGCGCAGGTACACCACCCCGATCGACAGCGACAGCAGGGCAAACTCCTGGCGCACGCCCTGGCGGTTCAAGGCGTTGAAGCAGCCGGCTTGCAGGTGCTCGGCGCGGTAAAAGCGCCGGCACTGATTCTGGAAGTCCTCCAGCAGCACCTGCAGGCGTTTCTCCCAGTCTTCCACCCCCAGCACCATCAGAAAGTCGTCACCGCCGATATGCCCGACGAAGTCGCGGCTGGGGTCGATACGTTCGTTCAGGCAGTGCGCCAGGCAGAGCAACACTTCGTCACCGCGCGCGTAGCCGTAGATATCGTTGAACGGCTTGAAGCTATCGATATCGACGTAGCAGATCACCGCCTCGCGCTGTTGTTGCAGCACCCTCGTCAGGCATTGCTGGATCGGCACGTTGCCGGGCAGCAAGGTCAGCGGGTTGGCGTAACGGGCTTGCTGGATCTTCTGCTCGGTGATCAGTTTGAGCACGTCGATCAGCCGGCCCAGCCCCAGATAGGCACCGTTGCTGGTGATGATAAAGTCTTCTTCGATGCGCTGGCGGGCGCGGCTGGTCAGCAGGCGGCTGACCTGTTGCAGCGATTGGCTCAGCTCGACGGCAAGAAAATCATCGCTCATCAACCGGCTGATTGGCTTGCGGGCGAACAGCTCGGTGGCAAAGGGCTTGAGCAGGGCTTCTGAAAGCGAGTGTCGATGCACGATGCCGCAAGGCCGGGAATTGGCATCCAGCACCGCCACCGAGTTGAGATTGGCTTGCTGGCGGAAGGCATCGAGCACTTTTGCCGTGGGCGTGTCACTGCTGACCGCCGCCTGGGCGATCAGCAGCACGCTGAGGTCGGCGTTGTCTTCGTTGAGCGGCACCAGCGCGGCTTCGGCCTTGGGCAGCATGCGCCCGGCATCACGCGGCGGGCATTCCTGAGGACGGGCCAGCAGATAACCTTGAACCAGATCGATGCCCATTTCGGTGAGTACCGCCAGTTCATCCGCCAGTTCGATGCCTTCGGCGATCACCGTCGCCCGCGATGCCTTGGCCATCTGCAGCATGGAACCGACGAATTCGCGCTTCACGGCATCCTGATGAATGCCGTCGATAAAGTGCCTGTCGATCTTCACGTAGTCCGGGCGCAACTCCGACCACAGCCGCAGGCTGGAATAGCCGGCGCCCAAATCGTCCAGGGCAATCGAAAAGCCCATGTCGCGGTAGTGGTGTAAAGCCTTGTAGAGCAGGTCGAAGTCGTCAGTGGGGGTCTGCTCGGTCAGCTCGATGACCACGTTCTGCGGCTCGATGTTGTAGCGCTGCAGCATCTTCAGGGTGCGTCCCGGCGGATGCGAGGCTTCGAGCAGCGACTCGGGGGAGACGTTGAGAAACAGTTTGCCCGGCAGTTGTTGCTGGCTGAAGCGCCGGCATGCGCTCTCGCGGCAGGCCAGTTCCAGTTCGCTCAGACGGCCGGCCTGGCGAGCCACGGCGAACAGGCTGATGGGCGAGTGCAAGGGGCTGTTGGACGGGCCGCGGGTCAGGGCTTCATAGCCCAGCACGCGACGCTCTGAAAGCATGACGATGGGCTGGAACAAGCTGTGCAAATCACCCTGTGCCAGGATGGAACCCAGGGCGCTCAGTTGTTCAGTCACGGTCATGGCGATCTCTACTGCAAGACTGCAAAAAATAAGGGTCTGCTTGACGTTGTCAGCAGACCCTTATTTCACGACAGTTTCATGACTGTATGATGACAGATTGGCACTATGCTATCGCCATCTGACCTCTATCACTTTTTCGCCACCGTGGCACTCAGGCCCAGATAGTCGATAAGGATGCGCCCGGTTTCGGCCAAGTAGGCGTCATCCTCGGGTTTGGTCTTCTCGTCTTCCACTGGCAGCGCCTCTTCGTCTTCCTTTTTCAGCTCCTTGAGCGGTTCTTCGCCTTTGGCCTTGCGCCGGGTGTTTTCCAGCGCCAGTTGCTGATTCTCGATGGCGGTGTGTTCGGCGCGACGATCGATCTCGTTGAGGCTGACGCTCTTCTCGCTCATCAGCTTGCGGGCCAGGGCCAGACGGTCTTCGATGAACACGAACTCGGCGTCCTTGACCTTGCGCTGGTCATGGCGCGCCTGCAACTGCGCCAGGAACGGCTTGAACGGGTCGCTTGCCGGGCGGATGCGCGGCGGGATGCTGTCCCATGGCATGGCTTCAGGCAGAGCGCTTTCACCGATTTCCTTGGTGTCGATCAAGGACGGGTAGGTAATGTCCGGCACCACACCCTGGTGCTGGGTGCTTTGCCCGGACACCCGGTAGAACTTGGCCAGGGTCAGCTTCAGTTCGCCGTGGTTGAGCGGCTGGATGGTCTGCACGGTGCCTTTGCCGAAGGTCTGGCCACCGATGATCAGTGCGCGATGATAGTCCTGCATGGCGCCGGCGAAGATCTCCGAAGCCGAAGCCGAGAGCCGGTTGACCAGTACCGCCATCGGGCCTTTATAGAAGGCGCCTTTGGCTTCGTCTTCGAGCACATCGACCTTGCCGTCGGCGTTACGCACCAGCACGGTCGGGCCTTTCTCGATAAACAGGCTGGTCAGCTCAGTGGCTTCCTGCAGCGAGCCACCGCCGTTGTTGCGCAGGTCCAGTACCAGGCCGTCGACCTTCTCGGCCTGCAGCTCGGTGAGCAGTTTCTTCACGTCACGGGTGGTGCTCTTGTACTCCGGATCGCCAGCGCGGTAGGCCTTGAAGTCCAGGTAGAAGGCCGGGATTTCGATGACGCCGAGCTTGTAGTCGCGACCGTCCTGCTTGAGGTTGAGGATCGACTTCTTGGCCGCCTGCTCTTCAAGCTTGACCGCTTCGCGGGTGATCGACACCACCTTGCTGGTCTGGTCGTTCGGCGCATTGCTGGCCGGGATGATTTCCAGGCGCACCACCGAGCCTTTCGGGCCGCGAATCAGCTTGACCACCTCATCGAGACGCCAGCCGATCACGTCGACCATTTCCTTGTCGCCCTGGGCGACGCCGATGATCTTGTCGGCGGTCGAGACCTGCTTGGTCTTGGCCGCAGGACCGGCCGGCACCAGGCGCACGATCTTGACGTTGTCGCTGTCGCTCTGCAGCACCGCACCGATGCCTTCGAGCGACAGGCTCATGTTGATGTCGAAATTCTCTGCGCTGTCAGGTGACAGGTAGTTGGTGTGCGGGTCGTAAGACATCGCGAAGGAGTTCAGGTACGCCTGGAAGATGTCTTCGGCGCGGGTCTGGTTCAGGCGCGACAGCTGGTTCTTGTAGCGCTTGGTCAGGGTCTCCTGAATCTTGGCCGGTTCTTTGCCCGCGATCTTCAGGCGCAGGACTTCATCCTTGAGGCGCTTGCGCCACA
The DNA here is from genome assembly GCF_000829415.1 of Pseudomonas sp. StFLB209. NCBI lineage: Bacteria > Pseudomonadati > Pseudomonadota > Gammaproteobacteria > Pseudomonadales > Pseudomonadaceae > Pseudomonas > Pseudomonas sp. StFLB209. The sequence continues at coordinate 171,285 of NZ_AP014637.1, read as the reverse complement.
AGTCGTCCATCTCGGCGGCGGTTTTCGGCCATGGCGCGTCCTTGCGGTCGACCAGCAGGGTTTCCTTGGCGTTGAAGTCGAGCTTGTCGACGCCCTTGTTCAGTTCAGCCAGGGCAAAGTCCATGCGCGACTTGCTGCGGTCGAGGTAGCGCTTGTAGATGGTGAAGCCGGCGTTCAGGTCGCCGCTTTTGAGAAAATCGTCGAACTGGGTCTGCCATTTGTCGAACTCGGCGACGTCGCTGGCCAGAAAGTAGCTGCGCGAGGGGTCGAGCAGCTTGAGGTAGCTGTTGTAGATGATGACCGAACGCTTGTCGTCCAGTGGCGGCTTGCTGTAGTGGTGGCGCTTGAGCAGCTCCACGACATTCAGGCTGGCAATCACTTCGTCGCGATCAGGCTGAAGCTTGTCCCAGCTGTTGGCGGCAAAGGTGCTGGCTGACATCGGCAGGGTGGCCAGGCCGATGAGCAGTGCGAGGGCGGTGCTCGGGATAAAATGCTTCATGCTGATTCGACGCGGAGACAATTGATAACGCATATTAGGCCGTCTTAGAGATCGCCGGTTCCATGGACCCGGTCGCATAATGCAAAAGCCCCCGGCATAGGCCGCGGGCTCAGTCCTGACTCACTATGGAGGCACTGTGAAGGCATTGCAAGGCGTTAACGGACATGTGGAATGGGCTGACAGCACAAGTCCAGCCCTCGATGTAGGACAAGTACGAATCAAGGTGGCGGCTGCCGGTCTCAACCGCGCCGACCTGCTGCAGTGCGAAGGCAAGTACCCGCCACCGCCTGGAGCCAGCGAAATACTTGGTCTGGAGTGCGCCGGGGTGATCGCCGAGGTAGGGCCGGGCAGCAGTTGGCAGGTCGGTGACCGGGTCTGCGCCCTGCTGGCCGGGGGCGGCATGGCTGAAGAGGTGGTGGTCGATGCCCGCCATGTTCTGCCGGTCCCGGAAAACCTGGGCCTGGCCGAAGCGGCAGCGTTGCCGGAGGTGTACGCCACGGCCTGGCTGAACCTGTTCCAGCTGGCAGCCATCAAGCCTGGCGAAAAGGTCTTGCTGCACGCCGGTGCAAGTGGCGTTGGTTCAGCCGCGATTCAGCTCTGCAAGGCTTTTGGCAGCCCGGTCTGGGTCAGTGTCGGCTCCGCTGAGCGGCTGGACTATTGTGTTCAGCTCGGTGCCCAGGGCGGTGTGCTACGCAGCGAAGGTCTGGATGGGCTGAAAGCGCTTGGCCCGTTTGACGCGATCCTCGATCCGGTCGGTGGCGAAGATTATTCCAATGCCAACCTCAAACTGCTGGCCCAGGACGGTCGCTGGGTGCTGATCGGCATGATGGGCGGGCGCCATGCCCAGCTCGACCTGGCCCACGTGCTGGGCAAGCGTATTCAGTTGCTGGGCTCGACCCTGCGCAGCCGCGATGATCAGTTCAAGGCCGACTTGCTCAGCGACCTCGGCCAGCAGGTCTGGCCGCTGTTCGCCGAAGGCCGGCTCAGCCCGCAGCTGGCGCGGACTTACCCGATCGAACAGGCCCAGGCGGCTTTCGAAGAGCTTGCCAGCAACCAGGTGTCGGGCAAGCTGGTGCTGATCATTGATGGCAGCCTGAGCTGACCCGCCCAGGCGCCAGTCTATTTCCAGGCATGCACCGGCCAGCCGGCCTGTTGCGCGTGGGCCAGCAGCAGCGGGTCAGGATTGACCGCATGCGGGTGGTCAACGGTCTGCAGCAAGGGCAGGTCGTTGCGTGAATCGGAATAGAAACTGGCGCCTTCAAGGTTCTCGCCTTCGGCGTCGAGCCATTCCAGCAGGCGGGTGACCTTGCCTTGCTGGTAGGTCAGCACGCCGGTTGTGGCGCCGCTGTAATGACCATGCTGTATGTCCAGATCAATGGCCAGCACTTCATCGATACCCAAGCGCTCGGCGATCGGCGCCACCAGATGCACGCCAGAGGCAGAGATCACCAGAATTCGGTCGCCTTTTGCGCGGTGTTCGGCGATGGCCTTGCAGGCATCGGAAAAGATGATCGGCTCAATGAAGTCCTCGACCCAGGGGCCGACCAAATGCTCGATCTCTTCAGGAGTACGGCCAGCCATTGGCTCCAGGCTGAACGCCATGTAGTCCTCCATGGCCAGTTCACCGGCTTTGTAGGCCTCCATCATCTCGTCGTTGCGGCGCATGAACGAGGCCGGGTCGACCCAGCCCAGGCGGCCCATCTGCTCGCACCATAAGGTGGAGCAGTCACCATCGATGAGGGTTTCGTCCAGATCGAAAATCGCTACGGGCATTGATAGGGTCCTTTATGAGCGTGATGGCGACACTGTACCTTGTGGGAGCGAGCTTGGTCGCGAAAGCTGTCGTCCAGACGCCCGAGATGTTGCGTCAGGGCTGATTTTTTTCGCCAGCAACCTCGCTCCTACTGCAGATGGCGAATCGCGGCGGGTTCGATGTTCAGCCCCACTGCCTGCCCGTCGGGCTGCAGGTCCGCTGCCGAGCGGTTGAGCACGTCGACTACCAGCGCCACGCCGTTGACCTGCACGCGGTAACGGATCACGTTGCCCAGCAGGCTGTGGCTGACGATTTCGCCGGCCAGCTCGCCGCTGCTGCTCAGTTCGATGGCCTCCGGGCGGATGGCGATGCGGCTGTCGACCGGGCGTTGCAGCAGGCGGCTGGCGGTCTGGGCGTCGAGCAGGTTGTAGTTGCCGATAAAGCCCGCAGCGAAGGCATCCACCGGTGCGGTGTAGAGCGTTTCGGCGTCGCCGCTCTGGACGATCTGACCCTGATTCATCAGCACGATGCGGTCCGACATGGTCAGGGCTTCTTCCTGGTCATGGGTGACGAAGATCGTGGTCAGGCCCAGCTCACGCTGGATGGCGCGGATCTGTTCACGCAGGTGTTTGCGAATCCGCGCATCCAGTGCCGACAGCGGCTCATCGAGCAGCAGCAGGCGCGGGCGGGTCACCAGCGAACGGGCCAGGGCCACCCGCTGGCATTGGCCGCCGGACAACTGGTGTGGGTAGCGTTTGGCAAAATCCTGCAGTTCGACCAACTGCAAAATTTCACTGACCCGGCGTTGGCTGTCGTCAGCGCTGACCTTCTGCATGCGCAGGCCGAAGGCGACGTTCTGCTCCACGCTCATGTTGGGGAACAGCGCGTAGCTCTGGAACACCATGCCGATGTTACGCTTTTGCGGGGTTTGCGGCACCAGGTCCTGGCCGTCGAGCAGGATGCGCCCGCTGTCCACCGGTGTCAGCCCGGCAATGCAGCGCAGCAGCGTCGACTTGCCACACCCGGACGGGCCGAGCAGGGTAATGAACTCCCCTTGGTCGATGTGCAGGTTGATGTCGCTGAACACAGGCGTGCCGGTGTAGCTCTTTTGCAGCTTTTCGATACTGATAAAACTCATGTCAGCTCTTGTCCTTGTTCAGTCGGTTGGCGACCCAGGTCAGTGCCAGCACGAAGACAAAATAGGAAACCACCAAGGCACTGTTGAAGTGGCCGCTGCTGTTGCGCATGTTGTTCAGGTACACCTGCAAGGTTTCATAGCGGGTGCCGACCAGCAGGTTGGCAAACACGAATTCGCCGAACAGAAAAGAGAACGACAGCAGCAGGGCGACCATCAGGCCCTTGCGCAGGTTGGGCAACACCACCAGAAACGCCGCCTGCCAGGTATTGGCGCCCAACAGCCGGGCGGCGTCCATCAGGTCGATGAGGTTGATCGCCTGCAGGTTGTTGGTGATGGCCCGGTACATGAAGGGCAGGGCGATGGTGAAGTAACAACCGATCAGGATCCACGGCGTACCGACCATGGCCATTGGCCCGGAGCCATACAGCTGTAGCAGCCCCACCGACGACACCACCGGTGGCACGGCAAAGGGCAGCAGGATCAGGATGTTCATCAGCCCGTCCAGCCGCGGGAAGTGGTAATGCACCACGAACAGCAGCGGCAGAATCAACAGCACCGACAGCAGCAGGGCGCCGACGCAGACCAGCAGCGACTGGGCGAAGGCGGTCAGAAACCGCGCGTCGCTCCACAAGGCCAAGTACCACTTGAAGGTCAGGCCGCTGGGCAGCACGGTGGCCGACCAGCTGGTTGAGATGGAGTACAGGAACGTGCCGGCCAGCGGCAGCAGCAGGATCAAAAACAGCAACCACACCACCGCACGGTGATACAGGCTGGCCTGTTGTTGTGAAGAGCCTTTCTCAGCGCGCGACATGGTAGCTCCTTCTCAGCAGCCATTGATGCACCACGGTCACCAGGGTCATGAGCCCGACCAGGATCATCGCCAGGGCGCTGGCGGTATTGGGGTCGAGGGTGATGTCACCGGCCACCAGCGCGGCGATGCGGATCGGCAGCACGTTGAAGTTGCCCGTGGTCAGGGCATACACCGTGGCGTAGGCGCCCAGCGCGTTGGCCAGCAGAATCACGAAGGTGCCCAGCAGCGCCGGGGTCAGCACCGGCAGGCCGATATGCCGCCAGAACTGCCAGGGGCTGGCACCGAGCAGCGCCGCCGACTCGGCCCAGTCTTCGCGCAGCGCATCGAAGGCCGGGTAGAGCAGCAGCACGCCCAGAGGAATCTGGAAATAGGTGTAGACAATGATCAGCCCGGTCTTGGAGTACAGGCTGAAGTCATCGATGATCCCGGCCTGTTTGAGCATCAGGGTCACGGCACCGTTGAAACCCAGCAGGATAATGAACGCGAAGGCCAGCGGCACGCCGGTGAAGTTGCTGGTCATGTTGGCAAAGGCGCTGACGAAGTCGCGCAGCCTTGAGTCGACCTGACGCAGCGACCAGGCGCCAATCAGCGCAATGACGATGCCGAACAGGCTCGACCAGAAGCTGATCTCCAGGCTGAACTGGATCGCCTGACGGTAAAACCGTGAGTTGAACACCTTGGCGAAATTATCCAGCCCCCAGCCGTTGTCCGACTGCAGGCTATGGATCGCAACCCAGGCCAGCGGCGCGATCTGGAACACGATGAAAAACAGGGCGAAGGGTAGCAGGCATAACAGCGCCAGCCATTGCCCGCGGGAAAGAGACTTCAAGTCAGACGCTCCCAGAGGGTGAAATAGGGTAGGAGCGAGCTTGCTCGCGAAGGCAATATTCCAGGCGCTTAAGATGCAGCGTCTGTCTCGGCCCATTCGCGGCTAAAGCGGATCGCCGCCCGGCCGCTCCTACCGTGGGTCGGTCAATTCATCTCGATGATGACTTGCTCGTTCCACTTTTGCGGCAAGGCCTTGGAGGTTTTTTCCCAGGCATCGGGGTTCTTGATCGGTGTCACGTGCTTGTACTGCTCGTTGGGCAGCAGCTTGGCCTTGACCTCGTCCGGCAGGGTGATGTGCTCGGCGCGGATTGGCCGGGCGTTGCCCTTGGCCAGGTTGATCTGCCCGGCATCACTGAAGATGTACTCACGGGTCAGCTTGGCTGCATTGGGGTGCTTGGCGTATTTGTTGATGATCGTGGTGTAGCCGGAAATCACCGAGCCATCGGACGGAATCAGCACCACGTAGTCATCGGGTTTGGCCATCTTGGCTTTGTAGCTCAGGCCGTTGAAGTCCCAGACCACTCCGACTTCGATTTCACCTTTCTCGATGGTCTGGATGGTCGGGTTGGCCAGCGACAGGCGCTTCTGCTTCGCCAGTTCGGTGAACAGTTGCAGGCCCGGCTCGATGTTGGTTTCGTCGCCCTTGAAGGCAAACGAGGCGGCCAGCACACCATTGGCGGCTTGCGCGGCGGTGCTGACGTCACCGATGGAGACCTTGTACTTGCCGGTTTTCAGATCGGCCCAGCTTTTTGGAATTTCCGATCCGTGCAGCAGGTTCTTGTTGACGATAAACGCGATGGTGCCGGTGTAGGCCAGCGCCCAGTGGCCGTCCTTGTCCTTGGCCCAGTCCGGTACCTGCTCCCAGGTGCTCGGCTTGTAAGGCTGGGTCACGCCCTTGGCCGTGGCGATCGGGCCGAAGGCGGCGCCCACGTCACCGATGTCGGCGCTGGCGTTGTCTTTCTCGGCATCGAACTTGGCCACTTCCTGGGCCGAACTCATGTCGGTATCGCTGTGCTTGAGGCCGTACTTGGCGGTCAGGTCAGCCCAGGTGCCTTTCCAGTTGGCCCAGTCATCAGGCATGCCGACGCTGTTGACCGCGCCTTCGGCACGGGCGGCGTCTTCCAGGGATTTCAGATCAGTGTTCGCGAAGGCCGTGTTGCTCAGGGCAATGGCTGAACCCAGCAGTGATGCCAACAAAAGGTGTTTCATTCGAAGCTCCTTGATGCACATGCGGCAAGAGGGTGGTCTTGGTCTAGATCAGCAATACCTGAGCCAAATTAGGCGCCTTGCATGACATTTTCGTGTCGGCATGGGGTGTGCAATGGAAAAATCCGTTGCTCAGGTCGCTCTGGGTGTACAGCGTAGACCAAGCTTGAACCCTTGATCGGCAAGGTGTTGCAACAGATTGTGATCTAGTCTTGGCTGACCTCGACGAGCAATTGTCACAGGACAGTCATCTGTGCGAACTAGGCTATCGAGCCAGATGCCAGAAGGCTCTGGTGCTCACTTATGGCGCTGGACTAGACCATTCAGGACGCTCAATGCGCGACGATGAACCACGAGCCGTTGTCACTATCGGCAAAGCCTTGCAGGAGCAGATTGAGAGCGGCCTGCTGCCGCCGGGCAGCAAGCTGCCGGCAGAGCGACGACTCAGCGAAGTATTCGCCACCACGCGCATTACCCTGCGCGAGGCCTTGTTGCAACTGGAAGCTCAAGGATTGATCTACCGGGAAGAACGCCGCGGCTGGTTCATCTCGCCACCACGCCTGGCCTATGACCTCAACAGCCGCAGTCACTTTCATGCCATGGTCAGCGCCCAGGGACGGCAGGCGCATACCCAGCTGCTCTCGGCCCGCCTGCAACCGGCTTCGGCTGTCATCTGCCAGCGGCTGCAACTGCCGGCGTTGTCCAGTGTGATTCAGATCTGCCGCGCCCGGCGCATCGATCAACGTCTGGTGCTGTATGTGGAGCACTACCTGCGCCCCGAGTGCTTCCCCGGCATCCTCGACTGTGACCTGAGCCAATCACTGACCGAGCTTTATACCGAGCGCTATGGGTTGCAATACGGGCGGGTCAACTTCGAACTGTCACCCACCGCCCTGCATGCCGAAGCCGCCGCCGCCCTGAAAGTCTCGATCGGCACGCCTGGGTTGTGCATCGCCAGAGTCAATCATGACCGCAACGGACGACTGATCGACTGCGACCTGGAATACTGGCGGCATGATGCGATACGGGTCAGTGCCGTGATGGGTGGGGACTGAAGGAACTGCTGCCACTGGCGTTAAGCTTCTGCTTTTGCTCTTCGAGCCGGGATGGCATAGACGACGCCGACCGCCAAGTCGGCGCCGGAGTGAGGGAATCCCGCTTGAAGCGGGACTAGCCGTGGCAAGCGCTGAACTGACTCCCAAAGTAACTCGCCCAGCAGGGCGAAACCTGCAGTCCAGAAACCGCGAAAAAGGATTTTCTATCGCTGCGCAGATCACGCCTTTTCGCGGCTAGCCGCTCCTGCGGGCGAAGGCCGTCAATGGTCAAGGCAACTCGTTACTGGTGTAGAACGCGCCCAGGACTTTGACCAGGTGCGCCAGATCATGACTGCCCGCCAGCTCGCGAATCGAATGCATCGCAAAGGTCGGCAAGCCAATATCTACCGTGCGAATACCCAGATGACTGGCAGTGATCGGCCCAATGGTCGAACCACAGCCCATATCACTGCGTACCACGAAACTCTGCACCGGCACTTCCACCGCCATGCACAGATGACGGAAAAAACCGGCTGTTTCACTATTGGTCGCGTAGCGCTGGTTATTGTTGACCTTGATTACCGGGCCGGCATTGAGCTTGGGACCATGATTGCCATCATGCTTGTCGGCATAGTTAGGGTGCACCCCATGGGCATTGTCGGCAGAGATCAACAACGAGCGCTGGATCGTGCGCACGTAATCTTCATGATCACTGACCAGCCGCTGAACGATCTGCTCCAGCATCGGCCCGTCGGCGCCACAGGCTGAAGCCGAACCGATTTCCTCGTGATCGGTACAGACCAACAGGCAGGTTTCCTCGCTGTCGCTGCCCAGCAGCGCCTGCAGGCCGGCGTAGCACGACAGCAGGTTGTCCAGCCGCGCACCGGCGATGAAGTCGCCATTGAGGCCAATCACCGCGGCGCTCTGGGTGTCGTAGAAGCTCAGCTCGTAGTCGAGCACCACGTCGGCATTGAGATCGTGCTCACGGGCCAGTTGATCGGTGAGCAAGGCGCGGAAGTCCGGGCGTTCATCACCGGCCACCTGGGCGAGAATCGGTGGCAGCTCGATCTGCGGGTTGATCTGCCAGCCTTCGTTGGCGGTACGGTTGAGGTGAATCGCCAGGTTGGGGATCACCGCAATCGGCTGTTTGAAATTGACCAGCTGACTCTCGACCTTGCCGTCACGGCGGAAGGTCACACGCCCTGCCAGCGACAGGTCGCGGTCGAACCAGGGGGCAAGCAACGCGCCGCCGTAGACTTCCACACCCAGTTGCCAGAAGCCCTGGCGTTGCAGCTCCGGCTGTGGCTTGACCCGCAGGCACGGGCTGTCGGTGTGCGCGCCGACCATGCGGATGCCGCTGATCAGCGGTGAGTGGCGGCCCATGCGCCAGGCGACGACGGATGAGTCATTGCGGGTCACGTAATAGCGGCCGCCAGCCTCGACGGCCCAGGTGTCACGCTCGTCCAGGCGCTGGAAGCCACCGGCCTCCAGATGTTGCACCAGGGTCGCGGTGGCATGGAACGGGGTAGGCGAGGCCTTGAGGAAGTCGATCAGGCCCTTGTTCAACTCTTCACGCATAAGTCACTCCAGACAGCAATGGCGCGAGTTTAACGCATTGGCTGGCAATATGGCGCTTGTAGGAACGAGTGTGCTCGCGAAGGCGGTAGCCTTCGCCGCTAAAGCGGCTCCTACGGGTACGTGACAAAATCTCAGAACGGTGCCGGGCACTCGAAGCGTAACCGCTCGCCGCTGACCGGGTGGGTGAAGCTCAGCATGCTGGCATGCAGGCACAGGCGTGGATACGCCGCCAGTGCTTGCGGGTGGGCATACAGGCCGTCACCGAGCAGTGGATGACCGATCGACAGCATGTGCACACGCAACTGGTGCGAGCGTCCGGTGATCGGGGTCAGTTCGACGCGGCAATGGTCGGCGGCCCGTTCGAGGACTTTCCAGAACGTCAGGGCGTGTTTGCCATGCTCGTGGTCCACCACATGGCGCGGTTTGGTCGGCGGGTCGTAGCGCAGCGGCAGGTCAATGCTGCCGCTATCCAGCGTCGGCTGGCCCCAGCACAGCGCGGTGTAGGCTTTCTCGGTCTCGCGGTCGTGAAACTGCCGCGACAGTTCGCGGTGGCTGTCGGCATCACGGGCCAGCAGGATGATGCCGGAGGTTTCCCAGTCCAGGCGATGCACGATGCGGGCCTCGGGGTAACCGTTTTCCTGCAGGCGGGTAATCAGGCAGTCCTTGTTGTCTTCGGCGCGGCCAGGAACCGACAACAGAAGCGTGGGCTTATCGATTACCAGGACGGCACTGTCCTGATGGAGGATGCGGATATTCGACAACGGCATGCGGGTAGACGGCCTCGGTACGCTATGAAAAATGCCAGCGGCGCAAGCAGCGACCCTCGACGGATGAGGGTTGCCGGTTGCGCCGCTGGCGACTGCCGGATCAGCGATCGGGCAGGGTGACGTTGAGTTCCAGAATCGAGCAGCTACCCTGGTTTTCCAGAGCGACCTGCACTTGATCGGACTCGATGTTGACGTATTTGCGGATCACTTCCACGAGTTCCTTCTGCAACGCAGGCAGGTAGTCGGGGGTGCTGTTACCGCGTTGGCCGCGCTCGTGCGCCACGATGATCTGAAGACGCTCCTTCGCAACCGAAGCGCTGCTGGCTTTCTTGCGGTCACGAAAGAAGTCGAAAATATTCATGCGTTAACCCCCGAACAGACGTTCAAAGAATCCTTTCTTTTTCTCATCCAGGAAGCGATGTTCCCGGTCCTTGCCAAGCAGGCGGTCGACGGCATCACTGTAAGCCTGGCCGGCGTCGCTCTGTTCATCGAGGATCACGGGAACACCCTGGTTGGACGCTTTGAGCACGGCCTGGGATTCAGGAATCACGCCCAGCAGGGTCACTGCTAGAATTTCCTTGACGTCATCCACGCCGAGCATTTCGCCCTTGCTGACGCGCTCCGGATTGTAGCGGGTCAGCAGCAGGTGTTCCTTGATCGGGTCTTCGCCGTTTTCGGCGCGGCGCGATTTGCTGGCCAGCAGCCCCAGCATGCGGTCGGAGTCACGGACCGAAGACACTTCAGGGTTGGTGACCACAATGGCTTCGTCGGCGAAATACATGGCCAGGTGGGCACCGGTTTCGATACCGGCCGGCGAGTCGCAGACGATGTATTCGAAGGACTGGCGCAACTCGTTGAGCACGCGTTCGACGCCGTCTTTGGTCAGGGCTTCCTTGTCGCGGGTCTGGCTGGCTGCCAGCACGTACAGGTTTTCGATCTTCTTGTCCTTGATCAGCGCCTGCTGCAGGTTGGCTTCGTTGTTGACGACGTTGACGAAGTCGTAAACCACGCGGCGTTCGCAGCCCATGATCAGGTCGAGGTTACGCAGACCGACGTCGAAGTCGACGATCACGGTCTTGTGGCCGCGCAGTGCGAGGCCGGTACCGATGGCGGCGCTGGTGGTGGTCTTGCCCACACCACCCTTGCCGGATGTAACTACGAGAATCTTGGCCAAGGTGTTTCACCCCTAGAGGATACGGACTATTGAAAGTCCCTGAAGAGCGTCCCTTGAAGCGGCGTCAGTAGAGCAATGCCGGAAATCATCAAATCATCGGCCTTTTATAGCGTCCCGTCGGGTGGCGCTGGATAAAACACACGTGTTTCTGAATTTCCTACAACCTTTGCTACGTTTTCGCGACGAGTCAGAGATGCTTAGGTAAATAGCGGCAGTATCCGTTAAAGCCGAATGATGTTCAACACGTCCCCGGACAGGCTGACCTGTACGCCGGTGCCCCATAACGGGTCCCTGCGCAGGTCTTCCGAAACCTTGTACTGACCGGCGATCGAGACCAGTTCGGCGCCCATCTGCTGGCAAAAGATCCGGGCCTTGGTGTCTCCTTTGATGCCGGCCAGTGCCCTGCCGCGCAACGGGCCATACACATGGATGTTGCCATCGGCCAGAAGTTCCGCACCGGGGCTCACTGGCGCTACCACGACCAGGTCGCCGCCCTGAGCATAGATCTGTTGCCCACCGCGCACCGGTGAGGTAATGACGCGGGTTGGCCGGACGGTCGGCTCGGGTGGCTTTTCCGGGGCTTTCGGCGCTGGCGGCGCGGCTTCTATCGGCTCCAGCGGCCGCTCGCGGGCACCGGAGGGCGGCAGCACCGGCAAGTCGATGGCAATCGCTGCGGCGATGTCTTCGATGCGGCTGGCGCGGATCGCCAGGGTCCGCAGGCCATGCTGACGGCAGATACGCACCAGACCCGGCAGGTCGACCGTGCCTTGCTGGGGCGCAATCTTGTCCAGAGCCAGAATCAGCGGCGTATTGCTGAAGAAATTCGGGGCCAGGGCGACCTTGGCTGCCAGTTGTCTGTCCAGAGCCTCAAGGTCAGTGCGTGCCAGTTCCATAACGGTGATGGCCAGCATGCTGCCCTTGAGCTGAAACACGGGGTCGAGGTTTTGCGATTCGGTCTGACTCATGGTCGGCATAGACAACAGCTTGTCGCTAAAAGTGCCGAGACTTATAACGAGAACATCCGTCAGCCGCAAGCCATGGCGAACCGATGTAGAATGCGCGGCCATTGTCCTGACGGAAGCCTAAATGGACCGCCCGCATTTTCGACCGTATTTTTTGCACCCGCGTTTCTGGGCCCTGTGGCTGGGCCTGGGGCTGCTGTGGCTGATCGTGCAGTTGCCGTACCGGCTGCTGCTGGTGCTTGGCCGCTGGCTGGGGCTGGTGATGTACGGGTTTGCCGCTGATCGAAAATACATTGCCGCACGCAACCTGGAGCTGTGTTTCCCTCAGTTGTCGGCGGCCGAGCGCAAACGCCTGCTCAAGGAAAACTTCGCCTCTACCGGCATTGCCTTCTTCGAGATGGCCATGAGCTGGTGGTGGCCACGACAGCGGCTGGCCAGACTGGCGCACATCGAGGGTTTGCAACACCTGCGTGAGGCGCAGCAGGCTGGCGAGGGCGTGATCCTCATGGCCCTGCATTTCACCACCCTGGAGGTCGGCGCGGCGCTGCTCGGCCAGCAACACACCATCGATGGCATGTACCGCGAGCACAAGAACCCGCTGTTTGACTTCATCCAGCGCCGGGGCCGTGAGCGGCACAACCTCGACTCGCTGGCGGTCGAGCGCGAGGACGTGCGTGGCATGCTTAAACTGCTGCGCAAGGGCCGGGCTATCTGGTATGCCCCGGATCAGGACTATGGCGCCAAACAGAGTGTCTTTGTGCCGCTGTTCGGCATCCAGGCCGCGACCGTGACCGCAACCAGCAAATTTGCCAAGCTGGGCAAGGCTCGCGTGGTGCCGTTTACCCAGCAGCGTCTGGCCGATGGCCGTGGTTATCGGCTGGTGATTCATCCGCCGCTGGAGCAGTTTCCCGGTGAAAACGACAAAGCCGATTGCCTGCGTATCAATCAATGGGTAGAAAAGGCCATTACCGAGTGCCCTACGCAATACCTGTGGGCGCACCGGCGCTTCAAGAGTCGGCCAGAAGGTGAGCCGAGGCTGTACGCGAAAAAATAAAAAATGGATGACTGAGGTTCGTTTTGATGGCTGAACCCGCAGTAGTTGGATCTTCAGATCAGGCCGTGACAGGCCTGATTCTTTCCGGTGGCGGTGCGCGTGCCGCCTATCAGGTCGGGGTTCTGGCCGGTATCGCCGACCTGCTGCCGTATGGCGCAATGAATCCGTTTCCGGTGATCGTCGGCACCTCGGCCGGCGCGATCAATGCGGTGAAACTGGCCAGCGACGCCATGCGCTTTCGCGTGGCGGTCCATCAACTGACCCTGTTCTGGCAGAACTTTCGCAGCCATCAAGTGCTGCGCAGCGACTGGCCAGGGGTGATTCGCCAGGCCAGCCGCTTTGTCGGCAAGAGCCTGCTGGGCCTTGGTTCCCAAGCTCCGGTGGCGCTGCTCAACAGCTCGCCGTTGCGTGATCTGCTCAACGAGCGCATGGACCTGTCAGGCATCGAGCAGGCCATCGAGGCGCAACACTTGCGCGCGGTGGCGGTGACGGCGTTTGGTTATGAGTCTGGTCAGGCGGTGACCTTTTACCAGGGCAAAGGCAGTATCGAGCCCTGGTTGCGTCATCGGCGCGTGGGCCTGCCTTCGCGCTTGACCGTGGACCACCTGCTGGCCAGCTCGGCGATCCCGTTGTTGTTTGCGCCGGTCAAGGTCGAGCAGGAATATTTCGGTGACGGCGCGGTGCGTCAGTCGGCGCCGATCAGCCCGGCGCTGCATTTGGGGGCCAACCGGGTGCTGGTCATCGGGGTCAGCGGCAACCCGCGCGGGGTGCAAGCCCAGCCTCAGGTGCACCGGGTTACCACGGGGAATCAGCCGAGCATGGCGCAGATCAGCGGTCACCTGCTCAACAGTACGTTTATTGACAGTCTGGAAGGCGACATCGAGCTGCTGGAACGGCTCAATACCCTCAGTGCACTGCTGCCCGACGAACAGGCGCGCCGTCAGCCGGGTATGGCGCCAGTCGAGGTACTGGTGATCTCGCCGAGTCGCCCGCTGGACGAAATCGCCGCACGCCATCGCCACGAGCTGCCGCCAGCCTTGCGCACCTTTCTGCGCGGCCCGGGCGCGACCAAGACCAGCGGCGCCAGTGTTTTGAGCTACCTGTTGTTCGAAGCAGGCTATTGCAGCGAACTGATCGAACTGGGCCGGCACGACGCCAAGGTGCAGGGCGAAGAGCTCAAGCGGTTTCTGCGTATTGCCTGATTGAACCTGTGGGGCCTATCGCGCAGCAAACACATGACCCCGTAGGAGCCGCTTCAGCGGCGAAGGCTAGCGGCGGAGCCTTCGCGGCTGAAGCCGCTCCTACGGCGGGTCATAGCGCCGTTATCAGAACCCGACAGTGGCCGACAGCAGGTAGGTACGCGGGGTCGACAGGGTCAGGCCTGGTTCGCTGTCGTCGGAGGCACCGGCCGAGGCCCAGTAGGCTTTGTCCAGAACGTTCTCGACATTGGCGCGCAGGGTGACGTCGGTGCTGTTGACCTTGAAGGCGTAGCGCGCGCCGAGGTCCACCCGTTGCCAGCTATCGATGGACTTGCTGTTGGCCTGGTCCAGATATTGCGAGCTGGAGTGGATGCCGCGGGCGGTCAGGGTCACGCCCTGTACGCCTGGCACATCCCATTCGGCGCCGAGATTGACGTTGTACTTGGGCGTGGCCGGTGCGCGGTTGCCGTCATAGACACCATTGACCGTGTCGGTCAGTTCGCTGTGGATGTACATCACCCCGCCCAGCAGGCGCACGCCTTGCAGCGGTTCACCGAACACGTTTAACTCCAGGCCGGTGTTTTCACGCTTGCCGCTGGGGCCGAATACCCGTGTGGTGGCGTTGGTCTCGTAGGCCGGCTGCTTGACCCGGAACACGCTGGCGGTGAAGGCCAGCGAACCCAGGTCGTATTTGCTGCCGATTTCGACCTGACGGCTGATGAACGGCGCGAAGATCTGGTTTTCGTTGATCGAGGTCGACGGGGCGATTTTGCCCAGGCTCAGGCCTTCCATGTAGTTGGCGTACAGCGACCACTGATCGGTGACCTTGTACACCACGCCGCCGGAGGGCGAGAACTTCTTCTCGTCGTAGGCCGTCTCGCCACGCACACCATCGCTCCAGTCTTCGACCTGCACCCGCTGGAAGCGTCCACCCAGGGTGACCAGCAGACGGTCATCAAAGAACCCCAGGGTGTCGGCCAGGCCGATACTGTCGAAGCGGTTCTCGGTGTAGTCCTTTGAGTCCAGGCGGGTCGGGGTGTTCGGCAGAGCGCGTTGCACCGGGTTGTAGATATTGCCCGCTGCGGTGGCATAACGCGCGCCGCCGTTGGTGAAGTCCATGTAAAAGTGCGTGGCCGAGATGTTCAGCTCGTGGCTGACCGGGCCGGTCTGCAGCCATTTGCGCGCCCCCACGGTGGCGGTGCGTACGCTCTCGTCACGGGTGAAGAAGCGTGGCGAGACAGTGAAGTCGCCGGCGTTGTTGCTGACCGACACTGCATGACGCATGAACTCGTGGTTGCTCTCGCGGGCGCCGACCGCGCCGTAGACCATGAACGAGTCGCTGATGTCGTATTCGGCGTTCAGATCGCCGAAGGTGTCGTTGGTACTGGCCCAGCTCCAGGCCTGGGCGTAGTTCTTGTCGATGGCGCCGGCACTGGGGACCCGGGCGTTGGCGCCGACCTGGATACGCTCCTGTGGCGCATCGGTATCGCGTTCGGTGCGGCCGATATCCGCCGAGACGCGCAGTCGCTCGCCACGGAAATCCAGACCCAGCACCGACAGTTCGCGGTCAACGTGCTGGTGATCCCACTCAGTATCACCGGACTGCTTCACGCTGTTGAAGCGGATGCCGTATTCATTGTTGTCACCAAAACGCCGGCCCAGATCCACGGCACCGCCAACCTGGCTGTCGGAGGCGACGCTGCCGGTGAACTCGGTAATGGGTTTATCGGTGGCGCGCTTGGCGACCACGTTGACGCCGCCGCCGATGCTGCCGCGTGGCGAAATGCCGTTGAGCAATTGGTTGGTGCCTTTGAACACGTCAACCCGGTCGGCCATTTCCATGTCGATGGAGTAGGTCGGCAACACGCCGTACAGGCCGTTGTACGACACATCGGTGTTGAACAGGCTGAAGCCACGAATGGTGAACTGCTCGAAGCGCCCGCCGGCCGGGTTGGTGGCGCGCACCGACGGGTCACTGGCCACCAGATCACTGAGGGTCCGGGCCTGCAGGTTCTTGGCGGTTTCGCTGGTATAGGTGGTACTGCTCAGCGGCGTGTCCATGAAGTCCCGCGAGCCGAGCAGGCCCAGCGAACCGCGCCGCGCCACCTGATTACCGGCGTAGCGCTCACCGTCACCGTTGAACGACAGAATACTGGTGCTGACGATCGCGGTGCTGCCCAGTTCCAGCGTGCCTGCGCCGGACGCCTGAGGGGCCGGAACCAGGGTGTAGCTGCTGTTGCCCACGCTTTGCAGTTGCAGGCCGCTGCCTTGCAGCAGCCGGGCAAAGCCGTCTTCGACACTGTAGCTGCCAGACAGGCCGGTGCTTTGCCGACCCTGGACCAGTCCTGGCTCTACCGACAGGCTGACCCCGGCCAGCCCGGCGAAACGGGTCAGCGCCGAGCCGAGATCGCCGGCCGGGATGTCATAGCTTTGCTGCTGGGTCTGCGCAACGGCCATTTGCGGCAGCAGCGCGGGTACGCCCAAAGCCAGGCCCATGCCCAGGTTCAGGCACAACGTTGAGCGGGAAATCGAGGACGCCAGAAGCGAACGGCGGCGTGGCAGTGCGGGCATTGAGGTGCTCTCTTTTTGAGTACTGATAAGACTCATGACACGCGAGACAGGAAAAGGGGACAGGCCTGCCAAAAAAATCTGCCCGCAGAGCGATTTAATCCCGATGTCATCGAACCGACGGGGCTCTGCGGGGTTCCGATACTCAGCTATTTAATGCAATCGAGGGGGGAGACCATCATGCAACGACGCACTCTGGGCGCGACCGGTTTCGACATTTCGCCGCTGGTATTCGGCGGCAATGTATTGGGCTGGACCATCGATGAGAAAACCAGCTTTGCGGTGCTGGACGCCTTTATCGACCACGGTTTCGATGCCATCGACACCGCTGACGTCTACTCGGCCTGGGCTGAAGGTAATCAGGGCGGAGAGTCGGAAACCATCATCGGCAACTGGCTGCAGGCCCGGCCGGGGCTGCGCGACAAGATCCGGTTGTTTACCAAGGTCGGTTCGCAGATGGGCAGCGAAGAGTGCAAAGGCTTGTCGCAGCGCTGGATCGATCAGGCCGTGGAAGCGTCACTGGCGCGGCTGCAGACCGATTACATCGACCTGTACTTCTCTCACTGGCCCGATCCTGACGTCGCTTATCAGGAAACCCTGGCGGCTTACGGCAAGCTGCTCGGAGAAGGCAAAATCCGCAGCATCGGCGCGTCCAATCTCAATTATGAGCAACTGGTCGAGGCCCTGACTGTCGCCCAGCAACCGGGCCTGCCGTCCTATCAGGTGCTGCAACCGGAGTTCAACCTGTACGACCGTGAAGGCTTTGCCGGCGACCTGCAGCAACTGTGCATCCATGCCGATATCGGTGTGGTGACCTACTACAGCCTGGCGTCGGGCTTTCTGTCCGGCAAATACCGCTCCGAGGCTGACCTGCACAAGAGCCAGCGCGGCGGCAGCATCGGCAAATACCTCAACCGCCGCGGCCTGGCGATTCTCGATGCGCTGGACGACGTGGCGATGACCCACAGTGCCAGCCCCTCGGAAGTGGCACTGGCCTGGCTGCTACGCCAGCCCGGCGTCACGGCGCCGATTGTCAGCGCAACCAGCGTGGCCCAGGTCGAAAGCCTGGCCCGTGCGGCGACCTTGCAATTGAGTGATGAAGAGGTGCTGCGCTTGAGCAGGCTTTGATTGATCGCTACTGAATAGGTCGACCCGAGCGTCAAGTCGAAGGGTATAGCGGGATGCTTACCCGCTGCTGCACAACTCGCTACACTCGCCAGCTTTCAAGGATTTTCCCGGGACCTGGAATGCCACCTTCATCCTCGCCGCAGCGCAAACACCTTATCCGCTGGCTTTATCTGGTTGCCGGTGGGCACCTGCTGGGCGGGTTGCTGCTCAGTTGGGCGGCGCCCAGCGGGCTGTTCGATCAGTATCTGGCGTCGCTGGAACAGGCGTTCTGGGGAGGCATTGCACCGCTCGCGGCGCGTGAGCAGCAGACCTGGTGGCTGGCGCTGTTTGGTGCGACCTTGCAGAGTTATTCGCTGTACATGCTGGCGTTGATTCATATCGGCAGCCGCGTGCGCCAGCCGATGGTCTGGGGCTGGCTGATGGCCGGGCTGCTGCTGTGGGCGCCGCAGGATATTGTGATTTCCTTGCAGGCCGGCGTCTGGTCGCATCTGCTGATCGACAGCCTGGCGCTGCTCGCGCTGGTACCGCCGTTGCTGTGGCTGTACCGTCATGACCGGAGTGCAGCGTGAGCAAGCCCTTGATGTACCTGTTGGCCGGCAACGGCAGCACCGCCCGCTGGTGGGATGATGCGCTGCCACACTTTCACCACTACCGGGTTCAGGCGCTGGAGTTGCCGGGCTTTGGGGACAACCCCGAGCCACCCTGCAGTGACCTTGATGGTTATGTCAGTGCGCTGATCGCTGCCACCCGGCCCGGCAATGCGATCATGGCCGTGGGTGTCAATGCCTTGCTGGTGTTGCATGCCTTGCAGCGTCAGCCGGGGCACTTTTCTCGCAGTGTATTGCTGGCGCCGGTGGGCGCCTTTCTTTGGCAGCGGCGGCTTCCGGCGCTGATGTCGCCGCTGCCGATTCGCAAGACCATCCATTGGCTGCTGGCCAATCGACCGACCTTGTTCGCCAGCAAGTTTTCCCGTCGCAGCTGGACCCCGGCGCAGTACCAGCGCATGGGCGAGGGTTATGCGCGCTGCCGGGCGTTTGTGCCGTATTGGGATCTGCTGCGCGCCAGCACCGCGCTGCCATTGCTGGAATGGGTCCAGGACCCGGTCGAGCTGGTATGGGGCGATCAGGATGGCGTGCTCGGCATCGAACAGGCGGCGGCCTGGTCGGCGATTCTGGCGCGGGCCGATTTGCGCATCAGCCTCAAAGCGGGCTGGGGACATTACCCATGGATCGATGATCCGGCCGGTTTCGTTGGCTGGCTGGAGTCGGGCGAGCAGGGCTTTGTCGCCCACACCAAGGGCGGCCGCCTGCAGCTGGCGCAAATGGCCGGGCAACCGGTGCCGGCGGCGCTGGTTGTGCAGAGCAGCAGCGACTCGCGCCTGCCAGAGTTACTGGGCGCGGCGGCCGATACGCTTTGGGCGGTGCGCTCATCCAGTTTTAGCGAGGATCAGGCCGATGCTGCCAATGCCGGGTTGAGCACCACCTTCCTGCGTGTTACGCCCCAAGAGCTGAGCGCACGGGTTGATGAGCTGCTTGGTGCGGGTGTCGAGCAAGTGGTGGTGCAGCGCTTCATCAAACCAGTGATTTCCGGTATTGGTTTCGTGCGCCATCTGGCGGTCGAGCTGGAGTGGGTCGAGGGGCACCTGGAGTCGCTGGCCGACGGCCAGGTCAGCCCACAGCGGGCGACTATTTCCCGATTGGGTGAGGCGTGGAGCAGCGGGGCATTCACGGCTTGTCACGGGTTGACGCAAACGATGCTCTGGGACTTTCTGCAAGGCGTGTTGCGGGTTTTTCACTACGTGCCAGGCGATGTGGAATGGGCCTGGGACGGCCAGCAGTTATGGCTGTTGCAGTACCGGCCGATCAGCGATTACGGCTGGCGTCGGCATTTGACGGCAGCGAATATCGCCGAGATCCTGCCGCCGCAGCCGAGCCGGTTTGTCGAGTATGGCCAGCGCCGTGCTGCTGCGAGTATTCCGGCGATCATGGCGGGTTGGGATGCGCGGGTGTTGCAGGATAACGAACCCTTCACCGCCGTGTTTGGCGGCGCGTCGTATATCAACAATGACCTGTTCCTGGCGCGTCTGGCCGATTGGGGCATCCCATCGAGCCACTATGCCGGTGAAGTCGGCGGCGCCACGCCGCACCTGCCGATGCGACCCTGGCGGCTGTTGCGCTCATTGCCGGTTTTGCTGCGCATGCAGCGTATTGCGCGTAGGCACCTGTTGACCCTTGAGCAACAGCTGCAGCGCTTCGACGCCGAACTGGCGCAACAGGTCGAGCAGGGCGCCAACGGCCAGCAACTGGCCGACTGGTTCAGCCGCTTCTACGTGTTCGTGGTGCAGGGCAACCTGTGCATTGCCACTGCGTTGGCCAGCAGTGGTGGGGCGGCGCTGGGCCGGCCACCGACGGCATACGACAACCTGCAAAACTGCCCGCACCGGCTGCCTTGGGAAACTGACCCTGGCACGCCACGACCGGCACTGACCGCCTTGCCGCTACAGGCTTTCCCGCAATGGCCGCTGGCAATCGGCCTGGCGCACAAAGTCGGCTTGCCAGGACTGCGTGGCTACTACCTGCAAGTGCGCGAGTGGTATCGCGACAACCTGATGCGCATTTTCTTTCGTCTGCATCACGCCATGCCCGAGGCCGAGCGCGGGCATTGGTTCGCGCCGCATCCTGACGTGCGCAACCGCGATGGCAGCTTCTGGCAGGACGGCCGTGAAGGCCGCGAGCAGGCGGCCGGGTTCATGATTTATCCGGGGCAGGTGCGCGGCGTTCTGGGCCAGGACATTTTGCTCGAAGACACCCTCGATCCTGGCCGTCATGCGCATTACCAGGCCGCCAAAGCGGTGATTGCGCGAATGGGCGGACGGTTGTCGCACGGCTCGACGCTGTTGCGTGAACTGCGCAAGCCATCGGCCGTGCTGCCGCAGGTTGACCCGGCCTGGCTGGGTCAGGAAGTGATTTACCGCGATGGGGTCTTGCGGCGCGTGGAGCAAAATCCGCCGAATCCAGAACAGCCGCTGTCTTGAAAGATTGGCGCCAGCAGAACTGCCTACACGTTTACTGAGGCAGTTCTGCCGACAACCCTGTCTTAGCGTGCGTTCAGATCTTCTGCTTGCTGTGGTTGTACACCATCACGTTGTTCCCATCGTGCTATCACCAGCGGCGCAAGAGCATTGCCCAGCACATTGAGGGCGGTGGTGGGCATCTCCATCAGGCGGTAGACGCCGGCGATGAAAGCCACGCCTTCGAGCGGCAGACCGGCACTGGCCAGGGTGGCGGACAGGATCACAAACATGAACCCCGGCACGCCTGCTGCGCCCTTGGAGGTCAGCACCATGGTCACCACCAGCAGTGCCTGCTGGGTGAGCGACAGCTCGATACCGTATAGCTGCGCGACAAACAGGGTGCCGATACCGAGAAACAGCGAAGCACCGTCCAGGTTGAACGAATAGCCCACCGGCACCACGAAGCTCACCAGCGAACGTGGCGCGCCGTAGCTCTCCAGCTTCTTCATCAGTTGTGGCATCACCGCGGCGGAGCTGGCGCTGGAGAAGGCCAGCAACAGTTCATCCTTGATGTGGCGCATCAGTCCGAACAGGCTGATGCCGTTGTAACGCGCAATACTGCCCAGCACTACCAGCGTAAAGAACAGGATCGCCACGTAACTGACCAGAATCAGCTTGCCCAGCGGCAGCAAGGAGCTGAAGCCGAAGTTCGATACCGTGACGGCGATCATGCCGAACACCCCGATTGGTGAGTAGGCCATGATCATTGAGGTCACCCGAAACATCGCATCCGAGACTGCGCGCAGGGTGTCGATCAGCGGTGCCTTGCGGGCTTCATCGAGTTGCCCGACTGCCAGACCGAACATCACCGCGAAAAACAGCACCGACAGCAGGCTGCCCTGGGCCATGGCGTTGATGATGTTGTCCGGGATGATGCCGACGATGATCTGGCCCAGGCCGCGATGGGCATCGGCGCCCGGTACTGTGATGGCAGCGGCTTTGAGACTGCCCAGTTCAGTGCCCGCACCAGGTTGCAGCAGGTTGCCGATCAGCAGGCCGATGATGATCGCCGTAGTGGTCACTGCGAAGAAATACAGCAGCGCCCGCACGCCGATGCGCCCCAGTGCCTTGCCGTCACCATGACCGGCGATGCCGACCACCATGCACGAGAAGACGATGGGCACCACGATCATTTTCATCAGCTTGATGAAGATGTCGCCGGCCGGTTGCAGGACGTTGGCCACCAGCCATTGTTTCGAGTCCGGGAATTCATGCAGCAGCGCGCCAAGGGCGATGCCGGCCACCAGACCGATGAGGATTTGCCAGACCAGGGGGATACGAGGTTGCATAGAGACACCCTAAATGCGTTGTTGTTATAGGCAGCGTCTGGCCATCCCTGGCCGCAGTATCCATTAATCAGCTCAGGCGCTCTGCGGCGTCCTTGAAGCGGCGGCATCCTTGTTCGATGACCTCAATGGCACTGGCAAACGACAGGCGAATATACGGCGACATGCCGTAAGCCGCGCCGCCTACCGTGGCCACACCGGCCTCGTTGAGCAACCAGGTCACCACGTCGGTGTCGCTGTGCAGCACGGCACCTTCCGGCGTACGTTTGCCGAGCAGGCCCGAGACATTGACGAAGGCATAGAACGCACCCGCCGGCGGCGTGCAGCTCAGGCCGGGAATCTCTGCCAGCAGATCCAGCATCCGTGCCCGACGCTGCTGGTAGATCTCGCGCATCGCCGCGATGGGCTGCTGGTCACCGGCAAATGCTGCGACGGCTGCGGCCTGGCTGATCGAGCTGGGGCAGGTGGTGGTCTGCGACAGCAGCTTGGCAACCGCCGCGATCAGAAACGCGGGGCCGGCACCGAACCCCAGGCGCCAGCCAGTCATGGCGTAGCCCTTGGACGCACCGTTGATGATCAGGGTGCGCTGCTTCAGGTCTGGGGCGACATTGAGCAGTGATACATGCCGCGCCTCGCCGAACACGAAATGCTCGTAGATTTCGTCGGACATCACCAGCACCTGTGGGTGGCGACGCAAGACGTTGGCCAGCCCCGACAGCTCGGCCTCGCTGTACACCGCACCGCTGGGGTTGTTGGGGCTGTTGAGGATCACCCACTTGGTGCGTGGAGTGATGGCTTGTGCCAGCTCCTGCGGGCTGAGCTTGAAGCCCTGCGCCTCGCTGCCGGGGATGATCACCGGGTTGGCGCCGTTAAGGCGGGCAATGTCCGGGTATGAGACCCAATACGGCGTGTGCACGATCACTTCATCGCCAGGGTTCAGGGTCGCGGCCAGGGCGTGGTAGATGATGTGCTTGCCGCCGCAGCCGGCGACCACTTCATCAACCGTATAAGGCAGGTCGTTGTCGCGTGCCAGTTTGGTGACGATGGCCTGGCGCAGCGCCAGGGTGCCGGTGGTGGCGGTGTAGTGAGTGTCTCCGCCGCGCAGGGCCGCTTCGGCCGCTATGAGGATGTGCTCCGGGGTGTCGAGGTCTGGCTCGCCTACGGTTAAATTGACGATATCGCGACCTTCGGCGCGCAACTGGCTGACCAGCGCGTTGGCGGCGATGCTCGGCGAGGGCTGGATGTCCAGCAGGCGCTGGGAGAGAAAAGCGTGGCTCACAGGTCGTTCTCCAGCAGGCCGAATTTCTTCAGTGGGGCTTCGATCCACGATTGACTGGGGTTGCCGGTGGCGATCTCGGCTTTAACTGCTTCTTCGAACTCGGCATGCCGGGCCGCTGCGCGCAGGACGTCGTCGGCCAGTGCCTGCGGGAAGGCCACCAGGCCGTCTTCGTCGCCGACGATCAGGTCGCCCGGTTCGATGATCATGCCGCCAATCGACACCGGTACGTTGATTTCGCCAGGGCCGGTCTTGTACGGGCCGCAGTGCACCACGTCACGGGCATAGCAGGGCACGTCTTCGAAGCTGGCGACATCGCGGATCGCACCGTCGATCACGAAGCCCACGCAGCCGCGCTGCAGCGCATACAGCTTGATCAGCTCGCCGATCATGGCGTTGGTGGTATCGGCCTGGCCGTCCACCACCAGCACATGGCCGGGCTGCAGCAGGGTCAGCGCCTTGTAGATGTACAGGTTGTCGCCGGGGCGGGTCTTGACTGTCAGTGCGGTACCCACCAGCTTGCCGGAGCGGTTGTAGCGGGTCAGGCCACGGGCACCAATGTGCCGGCCCAGATTGTCGCTGATGTGCGGGGTGACCACATTGTGCAGGGCTTGAACCACCGCGCTGGAGGCCAGCGGTGGCGAAGGCAGGATGCGGGTGCCGGGTAATGACATGAGAACCTCCGGTTGGGTGAGCGCCGATCAAGGCTGTGGTCCGGATGGTAGGGCTGGCGTATAAATACTTTTAGCGATATTTTTCGCTGATTAACCATCACTAAAATGAATGTAAAGACGTCCAGGAGCGCACCGGGTGGTCACTTTCAAGCAGATGGAAGCGCTGTTCTGGATTGCCGAAACCGGCAGTTTCGAAGCTGCCGCCAATCATCTGAACATGTCGCAGTCAGCCATTTCCAAACGCATTCAGGAGCTGGAAGACACCTTTGAGGTTCAACTGTTCGACCGCAGCAAACGCAACGCCCGGCTGACAGAAAAGGGTGCCGAACTGCTCGACTGTACCCGCGAGTTGCTGGAGCGCCGCGACGTGCTGCTTGAGCGCATCAGCTCGCAGAACGTGCTGGTGCGCCGCCTGCGCCTGGGGGTGACTGAGCTGACTGCATTGACCTGGCTGCCGGCGTTCATCGACGCGATTCGCCAGGCTTATCCCAAGGTGCAGATCGAGCCTACTGTCGAACTGAGCAGCGAGCTGTTGCGCAAGCTGGAGGGCGATCAACTGGACGTGATCGTGATGCCAGATGTGCTCGACGATGTACGCTTTGTCTCGGTCCCGCTGCAGAGCGTCGACAACACCTGGATGTGCGCACCGGGCATGCTGCCGGCTGACCGCACGGTGGACCTGACCGAGCTGGCGCAGGTTACCGTGCTGACCCAGGGGGCGAGTTCCGGCACCGGGCTGATCTATGAGCGCTGGCTGGCCCTGCACGACATTCAGTTGCCACGTACGCTGACCAGCCACAATCTGCTGGTGCAGGTCGGCCTGACCATCTCTGGTATCGGTGTAAGTTATCTGCCGCAGAACTGCTTGTCACACCTGACCGGACGCGGGGTGCTGCAAGTGGTGCGCACCCTGCCTGAACTGCCGCCCATTCAATACGCCGCGATCTACCGTGCAGATCGCCGCCATGGCATCAACCCGCACATCGTCGAACTGGCCAGCCAGCATTGTGATTTTGCGCGGTTGTTGATGGCGATGGGCTGAGCGAGGTTATTTACCAGGCCCAGGCCGCGCCCTGATTCGGTTCAGTCACCGACCAGATGCAAGAAGTGCATGTGCCGCTCGTACTGGTCGAGGATGTCGCCGATCACGTCTTCGCGTGACCAGCCCATCACATCATGGTCCTGGCCGCCTTCGCGCAGGTGCACTTCGGCGCGGAAGTACTTGCGCTCTTCGCTCTGGGTATCACCCATCACGAAACTGGGCATCGCATAGGCCTTGGGAATCACCGCATACAGGTATTCAGGGTTGTCCAGCGGGCCGACGGTCAGCCTTACACTGCCATCCTCACCGTCGTCCACCTGGCAGGCATAGCCCTGGCGACGCCACTCTTCGGCCACCGATACACAGGCCGGTTTGGCCACTTCGCTGATAAAGCGCACCACGTGGGCGCGACGCGGGAACATCGCCATGTTGCGCAAGCGCCGCTGCCAACTGCCGGGGGTACGGGCGGTGGACGCCGAGATACTGTAGTGGCGCAGGCCGCGTTTGGTCGCGTCGAGCTTCAGCGCTTTGAGCAGGCCGCGCATGCTGAACAGCAGGGCAATGGTGAACGGCAAGGCACTGGCGATAGTCGCTGTCTGCAACGCCTTCAAGCCATCGGCCAGCAACAGGGCGATGGCCACCAGGCCCATGCTCGCCGCCCAGAAGATCCGTTGCCACACCGGGGTGTGGTCATTGCCGCCCGAGGCCAGCATATCGACCACCATGGCCCCGGAGTCAGCCGAGGTGACGAAGAACACCACCACCATGATGATCGCCAATACCGAAATGAAGCTGGCGAACGGGAAGTGCTGCAAGAAGGCAAACAACGCCAGCGCGGTGTCTTTGTCGATGGCAGCGGCCAGGTCGGCCATGCCCTCATCGAGGATCAGGTGAATCGCGGTGTTGCCAAACACGGTCATCCACAACAGGGTGAAGGCGGTCGGCACCAGCAGCACGCCGGTGACGAACTCGCGGATCGTCCGGCCGCGGGAAATGCGCGCGATGAACAGGCCCACAAACGGCGACCAGGCCAGCCACCAGCCCCAGTAGAACAGGGTCCAGCCGCCGATCCAGTCGGACGGCTCATAGGCATACAGGTTCAGGGTGCGGCTGACGATGTCGCTGAGGTAACCGCCGGTGTTCTGTACGAAGGTTTGCAGGATCAACACCGTGGGGCCTAGCAGCACCACCATCAGCAACAGCAACACGGCCAGCCCCAGGTTCAGTTCCGAGAGGCGGCGGATGCCCTTGTCCAGGCCTGAAACCACCGACAGGGTGGCCAGTGCCGTCGTACCGATGATCAGCACAATCTGCACACCGGTACTCACCGGTAAGCCGAACATGGCGTTCAGACCGGTATTGATCTGCGCGACGCCGAAGCCCAGCGAAGTGGCCACCCCCAGCACCGTACCGATGATCGCGAAGATATCCACGGCATGGCCGATCGGGCCGTTGATGCGTTCGCCGATCAGCGGGTAAAGCGCTGAGCGCAGGGTCAACGGCAGGCCATGACGGTAACTGAAGTAGGCCAGAATCAGCGCCACGATGGCGTAGATCGCCCAGGCGTGCAGACCCCAGTGGAAGAACGTGATCTCCATCGACTCGCGCGCCGCCGCCACGCTGTAGCCGTCACCGTAGGGAGGGTTGATGAAGTGCATCACCGGCTCGGCCACGCCGAAAAACATCAGACCGATGCCCATGCCGGCCGAGAACAGCATGGCAAACCAGGTGGTGCTGCTGTAGTCGGGGGTGCTGTGGTCCGGACCGAGCTTGATATCGCCATAGCGGCTGATGCCGAGAAACACCACGGTGCAGAGGATGATTGCGACCGCGAGGATGTAGAACCAGCTGACATTGGTGATGATCCAGTTCTGGATCAGGCTGAACATGGTCTGCGCGGTGCTCTGAAAGGCGCTGGTGAACAGCACCAGCAGCAGAAGCAGGACTGCCGAAATCCAGAACACCGGTGGGTTGAGGGCGGATTTTGGGGTTGGCTCGTTCTTCTGGGCCATAGCTGATTGCGATCTCCGATCAAGCGAATTGCACACGCCGTGGCGCGGGTTGAAACACGGTGCTTAAGCAGGGGCCATGAAGTCCAGCGCGATTGCGACCGTCGCGTACCTGTGCTCGACATGACATCCACAAAAAAGCCCCGCAAGCCAGGGCTGGCGGGGCTTTGGTTAACTCACCTCAAACGATCAGCGCAGGGTCGAACGTGGCGCGACTGGCTGGTTGTCGTTGGAGATGGTGACTTCTACACGACGGTTCATGGCGCGGCCGGAATTGCTGGTGTTGTCGGCCACCGGGTATTCCTTGCCATAGCCCTGAGCGACGATGCGCAGCGGGTCTACACCGGCGCGGACCAGCGCTGCGCGCACCGAATTGGCACGGCGCTCGGACAGTTCCTGGTTGTAGCCAGCGGAGCCGGTGCTGTCGGTGTAGCCTTCGACGATCACTTTGCGGTCAGGGTTTTCCTGCAGGAAGCCGGCCAGCTTGGCAATGTTACCCTGTGCGCCCGGCTTGAGTTCGGCCTTGTTGTAGTCGAACAACACGTCACCGAAGGTCACCAGCGTACCGCGCTCGGTCTGCTTGGCGTTGAGGCTTTCCTTGAGTTTGGCGATCTGCGCGTCGCGCGCATCCAGACGAGCCTTGGCGCGTTCGGCGCCGGCTTTCTGCAGATCGGCTTCAGCGGTACGCAAGGCGATGGTCTGCTTGGCCACTTCGATACGCTGAATGGTCAGGTACGAGAGCTGATCGACCTTCTTGGCGTCTTCGCCGTCACGGAAGGCTTTGTCGGCCTTGGTCAGCCAGTCGTTGGCGTCCTTGGTTTCCAGGGCCGCAACCTTGGTCGCTTCAGGGTTGCTTTGCAGCGCAGAGAAGTTGGTACGCGCTTGTTCCAGGCTTGGGTTCGGCTTGGTAGCACAGGCCCCCAGGGCAACGCTCACGGCCAGCAGGGCAGGGATCATCAGTTGTTTGCGCATGGTTTGGTCGTCCTTAAATCAATGGCGAATACGTGAAAATGCGAAAGGGAGCGGCTTACTGGATCTGACGCTGGCTTTCTTCACGCAGTTCGTTCACACCTTGGCGAGCGTCCTGCACGGCTTTCTGGGCCTTGGCGGCCTGGGCTTTGCGTTCGGCAACGCGCGCGTCCCACTCGGCCTGCTCGGCCAGACGGCGTGCTTCGTCATACTTGTGATCCTGCATGGCCACATCGGCCTGGCGCAGCTTGTCTTGCGCGGATTTCATTTCCACTGCAGCGAACTCGGTGCCACCGGCGCTGACTGCGCTGTTCACCGCAGACTGGGTGACTGCGTACTGTTCCGACGGCGGGTTGCCGGCACAGCCGGCCAGTACCAGAGAGCTACCCAGGGCCAACGCAGCCAGTTTCAGCCCACGCAGACGTGCGAACGGGGTTTTGGCAGTGAGGTTGTTCATGGTCATCAACTCCATTGTTTAACTCCAAGTGCTTGGTTATCCATGACAGTGGCGGCCGGGAAGTGAGGCAAGCGACGCTTGGGCGCCTGTTACCTGCGGTCTGTTCCTGTAATGGCTAATGGGTCGGACCTGTGGCTTTTTTAAATAGTTCAGAGATTTTTCCAGGCTGCCCGGTCAGCTTTTTCGGGGCAGGAAACCACCGGTGTGGCGTGCCGTGAACGCCAAAAGCCCTCCAGGCAGAGGGCTCGGGAAAGACGCGGGGGGTTACCTGAGAATTCGTTGCTCGGCGGCTACGAACGCCGGGGTTTTGCCGGCATCGGCGTACACCGGCTCGCCTTCTTCGACGCGGATCACCTCTGAACCTTGCACGTAGGGAATGGCCGCTTCGGCTTCTTGAAGCGCCGCATGCAGCAGGCCTTCGGTGATGGTCGCTTCATCCAGGCCGTAGGCTTCGGCCAGCGCCTTGATTTTCACCAGGTCGTGACGGTACAGGCTCAGGGTCACTTCACTGCGTTCGTGCTGTTGCCGGGCCTTGGCTTCCCATTCGCTGAGCAGGGTCTGAAAACTGTTCATCAAGATGCCTCCACGAGTGTCGGGTACTGCCTTTGGACCCTTGCGATGTGCCGGGGGTTCGCAAAGGGTTTGGCAGCAGCGGTTTTTTGCGGCACTGTCGGTCTCACAACAACAGTAAGGAGGACTGAGGATGGCCGATATAGATGCCCGTTTGCGCGAAGACGTCCACTTGCTGGGCGAGCTGTTGGGCAACACGATCCGCGAGCAGCGCGGCGCGGACTTTCTCGACACCATCGAGCGCATTCGCAAGGCCGCCAAGGCCGGCCGTCGTGGTTCAGCACAGGGTGCCGAACAGCTCACTGCCAGTGTCGCCAGTCTGGACGAAGATGAGCTGCTGCCGATGGCGAGGGCTTTCAACCAGTTTCTCAACCTGGCCAATATCGCCGAGCAGTACCAGCTGTTGCGCCGCCGCGACGACAGCCAGGCTGCGCCGTTCGAAAGCACGGTATTGCCTGAGTTGCTCGAGCGCCTCACCCAGGCCGGGCACAGTAGCGAGGCGCTGGCCCGCCAGTTGGGCAAGCTGGACATCGAACTGGTCCTCACCGCCCACCCTACAGAGGTGGCGCGGCGCACCCTGATCCAGAAGTATGATGCGATTGCCGATCAACTGGCCGCGCTCGATCACCGCGACCTTAATAGTCAGGAATACGAACAGATCGTCACCCGCCTGCAGCGGCTGATTGCTGAGGCCTGGCACACCGAAGAAATCCGCCGTACCCGGCCCACGCCAGTGGATGAAGCCAAATGGGGCTTTGCAGTCATCGAGCATTCGTTGTGGCAAGCCATCCCCAGTTACCTGCGCAAGGCTGATCAGGCCCTGCACGCTGCCACCGGGTTTCGGCTGCCGCTGGACGCCGCGCCGATCCGCTTTGCGTCGTGGATGGGCGGCGACCGTGACGGTAACCCCAACGTGACCGCCAGTGTGACCCGGGAGGTGTTGCTGCTGGCGCGCTGGATGGCGGCCGATCTGTACCTGCGCGACGTCGACAGCCTGGCCGCCGACCTGTCGATGCAAGAGGCCAGCGCCGAACTGCGCGCCAGAGTCGGCGACAGCGCCGAACCCTACCGCGCCGAACTCAAACACTTGCGTGAGCGGCTGCGGGCCACGCGCAATTGGGCGCATGCTTGCTTGAGTGTTCCCCAGCCCGCGCCAGAGGCGGTGCTGCATGACAACCGCGACCTGCTCGAACCCCTGCAACGGTGTTATCAGTCGCTGCATAACTGCGGCATGGGCGTGATTGCCGATGGCCCGCTGCTTGATTGCCTGCGTCGGGCGGTGACCTTCGGCTTGTTCCTGGTCAGGCTCGACGTGCGCCAGGACTCCAGCCGGCATAGCGCGGCGATGAGTGAGATCACTGATTACCTGGGGCTGGGCCGTTATGAAGACTGGAGCGAAGACGCCCGCATTGAATTTCTCACTCAGGAATTGAGCAGCCGGCGTCCGTTGTTGCCCGCCCATTTCAAGCCGGCTGCCGAGACCTCCGAGGTGTTGGCCACCTGCCGGGAAGTGGCGGCAGCGCCGGCCGCATCGCTGGGCTCCTATGTGATCTCCATGGCCGGTGCGGCTTCGGATGTGCTGGCGGTACAACTGCTACTCAAAGAGGCCGGCGTGCTGCGGCCAATGCGCGTGGTGCCGCTGTTCGAGACCCTGGCCGACCTGGATAACGCAGGACCTGTGCTCGAGCGGCTGCTGGGGCTGCCGGGTTACCGCGCACGCTTGCACGGCCCGCAGGAAGTGATGATCGGCTATTCCGATTCGGCCAAGGACGCCGGCACCACAGCGGCGGCCTGGGCGCAGTACCGGGCCCAGGAAACCCTGGTGAATATCTGCCGCCAACAACAGGTCGAGTTGCTGTTGTTCCATGGCCGCGGCGGTACGGTCGGACGTGGCGGCGGTCCGGCTCATGCGGCGATCCTGTCGCAACCGCCGGGCTCGGTGGCGGGGCGGTTCCGGACCACCGAACAGGGCGAAATGATCCGCTTCAAGTTTGGCCTGCCGGGCATCGCCGAGCAGAACCTCAATCTGTATCTGGCAGCGGTGCTGGAGGCGACGTTGTTGCCGCCACCACTGCCCGAGCCTGGTTGGCGGGCCCTGATGGATCGCCTGGCCGATGACGGCGTTAAGGCCTACCGCGCAGTGGTGCGGGAGCATCCTGAATTTGTCGAGTATTTCCGTCAGGCTACGCCGGAGCAGGAGTTGGGGCGCCTGCCATTGGGCAGCCGTCCGGCCAAGCGACGTGAAGGCGGGGTGGAGAGCTTGCGGGCGATCCCATGGATCTTCGCCTGGACCCAGACCCGCCTGATGCTGCCGGCCTGGCTGGGCTGGGAGGCGGCGCTGGGCAATGCACTGCAGCGCGGTGAAGGCGAGCTGCTGGCGCAGATGCGCGAGCACTGGCCGTTCTTCCGTACCCGGATCGACATGCTGGAAATGGTCCTGGCCAAGGCCGACAGTGATATCGCCCAGCTCTACGATGAGCGTCTGGTCGCTGCGCCACTGCAGCATCTTGGGGCGCATTTACGCGACCTATTGTCGCAGGCGTGCGCGGTGGTGCTGGGCCTGACCGGCCAACAGCGGCTGCTGGCGCACAGCCCCGAGACGCTGGAATTCATCAGCCTGCGCAATACCTATCTGGACCCGTTGCACCTGTTGCAGGCCGAACTGCTGGCCCGCTCGCGCAACCGCGAAGCGCGTCTGGACAGCCCGCTGGAGCTGGCCCTGCTGGTTTCAGTGGCGGGTATTGCGGCTGGGCTGCGCAACACCGGTTAACGGATTGACCCGGGCTTGGCAGGTCAGTGGCGCGGCGTGCGCCGCTGGCACCGCCAGGCTATTTAGCCGACTACTGTAAGGCCTGGCGATGCGGCTGTGGCTGCGACCTTGGGCGGCTTGTGCGGCCAGAGTCGGCTGTGTATCTTGATCAACCTTTTGGCCTTTGGCCGTATTTGAGTTTTTCGATTGGCCCAAGAGGCGAATCCGACGATTGCATATAAAAATTTTGAGGAGCATGACGATGCGCGTGATTCTGCTGGGAGCTCCGGGCGCCGGAAAAGGTACTCAGGCAAAGTTCATCACTGAAAAGTTCGGCATTCCCCAGGTTTCGACCGGTGACATGCTGCGCGCTGCAGTCAAGGCTGGCACCGAGCTGGGCCTTAAAGCCAAGAGCGTCATGGACGCCGGCGGCCTGGTATCCGATGACCTGATCATCGGCTTGATCAAAGATCGTCTGGCTCAGCCAGACTGCGCCAATGGCGTGCTGTTCGACGGTTTCCCACGTACCATCGCCCAGGCCGAAGCCCTGGTCGAGGCTAACGTAGGCATCGACCATGTGGTTGAAATCGCCGTGGACGACGAAGAAATCGTCAAGCGTATTGCCGGGCGCCGCGTACACGAGGCCTCTGGCCGCGTTTACCACGTTGAGCACAACCCGCCGAAGGTCGAGGGTCAGGACGATGTGACCGGCGAGCCGCTGGTACAGCGCAAGGACGACACTGAAGAGACCGTGCGTCATCGCCTGTCGGTCTATCATTCGCAGACCAAGCCGCTGGTTGAGTTCTACAGCAAGCTGGGCGCCGAGAAGGGCACGCCCAAGTGCAGCCACATCCCGGGTGTTGGCAGTGTCGAGCAGATCACTGCCAAGGTGTTGGCAGCGCTGAGCTGATCCGCACCACCCGACAATGACAAATGGCCCGCTTGCGGGCCATTTGTCATTTATACTGCGCCACTTTTCATTTGCGACGGATACCTCGATGACCACCCTGCTGGCCCTGGACACTGCCACTGAAGCCTGCTCGGTCGCCTTGCTGCACGATGGCAAGGTGCTGAGCCACTATGAGGTGGCGCCACGTCTGCATGCCCAGAAGCTGTTGCCGATGATTCAGGACCTGCTTGCCCAGGCGGGCTTGCCCAAGTCGGCGGTGGACGCCATCGCCTTTGGCCGTGGCCCGGGTGCCTTCACCGGCGTGCGGATTGCCATTGGCGTGGTTCAGGGCCTGGCTTTTGCCCTGGATCGCCCGGTATTACCCGTTTCGAACCTCGCGGTGCTGGCCCAGCGCGCCTTGCGCGAACATGGCGCCAGCCAGGTCGCGGCGGCCATCGATGCGCGCATGGATGAAGTCTACTGGGGCTGCTACCGCGCCAGCGCCGGTGAAATGTGCCTGATCGGTGAGGAAGCCGTGCTGCCGCCCGAACAGGCCAGCCTGCCGGCCGAAGCCAGCGGCGACTGGTTTGGCGCCGGCACCGGCTGGGGCTACGCCCCACGCCTGCCCGTGCAACTGAGTGGCTGCGACGCCGGCATGCTGCCCCATGCCGAAGACCTGCTCAGCCTCGCCACCTTCGCCTGGCAGCGCGGCGCCGCCATGCCAGCCGATCAAGCCCAACCGGTCTACCTGCGCGACAAGGTGGCGACGCCAAAAGGCGCTTGAAGAACAGGCGCTTTGGTTCCTTTGGTGTTTCAAAGGAACCCGCCCATCGGAGCAGAACCGGCAGTTCAGGCAACCGCGGCAATGACCTTTGGACAATGGCAAAGCCTTCGCGACTAAAGCCGCTCCTACGCCGAAAGTAAGAGTCATCGACCCGCGCAAGACCCCGAGCCCCTCAAGAAAACCCCGTCCCAGACGATACCCATTACGACTGAAAACGATATTGGCAGACACCGCCATTCATCATGAATGGCATCAATCGGCCATCTACCGCTCATCGCCTCAGTCTATGGAAATGCCCTGCGGCCCGAATAACGTGCAATTTGTGTGGTCTAGTTATCATTCGGATGTTTGCCAAAGCGCCTATCCGTGACGTTAAATTGCCACTACAGACGCCGAGTAATCATCGATGCGCATAGACGGTCCCTCACAACGCTCGTACCCCATCAAGCGCAAGCCCCGCAAAGGCCCTGCGACGATTGAGGGTGCCTTCGAGGAAGTCGACAGCGATATCGAACAACCTGCGCAGCCAGCCCGCAGTGCGCGTCGTGAGTCTGCTGACGTACACGTCCCTACCCCCAACGTTCCGGCACGCCCGCAAGACATGATCTTCCCGCGCTCCATGAGTTCGCGAGTGGCCACCGCCCTGGCCAGCTACCTGACCACCGCCAGTTTCGGCGATTGGGAGATGGAAGTGGCGGAGCTCGATCTGCACGTCTGATTGTGACCAGCCTGCCTTACTTCCTTGGTTGCCCGTCCTGGGCCGACAATACCTGGCGCGAATTCTTCTATCCGCAAGACGCCCGCAGCACTGATTTTCTTGGCCTTTACTGTCAGGTCTTCAACACGGTTGAAGGTAACACCACGCTTTACGCCCGGCCTAACGCCGCTACGGTGCAGCGCTGGGCGCAGACCATGCCGGCGCACTTTCGCTTTACCGCCAAGTTTCATCGCGATATCAGCCATGAGGGCGATCTGCGCCTGCAGCTCGACGCGGCCCAGGCATTTGTTGACATGCTGGCGCCGCTGGGTGAGCGGGTCACGCCGTTCTGGCTGCAGTTGCCGGCCAGCTTCGGCCCACAACGCCTCGCTGAACTGGCAATGTTCATCGCCGAGATCAAGGTGCCGTTGGCCGTTGAAGTCCGTAACCAGGCATTTTTTCTCAAGGGCGACGAAGAGCGTGCGCTCAACCGGCTGCTGCTCGATAACGGCATCGAGCGGATATGCCTGGATTCGCGGGCACTGTTCAGCTGCATCTCCAGCGATCCGGCCGTTCTGCACGCCCAGTCGAAAAAGCCCAAGGTCCCCGTGCGGCCTGCCGCGCTGACCCAGGCACCGCAGGTGCGGTTTATCGGTCGCCCGGAACTGGATGCCAATGATCCGTACATGGCGCCCTGGGTCGAGAAAGTCGCCGCCTGGATTGAAGAAGGGCGCACGCCTTACGTGTACCTGCATACCCCCGACAACCATCGTGCACCCGCCTTGGCGCAGCGCTTTCATGAGCAATTGATGGCGCGTTTGCCGGGCCTGGCGCCGCTGGTGCAGATTGATCGTGGGCCCGAGGTGGAGCAGTTGGGGCTTCTTTGAGGTCCATGAGGGTGAACCCATTGGTTTAAGAGTCCCACCATGCGCTTGGTTATCGTGGTATTGCTGTTGTGTGCCCTGGCCTCACTGGCGGTGTGGCGTAGCTGGGTTGAGGTGCCGCCGCGCTGGAACCCTTGGGCACCGCTGGACATTCGTGCCGAACCCAATCTGCTGACTTCATTCAAGCTCTGGCGCTTGCAGGATAATGCGCAGTTGTGCGATCAGGCATTGGCATCATCGACCCTGCGCTTCAGCCGCCAGGCTGACAGCCCGCCTTCGGCCAATTGCCCGTTGAGCAATACCCTGCGGATTCAGGGCGGCGAGGTGGCGCTCAGTAGCAGCTTTTTGGCCAGTTGCCCGCTGGCGGTGGCTTATGCGCTGTTCGAGCACCACAGCCTGCAGCCTGTTGCTCAAGCCACACTGGGCCAGCGGGTTGCGCGTATCGACCACTTGGGCAGCTTTGCCTGCCGCAACATCTACAACCGCAGCGAAGGCCGGCTCAGCCAGCACGCCAGCGCCAACGCGCTGGACATTGCCGGGTTTCGCCTGGCCAACGGCGAGCGCATCGACCTGCTGCGTGACTGGAACGACAGCGGCGCCAAGGGGCAGTTTCTGCGCAGCGTCCAGCAAGCGGCCTGTGAGCACTTCAACACGGTGCTGGGGCCTGACTACAACGCCGCGCATCGCAATCACTTTCACCTGGATATGGGTATGTGGCGGGTCTGCCGATAAGCCCGGGTTTGCCTGCGGGCAATGCCATACAAAGGCACTCGGGTAAAAAGTGAATCTGCTACCATGCGCGCCTGTCCTTGTTTACCCGCCAGTTGCCATGCTCTTTCTTATCGCCTACATCGCCAGCGTCGTATTGATCAACTTCGCTTTTTCGGCGGCTCCGCATCTGGACATCATCTGGTCATGCTGGGGCGGCCTGGTGTTTGTACTGCGCGACATGGTCCAGACCCGCTTTGGCCATGGCGCGATTATCGCCATGCTGGCCGCGCTGCTGTTGTCTTACATCACCAGCGACCCGACCATTGCCCTGGCCAGCGCCACGGCCTTTGCCGTTTCTGAACTGATCGACTGGCTGGTGTTCACCATTACCAAACGCCCGTTGCATGATCGCCTGTGGATCAGCTCGGCGCTGAGTATTCCGCTGGACACCTTTATCTTCTTCGGCATGATCGACGCACTCAGCGCACCGGTACTGATTACCGCCCTGGCCTCGAAATTCGCCGGGGTCACGGCGGTGTGGCTGATCATGGCCTGGCGGCAGCGTCGACACGCCTGTCCGGGATAACCCTGCATCGCACAGGGCTTCATGGTAAATTGCGCGCCTTTCTCCACCGTGGTTGCCCGTTTACTGGCGGGCTGCCCTCGACATCTGCTCTTCGAGGACCTGAGATGACTCAAATCGGAACTCCACTGTCGCCCACCGCGACCCGTGTTTTGCTGTGCGGCAGCGGCGAACTGGGTAAAGAAGTGGTCATCGAACTGCAACGCCTGGGTGTCGAAGTGATCGCTGTCGATCGCTACGCCAACGCTCCGGCCATGCAAGTTGCCCATCGCAGCCACGTGATCAACATGCTCGACGGCGCCGCCCTGCGCGCCGTGATCGAGGCCGAGAAGCCGCACTACATCGTGCCGGAAATCGAAGCCATCGCCACCGCGACCCTGGTGGAGCTGGAGGCCGAAGGCTTTACCGTGGTGCCGACCGCTCGCGCTGCGCAGTTGACCATGAACCGCGAAGGCATCCGCCGTCTGGCCGCTGAAGAGCTGGGCCTGCCGACTTCGCCGTACTTTTTTGCCGACACGTTCGAAGACTACAGCAAGGCTGTCGAAAGCCTGGGCTTCCCGTGTGTGGTCAAGCCGGTGATGAGTTCTTCGGGCAAAGGCCAGAGCCTGCTCAAGAGCACTGCCGACATCCAGAAAGCCTGGGACTACGCTCAGGAGGGCGGTCGCGCTGGCAAGGGCCGGGTGATCATTGAAGGCTTTATCGACTTCGATTATGAAATCACCCTGCTGACCGTGCGCCATGCTGGCGGTACCACGTTCTGTGCGCCGGTTGGCCATCGTCAGGAGAAGGGCGATTACCAGGAATCCTGGCAGCCGCAGGCAATGAGTCCGGTGGCGCTGGCCGAGTCCGAGCGTGTGGCCAGGGCGGTTACCGAGGCGTTGGGCGGTCGTGGCATGTTCGGCGTGGAGCTGTTCATCAAGGGGGATCAGGTGTGGTTCAGCGAAGTGTCGCCGCGCCCGCACGACACCGGTCTGGTGACCCTGATTTCCCAGGACCTGTCGCAGTTCGCCCTGCACGCCCGGGCCATTCTCGGCCTGCCAGTGCCACTGATTCGTCAGTTCGGCCCGTCGGCATCGTCGGTGATTCTGGTTGAAGGCCAGTCGACCCAGACTGCGTTCGCCAACCTCGGCGCAGCACTGGCTGAGCCTGACACCGCCCTGCGCCTGTTCGGCAAGCCAGAGGTCAACGGCCAGCGCCGCTTGGGCGTGGCCCTGGCACGTGACGAGTCGATCGAAGCCGCCCGCGCCAAGGCCAACCGCGCCTCGCAGGCGGTTGACGTCAAGCTGTAACGGCAGATGCAAGCCGTAGGAGCCGCTTTAGCGGCGAATGGTCTTCGCCGCTAAAGCGGCTCCTGCGACATGTCCTACAGTTCTGTATCGCGGGTCTCTTTAAGGGCCAGTACGGCCAGGACACTGAGCAGGGCGGCGGCCGATACATAGCCGCCGACCCAGCTCAAACCGCCCATGGTCACCAGCTTCTGGGCAAAGAACGGTGCCATCGAGGCGCCGACGATGCCACCCAGGTTGTAGGCCGCCGAGGCTCCGGTGTAACGCACCTTGGTCGGAAACAGCTCGGGCAGCAGCGCGCCCATCGGCGCGAAGGTCACGCCCATCAAAAACAGCTCGATGCTCAAAAACAGCGCCACGCTCCAGGTCGAACCGTGAGTCAGTAGCGGCTCCATGGCAAAGCCCGAAGCAATCGCCAGCACGCCACCGGTCAACAGCACCGGTTTACGGCCAAACCGGTCGCTGGCCCAGGCTGATATCGGCGTTGCCAGGGCCATGAACAGCACGGCAAAACACAGCAGGCCCAGGAAGGTCTCACGGGTGTAGCCCAGGGTCGAGACGCCGTAGCTCAGCGAAAATACAGTCGAGATGTAGAACAGTGCGTAGCACACCACCATTGCTGCAGCCCCGAGCAGCATGGGCTGCCAGTGTTTGCTGAAGGTTTCGACGATCGGCAGGCGCAGTTGTTCGTGCTTGGCCACGACCTTGGCGAACGCCGGGGTTTCTTCCAGTTTCAGGCGCACATACAGGCCGACAATCACCAGCGCTGCGCTGAGCAGAAACGGAATGCGCCAGCCCCATTCGCGAAACTGCTGGTCATCAAGGACCACGGCCAGGGTCAGAAACAGGCCGTTGGCGGCCAGAAAGCCAATGGAGGGGCCCAGTTGCGGAAACATGCCGAACCAGGCACGTTTGCCTTTGGGTGCGTTTTCGGTGGCCAGCAGCGCAGCGCCGCCCCATTCACCACCCAGTCCCAGGCCCTGGCCAAAGCGCAGCAGGCACAGCAGGATCGGTGCCCAAACGCCGATACTGGCATAACCGGGCAGCACGCCAATCAGGG
The DNA here is from genome assembly GCF_000829415.1 of Pseudomonas sp. StFLB209. Taxonomy (NCBI): domain Bacteria; kingdom Pseudomonadati; phylum Pseudomonadota; class Gammaproteobacteria; order Pseudomonadales; family Pseudomonadaceae; genus Pseudomonas; species Pseudomonas sp. StFLB209. The sequence goes on along the minus strand of NZ_AP014637.1, from coordinate 132,587 downwards.
TGGTGCAGACGCCCATCAGCAGCAGCGAAGCCACCAGTGTCGATTTGCGGCCGATCCGGTCACCAAAGTGGCCGAACAGCGCCGAGCCCAGTGGGCGGGCGAGAAACGCAATGCCGAAGCTCAGAAAAGCGCCGAGCATCTGCGCGGTGCCTGAGGTTTGCGGGAAGAACACCGGGCCGATCACCAGCGCAGCAGCGGTGGCGTATACATAAAAATCGTAGAACTCAATGGCGGTGCCGATAAAGCTGGCGGTGGCCACCCGCGTGGCAGAGTTGGCCGGCGGCGGTTGGGTGCTCTCGGTATCAGCGAGGGTCGTTGTGGTCATGCGGATTATCCCTGTCATGTCAGCTGCGGCGACCAAAGTGGCGGCAGGCATTCATTTGTTATAGGTGCGGGCAGCGCTGAGCTGGTCGGCCCGGTTGGGCGGCAAGGCAGGGGAATGGCCCGGGGGATGGTGAGCCAGGCCTGAGGGTATGCGGGTCGTTCAGGCTGTTGTTGGGCGGATCGTACCGCGTGCGGGTAGCACGTCGATCGGCCGGGCTGGATAAGCTGACCGATTATAGGAATGCTGCGGCTTTTGAAACAAGTGGTAACAGGCGCGGGCGCGCTCGGTCAGAGACGGGGGCGCAACGGTGCATGCCGCCACATCAGTACCCGGGTCACGCGGTTATCCTCGGTTTCGAGGATTTCCAGCCGGTAGGGACCAACCTTCAGGCAAACCGGGCCTTCGGGAATGGTTTCCAGCGCTTCGGTGACCAGGCCGTTAAGGGTCTTGGGGCCATCGGACGGCAGATGCCAGCCCAGGCTCTTGTTCAGTTCGCGAATCGACGCCGCGCCGTCGACTGCCATCTGGCCGTCAGGCAGTTGAGTGATGTGCGGGTTATCCAGGTGCTCGTTTTCGAACTCGCCGACAATCTCTTCGAGAATATCTTCCAGGCTGATGATGCCCAGCACCTCGCCGTACTCATCAACCACCACGCCCAGGCGGCGTTGCTGCTTGTGAAAATTCAGCAACTGCAGCTGCAATGGCGTGCTTTCCGGGACGAAGTAAGGCTCGTAGCAGGCGCTCAGGAGGTGGTCCTTGGTCAGTTCGGCCTTGGGCAGCAGATGGCTGATCTGGCGGGTGTTGAGAACCCCCTGCACCTGATTGATGTCGTTGTGATAGACCGGCAGGCGGGTGTGGCGCGAGATGATCAGGTTCTCGATGATCTGGCCGATCGGTTCATCCAGATTGATCCCGTCCACTTCGCTGCGCGGAATCAGGATGTCGTTGACCGTCATGCGGTCCAGGGCGCGAATGCCGGCCAGTACGCTGCTTGGGCTGCTGTCGGCTTGCGCTTGGTGCGCGTGGTATGGCTGCACCTGGTCATGCTGCAGCTCGCCGCCGGGGCCTGGGCGCCGGGCAAGCGGCTGTAGCAGCAGGCCCGCGGTACGCTCAAGCAGCCAGGCCAGTGGCTGCAGCAGGCGTAAAGGCCCGCGCAGCAGGCTGTTGACCAGTTTCAGGATGGGCTGTGGATAGCGACTGGCCAGACGCCGCGGCAGGTATTCGGTGAGTAGTAGCAGCGCGGCTGAGCTGCCCAGCCAGGCCAGTAATGGCCCCTGATAAACCCAGTAACGCAAGCAGACCAGCAGCGTGATGACCACCAGCAGGGTCTTGAGCAGGGTATTGCCCAGTATCAGGCTGTGCAGATCGGCCTCGTTTCTGGCCCGCGGGCCTGCCAGGTAATACACCGCTTCGGCCGCCGTAAACAGTCCTGACCAGAGCGTCAGCAGGGCCAGCACACCGAGCAGGGGAGCGATGGGCAGACTATTCATGAGTGCGGCTCTTTAGATGGGTGTAGTCAGATATGCAGGATGAATTCGCGTACCAGCTTGCTGCCGAAGTAGGCCAGCATCAGCAGGCAGAAGCCGCCCAGTGTCCAGCGGATTGCCTTGTGGCCACGCCAGCCCAGCCGCGTGCGACCCCAGAGCAGGACCCCGAACACCACCCAGGCCAGGCAAGACAGCAGGGTCTTGTGGACCAGATGCTGGGCGAACAGATTCTCGACGAAGATCCAGCCTGAGATCAGCGACAGCGACAACAGGGTCCAGCCAGCCCACAAGAAGCCGAACAGCAGGCTTTCCATGGTTTGCAGTGGCGGAAAATTGCGAATCAGCCCGGACGGGTGTTTGTGCTTGAGCTGGTAGTCCTGCAAGAGCAGGAGCAGCGCCTGGAACACGGCGATCGTGAACATGCCGTACGACAATATCGACAGCAGTACATGGCTGAGGATGCCTGGCGACTCGACGATCGGTTGCGCCGTCCCGCTGGGCACGAACTGCGCGAGCAAGACGGTTATCATGCCGAGCGGAAACAGCAGCGCCAGCAGGTTTTCCACTGGAATGCGCACGGTCCCGAGCAGAATCAGGAAGATGACCGCGAGGGCGATGAGGCTGGCGGCGTTGAAAAAATCCAGGCCCAGGCCTGCCGGGCGAATCAGTTGCGAGCACAGGCCGATGGCATGGGCGATGATCGCCAGGGAGCCGAGCAGCCACAGCAGACGCTTGTCGGGTCTGGTGGCGCGGCGCAGGCGGATGCCTTGATAGACGGTCGCGGCGGCATACAGGCTGGCGGCGATGAGGCTGGGGAACAGGCTGGCTGGCAAAGGGAACATGATCCTGACGGGCGGGCCCTGAAAGGGGCTGAGTTTGGCATACCCCGGCTCTGCAAGAAAGTGCGAGGCGTTGTGAACGCCATTGGCCTTGATGCATGTCGTGTGGCTGGACGCTCTCTGTCCGTGTGCCGGACTCTCGGCTATAATCTGCGCCCTGTTCAGGCCGCCGACTCGCCGCGCGCCATTTATCTCCATTGCGGGCCGTGCCGCACCCATCAGGGGCGACCGGAGCCTTACTAGGAACGCGCATGTTTGAAAATCTAACGGAACGCCTTTCCCAGACGCTGCGCCATGTCACCGGCAAGGCCAAGCTGACCGAAGAGAACATCAAGGACACCTTGCGCGAAGTGCGCATGGCGTTGCTCGAAGCTGACGTCGCGTTGCCAGTGGTCAAGGACTTCGTCAACAATATCAAGGAGCGGGCGGTCGGCACCGAGGTGTCGCGCAGCCTGACGCCGGGCCAGGCGTTCGTGAAGATCGTCCAGGCCGAACTCGAAAGCATCATGGGGGCGGCCAACGAAGACCTGGCGCTCAATGCTGCGCCACCTGCCGTGGTGCTGATGGCCGGTCTGCAGGGTGCGGGCAAGACCACCACCGCCGGCAAGCTGGCCAAGTTCCTCAAAGAGCGCAAGAAGAAGAGCGTGATGGTGGTGTCGGCCGACATCTACCGTCCGGCGGCGATCAAGCAGCTCGAAACCCTGGCCAACGATCTTGGGGTCACCTTCTTCCCGTCCGATACCAGCCAGAAGCCGGTGGACATTGCCCAGGCGGCGATCCGCGAAGCAAAGCTCAAATTCATCGATGTGGTGATCGTCGACACCGCCGGCCGTCTGCATATCGATTCCGAGATGATGGCCGAGATCCAGGCGCTGCACGCTGCGGTCAAGCCGGTCGAAACCCTGTTCGTGGTCGACGCCATGACCGGTCAGGACGCGGCCAACACCGCCAAGGCCTTTGGTGATGCGCTGCCGTTGACCGGTGTGATCCTGACCAAGGTCGACGGCGACGCACGTGGTGGTGCTGCACTGTCGGTGCGCTCGATCACCGGCAAGCCGATCAAGTTCATCGGTATGGGCGAGAAGAGCGACGCCCTTGAGCCATTCCATCCGGATCGTATCGCTTCGCGGATCTTGGGCATGGGTGACGTGCTCAGCCTCATCGAGCAGGCCGAGCAGACGCTGGACCGCGAGAAGGCCGAGAAGCTCACCAAAAAGCTCAAGAAGGGCAAGGGCTTCGACCTCGAAGATTTCCGCGACCAATTGCAACAAATGAAAAACATGGGCGGCCTGGGCGGGCTGATGGACAAGCTGCCGAGCATCGGCGGCATGAACCTGTCGCAGATGGGCAACGCCCAGGGCGCGGCCGAGAAGCAGTTCAAGCAGATGGAAGCGATCATCAACTCGATGACGCCGGCCGAGCGCCGCGACCCTGACCTGATCAGCGGCTCGCGCAAGCGCCGCATCGCGCTGGGTTCCGGTACCCAGGTGCAGGACATCGGGCGGCTGATCAAGCAGCACAAGCAGATGCAGAAGATGATGAAGAAGTTCTCCACCAAAGGTGGCATGTCGAAAATGATGCGCGGTCTGGGCGGTATGTTCCCGGGCGGTGGCGGCATGCCCAAGATGTAACCAGACAACCAGGTGCGGCGCAGGCCGTGCCCGTTCGTCGTGCAGGGGCTGACCCTGTGCGCCTCTCTGTAAGGAGGGGATTTACCCGGTCGCCACGGTGGCCGGCCCATGCAGATCTTTACGGCAGGCGCTCAGTCGTCGGAAAAAGTCGTTTGCAAATGTCCGTATATTCCTTGAGAATATGCGGCCTTTTGGGCACCCGTGCCCATTTGTGCAACAAAGATTTGCAGCACCGACTAAACAGGAACGATGTTCAATGCTAACCATTCGTCTTGCCCTTGGCGGCTCCAAAAAGCGCCCGTTCTACCACGTGACTGTCACTGACAGCCGCAACGCCCGTGACGGCTCTCACAAAGAGCAGATCGGTTTCTTCAACCCGATCGCTCGTGGTCAGGAAGTTCGCCTGTCCATCAACGAAGAACGCCTGAACTACTGGCTGAGCGTTGGCGCTCAGACTTCCGAGCGCGTTGCCCAGTTGATCAAAGAGAGCAACAAGACCAAGGCTGCGGCCTGAGTCTTATGAACGCGACGCCTGCATCTGCCGACGATCTGATCGTCATTGGCAAGATTTTCTCGGTTCATGGCGTTCGCGGCGAAGTGAAGGTGTACTCCTTCACGGATCCGATTGACAACCTGCTGGACTACAAGACCTGGACGCTGCGGCGCGAAGGCCGTGTGGAAAAACAGGTCGAGCTGGTCAGTGGACGCTTGCAGAGCAAGTTTCTGGTCACAAAGCTCAAAGGCCTCGATGATCGTGATGAAGCCCAGCTTCTGGCCGGTTGCGAAGTCTGTGTGCCGCGTAGCCTGTTCCCTGATCTGGATGATGGCGAGTACTACTGGTATCAACTGGAAGGACTCAAGGTTATCGACACGCTCGGGCAATTGCTCGGCAAGATCGATCACCTGCTTGAAACCGGCTCGAACGATGTAATGGTGGTAAAGCCCTGCGCGGGTAGCCTGGATGATCGCGAACGCCTGTTGCCCTATACGGAGCATTGCGTGTTGGCTGTCGACCTGGAAGCCGGCGAGATGAAGGTGGATTGGGATGCGGATTTCTAAGTGCCATGGCTAGCCTGCGCATAGACGTTATCACGCTGTTTCCCGAGATGTTTTCCGCCATCAGCGAATACGGCATAACCAGCCGTGCGGTGAAACAGGAGCTGTTGCAGCTGACCTGTTGGAATCCGCGGGACTACACCACGGATCGCCATCACACTGTGGACGATCGCCCCTTCGGTGGCGGCCCCGGCATGGTGATGAAGATCAAGCCTCTGGAAGATGCGCTGGCCGAGGCCAGGCTGGCAGCCGGAGACAAGGCAAAGGTGATTTACCTTTCGCCGCAAGGCCGCAGGCTGAGTCAGCCAGCGGTGCGCGAACTGGCGCAAGAGAGTGCTCTCATTCTCATCGCCGGTCGTTATGAAGGCATCGATGAGCGTTTCATTGAAGCGCACGTGGATGAAGAGTGGTCGATTGGCGACTATGTCCTGTCTGGCGGTGAGCTGCCGGCGATGGTACTGATCGATGCGGTTACACGACTGCTGCCTGGAGCTTTAGGGCATGTAGACTCCGCGGAGGAAGACTCCTTCACGGACGGTCTGCTTGATTGCCCGCACTACACCCGACCTGAGGTGTATGCGGATCAGCGTGTTCCCGACGTATTGCTAAGTGGCAATCATGCACATATCCGGCGTTGGCGTTTGAAGCAGTCCCTTGGGCGGACTTTCGAGCGACGCGCTGATCTTCTGGAAAGTCGCTCACTTTCTGGAGAAGAGCAGAAGCTGCTGACGGAATACATCCGTGAGCGGGACGATAGTAAACGTATCGATGGCTGATCCGGGAGGATCACCCTTAGGAGCACAAGCATGACCAACAAAATCATTCTGGCCCTCGAAGCCGAGCAGATGCAGAAAGAAATCCCGGCCTTCGCCCCGGGCGACACTGTTGTCGTTCAGGTGAAAGTGAAGGAAGGCGATCGTAGCCGTCTGCAGGCGTTCGAAGGCGTTGTCATCGCCAAGCGTAACCGTGGCGTGAACAGTGCTTTCACTGTTCGCAAGATCTCCAGCGGCGTTGGCGTTGAGCGTACTTTCCAGACCTACAGCCCGCAAATCGACAGCCTGGCTGTCAAGCGTCGCGGCGACGTTCGCAAGGCCAAGCTGTACTACCTGCGCGACCTGTCCGGTAAAGCAGCACGCATCAAGGAAAAACTGTCCTGATACAGTTTTTCGATGCATGAAAAAAGCAGCCTTCGGGCTGCTTTTTTTTCGTCTGCTGTACGGTGGCAGCGACCTGGGTCGCGAAGCTTTTTTCTGAGCTGGAGTCTGCGAGTTCGTTGACATCCTCCCCGGCCTGAAGGCCGGAGATTCCTGCGGCGCTCAGGCGCGGCATCGAGCTGCCCCTGAGTCGCTTCGGTGGGTTCCTGCTGCTGGCGCCATGACCTCTGCGCTCACTTCACAGGCTAACCGGGCGTGTCCCGCCCTTAGTACATTGATCGCCCCGACCACATCGGCGTTGCCTTCAAAACCACATCCCACACACCTGAACAGCGCTTGCGTCTGGCGGTTGGCCGCCGACACATGTTCGCAACACGGGCACCTGCGGCTGGTATTTTGCGGCGGCACGGCAATCAGCCAGCCGCCGCGCCACGCCAGCTTGTAGTCCAGTTGGCGGCGGAACTCGAACCAGCCCTGATCGAGGATGGCCCTGTTCAGGCCAGATTTGGCCCGAACGTTTCTTCCCGGTGCCTCGGCCGTGCCTGCCGCCGACCTGGACATATTGCGTACCTGCAAGTCCTCGATACACACCATCGCGTGGTTTTGGCTGATCGTGGTGGAGCACTTGTGCAGGTAGTCGCGGCGGGCATTGCCGATTCGGGAATGAATGCGCTGGACGCAAGCTTTCGCCTTCTTCCAGTTGCGGCTGAATCTGACCTTGCGGCTCATCGCCTGCTGCGCTTTGCACAGCGCGGTTTCATGGCGTTTGAAGCTGTTCAGGGGTGCGTAGAACGAGCCATCCGAAAGCGTGGCGAACCGGGCAATGCCCATGTCGATGCCGATTGCCGCACCCTGTGCCGTGGGCTGCTCATCAATCTCGCGTTCGGTCTGGATGCTCACGAACCACTTGCCACACGACTGGCTCACGGTGATGTTCTTCACAGTACCCAGCGTCTCGCGGCTGTTGCGGTAGCGCAGCCAGCCCAGCTTGGGCAGAAACAGGCGGCTGTTGGTCTGGTCGAGCTTGATCTGTTTCGGGTCGGGATAGCGCAAGCTGTTGTTCTGCCCCTTCTTCTTGAACCGGGGAAAGTCGGCTCGCTTGGCGAAGAAGTTGGTGTAGGCCCGCTCCAGATCCTTGAGGCTCTGTTGCAACGGGTGAACAGGCGCATCGGCCAGCCATGCGGTTGGCGGGCTATGGCGCCACTCGGTCAGCAACTTGCACAGGCCCGCATAGCCGAGCTTGTTCTCGCCTTGCTCGTGACGTTCCTTCTGCAACGCCAGCGCCTTGTTGAAGACGAAGCGACAGGAGCCCGCAAAGCGGCGCATTTGCCGCTCCTGCCGGCCGTCTGGCATGAGTTCGTACTTGAAGGCTTGAAGTCGTTGCATGCTGCTCTTGAGCCATGAGCAATGAAGACGCCATTAGGCGCGGACGGCACGGTGTTTTCAAGGTGCATGACCATGGGGTCTTTGTAACGAAATACCGCCGTATAAGGGCATCTGTGTCGCCGTATTACGTCGCATCATCCTGTGGCGGTGCATCCATCGAACAGCAGCAGACACCCCACGGCAACCAGGGACGGCTACGCCGTCCGCGCTATCCTTCCCCGCCCTGAACGGCGGGGCTTGTCGCGCCCCGATGGTCAGGCAGTCCCATGGCTGCGGGATCTTTTTGGTGACTTGCGTTTATCTGCCGAAAGTCTTGTAGTAGGGTCTGTCATCCTCTTCTGTGTGCCTCGAACCGCAATGCCTGCCCTGGATCACCCTCTGATTGACCGCTTTCTCGATGCCCTGTGGCTGGAGAAAGGCCTCTCTGATAACACCCGCGAGTCCTATCGCAGTGATTTGACGCTGTTCAATGGCTGGTTGAGCGAGCGCAATGTGCAGTTGTCCGAGGCTGGCCGCGAGGTGATTCTCGATCATCTGGCCTGGCGCGTGGATAACGGCTACAAGCCGCGTTCCACGGCGCGTCTGCTTTCAGGATTGCGTGGTTTTTATCGCTACCTGTTGCGCGAAAAGCTGATCGCCGTCGACCCGACCCTGCAAGTCGAGATGCCGCAGTTGGGCAAGCCATTGCCCAAGTCGCTGTCCGAAGCCGACGTCGAAGCCTTGCTGGCCGCGCCGGACCTGGGCGAGCCGATTGGTGAGCGCGACCGGGCGATGCTCGAAGTGCTGTACGCCTGCGGGTTGCGAGTCAGTGAGCTGATCGGCCTGACTCTGGAGCAGGTCAATCTGCGTCAGGGTGTGCTGCGGGTCATGGGCAAGGGCAGTAAAGAGCGGCTGGTGCCGATGGGCGAAGAAGCCATCGTCTGGGTCGAGCGTTATTTGCGCGGTGCCCGTATCGAGTTGCTCAACGGGCGTCCCAGCGACGTGCTGTTTCCCAGCCTGCGCGGCGAGCAGATGACCCGCCAGACGTTCTGGCACCGGATCAAGCAGCATGCGCTGGTGGCAGGCATCAACAAGTCATTGTCGCCGCACACCTTGCGGCATGCTTTTGCGACTCATTTGCTCAATCACGGTGCCGACCTGCGGGTGGTGCAGATGCTGCTGGGCCATAGTGACTTGTCCACCACCCAGATCTATACCCATATCGCCCGGGCACGCCTGCAGGAGCTGCATGCGACCCATCATCCGCGTGGATAATTTGCCCGACAGTCCGGGTCCGTCTTGCCGGGGTAATGTGGTAGGCTTTGGCGGTTCCGCGGAACGAGGCACGATCCGCAGTGTCGGATGCCCTCGATTCTGTCCGCCGTTATAGGAGTTTTCATGCGTTTGCCTTCCTTTTTTGCTGTCGCCGCCGCAGTACTGCTCAGTACTTTCAGCTTTTTCGCCCAGGCAGACGCTGGCGCTGAAAAGGCCATTCGCAAGACCCTGGACTCCCTCGAACTTGAACTGCCGGTCGAAAGCATTGCCAGCAGCCCTTTCAATGGCCTCTATGAAGTCAAGCTCAAGGGCGGCCGTGTGCTGTATGCCAGTGGCGACGGCCAGTTCGTGGTGCAGGGTTACCTGTTCCAGATCCAGGACGGTAAACCGGTCAACCTGACCGAGAAGACCGAGCGCAAGGCCATTGCCCAGACCATCAACGGTATTCCGGCAGCCGACATGGTGGTCTATCCGGCTGTGGGTGAAGCCAAGTCGCACATCACTGTCTTTACCGACACCACGTGCCCGTACTGCCACAAGCTTCATGAAGAAGTCGGCCAGTTGAACAAGCTGGGTGTCGAAGTTCGCTACGTGGCCTTCCCGCGTCAGGGGCTGGGTTCGCCGGGTGACCAGCAGTTGCAGGCGGTCTGGTGCTCCAAGGACCGCAAGCTGGCCATGGACCAGATGGTCGAAGGCAAGAATATCAAGGCAGCCAAGTGCGATAATCCGGTCGGCAAACAGTTCCAGATCGGTCAGTCGATTGGTGTGAACGGTACCCCGGCCATCGTTCTGGCTGACGGCCAGGTGATTCCGGGTTACCAGCCGGCGGCCCAGGTGGCCAAGCTGGCGCTGGGCGCCAAATAATTCAAATTTTTTCAGCTGCAGTGCATGCAGTTGTTCTGTGCGGTTGCCCGAGGGGGCGACCGCTTTACGGGGAGTTCATCAGTGAAACCGGTCAAAGTAGGCATTTGTGGGCTGGGTACCGTCGGTGGCGGTACCTTTAACGTACTTCAGCGCAACGCCGAGGAGATCGCCCGCCGTGCCGGGCGTGGTATTGAGGTCGCGCAGATTGCGGTTCGTACACCCAACCCCAATTGCCAGCTTGCCGGTACCCCGACCACCAGCGACGTGTTCGAGGTGGTCAGCAACCCTGAGATCGACGTGGTTGTCGAACTGATCGGCGGCTACACCGTTGCCCGTGAACTGGTGCTCAAGGCCATCGACAATGGCAAGCACGTCGTCACCGCCAACAAGGCACTGATTGCTGTACACGGCAACGAGATCTTCGCCCGCGCCCGCGAGAAGGGTGTGATCGTGGCCTTTGAAGCTGCTGTCGCCGGTGGTATTCCGGTGATCAAGGCGATCCGTGAAGGCCTGTCGGCCAACCGCATCAACTGGGTGGCCGGTATCATCAACGGCACCGGTAACTTCATCCTCACCGAAATGCGTGAAAAAGGCCGTACCTTCCCGGACGTTCTGGCTGAAGCCCAGGCCCTAGGTTATGCCGAAGCCGACCCGACCTTCGACGTCGAAGGCATCGATGCGGCGCACAAGCTGACCATTCTGGCGTCCATCGCCTTTGGCATTCCGCTGCAGTTCGACAAGGCCTACACCGAAGGCATCACCAAACTGACCACCGCTGACGTCAACTACGCCGAAGCGCTGGGCTACCGGATCAAGCACCTGGGCGTGGCGCGTAGCACCGAGCAGGGCATTGAACTGCGCGTGCACCCGACCCTGATTCCGGCTGACCGTCTGCTGGCCAACGTCAATGGCGTGATGAATGCCGTAATGGTCAACGGCGACGCGTCGGGCTCTACCCTGTTCTACGGCGCCGGCGCCGGCATGGAGCCGACTGCATCGTCGGTGGTAGCCGACCTGGTGGACGTGGTGCGTGCCATGACTTCCGATCCGACCAATCGCGTGCCGCACCTGGCCTTCCAGCCTGACTCGTTGTCGACCCATCCGATCCTGCCGATCGAGGCCTGTGAAAGCGCCTACTACCTGCGGATCCAGGCCAAGGACCATCCGGGCGTACTGGCTCAGGTGGCGAGCATCCTGTCCGAGCGCGGTATCAATATCGAATCGATCATGCAAAAAGAGGTCGAGGAACAGGATGGCCTGGTGCCGATGATCCTGCTGACCCACGAAGTCGTGGAGCAGCGTATCAACGATGCCATCGAAGCCCTGGAAGCCTTGCAGGATGTCGTCGGCCCTGTGGTCCGCATCCGCGTCGAACACCTTAACTAAGAGCAGCTTCAAGCCGTAAGCTGCAAGCTGCAAGATGAAGCCGGTCACGTTTCGGCTTGCAGCTTGAGGCTTGGAGCTTGCAGCTCAAACCAAAGGTTTGCACCCATGCGTTATATCAGTACTCGCGGCAAAGCCCCGGCGTTGAATTTCGAAGACGTATTGCTGGCCGGTCTGGCCAGTGATGGCGGTCTGTATGTCCCGGAAAACCTGCCACGCTTCACTCAGGAAGAAATTGCCTCCTGGGCCGGCCTGCCGTACCACGAACTGGCGTTCCGGGTGATGCGCCCGTTCGTCGAAGGCAGCATCGCCGATGCCGACTTCAAAAAAATTCTCGAAGAAACCTACGGTGTGTTCGCGCACAGCGCGGTGGCACCGCTGCGTCAGCTCGACAGCAACGAATGGGTGTTGGAGCTGTTCCATGGCCCGACCCTGGCGTTCAAGGATTTCGCCCTGCAGTTGCTCGGCCGCCTGCTCGATCACGTGCTGGTCAAGCGTGGCGAGCGCGTGGTGATTGTCGGTGCGACCAGCGGTGATACCGGTTCTGCGGCCATTGAAGGTTGCCGCCGTTGCGACAACGTCGACATCTTCATCCTGCACCCCAATAACCGGGTGTCGGACGTGCAGCGCCGGCAGATGACCACCATCCTGGGCGATAACATCCACAACATCGCTATCGACGGCAACTTCGACGACTGCCAGGAAATGGTCAAGGCCAGCTTCGCTGACCAGGACTTCCTCAAAGGTACGCGGCTGGTCGCGGTCAACTCGATCAACTGGGCGCGGATCATGGCCCAGATCGTCTACTACTTCCATGCAGCGCTGCAATTGGGCGGCCCGGCGCGTTCGGTGTCGTTCTCGGTGCCAACCGGTAACTTCGGCGATATCTTCGCCGGCTACCTGGCGCGCAACATGGGTCTGCCGGTCAACCAGTTGATCGTCGCCACCAACCGCAACGATATCCTGCACCGCTTCATGAGCGGCAATCAGTACGTCAAGGATGCCTTGCATCCGACCCTGTCGCCGTCGATGGACATCATGGTCTCGTCGAACTTCGAGCGTCTGCTGTTCGACATGCACGGCCGCAATGGTGCCGCCATTGCCGAACTGATGGACACCTTCAAGCAAGGTGGCGGGTTCAGCGTCGAACAGGATCGCTGGACTGAAACCCGCAAGCTGTTCGACTCGCTGGCGGTCAGCGACGAGCAGACCTGTGAGACCATCGCTGAGGTCTTCGCCCGTACCGGTGAAGTCCTTGATCCGCACACTGCCATCGGTGTTCGTGCGGCCCGCGAGTGCCGTCGCAGCCTGGACATCCCAATGGTCGTGCTGGGTACAGCACACCCGGTGAAATTCCCTGAAGCGGTAGAGAAGGCCGGTGTCGGCAAGGCGCTTGAGTTGCCTGCCCACCTGTCTGACCTGTTCCAGCGTGAAGAGCGCTGCACAGTGTTGCCCAACGACCTGAAAGCGGTACAGGCGTTTGTCAGCCAGCACGGCAACCGTGGCAAGCCACTCTGACGGTATCGTTGTGTAACACTTGGGGCCCGCCATCTGGCGGGCCTTCTTGTTTGCGCATGCCAAACTCTGCCTTTCGAGTGATCCGGCAAGAGTGAGCGGCAGTGAAGCAGGTGAGCAGACAAGGACCGGTCGTTGTGACGGTCAGCGAAGCGCAGCGCCACAGGTGGCCAGCCATGTTACTGGTGCTGCTGGCGCTGCTGCTGTTCAGCGCGGTAGCGGGTGCCGGGCAGAGTTTACCGTTCACCCTGGCCGCGCCGTTTGAACCCGTTCAGCCGCTGGCGCTCAACGCCAGTGACCGACAGTGGCTTGATCTGCGTAAAGCGCTGCGGGTAGGCATCGTCGTTGCTGATAACGAACCGATCGATATCACCACGGATGGCAACCGCTATCAGGGCGTCAGCGCAGACTACCTGAGCCTGCTCGCTGGCAAGCTGAATATGCCTGTTCAGCTCAAGGGGTTCAGCCAGCGTGACGATGCCATCGATGCCCTGCGTGATGGCAGCATCGACCTGCTCAGTAGCGCCAGCTGCTTTGAGCGTGGGCAGGCCGGGCTGGCCTTTTCACGTGCTTACATGCCTGACCGCGCGGTGGTGGTCGGGCACCGCAGCGCGCTGCCGCCCGCCCAAGGGTTAGCCGGCAAAAAGATCGTCGTGCTGGACGATTATGCCGATCCGCAAGCACTCCAGAGGCTCTACCCGGACAGCCAGATCATTCTGGCTCCCGGTCTCTATAGCGCCATGGAGGCACTGAGGCAGCAAGAGGTGGATGTACTTATCGGCAATGACGTCGTGGTTCGTTCCTACCTGAGCATGCGTCCCTATCTGGCGTTGCAGGTGCATTTTGAAAGCGCGTTGGCACCCCATGGTTTTGCTTTTGCGTTGCGCGCAGATGGGCGACGTCTGAAGGGGCTTGTGGACCAGGCGCTGGCGAGCCTGGATGTACACCTTGAGCGTGAGGTGCAGGCGCGCTGGACCGCCGGGCTGAATGCGTACCTGGGTGAGCAGCGTATTGCCCTGAGCAGCCTTGAGCGCAGTTGGTTGGCCAGGCACCCGCGCATCACCGTGGCGACCACCGAGCACCCGCCTTATATCTATCGTGACGAACAGGGCCGCTGGGTGGGGCTCAATGCTGATGTCCTGGCGCGGATCTCGCGGATGACCGGCTTGCAGTTCGTTCACCAGAGCATGCCGTCTACCCTGGCCAGCCTGGACGCCCTGAACCGTGGCGAGGCCGAGTTGAACACCACCTTGGCAGAGAACCCGGAGCGTAAAGTGTTTCTCAACTTTACCTACTCATTCGGTGGGAACAATTGGGTATTTGTGGTCCGGCGCGGCGATGCTTCACCTGCCAGCCTCGCGCAGCTGGGTGACCGCATTCTGGCCTTGCCCGCCCGGCATGCGCTGGAAAGCGAAATTCGGCAAAACTACCCCAATATCCAGCTGCGCCTGGTAGAGACCTACGCCCAGGCCCGTGAGCTGGTCGAGAAGGGCCAGGCCCATGTCACGATCCAGAACGAGGCCGGGGCGTATCTGTTCAGTTCCGAGAAACTCAAGGTTGGCCGCAGCGTCGATGGCAAATGGTCGCCGGATCGCTTCGCGGTGGCCAGGTCGCATCCCGAGCTGTTGAGCATCCTCAATAAGGCGCTGGAGGCTTTTCCGGTGAGCGAGATGCGTACGATCCGCACCAAATGGCTGAGTGCCAGCCTGCCGCAGCCGTCACTCTGGAGTCGCATTCCTCAATGGCTGGTCTGGAGCGTTGTCCTGACCCTGCTGCTGGGTCTGGTTTTGCTGGCCTGTAATAGCCGTTTGCGCATTCAGGCCGCTCAGCGTCGCCAGGTTGAGGCGCAACTCAATGACCAACTGGCGTTCAAGCAAGCGTTGTTCGATGCCATGCCCATGCCGGTCTATGTGCGTGACCTGCAGGGCCGCCTGGTATCGTGCAATCGCAGCTACGAGCAGTTTTTCGAGATCGGCGTCGAGCATATGCAGGGACGACGGCTGATTGATATCGAGCTGTTGCCGCGCCAGCTCGCTGAACGAATGCACGCCGACTACCTGCAGTTGCTTGAGAGTCGCCAGCCGGTGTTCGTCGAACGGACCTTCGAACTCAATGGCCGCCGCGTGGATGCCTGGCAATGGAGCGTGCCGTTCTACGCAGCAGACGGTCGCTTGCAGGGGCTGTTGGGTGGCTGGGTGGACATCAGCGACCGTAAACACCTGGAGCGTGAGCTTGAACAACTGCGCCGGCAGTATGAGCAGCACACAGGTCACGCCCAGCAGCGACCGGGCCAGGCGTGCGCGTGTGACCCGGTGGCGGGGCGATGCTGATCAATGTTGATCGGCGGCCGCGGTTTTTTCCCTGTCACATTTCACAGGCATGCTCGATTGACGGGGATGGAGTCCTGCTTGGCATTAGAACTTTCTGTAATGAACGCTGGTCATTGATAAGCATCTTTTGCATTCAAATAATCGAGGGGTGATCAAGATGGAAAATATCAGTTTGCTGCTAAGCGAAGCGCTGGCCCCTTATCAGGTCAGCATCGGCACGGCTGGCCTGCGGGGCGAGCGGCTGGTGACCCTCAAGGATGTCTGCGGCACCGTGGTAATCGAGCGCAGTTTCAGCGCCGACCAGTTGCGTGACAGACTGTTGCTGACTGACGTGGTCGATGGCCTGCATCGTGATTTGCTGGTGGCCGAGGGGCGTATCGAGCCGTGTGTGATTGCTGCCATGCGCAATGCCAGCGCAAATCGTCCACTGGTCACTGCACCGGTTTTTGCCTGATCGGCCGGCAGGAACCTTCTGCCCGGATCGGGTTCTGATCAGGTATGGCAGGAACGATCATTGTGCTCCGGTGATTGCTACCTGCCGTCTGGCCCTTTACAGGTCCAAGGTTTACCCCGACCAGTCATCCCCGCTGCTCGGGGTTTCTTTTTGACTATTTATCGATGAAGAACGTCTTGGCGTCCTGCAGGTATTCTGCACGCCGTTTCGGGTCCAGCCACTCTGCATACAGCTCGATCAGCTTTTCTTCGCGCAATACGCGCATTTCCCGGTTGATGATCGCCATGGCTTCGCGCCCTTGCTCGGTATCAGAGCAGCCAATGTGAGTGAACTGATACTTGGGAGCATCCTTGACCGGTAGAAACACCAGTTCGGTTTCGCGAATCCCTTGTTGCAGCGCCTGATAGCGAGCTTCCGGCCAATAGCTGATCATCGCCTGGATCCGGCTCAGGCGCTGCATCTGCAGCATGCTGCCAATCGCATCGTTACCGTAATGCGACGAGATCTCTTCTTCGGGCACTTGACTCAGGATCTCATCGATCACCGGACCGTAGCTGCGGCCTGCGACCACCCCGATTTTGGCGGTCTTGCTGGCCAGCAGGGCCTTCAGATCAATTTGCCGGTTGGCAATGAAGGGCGTGAAACGCGCCAGATCGTCCTTGCGCACGGTCAGGCCATTGGCAAATACGGCATAGGTGGGGATGGAATAGATGATTTTCTTCGCCCGCTCAGCGGTCCACAGCAAGGTGGGGTCGCAGGTGAAGCTGGGTTCGTTGAGCATCTGCAGGCCGCGCGCGCGGTTGACGCGCATTAACAGATGATCGTACTGGGGCATACGCGCGATCAGCAGCGGCATGAGCTTGTCGATAGCGCCCTGACCCTGATCAGGGCCGCTAAAAATGGTCACCGGAGGCATATCGCGCATCAGCCAGATCAGCGTGTCTTTGGCCTGGCTGGTTCCAGGCAGTGTGCCAAGACCCAACAGCAACAGGCAGACAGCCAGACGCAAGCGTGCAAAGGGTGCGGCGCCAAGACACATGCGTGAAACTCAACCTCCGGGAAAGTAATTCAAATTGCATCAACCATGCGGATTAAGCCAGTGGATTTTGCAGTTTTTGTCTGACAACTTTGAGTCCGCCCGGATGTGGTCGTTCACCGCCTGCGCATCGGGTAGACTTATCGGCTTTCTCCTGCTCCGGAAGCCCGTCCATGGCCCAGCCGTCGACCACCTATAAATTCGAACTCAACCTCACCGACATCGATCGCAATATTTACCAGAGCGTCAAGCAGACCATCGCCCGTCATCCGTCCGAGACCGAAGAGCGCATGGCCGTCCGTTTGCTGGCCTATGCCCTGTGGTACAACGAACAACTGGCCTTCGGTCGTGGCCTGTCTGAAGTAGACGAGCCCGCGCTGTGGGAAAAAAGCCTGGATGACCGCGTCCTGCACTGGATCGAAGTCGGCCAGCCTGATCTGGAGCGCCTGACCTGGTGTTCACGGCGTACCGAGCGCACCAGCCTGTTGGCCTATGGCAGCTTGCGTGTCTGGGAAACAAAAGTAGTCGCTGGAGCGAAAAGCCTCAAGAACGTCAGCATCGCTGCGGTGCCGCAGGACGTTCTGGAAGTTCTGGCCAAAGACATGCCGCGGGTCATCAAGTGGGACGTCATGATCTCTGATGGCGAGGTGTTTGTGACCGACGACCGGGGCCAGCATGAAGTGAAATTGCAATGGCTGGCCGGCGAGCGCGGTTGATCACCCCGTATCACTTTGAAAAGAGGCATCAGTACCCATGCGTATCGAACACCGTCCCATGCCCAGCCCCTTGCCGGTTCTTGGCGATCTGCCGCCGCTGCTGACCCGCCTGTATGCGTCGCGTGGCGTGGTCTCGGCCGAGGAACTGGACAAGAGCCTGGCGCGGCTGATTGCGTATCAACAGCTCAAGGGCATCGATGCGGCGGTGGACCTGCTGGTCGAGGCCTTGCAGCAACGTCAGCGCATCCTGATCGTTGGTGACTTCGATGCTGACGGTGCGACTGCCAGCACCGTGGGCGTGCTCGGGCTGCGCCTGATGGGCGCTGCGCATGTCGACTATCTGGTGCCCAACCGTTTCGAGTACGGCTATGGCCTGACCCCGGAAATTGTCGACGTGGCGCTGCAGCGCTCACCAGACTTGTTGATGACCGTCGATAACGGTATCTCCAGTGTCGACGGCGTGGCCGCTGCCAAGGCCGCCGGGCTCAGAGTGCTGGTCACCGACCACCACTTGCCTGGCCATCAATTGCCGGCCGCCGATGCGATCGTCAATCCCAACCAGCCAGGCTGCAGCTTTCCGAGCAAATCGCTGGCCGGCGTCGGGGTGATGTTCTACGTACTGATGGCCCTGCGCGCCCGCCTGCGTGAGATCGGCTGGTTCGACCAGCGGGCCCAGCCGAACCTTGGTGAGTTGCTCGACCTGGTGGCGCTGGGCAGCGTCGCTGACGTGGTGCCGCTGGATGCCAATAACCGCATTCTGGTCCATCAGGGCCTGATGCGGATTCGCGCCGGTCGCGCCCGTCCGGGCCTGCGTGCCATTCTTGAGGTCGCTCGGCGTGATCCTTCACGCATTACCTCTACCGACCTGGGGTTTATCCTGGGGCCGCGTCTGAATGCTGCCGGGCGGCTGGACGATATGAGCCTGGGGATCGAATGCCTGCTGTGTGATGACCCGGATCGGGCCCGGGAAATGGCGGTGCAGCTCGATGAGCTGAACCAGGACCGCAAGAGCATTGAGCAGGGCATGCAGCGCGAAGCCTTGGCACAGCTCAAGGACTTGCCGCAAGAGTCCATGCCATTCGGGCTGTGTCTGTTCGAGCCGGACTGGCATCAAGGGGTGATCGGCATCCTCGCTTCACGGCTCAAGGAGCGTTACCACCGGCCCACCATCGCCTTTGCCAGCGCCGGTGACGGGGTGCTCAAAGGCTCGGCGCGTTCGGTGCCAGGCTTTCATATCCGCGACGCGCTCGATGCGGTAGCGGCCCGATATCCCGAGCTGATCAGCAAATTTGGCGGCCACGCCATGGCCGCAGGCCTGTCGCTGCCAGAGCAAAACTTCCCGGCATTCTGCGCCGCATTCGACGACGAAGTACGCCGCCAGCTGAACGAAGACGACCTCACTGGCCGGTTGTTATCCGACGGCACCCTGGCCGTCGAAGAGTTTCATCTGGAACTGGCCCGCGCCCTGCGTAACGCCGGCCCATGGGGACAACACTTCCCCGAGCCGCTGTTTCACGGCATCTTCCAGTTGGCCGAGCAACGGGTGGTCGGTGAACGGCACCTGAAAATGGTACTCAAGACCGAATGCGGCAGTGTGCGCCTTGACGGCATCGCCTTCGGCGTAGATCGCGACATCTGGCCCAACCCGAACATCCGCTGGGTAGAACTGGCCTACCGGCTGGACCTCAACGAGTTTCGTGGTAATGAAACCGTCCAACTGCTGGTGACCCATATCGCCCCGCGTTGAAAAGAGTCGGTTGAGACAGGTTTCGCCCAGCAGGGCGAAACCTGACGAATAGACAACCGCAGCAAAGACTCTTACACCACGCGAATGGCTTTCGCGGCTCAAGCCGCTCCTACGACGTGCAAAGCGATGAACCCTGTGCCCATGGCAATTGTCGACTAGGCTCCTATATAGAAAAAGGAGAAGCCGCCACGCATCGTCGATAACGGCCTGGATTGGTCACGACCTGCGCGGCCGGCACTGCTCCTTCCTACGAAGTGCTGCACGCCTGACTGTCACAAGAGAGGTCGCCATGAGTCTGCTGCTAGAACCCTATACCCTGCGCCAACTGCAACTGCCGAACCGCATCGCGGTGTCGCCGATGTGTCAGTACTCAAGTGTCGACGGGCTGGCCAACGACTGGCATCTGGTCCACCTCGGCAGTCGCGCAGTCGGCGGCGCCGGGTTGATCTTTACCGAGGCCACCGCCGTCACCGCTGATGGTCGTATCACCCCTCAGGACCTGGGTCTCTGGAACGACGAGCAAATTGCCCCGCTGCAGCGCATCACCCGTTTCATTACAGCCCAGGGCGCCGTCCCGGCCATCCAGCTGGCCCACGCCGGCCGCAAGGCCAGTACCTGGCGGCCCTGGCTGGGCAAGCATGGCAACGTACCGCTCGAAGAGGGCGGCTGGCAGCCATGGGGGCCATCGGCGGTTGCCTTTGACCCTGAACATGTCGCCCCGCAGCCCTTGAGCCCGGACCAGATCAACGAGGTCATTGATGCCTTTGTGGCCTCGACCCGACGGGCGCTGGCCGCAGGCTTCAAGGTTGTCGAAGTCCATGCAGCACATGGTTATCTGTTGCATCAGTTCCTGTCGCCGCTGAGCAACCGGCGCAATGACCGCTACGGTGGTTCGTTTGAAAATCGCATCCGGCTGGTCTGCCAGGTCACTGAAGCGGTGCGCGAAGTCTGGCCCGCCGAGTTGCCGCTGTTCGTGCGAGTGTCGGCCACCGATTGGGTAGAGGATGGCTGGAACCCTGATGAAACCGTCGAGCTGGCGCGGCGGTTGAAGACACTGGGGGCTGACCTGATCGATGTATCGTCCGGGGGGACTTCAGTGCATGCCGAAATACCGGTCGGGCCGGGTTACCAGACCCGCTTTGCCGAGCGCATCCGCAAGGAGGCAGACATTGCCACCGGCACTGTCGGCATGATTACCGAACCGGCCCAGGCCGAACACATTCTGCGCACCGGCCAGGCCGATATCATTCTGCTGGCCCGTGAGCTGCTGCGCGACCCCTACTGGGCGCTGCATGCCGATGACGACCTGGGCAGCCGGCAGGCGGTATGGCCCGCTCAGTATCAACGGGCAACCCATCGCGACCAGCCCATCCACGAATCTGACCTGCGCGATTGACAGCCATCCGCACCGCAATACGCGCAAGGCTCTATTGCGGTGCTTTCATTGATCTTGAGCGGTTGCTGAGGCACTCCGGCATGTCACAATTCGCGCTTATGCTGGCGCGAGTGTGTCAAAAGGCCATGGAGTTCAGTTGCTCATGTTTATCGGCAAAGTCGCCCGCCTGGCGGGCACTACGGTCAAATGCATTCGCCATTACGAGGCGATTGGCCTGCTACCCGAGCCACTGCGCGAAGGAAAGTATCGGATTTATACCCATGAAACGGTTGAGCGCCTGAGTTTTATCAAAGGCGCTCAACAGTTGGGCTTCAAGCTCAAGGAAATGCAGGCCATCCTGCAGGGCCAGCAGGTCGGAGAACTGCCACGGCAATTGATGCTTGATGCCATTATTGCGAAAAAGCTCGAACTCACTAACCAGATGGCTCACTTGCAGCAGATGCTCGATGGCTTGCTGGCTTTCGAGCGCCGACTGACCAGCGCCTGAGTCTGATTGCACGACCATCCCGGCATGATCACTCAGCCACGACCAAGTACCAGAGAACTGCTGGTGCCGTTACGGCTGAACGAGTTGGACAGCACCGCATCGATGGTCTGTTGCTGTAGCGAATCAGGGAAGTTCATGGTGGTATGTGGCGACCTGGCTGCGCCGTCGTCTGGCGTCGGCAGCAGCACGCCCAATTGCAGCGACATCAATGACAGGACGGCTTCGATGGCGCCGCTACCGGCCAGGGCGTGTCCGACGGCGAACTTGTTGGCGGCGAATGTCGTGTCGGGCAGGGCGGTGCCGAATACCTGTTTGACAGCCTGGGCTTCGTGGTTGTCCATGCTCAGCGGCGAGGGGCTGTGGACATTGACATGCTGAACCTGGCGCGGCGCCAGCCCCGCGTCATGTAACGCGGCCTGCATGCACTGCACATAAAGTGCACCGGGCTCGGCAGTGTCTTGATACCGATCGGCGTAGCCCAGTACCCGGCCCAAGGCCCGCGCGCCACGGCGTTGCGCGTGGCTGGCCGATTCCAGCACGATCAGCGCTGCCCCTTCGCTGGGGATGAACGGGCTGGGTGCCTGGGCACTGGAGGCGAAGCTGCCCTCAGGCAGCAGTTCAATACCGCCGCACAGCGCCAGTTCCAGCTCGCCGTTGGCAACCGCGCGATACGCGTTACCGATGGCAACGGTGCCGGCGGCACAGGCGTCCGAATGGCTCGACACATACTCATGCACCCCCAGCCACTGAGCCAGGCAGCGGGTCTGCCGATACTGCCCCGGTTGGCACCCGAGAAACAATCCGCTGCGGGCGGCACTGAAGTCTTCGGCGCGCAAGGCTGCCTGGCCGAGTGCCTGTTCGGCAACATAGCGACTAAGCAGGGTGTGGCGCGACTGGTTGGCAGACTCATCGGTAATCGCCTCGTCGATCAGTTGCCACTGCTGCTCGTCGATAAAGCCTGCCGGGCCGCTGGGCTGGTCTGGATGTTCGCGCAGGCACGAGCCATGTTGGCCCAGCAGGGCAAATAAACCTCTGGCATCCATGACCGTCGGTGCGACCAGACCGTAGCCGGTTACCAGTACGTCGGCTTTTTCCATGGTGTTACTCCAGAGCTTTTCCATAAACAGAGGGCATCCGGGGATGATCAGAGACCAGGCAGATGCTGCGTTCTGCAAGCGTTGGGCAAGGCCTGTTGAAGGCTCTGGCCCCGGCAGATACGGCGCGCAGTCTAAACTCTCCCGTAAAGGGGAGAGTCAATGATTCTGCCCGTGCAAGTGCGCAACTTTTATGGGGAGGTTGTAGGGCACATAGCCTAGGCAGTGGTAGTTGAAATAAATCCGCCAGGCGGCGGCCGATCAACGATTTTACAAGGGGCTCAGCAGCGCCTGCATCGGGATCAATAGGGCGATTCGTATGAGTGGAGTTTATTCAAATGAATATCAACTTTTGTACCTGCTGATACGGCGGCCCCCTTAGTTGCCGATGAGTCGGGCATCAGTGGCCGATGAAATATCTGGAATTATTAGTAACAACCGTACATGGGTGACTTCGCCTTACTGTGTGGGTCAATTGAACATCCCATCAAGGTCGAGGAACACATTCATGAATACTCGAGGTCTGCTCGATCAACTGCTGCGCTCCGGTCAGCAGATGCTGCAGGACAAGGTCAGCGGCACATCGGGCAAGCGTCCCAAGGCGGGCGGCCTGTTGCCCGGCGCTGCGGCTGGCGGGCTGGGCGGTTTGTTGTCAGGTGCTGGCGGTGGTGCGCTGGCCGCCGGGGCCATGAGCCTGCTCAAAGGCAAGAAAGGCCGCGGCATGGGCGGCAAGGTGCTGACCTACGGCGGCCTGGCGGCGCTGGGCGTGATTGCCTACAAGGCTTACAACAACTGGCAGGCCAGCCAGGGCCAGGCCGGTCTGCGTGAACCGCAGACCATTGACCGGCTGCCCGCCGATCAGGCCGAGGAACACAGCCAGGCGATCCTGCGTGCGCTGGTGGCCGCTGCCAAGGCCGATGGGCATGTGGACCAGCGCGAGCGTGAGTTGATCGAGGGCGAGTTCGTCAAGCTTCATGACGACCGGCAGTTCCGCCAGTGGCTGCATGCCGAACTGGACAAGCCGCTGGACCCGGCAGACGTGGCGCGCGCCGCACGCACCCCGGAAATTGCCGCCGAAATGTACATTGCCAGCCTGATTCTCGTCGATGAGGAGCACTTCATGGAGCGTGCCTACCTTGACGAACTGGCCCGTCAGCTCAACCTGGCACCGACGCTCAAGGCTGAGCTGGAGGCTCAGGTGCGTCAGGCATAAGCGCTCCAGACGCCGGTGGTTCAGCCAGCGCCGCTGGCTGATCCGGCGAGGGTCCTGAAACGACCGCATCTACGGTCAGCGCCCTCAGCAAGGTCAGTTGGTCGTCCTGATACTGCTGGTCCAGCGTGCGAGCCTCGGCCTCGAATTGTGCACTGCTCAGGCTCAGGCCAAGCTGCTCGTAACGATCGGTCAGGCGATTGAGATTGTCGCGATAGATTCTTTGCAAGCCGTTGAAGCCTGTCGCGTACTCTTCGCGCAGGTAAGTGACCCACGGCATCTGGGTAATCGCAAACGCCAGGAATGAATCACCCCGTTCACCGGCCTGCACCCGCGCCAGCGCCGCGTTCAGCTCGTCAGGCTGCAAGCGGGCGTGGGCTTCATAAAGCATGCGCTGCGGCGGGACCGGCAGGTCCAGCTCTTGTGCCCAACGCAACCGGTAGGCCAGGCGCACCTCCGCTTCATCCCGACCATTGGCCTGCTCGCGGGCAATGCGATCAAGCTCATGCAGGCGATACAGGCGTCGGGTCAGGTTCAATAATGCCGCGCCCCTGCTGGTGGCAGGCAGGTCCTGCAACGACTGCTGAGTGAAAACCATGACTTCCATCTGGTTGAATTCCACCATGACCCCGTCGGGGCAGGTGTCCTGTTCTCTGATCATTTGCAGCGGTTGCTCGGCGATGCCGTCCAGGGTGGCCCGCAACTCTGGCGATCGCGCCGCAGCCTCCAGAACCTGCCAGACTCGCTCGACCAGTTGCGCACGGCTGGACTGATTGCGGTAGTCGGCGCTTTGTTGCAGGTAGTCGATCAGCGCCAGCAAGTGACTGGCATCGCCATCCTGTTCCAGTTGTCGCCAGATTTCAGGACGCTCAGTGTTATTGTCCAGCCAGGGTTCGATGCCCGATAGCTCCAGGGTCGACGAGGTGGCCGGGCTATGGGTGTGCATTGAGTAGTCGGACTCGGTCATGGTCGAGTCGGAGTCGTGGGACTCGTACCAGGCGATTTCGCGGATTTGCGGCGGCAAGTCCATTTCAAAGCTGTACGAGCGCCCGTAACGTTGTGAGGTATGGGCGCGCTGCATCGCTTCGTGGGACAACGGATTGCCGCGCAGGCTTATTTCAGTGTGCCCCCACTGGCGGCGCGGGTTGGCCAGCAGTTGTTCGGGAATGTCCTGCAACTGGTTGTTATCCAGAATCAGTGTCTCCAGAGTAGCGGGCAACCTGTCGGTCATCCAGGCAGGCCAGCTTTGAAGTCCGGTATTGCGCAGCGACAGCCAGCGCAGCCTCAGGTGCCCCAGGCTGGATACTTCCTGCACGTCGCCGAGAAAGTTGCCGTCGAGCTCCAGGCTTTCCAATCGCACCATACGAGCGAAAAAATCGGTCCAGCGCCGGTCGATGCGCAAGTTTGTGTCAATCAGGCTCAGGTTGCTGAAACTCGAAAGCCCCAGCAGCGCCTGAGGTGGCGAAAGCAGCGGGGTTATCTCGCCACTTATGCGCAAGCTGCCGAGGTTGATCATGAACCTGAGCAGGTTGCCCAATTGCTCATCTGTGGTTGTGATCCGGTGCAAGCGCATCGAGCGCACCCGTAAATAAAAGAAACCCGGCAGGCGTCTTGGAAACTGCGCCAGATCCATATCTTCCAGATGCAGGGCCGTCTGCGATTCACCACGGGCATAAGCGCGCCAGTGATCCATCAGGGCCACGCCGATCCGGCGGCGCTGGGCGATGGTCTGCGGCGACAGGGTTACACTGGAGGTGCTGGCTTCGTTCCAGCCTTCGATGGCTTGCGTGAGTGCGTTACGCTCGCTGATCAGGACCCCCAGATTGATTTCCATGGCGGCCGGGGTATCGATCCGGTAGCTGAATGAGCGATCGGCCAGTGCGTCGTCCAGGCGCGCACGCAAGATGGTGCCCATTGATAACGGATTGCCCCGCACGTCGATCACGCTATGGTTGTCCGGGCTGTGCGGGTTATCGAGAATGTAGCCAGGCAATTCGGTCAGGTGGTTCCCGGCCAGTGACAACTCGCGAATGGGGCCAGGCACCCGGCTGTCGAGCCAGGTCGGCCAATGCCGCAGCTCGGTGTGCTCCAGCACCAGCCGTTGGGGCCGCAGCCACTCCAGCGACAGTGGCTGGTGCTGGCTGAAGCGGTTGCCGGACAACTCCAGGTTGCGCAACTGCAGCAGCGGCAGCAAACCGTCCATTTCCGCCTGGTTGAGCAACAGTTGCAGATTGATCAGGCGCAAGTCGGTCAGGTTCGGCAGGCTGCTGGACACCGTACCCAGTAAGCCGGGGTAATAGCGGGTAAGCAGGCCGGACCCGGGATTGTTGCGCAGGCCCAGCGAGCGGGCATTGCCCCAGCGCGACAGAAACTGTTGCAGGGTCTGGTTGTCGACAGACAGCAGGTCAGCGGGCCGCCCATGCGCGGCAGAAGGGCGCAGGTCATCGAGTTGCAGAGCGGTGACACGCTGCTCAAAGAACGCCGGCAACTGCGGCGCAAAGTCTTGCAGGGCAAAATTTTCCAGGTGCAGTGGCTCGGGTGCCAGGCCCAGCTCGGGCAGGCTGTGCCGCGTCCAGTGCCTCCAGATGGCGGTGCTCAGGCGAGCGTTGACTGACTGTGCCTCCTCCGTCTGCAGCGGCTCAAGGCCGCGCCAGGTTTCGAGGCTTTCGCGCAACAGGCGTTGCTCTTCGAGCACCGCGTCAAGCCGTGCATCAATTCTTTCCAGGCTCATGCCAAAGTCTTGCAGGCGCTGGAGCATTTCATCCGGCCAGAGCATGTCGAACTCCAGCAGGCTCAACCGGTCGAGCAGATAGTGGCGGCTGACTGTCCAGTGTGTGCCTGGCCGGCCGCTGAGCAGATAACCGATTCGCCCGTCGGCCAGGCGCATCGGCGAGCGAAACCCAGGCCGGATCTCAGGCATTGCCAACACCCGGCGCAATTGATGACGCGCCAGTGGCTGGTATTGAATCAGGCGTTGCAGCACCGCGCGTTGGCCGGTATGCGGTATGCCCAATGCCTGGCGCTCGGCGTCGGGCAAGGCATGCAGGATCGAGGCATACAGGTCAGCACGGTCATTGAGGTGACGGTCCTGGGCATCGCGAGCGCTATAGCCGCCTTGCTCCTTGATCAGCACCTTGCGCTTGGGCGCATCTACGGGGCCGACGCTGTCGAGCAGTGCACCGTTGAATGACCCATCGCGAATTTCAAGGCGCAGTTCGCTGGACCAGCCGACCAGTGACTCCAGGCTGTGCAGGATCAGTTGGTCGGTATCAGGGTTGTGCGACGATTGCCGGTACAGACCTTCATAGGCACGTGTCAGGCGTAGCTGCTGACGATAGTGACGGGCTTCTTCGGCCAACTGGATTGGCAGTTTGTGCTCGTTGAGCAATTGCTGTTGTTGCGCGGTGGACGCATGACTCCACAGCTCTTGCGCAACGCTGGCGGGCAGGCGTGACGGCAAGGCCTGCTGCAAGGCTTCTACGCCAGCGACCGGCGACGCTTGGCGGGCCTGATAGCGAGTGTCGAACAGCTCGGGCTGGCCGGCCTGGCTCAGCTCCCGATCCAGTTGCAGGCGCTGTATGGTGTCGACCAACAGCGCCGGGGGGCGCCCCAGTTCGGTCAGGGCGTGGCGCAGCACCGCTTCAGAGGTATTGCTGGCTTGCAGGGCTTGCCGGGCCATGGCATCGGGCAGGCTGGCGGTGTCATAACCCAGGCGGCGCAGGAGTTTCAGGCCGTGCATCTGGCGCGGGTTATCCAGCGGGTGCAGCCAGGCGCCCGCGCCATTGTGACGCAGCGGCGGCTCGAAGTGCTGGCCGGTATCGGGATGTTCGATGACAAAGTCGCCGTGGCTGTCGGCCTTGACTGAGTAGGTGCCCTCATCGAGTACCAGCCATTGCTTGCCTTGATGCTCGTACAGCCCCAGCGCATTCGGTTTGAGCTCCGCTGGCAGCAGAACGTCATGGGCAAACGGTGCAAGGTCTGGCTTCCATAAACGCCGCTGGCCGCCGGGCAGCCGCACCGGCGTCAATGTCTCGACAAACGCCGGTACTTCGATGGCGGGCAGCGGGACAGTGTGCGCGGCGAGCTTGCCAATGGCCGCCATCAGGGCGATATTTTCCACGACATCCAGCAAGTAGCTCAAAGCCTGCTGGCGCTCGTCATGCTCCCAGCTCTCGATACTTTCATAGACTTCATAACATAGCTGAACCGCGGTCACTCCCAGCATGACCACGCCCAGGGCCGGCACGGCAAATGCGGCAATGTTCAGAACGTTGAGCGCCTTGTCACGCCACCAGGCCATGCGCTGCTCATGGCTGCGTTGATCCTGTTCGGCAGTGGGTACGCCATTGAATCGTGCATCGTCCTTGATGACCGTCAGCTTGCGGTGTACCAGGGTTTCGAATAGCGGTTGGGCAAGATGGTTTTCGCCGAGCTTGAGACGGGCGTTGTGATCGGCCTCATGTTCCAGCCAGCGCTGCCCATACCACGGGCCTTTCTTGACCTTGGGGTACAGGTGCTTGTACAGGGTATTCATGACATGGCTGCGCTGGCGCGCGGGAAGCAGCCCGCTGAAAAAGTCTGCATAACGCTTATTGAACAGGCTTTCTCGCAGCGCTTTATGTAGCGCTTGTGCCGAGGCATGGAGTTGCAGCGGTGCAACCGGGTCTTCAGGGATGTACAGCATCACCGGCTGGACGCTGGTGCTGGCGTCGCGGTCGGTACTGATCAGCACGACCCCGGTCAGCTCGACGTCCCACAGGGTCAGGGCACTGCAGTACAGCTGCTGGCCATTGAGTTGGGCATCGGGCCGGCCGTGGAGCAGATTCAACAGGGCCGTGTGCGCAGGCGCATCGATCCGTTGCTTGAGCAACGCCAGGTGAACCTGCAGTAACAGTGTCGAGCGCTCGAACGCCTGGAGGTCGCTGATCGTTACCCGGTCGAACACGCTGTCGATGTGTTTCTGGTATTCGCCACCCAAGTCCAGACGCCTCGACAAGGCGGCAAACTCATGGGCCGGCAGGGCGACAGGAGTGCCTTGCAGGATAGGCCCCAGCACCTGATGGCTGGCAAAGACCTCGGCTTTGAAGTGCTTATCGCGGTCCATTGCACCCGGTACAGTATCTTCGGCCTGGAAGTTTTGCAAAGCGGCTTCAAGCAGTGGACGGATGGCTGCGCGCAAGGCGCTGTTGGCTTGGACAATTGGATCTTTCGCCACATTAGCGAACGTGTCTTCGGTACGGGTGTGGCTGGCGTGAAACAAATGCGCCGCGCGCACATCCAGATCCAGGTCGAACTGTTGCTTGATAGCCTGGGTCAGGCGCGGCGCGGAAAAGTCTTCAAGTGTGCCCAGCCGCTGCAGGCTGGGGGCGATACGTTGTTGCAGATGATGGTGTTCAGCGTACAGCGCTTGTAACTGCTCAACAATGGCGGGGGTATCGTCGCGGGCCTTGGTCAGCCAAGGCTGCTTCAGTGCCTGGCTGGCGGCCTTGCGCAGCGCTGTATGAGTGTCCGGGCCGGCGTTGGCCAGCCAGGCGGGCGTGCGCCGTTCGATGATTGCCCGGTGCGTCTGGAGCCTTGTCGGGAGCCCATCAGAAAGAGAGATATCCATAGTGAAGCAAGCCTTGTTGCGGTTGAGAAAATAACAAAGCTTACGGGTAGGGTATTGGGCCAAAGGTGGTAACTATCTATTAAACATGGCGCCGCCAAATACTGTTGAATGGGCCTCAGGGACGGCGCCAGCCTGCGTCGCAGAGCGGTTGTCGCGATTTTTCCGACGGCTTGGGGGCACACTCAAATGCTTGTTCTGGCAGTTGTTATTTACTTGCCCATGGACGCGCTACTGGATTAATGGCTGGGCTATACTCAGCGCGCCTGGGCCGGCGTTCGGTCCAACTTCATGAACACCGCCCGGCCGGTGTTGAACGCTTGAGGGATGACTGTGAAAAACTGGACCTTGCGCCAACGGATCCTGGCGAGTTTTGCCGTAATCATCACGATCATGTTGTTGATGGTGGTGGCGTCTTACTCGCGCTTGTTGAAGATCGAGTCCAGCGAAGAGGTGGTTCGCCTGGACGCGTTGCCGGGGGTTTATTACAGCACCCTGGTGCGTAGCACCTGGGGCGAGAGTTATATCCGTACCCTTGAACTGATCGGTGAAGGCCAGGGGCGACCGCTGACCCAGTCCGAGCGCGAGCAGTTCAAGGGCTTCGAAGATGCTCTGCAAAAGCAAATCGACGGCTATAAGCAGTCGATTTTCGATAACTCCGACAAAGCCACTTTCCAGCAGTTCGAAACCCAGCGTGAACTCTACTCGCGGCTGCTCAAGGAAACCCATGCCGCCTATGAGCGGGGTGAATACGCCAAGGCCAGGGCCGAATTCTACGACCAGGTCAATCCGGTGTGGACGCTGGGGCGCAAGCAGCTCAACGACATTATCGTGGCCAACAAGCAGTTGGCCGATCAGGCCACCGACAACATTGTCGACGCCGTGCTGACCGCCAAAGTGAGCATGGTGATTTCTCTGTTGATCGCCATTGCCGCGGCCGGTGCCTGCGGCTTGCTGCTGATGCGCTCGATCATCGCGCCGATGCAGCGGCTGGTCGACATCCTTGAAGTCATGCGCACCGGTGACCTCAGCCAGCGCCTGAATCTGGACCGCAACGACGAATTCAATGTCGTGCAGACCGGCTTCAACGACATGATGACCGAGCTGACCGCATTGGTGGCCCAGGCCCAGCGTTCCTCGGTGCAGGTCACTACCTCGGTGACCGAAATCGCCGCCACTTCCAAGCAGCAACAGGCCACCGCGACCGAAACCGCAGCCACGACCACTGAAATTGGCGCGACGTCGCGAGAGATCGCCGCCACGTCACGGGACCTGGTGCGCACCATGAACGAGGTGACTTCGGCCGCCGACCAGGCTTCGGTGCTGGCCGGCTCCGGCCAGCAAGGTCTGGCGCGGATGGAAGAAACCATGCATCAGGTCATGGGCGCGGCCAACCTGGTCAATGCCAAGCTGGCGATCCTCAACGAGAAGGCCGGCAATATCAATCAGGTGGTGGTGACCATCGTCAAGGTCGCCGACCAGACCAACCTGCTGTCGCTCAATGCGGCCATCGAGGCCGAAAAGGCCGGTGAATATGGCCGCGGTTTTGCTGTGGTGGCGACCGAGGTGCGGCGCCTGGCCGACCAGACCGCCGTCGCAACCTACGATATCGAGCAGATGGTGCGCGAAATCCAGTCGGCGGTCTCGGCCGGTGTCATGGGCATGGACAAGTTTTCCGAAGAAGTCCGCCGCGGCATGTTTGAGGTCACCCAGGTCGGTGAGCAACTGTCGCAGATCATTCATCAGGTCCAGGCGCTGGCGCCACGCGTGCTGATGGTCAACGACGGCATGCAGGCCCAGGCCAGTGGTGCCGAGCAGATTAACCAGGCATTGGTGCAACTGGCCGATGCCAGCAGCCAGACTGTCGAGTCCCTGCGCCAGGCCAGCTTCGCGATTGACGAGTTGAGTCAGGTTGCGGTGGGGCTGCGCAGCGGCGTTTCGCGTTTCAAGGTTTGAGACCCGGTCATGGTTGAGCAATCACCCAAGCGGTCCGTGCGCGATACGCTGTTTCTGCTGTTTCGCATCGGCGAAGAACGCTACGCGCTGCAGGCCCGGGAGATCGCCGAGGTACTGCCACGCTTGAAACTCAAGGTGATTCCCAAGGCGCCGGCCTGGGTGGCAGGGATCTTCGCCCACCGTGGCGAAATCGTCCCGGTTATTGATATCAGTGCCTTGAGTTTTGGCACTCCGGCCCGCGCCCGCACCAGCACCCGTATGGTGCTGGTGCACTACCGCCACGACGATCAGCACCCGGCGCAGTTGCTGGGCCTGATTCTGGAGCAGGCTACCGAGACCTTGCGCTGTCCGGCTGCGCAGTTCAAGGAGTACGGCCTGGAAAATCGCCTGTCGCCCTATCTGGGGCCGGTACGCGAAGATGAGCAGGGGCTGTTGCAGTGGATCCGCGTCGAGGAGTTGCTCAGTGAGCCGGTGCGCGAACTGCTGTATCCGGTGGTCGCGCCGGACATCGAGCTGCTGGAGGATGCGCCATGAGTAATGACGCGCGGTTCTTCGCGTTTCTCAAAGAGCGCATCGGCCTGGATGTCACCTCCGTGGGCGAGGCCATCGTCGAGCGGGCATTGCGCCAGCGCACCACTTCGTCCGGCGCCGCCGACAGCGACGCCTATTGGGCCTTGCTGCAGACCTCAGCGGCTGAGCAGCAGGCACTGATCGAAGCGGTGATCGTTCCTGAAACCTGGTTTTTCCGTTACCCGGAGTCTTTCGCCACGCTTGGCAAACTGGCGCTGGCGCGGGTCCAGGCACTGGCGGGTGCGCGGCCATTGCGTATTCTCAGCCTGCCATGCTCGACCGGCGAAGAACCTTATTCGATCGCCATGGCGTTGTTTGACGCAGGCCTGGCGGCGCAGCAGTTTCGCGTCGATGCGATCGATATCAGCCCGTTGTCGATCCAGCGCGCCAAGCGCGCGATCTATGGCAAGAACTCGTTCAGGGGCACCGACCTGAGCTTTCGTGAACGTTACTTCAGCCAGCTGGCCGATGGCTGGCAGGTGGCTGAGCGGGTACGTGACTGTGTCGATTTTCGACCCGGCAACCTGCTTGATCCGGCACTGGCCAACCAGCCGGCCTGCGATTTTGTGTTCTGTCGCAACCTGGTGATCTACTTTGACCGGCCGACCCAGGCTCATGTATTCGAGGTGCTCAAGCGCCTGACCCTGGAAGACGGCGTACTGTTTATCGGCCCGGCCGAGGGCAATCTGTTGGCGCAGATCGGCATGCGCTCGATCAACGTTGCGCAGTCGTTCGCGTTTCGCCATGCACGGGCTGATGATCCGCGGCCGGTGGTACTCGGTGCCCCGGCGGTGCCGGCACCCGCTCCAGTGGCGCCGGTGCTCGTCCAGCCTGCGGTACGCAGCGTGCCGAGCAGCACCCCACGGCCATTTGCGCCGGGCACCGCGGCGCGGGTGGCGGGCAGCGCGTTTGGCTCATCTGGCAGCCAGGCCCCGGCAGCGGCGCAGCCCGATGCCGAGCTGGCGGCTATTGCCAGCCTGGCCAATGAGGGCAAAAGCAGTGAGGCGCGAGCGGCCTGCCAGCGGTATCTGGCCCGGCACGAGCCGGTGGCCCAGGTGTTCTACTGGCTGGGCTTGCTCAGTGAAGTGGAAGGCAAAGTCCAGCAAGCGCAGGAGCATTACCGCAAAGCGTTGTATCTGCAACCCCAGCACCCCGAAGCCCTGGCGCAACTGGCTGCTGTACTGGCCGCACAAGGCGATAGCAGCGGTGCCCGGCGCTTGCTCGAACGAGCAGCACGTGGCGCCAATAAACAAGGAAACAGCTGATGAGCGGGGTCAGCCTTGCAAGCCTTACCCAGGATGACGGTCAGGACATCGACGATTGCTGGAATCGCATCGGTATTCATGGTGACCGCTCTTGCCCCTTGCTGGCCGGGCACATCCATTGCCGTAATTGCGAAGTCTATTCGGCAGCGGCGACGCGCTTGCTCGATCGCTACAGCCTGGCGCAGGACTATCACGACCGCTCGCGCAGCGCCGAGCAACAGGGCAGGGCCAACACCCGTTCGGTAGTGGTGTTTCGCCTGGGTGATGAATGGCTGGCCCTGGCCACCCGCAGCCTGGTTGAGGTGTCGCCGATGCAAGCGATCCATTCGCTGCCGCACCAACGTTCGCGGGCATTGCTGGGGGTTGCCAATGTCCGTGGCGCCCTGGTGGCGTGTATCTCGCTGGTCGAGTTGCTGGGCCTGGAAACCGGCGCCTGTTCGCCGGCCAATAACCGGATCATGCCGCGCATGCTCATCGTCGCGGCCGAAGGCGGTCCGGTGGTGGTGCCGGTGGATGAAGTCGATGGCATTCATGCCATGGAGCAGGCACTGCTTGAGTCGGCGTCGGCCTCCGGCACTCATGCCAACGCCCGCTTTACCCGGGGTGTGCTGCACTGGAAGGATCGCAGCCTGCGTTTGCTTGATGAACAAGAGCTGCTGGTGGCAGTGCATCGGAGCCTGACATGACCCCGGACCAGATGCGCGACGCCTCGTTGTTCGAACTGTTTACCCTGGAAGCCGAGGCGCAGACCCAGGTACTGAGCGCCGGCCTGCTGGAGCTGGAACGTAACCCGACCCAGGCCGATCATCTCGAAGCCTGTATGCGTGCTGCCCATTCGCTCAAGGGCGCGGCACGCATCGTGGGCGTGGACTTCGGCGTCAGCGTTGCCCATGTCATGGAAGACTGCCTGGTTGCCGGCCAGGAGGGGCGTCTGGTGCTGCAGCCGGAGCATATCGATGCGTTGCTGTCGGGCACCGACATGCTGATGCGCATCGCTACGCCAGGCGATGGCAGCGTCGATCAGCCGGCTGTCGACGCCTATGTACAGCGCATGAATGAGCTGATGAGCTCTGGGGTCGGCAGCGGGCGCAGCGTCAGTCGCCCGCCAGAGTCTGCGCCCGCCGACAGTGCGGCGCTGGCCGGGCCCGGCTTGCCTGACTCATTGGTGTTGGGACTGTCGCCCGAGGCTCAGGCCGACTTGTCGGCGTTGCTGGCCGCCGAAGCGCCAGCGCCGGCCCCCCAGCCGCCTGCCGCGCCTGTCGAGCCTGTTGTCGATGTCGACAGCGGGCCGCTTGCCACGGCCCAAGCCGATTCTGCGCCACGCCCGTTGCGTGACCGACGGGTCGCCGAGGGTGGCGAGCGGGTATTGCGCGTCACTGCCGAGCGCCTCAACGGGTTGCTTGATCTGTCCAGCAAGTCGCTGGTCGAAAGTCAGCGTATCAAACCCCTGTTGACCGGCATGCAGCGCCTCAAACGTCTGCAGTTGGGCAGTGACCGGGCGTTGCAGGTGCTTGAGGCCAGTCTCGACCAGAGCCAGATCAGCCCCGAGGCGCACAAGGCACTGGAGGACGCGCGACAATTGCTGTCGCAGGCTCAGAACATGCTGATTGAGCAGGCGGCAGAGCTCGATGAGTTCGGCTGGCAGTCTGCGCAGCGTGCCCAGTCGCTGTATGACAGCGCCCTGGCCTGCCGGATGCGGCCGTTTGCCGATGTGCTGGGTGGCCAGGCGCGGATGGTCCGCGACCTGGGCCGTGAACTCGGCAAACCGGTGCGCCTGGATATCGATGGCGAAAAGACCCAGGTCGACCGTGAAGTGCTGGAAAAGCTTGAGGCGCCGCTGACTCACTTGCTGCGCAACGCGGTCGATCACGGTATTGAATCGCCGGAGCGACGTCAGGCGCTGGGTAAGGACAGCGAAGGTTCGATTCGCCTGCGCGCCTCTCACCAGGCGGGCATGTTGGTGGTCGAGCTCACCGACGACGGCGGTGGTGTCGACCTCGAAAAGCTGCGCAATGCCATCGTCGCCCGCAAGCTCTCGCCGGCTGAAACGGCGGCGCAGATGAGCGAAGAAGAGCTGCTGAGTTTCCTGTTCCTGCCTGGCTTCAGCATGCGCGACAAGGTCACCCAGATTTCCGGGCGCGGCGTGGGCCTGGACGCGGTGCAGCATATGGTGCGCCAGTTGCACGGTGCCGTGACGCTGGAGCAGCAGGCCGGGCAGGGCAGTCGCTTTCGGATCGAAGTGCCGCTGACCTTATCGGTGGTGCGCAGCCTGGTGGTGGATGT
This sequence comes from Pseudomonas sp. StFLB209, assembly GCF_000829415.1. Classification (NCBI taxonomy): domain Bacteria; kingdom Pseudomonadati; phylum Pseudomonadota; class Gammaproteobacteria; order Pseudomonadales; family Pseudomonadaceae; genus Pseudomonas; species Pseudomonas sp. StFLB209. Next base: position 97,544 of record NZ_AP014637.1, on the reverse strand, counting down.
CGGCGGCGAAGCCTATGCCTTCCCATTGGCGCACATCGAGCGCATGCGTGACCTCGAAGCCGAGGACATCGTGCAACTGGAAGGCCGCCAGCACTTCTGGCATGAAGGCCGCCACGTTGGCCTGGTTGCGGCCAGCCAGTTGCTCAACCGGCCACCGAGCGCCAATGCCCAGGACAATCTCAAGGTGGTGGTGATCCGCGAGCGTGACGCGGTGTATGGCGTGGCGGTCGAGCGTTTTATCGGTGAGCGGACCCTGGTGGTCATGCCGCTGGATGCGCGCCTGGGCAAGGTTCAGGATGTCTCGGCCGGTGCATTGCTGGACGACGGCTCGGTGGTCTTGATCATCGATGTCGAAGATTTGCTGCGCTCGGTGGAAAAACTCCTGAATACCGGAAGACTGGAGCGCGTTGATCGCCAGAACCGCCATAATGGCAATGTGACCCGCAAACGGGTTCTGGTCGTCGATGACTCGTTGACGGTACGTGAGCTGGAGCGCAAGTTACTGGTCAGTCGCGGTTATGAAGTGGCCGTGGCGGTCGATGGCATGGATGGCTGGAACGCCTTGCGCGCCGAAGACTTTGACCTGCTGATTACCGATATCGACATGCCGCGCATGGACGGTATCGAGCTGGTTACGCTGGTGCGCCGTGATACCCGGCTGCAATCTCTGCCTGTGATGGTGGTCTCCTACAAGGACCGTGAGGAAGATCGCCGTCGGGGGCTGGATGCCGGGGCTGATTATTACCTGGCCAAAGCCAGTTTCCATGACGACGCCTTGCTTGATGTTGTGGTGGAACTGATAGGAGACGCGCAGGGATGAAGATCGCTATCGTCAACGATATGCCCATGGCCATTGAAGCCCTGCGGCGCGCCCTGGCCTTCGAGCCCGAGCACCAGATCGTCTGGGTCGCCCGCAATGGCGCCGAGGCGGTGCAGATGTGCGCGGCAAACACCCCTGACCTGATCCTCATGGACCTGATCATGCCGGTGATGGACGGCGTCGAGGCTACAAGAAGGATCATGGCTGACTCACCATGCGCTATCGTTCTGGTCACGGTCGATCGTGAACAGAACGTCCATCGTGTATTCGAAGCCATGGGCCACGGCGCGCTGGATGTGGTGGACACCCCGGCTGTTGGTGCGGGCGATCCGAAAGAAGCTGCCGCGCCGCTACTGCGCAAGATATTCAACATTGGCTGGCTGATAGGCCAGCGCAGCGCACGCGAACGCAGCGCCGGGACTGTCTTGCAGGGCGCAGTGCGCCGCGGCGGTCTGGTGGCCATCGGTTCTTCGGCAGGTGGGCCGGCAGCGCTGGAAGAATTGCTCAAAGGCCTGCCGGTGAGCTTTCCTGCGGCGGTGGTGCTGGTGCAACATGTCGATCAGGTGTTCGCTGCCGGCATGGCCGAGTGGCTGAGCAGTGCCTCAGGCATGCCGGTGCGCCTGGCCCGCGAGGGCGAGCCGCCGCAACCGGGTCAGGTGGTGCTGGCCGGAACCAACCACCATATCCGTCTGTTTCAGGACGGGACGCTCGCCTACACGGCCGAGCCGGTAAACGAAATCTACAGGCCCTCGATTGATGTTTTTTTCGAAAGTGTGGCCCGCTATTGGAGTGGTGATGCAGTGGGAGTGTTACTGACCGGCATGGGTCGCGATGGTGCTCAAGGACTCAAGGCCATGCGCCAGAAAGGATTTCTGACCATCGCTCAGGATCAGGCCAGCAGTGCCGTATATGGCATGCCCAAGGCGGCTGCCGCCATCGATGCCGCCGTCGAGATCCGCTCGCTGCGCACTATCGCTCCGCGTTTGGTTGAGGTATTCGCATAATGATTTTCCAGGTGAAATCACCTTCAGCCGGTGACCAGGAGATGCTTCATGCATGACTTGCAGACAGAAGATATCAAGGCTCCGGACGAAAACTCCGCCATGGTCCTGTTGGTCGATGACCAGGCCATGATCGGCGAGGCGGTACGTCGCGGCCTGGCCAATGAAGAGCTGATCGACTTCCATTTCTGTGCCGACCCGCATCAGGCTATTGCCCAGGCGGTGCAGATCAAACCCACGGTGATCCTTCAGGACCTGGTGATGCCGGGCCTGGACGGCCTGACCCTGGTGCGTGAGTACCGCAACAACCCGTTGACCAAGGACATCCCGATCATCGTCCTGTCGACCAAGGAGGACCCGCTGATCAAGAGCGCGGCCTTCGCGGCCGGGGCCAACGATTACCTGGTCAAGTTGCCCGATACCATCGAACTGGTGGCGCGCATCCGCTACCACTCGCGTTCCTACCTGACCCTGTTGCAGCGCGACGAGGCCTACCGCGCCTTGCGGGTCAGCCAGCAGCAACTGCTCGACACCAACCTGGTACTGCAGCGGCTGATGAACTCCGACGGCCTGACCGGGCTGTCCAACCGTCGTCACTTCGACGAATACCTGGAGCTGGAGTGGCGCCGCGCCACCCGCGAGCAAAGCCAGCTGTCACTGATGATGATCGATGTGGACTATTTCAAGGCCTACAACGACAGCTTTGGCCATCTGGAAGGTGACGAAGCCCTGCGCCAGGTGGCCAAGGCAATCCGTGCCAACTGCAGCCGTCCCTCGGACCTGCCGGCCCGCTACGGCGGCGAAGAATTCGCCATGGTATTGCCCAACACCACCCCCGGCGGCGCCCGATTGCTGGCCGAAAAACTGCGCCAGAGCGTCGCCAGCATGAACATCCCGCACATTGCACCGGCACCGGGTTCACACCTGACGGTCAGCATCGGCATCGCCACCGTGATCCCACAGCCCGGCGGCAACAGCCGACAGTTGATTCTGGACGCTGACAAGGGGCTGTATGCGGCCAAGCATAATGGGCGTAATCAGGTGCAGGTGGGCGGGGCCTGACGGCAATGGGGTCGCCGGATCAGTCTCCTGCGGCTCGGGCATGATGCTGGGTCGGTGGGAGTCAGCTTGCTGACGAAGGCGGCATCACAGGCATCGTGGGTTCACCCGCCGTTGAAGTGAATGCGCGGCGTCCCCGTCCGACGGGGCTGCTTTCGCCACTACGCCTAGGGTATACTCACCGGCTTTGTAATTTTCGCCTGCGAGTGCTGCCGACCATGGAAATCAACCCGATTTTGAACAGCATCAAGGACCTCTCCGAGCGTTCCGAAACCATTCGGGGGTATCTTTGACTACGATCACAAACATGATCGTCTGGTTGAAGTCACCCGCGAGCTCGAAGACCCTAACGTCTGGAACAAGCCTGAATACGCCCAGAGCCTGGGCCGCGAGCGCTCCCAGCTGGAGCAGATCGTCACCACTCTCGATGACCTTGGCAGCGGCCTGACCGACGCCAAAGACCTGCTTGAGATGGCTGCCGAAGAAGAAGACGAAGGCGCTGTCGCCGACGTCGTCGCGGAAGTCGAGCGCCTGCGCGAAGCGCTGGAGAAGCTCGAATTCCGGCGCATGTTCAGTGGCGAGATGGACCCCAACAACGCCTACCTCGACATCCAGGCCGGTTCCGGCGGCACCGAGGCTCAGGACTGGGCCAACATTCTGCTGCGCATGTACCTGCGCTGGGCCGACAAGCGCGGCTTTGACGCGACCATCATGGAATTGTCCGAGGGTGAAGTCGCCGGTATCAAGGGCGCCACTGTGCACATCAAGGGCGAGTACGCCTTCGGCTGGCTGCGCACCGAGATCGGTGTCCACCGTCTGGTGCGCAAGAGCCCGTTCGACTCCGGTGCACGTCGCCACACCTCGTTCTCGGCGGTGTTCGTGTCGCCCGAGATCGACGACAAGGTCGAGATCGAGATCAACCCGTCGGACCTGCGTATCGACACCTACCGTTCCTCCGGTGCCGGTGGTCAGCACGTAAACACCACCGACTCGGCGGTGCGGATTACCCACGTGCCGACCAATACCGTGGTCAGTTGCCAGAACGAACGCTCCCAGCACGCCAACAAAGACACCGCCATGAAAATGCTGCGGGCCAAGTTGTACGAGCTGGAAATGCAAAAGCGCAACGCCGCTTCGCAGGCCCTCGAAGACAGCAAGTCGGACATCGGCTGGGGTCACCAGATCCGCTCGTATGTGCTTGATGACTCGCGCATCAAAGACCTGCGCACCGGCGTCGAGCGCAGCGACTGCCAGAAAGTCCTGGACGGCGACCTCGACCAGTACCTGGAAGCGAGCCTCAAGCAGGGGCTGTAAGCCGCACACCACCGCCGCGATACCAGGCTGTGCCGGTATCGCGTGCCCTGCCCGCAGGGGCAACGAACACCTGATGGAAAGAATTACGACATGAGCGACCTCAAGACCGAATCGCAAGACCTGCAACAGGAAGAAAACACCCTGATCGCACTGCGCAAGGAAAAGCTTGCCGCAGCCCGCGCCAAGGGCCAGGCCTTCCCCAACGACTTCCGCCGTGACAACTACTGCAACGACCTGCAGAAACAGTATGTCGACAAGACCAAGGAAGAACTGGCCGAGGCTGCGATTCCCGTCAAGGTTGCCGGTCGCATCATGCTCAACCGTGGCGCGTTCATGGTGATCCAGGACATGACCGGGCGCATCCAGGTCTATGTCAACCGCAAGACCCTGTCCGAAGAAACCCTGGCCGAGGTCAAGACCTGGGACCTGGGCGATATCATTGCTGCCGAAGGCACCCTGGCGCGTTCCGGCAAGGGCGACCTGTACGTCGAGATGACCAGCGTGCGTCTGCTGACCAAGTCGCTGCGCCCGCTGCCCGACAAGCACCACGGCCTGACCGACACCGAGCAGCGCTATCGCCAGCGCTACGTTGACCTGATCGTCAACGACGAAACCCGTAACACCTTCCGGGTGCGCTCGCAGGTGATCTCGCACATCCGTAGCTTCCTGGCCAAGCGCGACTTCCTGGAAGTCGAAACGCCGATGCTGCAGACCATTCCTGGCGGTGCGGCGGCCAAGCCGTTCGAAACCCACCACAATGCTCTGGACATGGCCATGTTCCTGCGCATCGCGCCGGAGCTGTACCTCAAGCGGCTGGTGGTCGGTGGCTTTGAGAAAGTCTTCGAGATCAACCGCAACTTCCGTAACGAAGGCGTCTCGACCCGGCACAACCCTGAATTCACCATGCTTGAGTTCTACCAGGCCTACGCCGACTACGAAGACAACATGGACCTCACCGAAGAGCTGTTCCGCGAGCTGGCGCAGCTGGTACTGGGCACTACCGACGTGCCGTATGGCGACAAGGTGTTCCACTTCGGCGAGCCGTTCGTGCGCCTGTCGGTGTTCGACTCGATCCTCAAGTACAACCCTGAGCTGACCGCAGGCGACCTGCAAGACGTCGATAAAGCCCGCGTCATCGCCAAAAAGGCCGGTGCCAAGGTGCTGGGCCACGAAGGTCTGGGCAAGCTGCAGGTGATGATTTTCGAAGAGCTGGTCGAGCACAAGCTGGAGCAGCCGCATTTCATCACTGAATACCCGTTCGAGGTGTCGCCACTGGCGCGCCGCAACAACAACAACCCGAACGTCACTGACCGTTTCGAGCTGTTCATCGGCGGCCGCGAAATCGCCAACGCCTACTCCGAGCTCAACGACGCTGAAGACCAGGCTGACCGCTTCCAGGCCCAGGTGGCCGAGAAGGACGCCGGCGACGACGAAGCCATGCACTTCGACGCCGACTTCGTACGTGCGCTGGAATACGGCATGCCGCCAACCGCCGGTGAAGGCATTGGCATCGACCGTCTGGTCATGCTGCTGACCAACTCGCCGTCGATCCGCGACGTGATCCTGTTCCCGCACATGCGTCCACAGGCATAAGTCGGTTTCGCGGCTAAAGCCGCTCCTACGGCGTACGCCGTAGGAGCGGCTTTAGCCGCGAATGGCACCAAGGCCGCCGCGCTACGATTCAAGGAGAACCGTGGTGAATGACGCCACCCAAGGACCTGCCAACGTCGCCAGCGCCGTCGCTCAGAACGTCCGCTATCAGGGCCGCAAGGCCAGTCGGCGGGGTAGCGAGCAGCGGCGCCAGGACATTCTTGATGCTGCCATGCGTATCGTCATCCGTGACGGTGTACGTGGGGTCAGGCATCGGGCGGTGGCCGCTGAGGCCGATGTGCCGCTGTCAGCCACCACCTACTACTTCAAAGACATCGATGACCTGCTCAACGATGCCTTCGCGCAATATGTGCAACGCAGTGCCGCCTACCTGGCGCGGCTGTGGCAAAACACCGAAGTGATCCTGCGCGATTTGCTCGCCGGCAACGACGGCAGCCCTCACGACCGGCAGCGTGTCGCCGACGTGATCGCCCGCATGATCCACGACTACATCGACCATCAATTACTGACCCGCCGCGATCAACTGATCGCTGAGCATGCCTTTTACCTTGAAGCCCTGATCAACCCGCGCCTGGCGCTGTTGGTCGCTGATCACCAGCAGATCCTGTTTCGCGGTGCCTGCCAGTTTCTTCAGGTGCTGGGTTCGGAGCAGCCGCAGCAGGACGCTGAAGTGTTGACGGGCATGATCCGGCGGATGGAATATCAGGGCCTGTTGCACGGTCTCAATGACCCGCCGAACGGGCAGCGACTGGCTATTCTGACTCGTCAGATGCGTCTGTTTCTCGCAATGGCTTAGCAGAAACTTAAAAACGTTGGAGAGGCAGCCTGTTTTTAACGCAGCAATGGCGCGCGTAGCGCCGTAGGCGCCCAGCCAGCAGGTAGTTTTTAAGTCAACATCAGGATCAAGGAGTACCGGGTGGACGAGTACCAGCAGACTATTCGTGGCTTATCGGACCGGATCGTCACGGCGCAGACGCCGATCCGTGTGCTCGATGCGGTGAAGTGGGACGACAGTGTGCGCAAGGGCTTTCTGGCCGCCAAGGGCAAAGAGCTGCCCGCAGTCGATCGCGCTTATTACGAAGGCCGGCCACTGGGCTTCGACTCTGCTGCGCTGAAGCAGGAATTCCAGAACATCGAGCGCGATGTCACCCGCCAGTTGGGGCAATTCAACCCGGTGGGGCAGATCATGCGGCGCATGTGCCGCGAATACCGCATGGTCATTCGTATGCTTGAAGCGCGTGGTACGGCGGATTTCGGCCTGATCTCCCAAGAGCTGTATGGCGCGGCGTCCGACGCATTTCATGCCGGCGACCCGACCCTGTCCGACCTGGGGGTGATGCTCTCCGGTTACCTGAACAACATTGCCGGGCGCGGCGACCTCAAGGACGAACCCAAGACCCTGACCGCCAAGGACGCCGTGGAGATTCTCCAACAGCGCCTGAACCGGGTGTTCGGTGAGGGTGAAGAGACCGTGCGGGTGTTCGAGTCCGACGGCATTGTGGCCGACGCCGCCGCCGGCGCCGACTACATCAAGATCCGTTCCGATGCGATGTTCAACCAGCGCGATGTCCGCGCCCTGGAAGTCCACGAGGGGCTGGTGCATGTCGGCACCACCCTCAATGGCCAGAACCAGCCGATCTGCACCTTTTTGTCCAAAGGTCCGCCTTCGTCGACCGTGACCCAGGAGGGCCTGGCGATTCTCATGGAGGTGATCGCTTTTGCCTCCTACCCCAGCCGCTTGCGCAAGCTGACCAACCGCACCCGCGCCATTCACATGGCCGAGGAGGGCGCGGACTTCCTGCAGGTGTACGACTTCTACCGTGAACAGGGCTTTAGCCAAGCCGACAGCTATGGCAACGCCAGCCGGGTGTTCCGTGGCTCGACGCCAAACGGGCTGCCATTCACCAAGGATCTGTCCTACCTCAAGGGCTTCATCATGATTTACAACTACATTCAGCTGGCCGTACGCAAAGGCAAGCTCGAACAGGTGCCCTTGCTGTTTTGCGGCAAGACGACCCTGGAAGACATGCGTACCTTGCGCCAACTGGTGGATGAAGGCCTGGTGGTCGCGCCCAAATACCTGCCTGATCAGTTCCGTGACATGAACGCCCTGTCAGCCTGGATGTGCTTCTCCAACTTCCTGAACCATTTGAGCCTGGACCGGATCGAAGCAGATTATTCCAACATCCTCTGAGCTGGAGGGGTTCGGGACCTGCTTCGCGGATGAATCCGCTCGTACGACAAAGGATGGTGAGTTTGAAAGCGATCGGCATTGTGGTCCTGCTGCTGTGCCTGGGCGGTTGCAGCGGCATGCTGTTTTACCCCGAGCGCGGCCTGCCGTTCAGCCCCGACAAGGCCCGCCTCGAATACCGTGACCTGACCCTCACCACCGCCGACGGCACGCGCCTGCACGGCTGGTGGCTGCCGGCCAAACCGGGTGTGCCGGTCAAGGGCACGGTGCTGCACCTGCATGGCAACGGCGGCAATCTGGCCTGGCACCTGGGTGGCAGCTGGTGGCTGCCGGAGCAGGGTTATCAGGTGCTGATGCTCGACTATCGCGGCTATGGTTTGTCTGAAGGCGAGCCGAGCCTGCCGGCCATTTATCAGGATCTCGATGCCGCCTTTGCCTGGCTGGATAACGCGCCAGAAACCCAGGGCCAGCCGCGTATCGTATTGGGCCAAAGCATTGGCGGGGCGCTGGCCGTGCATTATCTGGCGCAGCATCCAGAGCAACGCAGCCGCCTCAAGGCGCTGATTCTCGATGGCGTCCCGGCCAGCTACCGTGAAGTGGCCCGCCATGCCCTTGGCACCTCCTGGCTGACCTGGCCGCTCAAGCGGCCGTTGTCGTGGTTCATCCCTGACGGCGACAGCGCCATCCACAGCATCGCCCGGCTCAAGGGCACGCCGATGCTGTTGTTCCACAGCATGGACGACGATATCGTGCCGCTGGACAACGGCCTGGCCCTTTACAAAGCCGCGCCCTTGCCCCGGGTGCTGCAATTGACCCGCGGCGGCCATGTACAGACCTTCGCCGACCCGACCTGGCGCCAGGTGCTGCTGCGCTACCTCGACGACCCCCAGCATTTCAACGGCCTGCGCCGGCTGGGGGAAATCCCCAACTATCCGCCCGCACCTGAAAAGCCGTGAGCTATTGATGTCGCTCAGGGATGTTCAGGCAAAACACTGTCATGGTGGCACGGAGCAATTGTCTGTGATTGCCCGGTAAACAGAAGTTACCTCATTTTCGAGCACACCCATGACCCAGGAACGCAACCTCATCCCCATCATCCTGACTGGCGTTGCCAGCATCGCCGGCACCGTCGCCTGCCTCGGGTACTACGGCTACCTGCACTTCGCCAAGCCTGAAGATGCGCTGCTGCTCAACGACTACACCATGCTCAAAACCATTCCCGGCGAGCAATATTCTGCCAGCCTGGCCCCGGCCAACCAGATCGCTCAATGCATCGATGGCGTGCTGGTGCTGTTCGACACCCAGCAAAAGGGCCTGAGCGGCGTGTTGGTGGATAACCGTAAACGTTTGGTAAGGTGCAGTGGTCCACAGTAACGTTCAGCCTTCGAATCACTACCGTTCGAATAACCACCACAACTTTTGTGGGGGCCACTGTAGGAACGAGCTTGCTCGTGAAGGGGCCATGCCAGACGCAGCCTTTGGGCGCCTGACTGAACAGTACTGTTTTTAAATTCCGTCGCAGTAAGGACCCCCGATGCCCGCTTCTCCATCGACCGCTTTTTCAGGCTTCGTCCGGGTGCGCGGTGCCCGCGAGCACAACCTCAAGAACGTCGATGTCGACATTCCCCGCGATGCCCTGGTGGTGTTCACCGGGGTTTCCGGCTCGGGCAAGTCGTCACTGGCGTTCTCGACCCTGTATGCCGAGGCCCAGCGCCGTTACTTCGAGTCGGTAGCCCCTTACGCACGGCGGCTGATCGATCAGGTCGGCGTCCCGGACGTCGATGCCATCGACGGTCTGCCGCCGGCGGTGGCTCTGCAACAGCAGCGTGGCACCCCCAGTGCGCGGTCGTCGGTGGGCAGCGTCACGACCTTGTCGAGCCTGATCCGCATGCTCTACTCGCGGGCCGGCCGTTACCCGGCCGGCCAGCCGCTGCTGTATGCCGAAGATTTTTCGGCCAACACCCCGCAAGGCGCCTGCCCGCAGTGCCATGGCTTGGGCCGGGTGCATGAGGTCACGGAACAGTCGATGGTGCCTGATCCGTCGTTGACCATTCGTGAGCGGGCGGTCGCGGCCTGGCCGCTGGCCTGGCAAGGCCAGAACCTGCGCGACATTCTGGTGACCCTGGGTTACGACGTCGATGTTCCCTGGCGTGACCTGCCCAGGCAGCAGCGCGACTGGATCCTGTTCACCGACGAAACCCCCACCGTGCCGGTGTACGCCGGCCTGACTCCGGCGCAGACCCGTGAGGCCCTCAAGCGCAAGCTCGAACCCAGTTACCAGGGCACCTTCAGCGGCGCCCGGCGTTATCTGTTGCACACCTTCATGCATTCGCAGAGTGCCCAGATGCGCAAGCGCGTGGCGCAATACATGCGCGCCAGCCCGTGCCCGTCCTGCGGGGGCAAACGCCTCAAACCGCAAGCGCTGAGCGTCACCTTCGCCGGGCTGGATATCGCGGCGCTGTCGCAGCTGCCGTTACAACAACTGGCCGCGCTGCTGCAGCGGGTCGACGCGCCGGACTGGCTGGAACAGGACGAGCCGGATTCTTCGATGGAAAAACGCCTGGCCGCGCAGCGCATCGCTGTGGAACTGCTTGAACGCATCACCACCCTGATCGACCTGGGGCTGGGCTACCTGGCGCTGGAGCGCAGCACCCCGACGTTGTCGTCCGGTGAGCTGCAACGCCTGCGCCTGGCCACCCAGCTCAACTCACAGCTGTTCGGGGTGATCTACGTGCTCGACGAGCCCTCAGCCGGTCTGCACCCAGCCGACAGCGAGGCGCTGTTCGAAGCCCTGCAACGCCTCAAGGCGGCGGGCAACTCGGTGTACGTGGTCGAGCATGACCTGGACACCATGCGCCGTGCCGACTGGCTGATCGATGTCGGCCCGGCCGCCGGCGAACAGGGCGGCCAGGTGCTGTACAGCGGCCCGCCAGCGGGCCTTGCGCAGGTCGAGGCCTCCAGCACCCGGCATTACCTGTTCAGCCCTGCCGTCCAGGCTGGGCACACGCCGCGCGTGGGCAAAGACTGGCTGCGCCTGGAAGGCGTCACCCGCAACAATCTCAACGACCTGAGCGCTGATTTTCCGCTGGGCTGCTTCACCTCGGTCACCGGTATTTCCGGCTCCGGCAAATCCAGCCTGGTCAGCCAGGCGCTGCTGGAGCTGGTCGGTGCACACCTGGGGCACAGCGAAGCGCCGACCGACGCTGCCGAGCAGAGCCTGGAGGACGAACCGCAACAGACCACCGGCGGCCGGATCAGCGCCGGGCTCGACGGCCTCAAGCGTCTGGTACAGGTTGACCAGAAACCCATCGGCCGCACGCCACGCTCGAACCTGGCAACCTACACCGGGCTGTTCGACCACATCCGCAAACTGTTTGCCGCCACCGAGCAAGCCAAAGCGCTGGGTTTCGATGCCGGGCAGTTCTCGTTCAACGTCGCCAAGGGCCGCTGCGAAAAGTGCGAAGGCGAGGGCTTCGTCAGTGTCGAGCTGCTGTTCATGCCCAGCGTCTACGCGCCATGCCCGACCTGCCACGGCGCCCGCTACAACCCGCAGACCCTGACCGTCAGCTGGAATGGCCTGAACATCGCGCAAGTGCTGCAACTGACCGTCGACCAGGCCTACGAGGTGTTTGCCGAACAGGCCGCACCACGCCGCGCGCTGCAAGTGCTCAAGGACATCGGCCTGGGCTACCTGCGCCTCGGCCAGCCGGCCACCGAACTGTCCGGCGGTGAAGCGCAGCGCATCAAACTCGCCACCGAATTGCAACGCAACGCCCGCGGTGCGACCCTCTACGTCCTCGACGAACCCACCAACGGCCTGCACCCGCAAGACATCGACCGCCTGCTGGTGCAACTTAACCGGCTGGTGGATGCCGGGCACACCGTGGTGGTGGTCGAACACGACATGCGGGTGGTGGCCCAGAGTGACTGGGTGATCGATATCGGCCCCGGTGCCGGGGATGCTGGCGGGAAGGTGGTGGTAAGCGGTGTGCCGCGGGATGTGGCGCGGTGTACTGAAAGCCGGACTGCGGGGTTTTTGGGCAGGGCGTTGTAGCAGGCCGTTGGCTCATTGGTGTGATGTGGCACTCCGCTTTCATCTGTTAACGGAACCATGAATGATGGGTTTATGCTGTGGTCAGCGTTGTGATCACAGCGCACAGCCCGCCAAGGAGATAGCCGATGTCAGACCTGAAAGAGATTCGCTTCGTCAAGCGCATAGTGATCGGTACGGCAGAAACATCCGGTCCTCAGATCGACGAGGCCAGTGAACAGCAGATTGAGCTGCTCAATCGTTGTTTGAGCGACTCGCCCAGAGGCTGGATTATCGGTCTGGAGAAAACCCTGTCGATGGTGGATGTCGCAGGGCGGCAGGAATCTGTGCAAGGGCTGGTCTATCACATCGGTTTTCCTCGCAAACCGCATTGGTTGAGTGAGTGAATGGCTGACGGTTTTTTCGTCACAGGTTTCCCATGCCGACTGACGGCATGAGAAATCTGTAAAGGTAGCGCGGGTGTTGCAAGTCAGTAGGTGTATTTCAGCGAGGTCATGAAATTGCGTGGCATGCCGTACGAGCCGCGCACACCGGCCGAGATGATGTACTCCTTGTCAAACAGGTTGTTGATGTTGGCGGAGACCGAAAGATGCTGGTTGATCTCGTAACGGCCCATCAGATTGACCAAGGTATAACTGCCTTGATGCATGACCTTCAGGTCATCGCCGGTCTTGCTTTCCCAGTTGAATCCACCGCCGACGGTAAACTTGCTCAGGTCTCCCGGTAGGCGATAAGTCGTGAACGTCTTGAAACTGTGCCGTGGTGCACGGGTGATAATCCGCTGGTCTTCATCGTTGCGGGTCACACTGTAGACATAGCCGCTACTGAAGTTCCAACCCTCTGCGAGTGCGCCGTTGAATTCGAGTTCGGCACCTTCGGTTGCCGTGTTGTTGTACATTTCGTAGCCGTTGCTGGCGTTGTTCCATACCGCCAGATTGTCCTGATTGGTGCGGAACAGCGAAAGGCTGGAATTGAGCCGGCCATCTTGAAAGCTGGCCTTGATACCGGCCTCGATGCTGGTACCGTCCTCCGGCTCTGGAGAAGTTACATATTGGCTGACCAGCGAATCCTGAGGCTGGAAGATCTTGGTGTAGCTGCCATAGAGCGACCACGTGTCATTCAAAGCATGCACAAGGCCAAGGTAGGGGGTGAAGATTCCTGTTTCCCGGCTGCGGCTCTTGGTTACTCGGCCTGTCGACAGGGTCAGGGTGTCATTGTTGTTTTTCCAGTCTGTCAGGCGTCCGCCGACCAGTAGGCTTGTGCTATCGGTGAGGTGGAAGCGGGAACTCATGTAGGCATTGTACTGATGCTCGTGGCGGTCAGTTTTCCCTGTCTTGTTATAGTGCGGTTTTGGTGTGTCATCGGCCCATGTGAAAATAGTGGGAATCAGGTAGGTCGAAGGGACCATGGTGTAGTTGCTGCCATCGGCGTGGATGTTTGTCAGGGTTACACCACCAATGAATTCATGCTCGCGTCCGAGCAGTGAAAACGGACCGGTCAGATAAGTGTCCAGGTTTTCCTGTTCTGTCGTATTGACCCAATAGGGGCTTAGCAGGCGTCCACCGGCTCCCGTGCTCTTGTTGATAGCCCCCGTAGAGGTAGCATAGAGGCTTTCGTATTCATACCGTGCGTGGGAAAGCTCGCTTTTGATACTCCATCCCGAGCCGAACGTGTGCTCTATGGAAGCAAAGAAACTGGTGAGGTCGTGATCGTAAAATGCCCAGTCTGGCGTTTTTATATCTGAAGGCTTTAAATCGATCTTGCTGCCGTCGCTATAGAGCATTGGCATTAACGCGGCCTGGGAATTGGTTTTCTTGGCAATGTTGCTAAAGCCGAGCGTGAGCAGCGTGTCATCACTCAAATCGATTTCGCTGATGCCGTACAGCGTGACCCTTTCTTGTTCATAGTTGTCGGTCCAGCCGTGCTGATGCTTATAGTCGGCAACCAGGCGTCCTCGCACATTACCGCTGTCTGTCATCGGACCGGAGACATCAACGCCACTGCCATAGCGGTCCCAATTGCCGGCTTCGGCGGTAAAGGATACCTGGGGGTCGAAGGTTGGCCGCTTGCGGACCATATTAATGGTCGCCGACGGTTTGCCCAGACCACTCATGATACCTGTGGCACCCCGCACCACTTCAATCCGGTCATACATGGCAGTGGCTTGCAGGTAGTTGCCCATTGCCGAGGAGGTGGGCACACCATCAATCTGGAAGTTGTTGATGCTTGAACCTCTGGAAAGAATTTGGGGGGCATCGCCACCGTAAACCAGAGGTTTGACCACAATGCCGGTTGTGGCATCCAGCGCATCGGCCAAGTCATCCAGCTTCTGATCTTCCATCCGCTGCCGTGTAATCACCGTCACCGATTGCGGCGTTTCCTGCGGTGTCAGGTTCAAGCGCGTCGAACTACTCGTAGACCCGGTCGTATAAGAGCCGGTCCCCTCGGTAATCGACCCCGGTGCCTTGCCTGAAATGCTCACTGCCGACAGCTCAAGCCCGGTACTGTTTGCCCGTGGCCGTACCTCGTAACGCTTCTCCCCGGTCTTCACCGCCTCCAGCCCGCTGCCTTCGAGCAGGATCGCCAGCGCCTGTTCCACGCTGTAGCTGCCGTCCAGCACCCGGCTCTGTTGGCCTTCGGTCAGGCTGCCGTCGCTGACCAGGAAGATTCCGGCCTGGGCAGCGAAGCGGTTGAGTTGGGTCGACAACGGCCCGGATTCCAGGCGGTACTGCTCGGCGGCGTGGCTGAGCGGGCTGAGCACAGCCAGGGCGATGGCCAGGCTCAGGGGGCGTAACGAGGCGGCGGGCAAGCGGTACATGGGTGGTCCTGTTAGCTGATGGTGTGTGGGTTGTTTTCAGCTAATTCGGATGAGCCGCCGAAAGAGGAACACCTGAATGAAAATAATTTTCAAATGACGTTCAATGTATGGCTTCCAGACTGATCCACCAAGGCAAGGTTTGCTCCACGCGGATTGGCAGCGCGCTGCTCAACATGCTCAGGGTCTGCGGCAGGTCGTCCTGCGGGAAGGTGCCCACTACCTTGAGCCCGGCGACTTCTGGTGCGACGCCGATATGCCCGTGGTGATAGCGCCGCAGTTCGGCGATGACGTCGGCCAGCGGCTGGTTGTCGGCTTGCAGAATGCCACGGCTCCAGCTTTGCCGGCCGGCGTTGACCGGTTGTTCGGTGCCCAGTTGTTCGCGATTGAAGCGCCGTTCATGGCCGGCGTTGACCACGGCGGCGATGCTGGCGCTGTCGCCCATACGAATCGCTACCGCGCCGTCGAACACACTCAGCCGGGTGTCGGTGGTTTCCTGCTGCACACTGAAGCGCGTGCCGAGTGCCTGCAAGCGGCCTTCGGCAGTGTCGACGAAAAACGGGCGAGGATCCATGGCAGTGTCGATCAGCACTTCGCCGCGCACCAGTTGCAACACCCGCTGTTGGGCGGTGTAAGCGATGTTCAGGGCGCTGTCGCTGTTGAGCCACAGGCGTGTGCCGTCATCCAGGCGCAGGGCGCGAACTTCACCCACGGCAGTGCGCTGATCGGCACGCCAGGCCAGCAGGTTCTGTTCCAGCGGTCGCCAGCCGAGCCGCGCCAGCAGCGCTGCACCGCCGAACAGCGCCAGGCCCAGCAACAGATTACGCCGGCTCTGCCGTACTTGCCGCGCCCCGGCCAACGTGGCCCGTGCAGTGTCGCGCTCGCCTTGCAGGGGCGAGAAGCGCGCACTGATCCGCTCGACATACTGCCAGGCACGCCGGTGACTGTCGTGCTGGTCATGCCAGCGTTGCCAGTCAGCGTGCAGGTGCGGGTCGTTCTCGGCCTGCAACCGCGCGTACCAGTGCGCAGCCTGTTTGAGAACGGCGTGGTCCAGTGATTCAGACGAGGGCTTCATCCAGCTCTACTTCCAGCAACAGGCATTGGAACATGGCCTGGGCCAGGTATTTGGTCACCGTGCGTTGCGAGACGCCCAGTTGCTCGGCGATCTTGCGGTAGGTCAGGCCATCGAGCTGCGCCAGCAAGAAAGCCTCGGCCACTCGGGGCGGCAGCTTGGCGAGCATGGTGTGGACCTGTTGCAGCGCTTCGAGAATCACCGCCCGATGCTCTTCCGAGGGCGCGTAGGTTTCCGGTCTGCTGGCCAGCACCTCGAACCATGCATGCTCTACCTCGCGGCGCCGCCAGAAGTCCACGCATACATGCCGCGACATGGTGTGCAAATAGGCCCGTGCATGGCTGTCGCTGTCGAACTGCCGTGGCCGGGCCAGCAAGCGCACGAACACATCATGGGCCAGGTCCGCCGCATCGCTGGCATTGCCCAGGCGCTTGTTCAGCCAGGCATGAATCCAGCCGTGATGAGCGGTGTAATAGCCCAGCACCTGCTGTGAGTAGGCGTCGTCCAAGGTTGACATGAGAGCAAGTACTCTTTGGGAACTGTTCGCATCTTATGCGCGCCAGGGCGGGTGGAGCAAATGCTCGTTGTGCGGCAGTGGTCAGCCTGCCGTGTTAACCTCGCGCCCCTCAATTTCGGCATGGAGGTCGTATGCGCTGTTTGTCCCTGTCCCTGACCCTTTTTGCAGCTTTGCTGGTGAGCGGTTGCAGCATCAAGCAGACCGTGACCCCGGTGTCCTTGTCTGCGGCAATGGAGCCGGTGATCTGCATGATTCCGGCAGAAGGCCTGCGCCCAGGTTTTCAGGCCAGCTATGAGCGCCTGCTGCGCGAGAAAGGTTTCCAGATCCGTCAACTCGCAGCCAACAGCAACCCCGCAGTTTGTCCGCTGTCGACGACCTATATCGGTCGCTGGAGTTGGGATTTCACGATCTACATGAGTTATGCCGACATCCGCGTGTTTCAGCACGGCGTACAAGTGGGGCAGGCTGAATACGACTCGCGCAGTGGCGGCATGGCCTTCTCGAAGTTCATCAATGCCGAGGCCAAGATTGGTGAACTGACTCACCAGTTGTTTCCGAATGGGGCGGCTGGGATGTCGGCTGCGCGGCTGTAGATGAGCATGGCTTATGGTCCGCTTGGTCGGCGGGTCATGGCAGACCGGTCAGGCGCGGCCGATACTTGAGTCCTGCGCAAGCCGTGACTTTTCGTGAGCCTTGGCGATTTCCTGAAAAACTCTGAAGAGTACGTCAGGGTTTGGATCTTCCAGGAACATGCTCAGAAACTCGTTGACATCCTCCCCGTCCTAAAGGGCGGGGATTCCCACAACTGGACGCTCATGCCCGAGCGCGAGAATGTTCTTTGCGGCGTTGACGTCGCGGTCGTGGGTGGCACCACACCCACAACAAGTCCATTCCCTTATTCCAAGCCCTGCGATACCTCTGGGCCTCGAGTCCGGCAATTGCTTGCAGCTCGAACAGGTTTGGGTGGTGTTTCTCTCGCTGACAACCTTGAAAACCGTGCCTGCGTGATCGCATTTGTATTCCAGCATGGTTTTCAATTGGCCCCAGCCGGCGTCCAGCACCGACTTGGCCATCCTGGTTTTCGCGAGTTTCAGTGAGTTCACATCGCCCACCACAATGACGCCACAACGCGCGACCAGCGCGTTGCTGAACTTATGCAGGCAATCCTTGCGGCGGTTCGCAATCTTGGCGTGAATCGCCCGTACACGAGCCTTCTTGCCGGCACGCTGGGCCGTGCCCAGGGCGCTCTCCAGATCCCGGTAGAACCTGCCGCTTTCAAGGCGATGACCGTCGCTGCAGGTGGCCGTGGTTTTCAGTCCGAGGTCGATACCCACTGCGTCCTGGCTTGGCGATAACTGCCGGTCGACCTCGACCACGACGTTGAAATACCAGCGTCCACGGGTGTCTTCGTTGAAGCTACCGGATCTGAATTTAAAGCCCGCCAGGCCGTAGCTGTCCCAGACCTTGAAGGGCTGTCTGTTGAAGACGACCTGGCCGTTTTTCCAGACAGCAGCGCCGACCTTGAAGGGCAGCCAACCCAGACTGCGCCGGGCGCCGCCCGAGCAGCGCCAGCGGAGCTGGCGCTTTTTGAACTGCTTGCGCCGTGTGACATATTCGTCGGCAACAGCCTGCACGGATTGGCTGTGCAGTCCCAGGTCTTTGCTGGCCCCGTTGGTGTACTTGTGAATGTCGAACGCCGACAGAAAACGACCACGCTCACGAATCGAGCGACTGCTCAACTCGTTTACGTAGTTCCACACAAAATTCACAGCGCGAGACGCTTCACGCAGCTGCGCTGCGTGCTTGTCTCGCACTCGAATCTTGAGGGTTTTGGTCGCTTTCATTTCAGTCATGAAACATAGGATAGGGCGGTTTTATGGATCTTAACCCCTATGACCGCTTCGCGGTGGCGCTTTCATCCCCCACCTGAAGGAAGGGACTTTTCGCGCCAGCTTGGTAATGTCTTTGTTCGTGTCCGATGAATGGATTATGGTCATGCGCGCTGCTCTGCCTGACTTCATTTGTTGGACAGATAGGATGAGTCTTTCTGAAACGAGTCCATGCTAAGCCCGCTGTTATGGAGGTCGCCGGAAAATAGTAGTCATCGTTTTAACCTCACTGACACCTGCCACACAGTCCGACACAGGCCGATTCCAGAAAATCAGAATCGGCCTACAGAACAACGCCGGGATCAGGGTCGGTCAAGCCCTCAGAACTTCATGGATTCGTCTTTGAAACCAAACTTCACCATCAACCTCTGCCACAACCCCATCGGCTTCGGCACCTCGGCCAGCAAGTGCGGCATGTCCTGCCAGCGCACCCATGAATCGTTGCGCCATTGCAGCAACTGCAAAGTATGGCCCAGCCATTCCAGGCGATTGATGCTCGGTTCTTCAAGCATGCGTTCGGCACGCCGGTGCAGTTCGGGCAGGACTTCGTGGGTCAACCACTGACGCAGGCTGCGGTTCTCCGGGACGTAGTGGTGGATCAACAGGGCGAAGACGCCGGACTCGCTGATCATCAGGCTGCGTTCGTAAAGTCCGTGGGAGTTGAGCCAGACCATGCGGCGCTGGTCGTGGTCGAGTTTGAGAGTATTGCGTTCGTCGAGCCGCTTGCCCATCAGGCGGGCCAGATCTGCCAGGCAGAACCAGGCCTGGCTGTCATGGCGGATGGTGCGCAGACGGCGGTGATGGCGGAAAAAGGGCTCTGCGTCGAAGTGTTCGGGGCAGGGTGGACAGGTATTGAGTAAGTGCATGGGCGATCTCCAACTGTGGTGGAACTGCCCAAAATCGTCGCCAGACGATAATGGTGGCAGCTGTGCGAGGGCTGGCGAACCGGGACAGAAGGCAAAACCCAGCAGACCTTAAGGTCTCCGACGCACAGCCGCCATGACACTTGGCTGCGGGCGTGACTATACCCGCAACTTGTCTGGAGCTGTTGCACCATCTGAAGACCGGGTCGCCAAACCCGGCTCGCTGAATTTGCAGCGAGTGTCGGGCAGGGTAGTCAGACGTCCCGCGTGTGAATAGAGGGTGTCCGGTGATCCGGAAAAATTCAGAAATGGACTACAGACTGTTTGGCACTTTATAGATCAGGCGTTCTTCAAATGCCTGTACCGTCATGACAGGCTTGTTCGCCTGCAAGCCCTTACACTGAACTGACCCGGAGTTGAATACAAGGAACTGCCATGGATGCTCCCATACCCCTCCAATTCAACCCCATCGACCTCGACCGTCACGCCGACCTGTGCGTGCGCTTTCGTGAGGATGTGTTCCAGTTGGCGCTAGGCACGACGCTGCCGCTGCATGGCGAAGACGGGCAGGGGGCGGGGCGTTATCTGGACTGGCTGGCGCAGCGCTCGCAGGCGCTGCCGGGCAGCATGATGCATGTCTGGCAGGGCGACGAGATCGTCGGGCAACTGGAGTTGAACCAGCCGCAGCCGGCGCTGGGCTATGTGCATCTGTTCTATCTCACTGAGCCTTACCGTCATCTGGGCCTGGGCCAGCAGTTGCATGATCGGGCGATCGCGTTCTTTCGCCAGCGGCAGTGCACGACCCTGCAGTTGTCGGCGAGCCCGGACAACCTTCCGGCGCTGCGTTTTTACCAGCGCAATGGCTGGCGTGATATCGGCCCGCGTGAGGCGACACCGGGGGTTAACCTGTTCGAGCGGGTCATGTGAGATTTTCACTGGAACAGGCTATTTCAGCATCTGCTGAAAAGCCCGATTCCAGTGAAATTGTGCGTGACGGCGCACTGCTCACCGGTCTTGTTCAAGCCGTCAGCCGATCATCCCGGAAATCACGCAGGGCCTGTTCGATCTCTTCGCGGCTGTTCATCACGAACGGCCCGTACTGCACGATTGGCTCATGCAAAGGCTTACCGGCAAGCAGCAATACCCTGGCTCCGGCAGCGCTTTGAATACGCAGTTCGCCGTCTTCTCCCAGACGCACCAGGCGGCTGGCGGCCACTGCCTGCGGGCAACCGCCTACCTCGATTTCACCTTCATACACATAGAGCAACACCCGATGCCCGTCTGGCAGCAGGGGGCTGATGCTGGCGCCGGCCGGCAGGTGCAGGTCGAAATACTGCGGCTCGGTGTCCGGGCGCTGTACGGCGCCGGCCTGTTGCATCTGACCGTCGTCAAACTGGCCGGCGATTACCACCACCTCAATGCCATTGGCGGTGGTCAGGCGTGGAATATGTTCTGGCTGGATGTCCTGATAACTGGCATCCATCAACTTGTTTTTGCCCGGCAGGTTCAGCCACAACTGAAAGCCGCGCATCACGCCTTGCTCCTGCTCCGGCATCTCGCTGTGGATGATGCCGCGGGCTGCGGTCATCCACTGCACGCCGCCGCCTTGCAACAGGCCGACGTTGCCCATGTGGTCTTCGTGGCGCATCCGCCCTTCAAGCATGTAGGTAACGGTCTCGAAGCCGCGGTGCGGGTGCGGCGGAAAGCCGGCGATATAGTCGTCGGGCTGGTCGGAGCCGAACTCGTCGAGCATCAGGAACGGGTCGAACTGCTCCACCCCAGGGCCGCCAAACACGCGAGTCAGCTTGACCCCGGCACCGTCGGAAGCGGGCTGGCCAGTGTGGATCGACAGGACTTTGCGAAATGTGGTCATGAGTGGCGCTCCGTGTGGTGCAAATGAACTTGGCTAAATTGTATATTGTATTTATCGATTGAAAGGCTCAAAATTTCTTTATAAATTATCAGTATGTTTGATGAGTCTGCTGGCATAGCTCTACGCTACGTTTTTCAGCGGGCATCAGCTCAGACGTTTCCTACGTTATAGGAAGTACTGTCTTGCATCCGTGGCTTGGGCTTGACGATAAATTTGCGTCGAAGACTGCTTAGGGGCAATGCAATGTTAATGGGGCACGTATCTTATTTTTTTAGACGGCCGGATTTTAAGGGGCGTTCGAATCGCAAAGAGCTTTTCTCTTTCTTGATATCGTTTAGCGTTATTTTCTACCTGTATCTGCAGATCAGATTGTTGGCGCCAGGGTCTGACCTGGTATGGCAGGTCGAGTTGCTGATGATCTATATCCTGGCGCCTTTACCCGCCTTGCTTGCACGTCGTATTCATGACATTGGCTGTAGTGCCTGGGTCAGCCTGGCTTGGTTGCTGCCGTTCGCAGGTCTTGTTCTCTGTGCATGGATGCTTCTCGAAAAAGGAGAACCGAGGGAGAACTATTACGGATTGCCACCCGCTTGAAATATCTGGCGTGTCAGGGGGCGCCTGACTTTCATTTGTGATGAGTGCGTCGGCAGAATTTGGCCCGGCAGGGAACTCAACCCGTGAAAATGATGCTCATCGCCTGTCGCGATATGTTGCAGTTCAGAGGACGTACCCGGCGACGGAATTTTTTGTATTACCAGCTCTTTTATACGGCAGGGGTGATCGCTCTTTTTATGTTTGAGAGTGATTCGAGGATCGTGAGGGGCAGTGTTCAACTGGGGGGAGTGACGGCTGGATTCATCGCCCTCAATTTAGTACCCGGTCTGGCCATCACGTATCGGCGACTTCACGATGCCGATTTCAACGGGCTGTGGTTTTTGGTCACCTTCATTCCGCTTTATGGGCCTTTGTTTCTGTTGATGCTGTGTCTGTCATCCGGGTCGGTAGGCGTGAACAGCTATGGGCCTTGCCCACGCAGGTCTAAGGCTGCCGAGAGCAAAGTGCAGAGCGGTCAGGAAACGTGCGTAACTCGCCTTGACGGATCGGCATGACGTTTTGGGATGTCATGTATTTGTCCGTGAAAGTTGAGTTGCAAGCTTCTGTACAGACTGCGCCGCTGAGTCTGGCAGCTCTCCAGTTGATTAATCTGTCCAGATAGTAAAGGTGCACGATGAAAGAAGTTATTCAGGTCTACACAAAGGCCTTTGACTTTGACGGGCGTTCGAGTGTCAGAGAGTTTGTTTATTACTCGGTTTTCCTGTTGACGATTTTGGGTGGGCTGGTTTATCTGGTGTTTGATAGCGCCACCCAGCTCCCTGAGCAGGTGGTAGAACTTTTCATTCTACTCAACGTTTTGCCCAATCTTGCTTTGACTGTGCGGCGTTTACATGACCTGGATAAAAGCGGGTGGTGGATATTGATCAGTCTGGTTCCTGTGGCTGGGCCATTGATACTTTGGCTTATGATGTTTTTTCCAGGTTCGCAAGGCGCTAATCGCCATGGTGCTGCCCCTTCGAGGTTGCACAAAGCCAATGACTCCTGAAGGCAGTCGACACGGATGAACGACGCAGTAAAAAGGCCAACCCGGTCACCCGGATTGGCCTTTGTCGTTACTGCGCGCCTTACTCGGCAATCATCAACTTGCGTGATTCGCTGTACACATAACGCACTTTCTCGTACTCGAACGGCGAGTTCATCTGGCCGTAGCGGAAGCTGGTTACGTAGCGTTTGTCGATGCCGCGCAGAATCACGATTTCCGGGTGGTCGCTGCTGACCTGGGCGACGTTGAGGAAGTTGATCTGCGACTCAGCCGCCACGTCGAAGATCAGGCCGCCGGTGTCACGCAGGTTGGATGGGCCGAACAGCGGCAGGACGATGTACGGGCCGGCCGGCACGCCATAGAAGCCCAGGGTCTGACCGAAGTCCTCGCTCTGTTTGGGCAGGCCCATCATGGTCGCCGGGTCCCACAGGCCGGCCACACCGATGGTGGTGTTGAGCAGCAGGCGCCCGGTGGTTTGCAGTGAGCGCTGGCCCTTGAACTGCAGCATGCTGTTGAGCAGGTTGGGCACGTCGCCCAGGTTGCTGAAGAAGTTGCTTACGCCACTGCGCACAAAACCTGGCGTGATGTAGCGGTAACCGTCGACCACCGGCAGGAATACCCACTCGTCGAAGCGATAGTTGAAATGCCAGACCCGGCGGTTCCACGACTCCAGCGGGTCATAGACTTCCAGGGCGTTGGTCGAGGCACGCTCGAACTCTCGCTGGTCCAGGCCGGGGTTGAACTTCAGCGACTTGAGCGGCTGGGTGAAGCCGTCTTCGTCGTAGTTGCGCACCACCGTGGCCTGGTCCTTGGTGGCGTGGGATATTTCAGTCTGGTCGGCCGCCTGGGCCATACCGGCAGCCAGCAGGGCGGCAAGCAGTAAATGACGTTTAGCCACGGAAGAACTCCAGCATGGCGTCGCTGTTGACGCGGTAGTTGAGGTTGCCGCAATGACCGCCGTAAGGATAAACGGTCAGGCGATCGCCGAAAGTCTGGCGCAGGAAGCCCAGGTCGCCAGGGCCCAGAATCACGTCGTCAGCGTTGTGCATGACGGCGATCTTGCTGTTGTTGTGCAGGTAGTCCTTGAGCGAATAGAGGCTGACCTGGTCGACCAGTTGCAGCAAGCTGCCGCCATCGGTGCGGGCACGCCACATGGGGATCAACTGCTCGGTCATGTAGCAGTCGAAGTCGCACTGCATGGCGCGCTTGAGGAACGGGGTCAGGCTGGTGCCTTCGCTGATCGGGAACTTCGGCGGGGTGATCAGGCCGCGGCGGTTGATCAGGTCCGAGGTAAAGGCGATGTCGGCGGAAGAGAAACGGAACGAGGTGCCGATCAGCATGGCCATCTGTTCGTTGCTCAAGTGTTCCTTGGACATCTGGAAGTCATAAAGCAGTGCATCGTTGAGGTCGATGTAGCCTTTTTGCTGGAAATAGCGGGTCAGCTTGGCCAGCACCAGTTCATAGAAGGTGGTGGTGTTGTTGATGCCCTTGACCTGGGTCTGCACCAGCTTGTCGAGGTTGCTCACCGAGGTGTAGAGGTTGACCGGCGGGTTGAGCAGCAGCACCTTCTTGAAGTTGAAGCTGCGCCGGGTTTCGTCCAGGTGGCTGACGAACGCAGCATTCAGCGCGCCCAGGCTGTAACCGGTCAGGTAGAAGTCGGTAATCGGCAAGTCAGCGTGCTGGGCACGAACGCCTTGCATCACCCGATACAGGTCTTCAGCGTCTTCTTTGGAGAGCCCTGGCGTTGCATAACGCGAAGCCGAGCTCATGAAGTCGTAGCTGGTCGGCGACGACAATTGCACAACGTGGTAGCCCGCCCCGTAATACAGCTTCTTGAGGTATTCGTTGAGGGTGCTGTTATACGCCGCGCCCGTGCCGGCAATCAGAAAAATCAGCGGCGCCGCATGATCCTGGCGGGCCAGACGATAACGCAGTTTTTTCACCGCCCAGAAATTGTCAGGCAGGGTGAACTCGCGCTCTGGATGCAGGTTGAGATAGAAATCGTCCTGATCGATGTCGTCGTCGGACGGCAGATCCGGACGCAGATCAGGCGGGGTGGTGGCGATGGTCGCTTCGAATGGGTTAGTCAGCGGATAGCCATAAGTGGCCGGGTCGACGTTTTTAGCCAGGGCGGCTGCACTCAGGCAGAGACCACCCAGGACTGCAGCTAAGCGCAGGAGACGGAGCATGACTAAATCCCTTGGGAATGAGGTACAGAAAAGGTACGCAGGCTATGACCGTCGACATAGTGCCAAAGTGCCGTACCTGCGCGCGATCCTTTCTGGGCATCTCTAAAAACTGACTGCGTTTTTTGAAACGCCCATGTAACGGCGGTGAAACGATACACCTTTCGTCAAGTCAGGCATGTAGGAATGTGCGCTTTTTAGCGTAGTAATTGCGATGCAGGTCGGCTTTGCCGCGTTGGGGAGGTGTGAAAGGCCAGATAGCACAAAGGGAGCCATGGGCTCCCTTTTGAGTCGTGTCGCGTGCTCTTTTTATTTTTGTAGGGTGGTGTGTTGTTGTTTTTGTTGGGCCACCCTTCACTGCATTTCATGCGACCTCAATGGAGGTCAAGAGCAAACGTATTTTTTTGAGCGCTGACTCGCTTCAATCGACTGCCTGCACAGCAGTGCGATCCAACCAGTTCTGTGCTACCTCAAGGTAGTTTTATTGTTCTGTGCCTGGTTGCGTGGTCTTTTGCAAAAGACCCGGTGGAGCTGAATCTACTTCAAAAAAATCTGTTGGCTTCGTCTCTGCCCGTGTTGTTCTTGTTATGTCAGATCCGTACGTCTTGTTTTTATTAGGTTGCTGCCGTTTTTCTTGTTCTTGTTGTGCAGGAGATAAAGCACTACCCATGCCAACTTTTTAATATCCTTATAAATCAATGGCTTGCGATTTTTCAGGAAAGTCTGCGCATCGGCATCGGGTCGATGTGTTCCCGTGTTACCCGCTGCGGGTCAGCATGGAGCCCGTATCGGTAACACATTGTGTTCCCTCCACCGACGCCCTGAATGGGTGCGCTGGCGATATTTTCAGGTGAGTGGCCAATCGCGCGGCTACTGCCATGCAGGGGCATCACTAAGGATGGTTTTCAGTTGCCAACCAATTGAGGTGTCGTGATTTTGGTGTGCATGTCGTTGATGGCGGTGTGATGTCGTTTACCGCTTGCCAGGGGTCGCTGGCAGATCATGTCGCTTTGCAGGGGGGGCAGATTATCAATGGGCCGCAGCGGTGAGCGCCGTTGCCGGCAAGAGTTATTGAAACGTGGAGGGTGCGCATCGCCCCATATTCGGGCGTGGTGGGCAGTCCTGAGAAAAACAACGTCAAAAATGCCCGACGCTGGTCGGTGCAAGGACTCTACCGGGGAAGTAATGATGAATATGCGCAAAATTCTGGGGGCGGGTGCCGCTCTGGTACTGGCCGCCAGCTCCACGCTGGCCATTGCTGAAACCAAGACAGTGAGTATTGGCTACGTTGAAGGCTGGTCTGACAGTGTCGCCACCACCTTCGTGGCCGCCGAGGTGCTCAAGCAGAAGCTCGGTTATGACGTCAAACTGCAGTCGGTCGCGGCCGGGATCATGTGGCAGGCGGTGGCCACTGACAAACTCGACCTGATGCTCTCGGCGTGGTTGCCAGGCACCCATGGCGAGTACATCGCCAAGTACAAAGGGCAGGTGGTGGATTACGGTCCGAACTTCAAGGATGCCCGCATCGGCCTGATTGTTCCTGAGTACGTGAAAGCCCAGAGCATCGCAGACCTCAAGACTGACGACTCCTTCAAGAACAAGATTACCGGTATCGATGCCGGTGCCGGGGTCATGCTCAAGACCGACCAGGCCATCAAGGACTACGCTCTGGACGGCTATAAACTGCAGGCCAGTTCCGGTGCCGGGATGATCGCCGAGCTGACCCGTGCGGTAAAACGCAATGAATCCATTGCCGTTACCGGCTGGGTGCCGCACTGGATGTTCGCCAAGTGGAAACTGCGCTTCCTGGAAGACCCTAAAGGCGTCTACGGCGCTGCTGAAACGGTCAACAGCGTCGGCAGCCTGAGCCTGGAAAAGAAAGCCCCGGACGTGGTCGCGTTCCTGAAAAACTTCCAGTGGGAGTCCAAGGACGAAATCGGTCAGGTGATGCTGGCCATCCAGGAAGGCGCCAAGCCTGAAGTCGCTGCCAAGGAATGGGTAGAGAAAAACCCGGCCCGCGTCGCGGCCTGGACCGGCAAGTAACAACTACTTCCCCTTTTGCGGCCTGCGGGCCGCCTTTTCGAAAACCACCCGGCGCGCTTCGTCGGGTGGTTTTGCGTTTTATACGGCCGGTACTCAGCGCAACCGGTATCTGTCTAATCTCTCTTTCCTGACATTTGCCGACGCCGCTTCGCAGCGGCCGGTGCAGCTCGCCTGGCTCCAGACTCACAAATTAATATCGTTCTAATACTAAGGTCGTCTGGAGTCGTTCCAAGAGCTGACTAAAGTGAAGCTGTGTCATCTCATCCTATGCTGCGAGGACAAAAACAATGAACGACAGCATCTACCAAAAGATACAAGACAACCCCAGGTTCAAGGAGCTGGTGGCCAAGAGGGAGCGTTTCGCCTGGATTCTTTCAGCGATCATGCTCAGCCTCTACGCCGCCTTTATCCTGTTGATCGCTTATGGCCCCCACATTCTGGGCGCCAAGCTGAGCGCAACGTCCACGGTGACCTGGGGCATGCCGATCGGGGTCGGCCTGATCGTCACCGCGTTTATCCTGACCGGCGTCTACGTACGCCGTGCCAACGGTGAATTCGACGAGCTGAACAACGCCGTACTCAAGGAGATTCAGCAATGATCCGTCGTCTCTCTGCGGCACTTGCGCTGACCGCTTTCGCACCCGCACTGATGGCGGCTGACGCCCTCACCGGCGCAGTGCAGAAGCAAGCTCTCAACGTCCCGGCGATCGTCATGTTCGTCGCGTTCGTGGTGTTCACCCTGTACATCACTTACTGGGCCTCCAAGAAAAACAACTCGGCGTCGGACTACTACGCCGCCGGCGGCAAGATCACCGGTTTCCAGAACGGCCTGGCGATTGCCGGTGACTACATGTCGGCGGCGTCATTCCTGGGTATTTCCGCACTGGTTTACACCTCTGGCTACGATGGCCTGATCTACTCGATCGGCTTTTTGGTGGGCTGGCCGATCATTCTGTTCCTGATTGCCGAGCGCCTGCGTAACCTGGGCAAGTACACCTTTGCCGACGTGGCGTCCTACCGCCTCAAGCAGATGGAAATCCGTACCCTGTCGGCGTGTGGCTCGCTGGTGGTGGTGGCGTTCTACCTGATCGCGCAGATGGTCGGTGCCGGCAAGCTGATCCAGTTGCTGTTTGGGCTGGACTACACCGTTGCGGTGATCCTGGTGGGTATCCTGATGTGCCTGTACGTGCTGTTCGGCGGCATGCTGGCGACCACCTGGGTACAGATCATCAAGGCGGTGATGCTGCTCTCCGGTGCTTCGTTCATGGCGCTGATGGTCATGAAACACGTCAACTTCGACTTCAACCAGCTGTTCTCCCAGGCGGTTGCCGTGCACCCTAAAGGTGAGGCGATCATGAGCCCGGGCGGCCTGGTTAAAGACCCGATCTCGGCGTTCTCGCTGGGCCTGGCGCTGATGTTCGGTACGGCTGGCCTGCCACACATCCTGATGCGCTTCTTCACCGTCAGCGATGCCAAGGAAGCCCGCAAGTCGGTGTTCTATGCCACCGGTTTCATTGGCTACTTCTACATCCTGACCTTCATCATCGGTTTTGGTGCGATCCTGTTGGTCAGCACCAACCCGATGTTCAAGGACGCGGCTGGCGCGTTGATCGGCGGTAACAACATGGCGGCGGTGCATCTGTCCAACGCCGTGGGCGGCAGCCTGTTCCTGGGCTTTATCTCTGCGGTAGCCTTCGCCACCATTCTGGCTGTAGTAGCCGGTCTGACCCTGGCAGGCGCGTCGGCGGTCTCCCATGACCTGTATGCCAGCGTGATCAAGAAAGGCAAGGCCAACGAGAAAGACGAGATCCGCGTGTCGAAGATGACCACCATCGCGCTGGCTGTGGTTGCGATCATCCTGGGTATTGCCTTCGAGAGCCAGAACATCGCGTTCATGGTCGGCCTGGCATTCTCCATCGCTGCAAGCTGCAACTTCCCGGTGCTGCTGCTCTCGATGTACTGGAAGAACCTGACCACCCGTGGCGCCATGATTGGCGGCTGGATGGGCTTGATCAGCGCCGTGGTGCTGATGATTCTCGGCCCGACCATCTGGGTGCAGATTCTGCATAACCCTAAAGCAATCTTCCCGTACGAGTACCCGGCGCTGTTCTCGATTGCCATTGCATTCGTGGGCATCTGGTTCTTCTCGATCACCGACAAGTCCAAGGCAGGTGAGGATGAGCGTGCGCTGTTCGTGCCACAGTTTGTCCGTTCGCAAACCGGTCTGGGTGCCAGCGGTGCGGTATCGCACTGATTGACAGCTAAACCGCGACAACAAAAAAGCAGCCGTCAGGCTGCTTTTTTGTGGGGCCGGTTTTAGCGTGGCTGAACATCCGTCGGCGCGATGTCCAGCCGCGCATTCATATCCTGCCCAGTAACACCAGTACCAGCAGAATGACCAGAATGGTCCCGACCACGCCCGACGGTCCGTAACCCCAGCTACGCGAGTGGGGGAACACTGGCAGGCCGCCGATCAGTAGCAGGATCAGGATGATGATGAGAATTGTACTGATGCCCATGATGAGTTCCTTCTTTCAATATAAGGGAGCCAAGATTGCCGGAGGAATTCATGACACCCTTGATGTCATGTCTCGTGGCCTCTTGAATAATCCGACTCTGGGCGTTGAATAAAGGTTCTAAGCGCTTTGAATATATTTTTACAAATTAGCTTCGTTAAAATACCGGGTAGCCCAGTCTGAAAGTTGCAACTTTCCTGGCGGTATAAAGTCTGCGAGTGCGCGGCAGTGAAAGATTGAACTTACAGCGGCCGGTGACGTATTCGCCGCCGATTAAAAGGAGGGGTTATGTTGATGCGTCTGGCGGCCGATGCGGTATTGGTCGTGCACCTGCTGTTCATCGTGTTTGTGCTGTTTGGCGGTTTGCTGGTGCTGCGCAAGCCCTGGCTGGCGGTGCTCCACCTGCCTGCGGTGGCCTGGGGGGCGGCGGTGGAGTTTCTGCACCTGTACTGCCCGCTCACGCCACTGGAAAACCACCTGCGCAGCCTGGCCGGCCAGCAGGGTTATGACGGCGGTTTCGTCGAGCATTACTTGATCGCGCTGATCTATCCGGCGGGTTTGACGATGCAGCACCAGTTATGGCTTGGCAGCGTGGTGCTGGTTATCAACGCCCTGGCTTATAGCCTGGTGTGGCGACGTTGGCGTAGACGCTGAGCGATGCAGTAATTACGACTTTTGCGTCTGCAATGTAGGTTATTTCCTTCAGCTAATTCCGGCGAGTGTGCAGGACATGGCTGATTTTACTTCGCCACATTGAAGCACTCTGCCTCGCGCGGCACTCTGCCCATTCACGGGATTGCAAGAGTGCACAAACATGTTGGTATTAACACGCGAAGTAGGCGAAACCTTTTCCATCGGTGACGAAATCACCGTGCAAGTGCTGGGCGTCAGTGGTAATCAGGTGCGCTTCGGTTTTGACGCACCCAAACACGTCAAGATCCATCGCGCCGAAGTGTTCCGGCGCATTATCAAGACCTTGTCCGAACCTGATGAGCAGCCGCAGCAACAGTCGCCGGCAGCCTGAGCGGCTCAGGGATTATCCGGATTGCTCAGTCGAACAACTCTTTGGGCACTTCATGGCGAGCCATCAACTGGCACTGCTGGCTCTCGATGTCGAAGAAAATCACGGCCTGGCCTTTGCTCAGGGCGTGACGCACCCGCAATACCCGGGTCTGCAGCGGCGTGTCGTCGCCGTTATCGGTGCCGTCGCGGGTCACGAAGTCTTCGATCAGGCGGGTCAGGGTGTCGGGTTCGAGTTGCTCAAAGGGAATCAGCATGGGTGGCTCTCGCGGCAGGGCCGGGGATGATAGTGCAGGGCCGCAGGTTATGCACCCGGCAGGATGCATGCCCTGCGGCAGCCAGGCCGGCTCAGCTGCTTTCGCGACCCTGGCCGATCAGGCTATCGACCGGCGGCACGCGGGTTTCCGGTTCCATCTGGGTGTCGTGCTCCAGCTGGTGGCTGAAGCTTTCCAGCGAGGCCTTGGCCGGTTGCGCGTCACTGTCGAATACCGGCGGGCTGAGGATGTAGGCGCTCAGCAGTTTGCTCAGCGCCGCCAGGCTGTCGATGTGGGTGCGCTCGTAGCCGTGGGTGGCATCGCAGCCGAACGCGATCAGCGCGGTGCGGATGTCATTGCCGGCGGTAATCGCCGAATGGGCATCGCTGAAGTAATAGCGGAACACGTCGCGGCGTACCGGCAGCTCCTGCTCGGCGCCCAGCCGTAGCAAGTGGCGCGACAGGTGATAGTCATACGGGCCGCCGGAGTCGAGCATCGCCACACTGACCGCATGTTCGCTGGAGTGCTGGCCGGGCGCGACCGGCGCGATATCGATACCGACGAACTCACTGACGTCCCAAGGCAGTGCGCCGGCCGCACCGGTGCCGGTTTCTTCGGTGATGGTGAACAGCGGGTGACAGTCGATCACCGGCTCCAGACCGCTGTCGACCACCGCCTTGAGCGATGCCAGCAGGGCAGCTACACCGGCTTTGTCGTCCAGGTGGCGGGCGCTGATGTGGCCGCTTTCAGTGAACTCCGGCAGCGGGTCAAAGGCGACATAGTCACCGATGCCCACACCTAGCGACTCGCAGTCGGCGCGGGTCGCACAGTAAGCATCCAGGCGCAGTTCGATATGGTCCCAACTGACCGGCATCTGGTCCACGGCGGTATTGAAGGCGTGCCCGGAGGCCATTAGCGGCAGCACGCTGCCACGGATCACGCCGGTGTCGGTGAACACACTGACCCGGCTGCCCTCGGCAAAGCGGCTCGACCAGCAGCCCACCGGCGCCAGGCTCAAACGGCCGTTGTCTTTGACCTCGCGGACACAGGCGCCGATGGTGTCGACGTGGGCCGACACCGCGCGGTCCGGGCTGCTCTTGCGGCCCTTGAGGGTGGCGCGAATGGTGCCACGCCGGGTCAACTCGAAAGGAATATCCAGTTCTTCAAGGCGCTCGGCGACATAGCGCACGATGGTGTCGGTAAAGCCGGTGGGGCTGGGAATCGCGAGCATTTCCAGCAGGACTTTCTGCAGGTAATTCAGATCCGGATCAGGGATGGTTGCATTAGACATGATGGAGGGCTCCTCTGGAGCAGCTACTGGTTACACGCTACAAGCTGCAAGCCGGAGTGGATATGGCTTGCAGCTTGTAATCTGATGCTTGTAGCTGTGTTTCAACTATGAGCTGGAAGGCTATGGGGAAAGAGTAGATCGACAAAGCGTTCTGCGGTGGGTTGTGGTTCATGATTGGCCAGGCCGACCCGTTCATTGGCCTCGATGAACACATACTCGGGCTGGTCGGCGGCAGGCACCATCAGGTCCAGGCCGACCACCGGAATGTCCAGTGCCCGTGCCGCACGCACGGCGGCGTCGCTGAGCACCGGGTCAAGGATCGCTGTGACATCTTCCAGGCAGCCGCCGGTGTGCAGGTTGGCGGTGCGGCGCACGGCCAGGCGCTGGTCCATGGGCAGGATATCGTCGTAAGCGAAACCGGCATCGCGCACTGTGCGTTCGGTTTCCTCGTCCATGGGGATCCGGCTTTCTCCGCCGGTTGCCGCCGCGCGGCGGCGGCTCTGGGCTTCGATCAACTGCTTGATGGTATGGCGGCCGTCACCGACCACCTCTGCGGGGCGGCGGATCGCCGCTGCAACCACTTCAAAGCCGATCACCACAATGCGCAGGTCCAGGCCTTCGTGGAAGCTTTCCAGAATGACTCGGGTATCGAACTGCCGGGCCCGCTCGATGGCTTGCTGTACTTCTTCGATGCTGCGCAGGTCCACTGCCACGCCCTGGCCCTGCTCGCCGTCGAGGGGCTTGACCACGATCCGGCCATGCTCTTCGAGAAACGCCAGGTTGTCGTCGGCGCTGCCGGCGCGCACTTGGGCGGGCAGGCATAAGCCAGCGGCTTTCAAGGCGCGATGGGTCAGGCTCTTGTCCTGGCACAAGGTCATGCTCACGGCGCTGGTCAGGTCGCTGAGCGATTCGCGGCAACGCACTCGACGGCCACCGTAACTGAGGGTGAACAACCCGGCATCGGCATCATCGACTTGCACATCGATACCCCGCCGATGCGCTTCCTCGACGATGATCCGCGCATAGGGGTTGAACTCTGCTTGCGGACCAGGACCGAGAAACAGCGCTTCGTTAATACCGTTCTTGCGCTTGATGGCGAAGGTCGGCAGGGTGCGAAAGCCCAGCTTGGCGTACAACGCCTTGGCCTGATGGTTGTCGTGTAACACCGACAGGTCCAGGTAGCTCAGGCCGCGGCTCATGAAGTGCTCGATCAGGTGGCGCACCAGCACTTCGCCGACACCCGGACGGCTGCAGTTGGGGTCCACCGCCAGGCACCACAGGCTGCTGCCCTTTTCCGGGTCGTTGAACGCCTTGAGGTGATTAAGCCCCATGACACTGCCAATGATCGCGTTACTGCCTTCGTCTTCGGCCAGCCAGTACACCGGGCCGCCTTGATGGCGTGGGGTCAGCAGCTCAGGATCAATCGGCAGCATGCCGCGAGCCAGGTACAGGTTGTTGATCGCCTGCCAGTCGGCCTCGCTCTGGGCCCGACGAATCCGGAAACCGCGAAACACCCGATGCGCCTGCCGGTAGTCGCTGAACCACAGGCGCAGCGTGTCGGACGGATCAAGAAATAACTGCTGGGGCGCCTGGGCCAGCACCTGCTGCGGCGCAGCCACATACAGCGCGATATCGCGCTCGCCGGATTTTTCGTTGAGCAGCTCCTGGGCCAGCGCCGCCGGCTCCGGGTAGGTGTGGCCGATCAGCAGCCGCCCCCAACCGCAATGCAGGGCCAGTGGCTCGCTGTCCGGCTGGCCGCCGTCTTCGGCCAAGCGCGCCTGCAGGCGTTCGTAGGACGGCGACTGGCGCCGCAACAGTCGCTGGCTGTAAGCCGTTGCATGGGGTTTCATCGATCAGAGTCCTTGTTCGCTCAGCCACAGGTTCAGGGCTGCCAGTTGCCACAGCTTGGAGCCGCGCAGCGGGGTGAGCTGGTCCTTGGGGTTGGTCAGCAACGTGTCGATGATTGCCGGGTTGAACAGGCCGCGATCCTGGCTCGGGTCGAGCAGCAGCTCGCGCACCCAGTTAAGGGTATTACCCTGCAAGTGCTTGAGGCCCGGTACCGGGAAATAACCCTTCTTGCGGTCAATCACCTCGGCCGGAATCACCAGGCGGGCCGCTTCCTTGAGGACATGCTTGCCGCCGTCAGGCAGCTTGAAGCGCGCCGGTACTCGTGCCGACAGTTCGACCAGGCGATAGTCAAGAAACGGGGTACGGGCTTCCAGACCCCAGGCCATGGTCATGTTGTCGACCCGCTTGACCGGGTCATCGACCAGCATCACTGTGCTGTCGAGCCGCAACGCTTTATCCACTGCCGCCTCGGCACCTGGCCGGGCAAAGTGGTCACGCACGAACTCACCCGCAGCGTCGTGATCGACCAGCCACTTCGGCTGTACGGTGGCGGCGTACTCTTCATAGCTGCGGTCAACGAATGCTGCGCGGTAAGCGGCAACCGGGTCGGCTGCACCATCGACCTGCGGATACCAGTGGTAACCGGCAAACAGCTCATCCGCGCCCTGGCCGCTCTGGACCACTTTGCAGTGTTTGGCGACTTCGCGGGACAACAGATAAAAGGCGATGCAGTCATGGCTGACCATCGGCTCGCTCATGGCCCGGAAGGCCGCTGGCAATTGTTCGATAATCTCGCTTTCTTGAATGCGCAACTGATGATGGCGCGTGCCGTAGTGTTTGGCGATCAGGTCAGAGTACTGGAACTCGTCACCGCGCTCGCCACCGGCATCTTCGAAACCGATCGAAAAGGTCGACAGGTCTTCGACACCCACGTCACGTAGCAGGCCAACCAACAGGCTGGAGTCCACGCCGCCCGACAACAGCACGCCGACGTCCACCGCTGCACGCTGACGAATGCCCACCGCTTCACGGGTGCTGTCCAGGACCCGCTCGCGCCAGTCTTCAAAGCTCAGATCGCGCTCGTCGTCATGCGGGCCATAAGGCAGCGTCCACCAGACTTGCTGCTCGGTATTGCCTTCGGCATCGATCAGCATCCAGCTGGCTGGCGGCAGCTTTTCCACCCCAGCCAACAGTGTGCGTGGTGCCGGCACCACCGCGTGGAAGTTTAGGTAGTGATTGACCGCCACCGGGTCGAGCAGCGAGCTGATGTCGCCACCCTTGAGCAACGCTGGCAGGCTCGACGCGAAGCGCAGGCGCTCGCCGGTACGCGACAGGTACAGCGGCTTGACGCCGAGTCGGTCGCGGGCAATGAACAGCCGTTTGGCGTCACGTTCCCAGATTGCGAAGGCGAACATGCCGTTGAGCTTGGGCAGTAGTTCCTTGCCCCAGGCGTGATAGCCCTTGAGCAGCACCTCGGTGTCGCCGCCGGAATGGAAGGCATAACCGAGCGCTTCAAGCTCGGCGCGTAATTCCGGAAAGTTATAGATGGCCCCGTTGAAGGCCAGCGACAGGCCCAGATGGTTGTCGATCATCGGCTGCGCCGAGCCGTCCGACAAGTCCATGATCTTCAGCCGTCGATGCCCCAGGGCAATCGGCCCCTGGCTATGAAAGCCCCAGGCGTCCGGGCCGCGAGGTGCCATGTGATGGGTGATACGTTCAATGGCGGCAAGATCCGCCGGTTGATGGTTAAAACGAAGTTCGCCTGCAATTCCGCACATAAGTCCTTACCGGGTTTCCGTTGGGGAGGGTGATCGCGAAGGCGGTCACTCTGAAACTGACCCGGAGCAGGAGCGGGAGTTTTAGATCAATCGGTTATAAGGAGGCGGCAGTGTCTGGCTGCTTGCTGGTCTTCTACACCACTTTTAGGGCGTTCAGTGCGTCGTATAGCGCTTGGGCACGCTGCAGTAAATCAGCATCCGGCGCCTCGCCCCAGCAGGTGACAGAGGGCGGATCGCCTCGATACGGCTCGCTGCCTTTGGCATGCCGCTGGGTTCTTTCCAGCATGCTGGCCCGCTGGTCGGTATCCAGTGCGATACCCAGCAGCGGTAACAGACGGTCGGGTACGGCGTCGGGCAGGCTGGCGTAATTCACCGGTACAAGCTGGCCCTGCTCTGCCGCTGCCAGAGCGGTCCGCATGAAGCGGTTCAATACATGCAGGCAGTAGATGTCCAGATTTGCCGCCAGCAGGTCGGCCGGTGCCTGGACCCAGGCCGGGTCGAGCATGCCGGGCAGCATCTGTGGGCCGCGCTGGCGTTGATGCGAGGCCATGACCTGCAACGGCTGGCGGTAAAGAAAT
Organism: Pseudomonas sp. StFLB209; assembly: GCF_000829415.1. NCBI lineage: Bacteria > Pseudomonadati > Pseudomonadota > Gammaproteobacteria > Pseudomonadales > Pseudomonadaceae > Pseudomonas > Pseudomonas sp. StFLB209. The sequence continues at coordinate 61,357 of NZ_AP014637.1, read as the reverse complement.
AACGCAGGCACCTGCGGGAAGGCCTCACGCAGGATGTCCAGATGCTGAAGGTGCCAGCAGTCGAGTTTGATCACCAAATGCTGTTGCTGCGCAGTGCGTCGCTGGCCCAATGCGCGGGCCACGCCGCGCAGCAGGTGAATGCAGTCGGTACGCTTGAGTGCGCCCTGCTGGTATTGGTAGAGCAGCGAGTCGATCACCGGAGGCTCGGACAATGCCACGCAATGCGCCAGGGTTGCCAGCATCTGGGTGAACAGGGTCGAGCCGCAACGTGAAACGTGAAACACCAGGGCGCTCAGCGGCATGCCTTCGGGGAGTTCATCCAGGGCTGCGAAGTCAGTGAAGCAGCGCTGGCGTTGATCGACGGGCTGTCTGTTCAGGGTCTGGGTGAAGAAAGGTGCCTTGAAATCAAGTGTCTCGACGTTACGCCACCATATGCCTGGGGGCTGCTGGGTGGCCAGGACCGGAAGCCAGTTGGCTAGTGAGAGGGGGAGGATATCTGTGGCGCGAATCAAGGTGTTATGGGTCGACGTAAAAATCTGCTGCTCATGGTGTTGTTCCGCGGCCACGGTAAGTAGTCTCCAATTGTTGCGCCAGCATCAGCTCTCCAGGTGTTCCACCGCTACGCAAGTGTCTGATGATGGCTTGAACATTGTTATCGTTGATCAGTGGGTCGCCATAGGGAGAACGTGGACGTGCGATAAAGCCGCTACGCGTGAACAGTCGCTCAAGCCACGGGTTGACCCGACAATCGAGCATCAGGTGGGTGCGTGATTGGGGGCTGCGGTTGTAAACCGCATGTGTGCAGGCGGCGTTCAAGTACCAGGTGTCTCCAAGGCTCATATGCAGCGTTTGTTCTTCGACGACGAAAGTAACGTCCGGATGAGTCCGCAACGGAATGTGCAGGCGGGCGATTCCGTCCTCGAAGGCTCCACCACGGTCCCTGTGTGGTTTGATGCTTGATCCTGGTGTCAGAGTCATGAGACGTATTGAGCTTTTTTCACACTCGAAGGTATCGAGCACCTGCTGCAAGTAAGGGCATCGCTCAAGCGCTGGCGTGTCCTGATAGTTGGCATCGTCGGCGGTTGTAATATCGTTGCAAGCACCGTTTACGGAGCGCAGCGGCAAGCAGTGCCAGTTGCCTTCGTAGCAATGGGTATTGGAGTGTGCGATCCAGGGGGTGTTGTTGAGCGCCTGCAGTTCTGCCTCGATACGCTGCACCTCGAAGCTGAACGGCAGCTTGAGGTATTTGCAGGGATAGGGGGGGCGAGAAATGGCCACTCAACCCTGCCAACGCATATGGTCAGACACCTCATCACCGCCAATACGCTGAAAACCCAGCTTCAAGTACAGGCGTTGCGCTCCTTGATTGAAACGACGCACATTCAGTTCCAGTGCAATGCCTGCTGCGCTCGCCTGAGCCTGTGCCCAGCGTAGCAGGATCGTACCGTAGCCTTGGGAGCGCTCGGTCGCCAGCACGGTCAGGTCAACGATGTGCAGACGATCAAGGGTTTCATCAATCACCAGGCGCGCTACAGGCTGGCCGTTTTGCCAGAGCAGCAAGTGGCGAGCGTCGGGGAACTGAGAGCGATAGCCTTTGTCCTGCACCTGTTGTTGCAAGGTGATCAGTCCCTCAATGGCAGGGGTATCGCCCAGTAAAAGCAGATCTTCACGGGTGCTGCGATATAACTGGTCAAGGAATGGCTGGTCTGTGGTAGTCGCCAGACGCAGGTCGAGCAAGGGCATCGGATTGGACATTACGCGGGTCTCGACGCAGGGTGGGGCTCGCTATCGGTGGCCGATAGCGAGCCAGCTAATCAAGGGAAGCTGGGGTAGATGCCTAGCAGGCAAATGATGAAGTTCATACTGGTGAACGCAGGAGTAGAGTTGTAAGTGCCTTGTACCGTAACGGCACTGTTTTTAGTGATATTTTTCTGCACATTCAGAGTGGCTGCCAAGGTCACCGCTGAAGTCACTCCGCCGAGATTGACAGTAGGGCCTGTGGCGGGTGGCGAGGCCAGATAGATGCCTGCTTCAGCGGAGACTGCGGGCGTGGCAAGCGGGCTCGCATTCAGTACGGCCAGATCTACAGCGATACGTGCGCTGCCAGTGGCGTCGGTGCCTGCGGTAATGGTGGTGGTCGGCTTAAGCGATACCGTTGCAGGATGTGAATGCGCCGGAAGCTGGTTTTCCGCGATCTGCACGGTGCCGGTATAAGACGTTGCGCCATTGGTTTTTTTGCCGACCTGATTAACTGCGGCTGCGCCCAAGGCAAAAACATTGCGCAGGTCGGGCAAGAGAAAGGTGCTTTGCCCGTCGCCTCCGTAAGTGGTACCGATCAATGAATACAACGCTTGGTAGTCATTGATTTTCAGCGTTCGGCCATCACAAAGCGCCCAGTATTCGGGTACATAGGGGGCGGCCCAGGGCATGATCATTCCAATGTAACTATTGCTCATCGTGTCCTCTCGTCATGCAGAGGGGGATCCGCATGTCCTGTTCGATGGAAATGTTGTTCTGGTGCCGGTCAGGTCTGAACAACACATTATCAGTCAGAAGCTGGTTATCAGTTGCGCTGCGGATAGAGGCCGTTCACACAGATGATGTAGTTCAGCGTAAGGCTGGCCGGAATTGCAGACGTCACTGAGGCGTTTAGCGATACGACCGTATTTGCAGGGGCGGTACTGGCGCCGATTGTCGCGCTGCCTCCAGTCACTGTGGTGCTCACACCGCCAAGGGTGACCGGATTGACGGGCGTCGTGGTGGGCGGTAAATAAACCGCTGCCGCGTTCAGATTGGTAGGGGTGCCGCTCAGCCTGGCGCCTTCTGTTGCCTGGGTCGAACCGCCGGCCGGCGCTGTGCCGACGTCAATAGTGGTTGAGCCTGTCTGGCTGGTGATTGTGGCGGTAACAGGATGGCTGTGGGGCGGAATGTTTGCCGCTGTAAGAGCAGCCTGTAATTGAAACGTCTGCGGTTGCTTGCCTCTTACTGTCGATACCGTCGCAGGCGCGGCGCCCAGTGGCAGCATGTTACGCAGGTCAGGTAATGCAAACGTGGTTTTTCCATCGCCGCCGAAGCGGTTGCCGAGCAAGGAATAAAGCGCAGCGTTATTCTGAATACTGAGTACTGTTCCATCGCATAAAGCCCAGTTTTTTGGGACCTTGGCCATGGGCCAGGGAAGAATCGTAGCGATAAGTGCGTCGTCCATCGTTGTGCCTTATATGCCCGATAATCGGCATGGTTATAAAATGTTTATCAGAAGTCGAATCTGGCGGATTGAATGTCGGCAGTGTCGAATGTCACGACGGCTTCATGGGAAATTCGCCCTCTACACAGATGATGTAGCAGAGGTCCAAACTTGGAGGTTGCGTTGGCGCCTGACCATAGAACACCACGGGCTCTGGGCTATTGACAGGGTTGCCCGTTACAGCGGGACCTACGGCTACGCTGGGAGGCGTTGTGAACTCGGTTTTTACACCGCCGAGTTTGACCTGATTGGTAAGGCTGGTCGCAGCGGGCAGGTAAATAGACGCAGCAGATGCAACGCCAGCGGTGGTGCTGCATAGCATGGCGCCTTGTACTGGAGCTGCAGCGCCCTGGTTTTGAATGGTGCTCACTTTGACCTGAGTGGTGGCTACAAGTCCGGTCAGATTGATGTTGCTGTTCGGGTGTTCGTGTGCAGGCAGGTTATCAGCCGTCAGCGTGACGTATGGCTGAACCGGAACACTGGCCGCGCCACCGGTCTGGTAGACATTCTGGGGGATTGCGGTGCCTTGTATGAATTTGCCTACCAGATTGGGCAGGGCAAATGTCCCTTGCGATTGATTGCCTCCGTACGTGTTGCTGAGCACCGCAAACAAGGCCGGATTTTGCTGTATGGAGAGAGAGTCTCCGTTACACAGACGCCAGCCTACAGGCACATAACTGCCTGCCCACAGAATGATGGTTCCGATAAAAACGCCATCCATTTAATGCTCCTGATACATCATTTGAGGTTGCAGGGAAGAGCAGGCATCGAGTCTGGATGTCTGTTCAAGTAAAATGAGCTGGTCAATGATGCCGTCGGCCAGATAACTGCTTAAAGCAGCGCGTGCTATCAACGGCTGATCAATGAGTCAGAAGTTCATGCTGAGTCTGGCGCGTGGGCAAACCCGGACGACTTCGGGCAGCGCACAATGCAGTGATTCAAAAGGGGAGGGTTTGAAGAGCCTAACGATGCCTGGTGATGCGCACTGAGTGTTTGCATGGCTTCATCCGCTGAAAATACTGATATTCGAGCTTGATCCTGTAAGGCTACGAGCGGCTGGTTTTGTAGGACACAACCGGCGCGACAAATGTATGTCACGTTTTCAAAGACAGTTCCAGTGGTTGGCTCAAAAAAATATCGATCGAATCACGTCGCATCCAGCTGCGCTGAAACGCTCGTTATCCAGCTGTCGGGTGCTTCTAAAAATGTAGGCGAGGCAGCCCGCGCAACGCAGGTAGTTTTTAGAGGTGCCCTGTCGGTGATCGCGGCGGCTCTTATGGGCAAGCTGGAAACGATGGGCGCGGTAAGCGACATTACGGGTGACCCCGGTCACTCTTCGCCGTTTTTTGCCTTGCGCTGGCTGCCTCGCCTACGTTTTCAGAGGCGCCTCATTGGCTGCGTTACGAACTGAATATTGCAACGTGTGCCCGGTCAGGGCCTTCCGTTGGTCAGATCATCGGGTTTATAAATGCCGCGCGAATGAAGACAATTTGACATCATCAAGCCCACGCACTATTTTTTGCGGCAAAACTGCGCCCGTATTTTTTTGTGGGCACTGTGTAACAATTGCGAAACAAACTTGCGTGCATCAAAGTGGTGCGCGTGCCATGACACTATCAAGTTCAAATTTTTCTGGATTCATTCACTGTCGCAGTCTTTTTACTGAAAGCATCGCGGATACAAGCGCTGGAGTCGCTGATTGCTACGATTGGCTGAATGGATTCAGAGGGGCGGGCAACGGCTCGTTCTTGATCTAGGGGAATAAGGAAGTATGCCTTTCAAGCTCGCAACCGTTGCAAATCATCCCGTCATGGCCGCCATGCCAGTTCTCTCAATCATGCGCGTGAGCAGTCTCGCATCGATCCTGCTGCTGACCGGCTGTATGAGCCTGTCGCCAGAGCCGATCGACAAAAACGCGTTGCAGCAGCAGGCTGCTCAGGATTCGCTTACTGCTCGTCAGAACGTGCCAGCGATAAATGGTTCACTAAGTCTTGATGAAGCCATCGCCAGAGCCCTGAAGTACAACCTCGAAGCCCGCTCTCGGCAGATGGAGCAGGCGCTCGCGATGAGCCAGTACGATGTCGGCAATTTCGACATGCTGCCGAAGATGATCGCCGCTGCCGGCTACAGTCATCGCAGCGAGTACGCCACTACCCGTGCCGTGGACTCGGTGACTGGCGAACCGTCATTGGCCAACCCTTATATCTCCAGCGACAAACACCATGCCACCAGTGATCTGGGTCTGACCTGGAGTGTGCTGGACTTTGGTCTTTCATATTACAGTGCCAAGCAGAACGCTGATCGTGTGCTGATCGCTTCAGAGCGCCGTCGGCAGGCCATGCATGTGCTGGTGCAGGACGTGCGCAGTGCATTCTGGCGTGCAGCCAGTGCACAGAAACTGCGTCAGTCGGTGAAAGACTCTACCCTCCTTGCCGAGTCGGCCTTGGCTGATGCGCGTCAGGCTGAGAGCGAGCGTTTGCGTTCACCGGTCGAGTCGCTGCGCTATCAGCGCCAGGTGCTGGAAAACCTCCGGCTGCTGGAGGCCATCGAGCAAGAACTGGGGACTGCCCGTATCGAACTGGCAGCCTTGATCAACGCGCCGTTGGGTACTGAACTGACCGTGGTGGAACCGGCCGAGTCGTTCAACCAGCGGGTGCTCGACCTGCCCGTCGAACAGTTGGAAGCTCAGGCCTTGGCACAGAATGCCCTGCTGCGCGAGCAGAACTACAACACGCGCATTGCTGGCCAAGAGACCCGCAAGACGCTGCTGCGTCTGTTTCCCAATCTCAGCCTGAATTACAGCCTGCGCCACGATTCGGACAAGTATCTGATCAATAACAATTGGAACGAAGCGGGCGCCCAGCTTTCTTTCAACCTGCTCAATATTCTCAGTGCCCCGGCGCAGATGCGTCTGGCCAAAGCCGGTATTGCTGTCGCTGATCAGCGTCGTGTGGCGACCCAGATGGCCGTTTTGGCTCAGGTCCACATTGCGCGTCTGCAATATGCCAATGCCTTGCAGCAATTTCAGCGCGCCGATGCCATCTGGCAGGTGGACGACCGCCTGAACCAGCAGAGTGCTAACCGCAGCCAGGTGCAAACCACAGGCAAACTGGACACTGTGGCCAGCAACACTTCAGCCATTCTCAGTCAATTACGCCGTTATCAGGCCATGGCTCTGGCCAATGCTGCGGCCAGCAAGCTGCAAGCTACATTGGGGCTTGAACCGAGTATCGGTGACCTCGATCAGGTGCCACTCCAGCAACTGCAGGATGAGGTGCACGCCTCGCTCCGCCAGTGGAACCAGGGGCAGTTGACGGCACCTGTGCCGACCCCCGGAGCGGGTCAATGAAACAGATGAACTGGCGTCGCAGCCTGGGTCTGATATGTGGCCTGGCCTGGCTGCCTGCGGTCCTCGCGGCAGATCCGGCACCTGCTGCTCCGTTGCCTGTGACCGCAGCCCCCGCCACTTCAACTGATGAGGTTCGGGATATTCGGGCGCAACTGGCTCCGCGCCAGTTCACCACTTTGGCATCGGAAATCGGTGCCAAGATCAGCAGTTTGCCGGTGCCCGAGGGCAGTGCATTCAAAAAAGGACAGGTGCTGGTGGGCTTTGACTGCTCGCTGCAGCAAGCGCAACTGAACAAGGCGCGGGCCGGACTTTCCGCCGCTGACAAGACCTGGAGTGCCAACAAGCGGCTCAATGAGCTGAACTCTATCGGTCAGGTCGAGTTGCAGGTGTCCGAGGCTGAGGTGATGAAAAATCGCGCCGAGGTTTCGCTGATGAGCACCATGCTTGGCAAGTGCAGCATTACGGCGCCGTTCGCCGGACGAGTGGTTGAGCAGAAAATGCGTGAACAACAGTTTGCGCAGCCTGGCCAGGCGATTCTCGACATTCTTGACGACAGCGTACTGGAAATCGAATTCCTGGCACCTTCGCGCTGGTTGTCCTGGCTCAAGAACGGCACCTTGCTGCAACTGCGGGTGGATGAAACCGGCAAGCAATATCCGGCCAAGATCACCCGTATTGGTGCACGGGTTGACCCGGTTAGCCAATCGATCAAGCTGGTGGCAACTATTGACGGGCACTATGCCGAACTGATTGCTGGTATGAGCGGCACGGTGGTCTTGAGTCAACCCGTAAGTCACTGACCCTTCGGCAAGGACATGCTATGAGCGCTCTCGCGCAGAAGTACCATTTCATCACCGGCCTGCCGCGCTCCGGCTCGACACTGCTGGGTGCGCTGTTGTTGCAAAACCCGCGCTTCCACGCGGGCATGAGCAGCCCGGTAGGGGTCCTGGTCAACAACCTTATTGCCCAGTTTGGTGCCGGTAGCGAGTTGGGCCACATGCTTGACCAGGTTCAGCGCCAACGTCTTGTACGAGGTGTTTTCGATGCCTATTACGCAGACAAAGCCGACAAGTCGGTGATTTTCGATACCAATCGTAATTGGAGTGCCAGCATGTCTTTGCTGGCAGAGCAATTCCCGCAAGCCAAGGTGATTGCTTGTGTGCGCAACGTTGCTTGGGTCATGGACAGTCTGGAGCGGCGCTACCGTGCCAATCCGTACGAGGTGACCCAACTGTTTGGTGACGGCGTTGAGCGTAATACGGTGTATAGCCGTGTCGAGACTCTCGGTCAGCGCAATCGCCTAGTGGGGTATCCGTGGTCGGCCTTGAAAGAGGCGTTTTACGGCGAACACGCAGGCCGCCTGCTGCTGGTCGACTACGACTTGTTGGCCCAGGCTCCGCATAAAGTCATGCCACTGATTTATTCGTTCATCGGTGAGCCAGTCTTTGAGCACGACTTCGAGGCCGTCAGTTACGACGCCCCCAGCTTCGACGCTGCTTTGGGTGTGCACGGCATGCATGAAGTGCGGCGCAAGGTGGAGTTGCAAACGCGACGCACCATTTTGCCTCCCGATCTGTTCGCCCAGTTCGAAAAACTGGCGTTCTGGCATAACCAGGATGGCAGTGCTGCCAGCGTGATCACTGCCAGGCCGATAGTCGGTACTCAATAGGCAGCATTGACTGCCGATAACGTTTCAGCCTTCCCGTTTTGCGTCGTACCGCCTTCAGAGCAAGGACCGCCCCCATGAACATCGATAAGACCCAGTGCCCGAATTCCGCCGACCTGCCCCGTGTATTGCAGCGTCGTAAACCATCGCCCCTGGCGCTGGAGGCTCGGATCATGTTCGACGGTGCGGCCGTTGCGACCGCAGGTGATGCTGCCAAACCGGTAGTCGCTGGCGAAGCACCGACTGCGCACATCGCAGAACTGGCCAAGGCCGTGGCCGCACAGTCGGCCAGCCGGGTTGCAGAGTCCGCAGTGGCGAGCAAGGCGCCTGCCGAGCAACCACCGGCGAGTGTGGGGCCTTTGACCGAACGGGCCAGCGAAGGTTTGCCAGGCGATGTCAGCAAACTGTTGTTCGTTGATGGCGCGGTCACCGATTACCAGCAAATCATTGCTGCGGCTGAGCCCAATGTGAAGGTTGTCATACTCGATACCGCGCGTGACGGCATTACCCAGATTGCTGAAGCGCTGCAAGGTCTGCAGAACGTCGAGTCGATCAGCATCGTTTCCCATGGTGGCAATGGTTTGTTGCTGCTTGGCAACAGTGCGTTGTATGGCGACAACCTGAGCGACTACCAGGCTGAACTGGCGACGATCGGTAATGCCTTGCGCACTGGTGGCGAAATTCTGTTGTATGGCTGCGATGTTGGTGCCGGAAGCGCAGGTGACAGCTTTATTCGCAGTCTGGCAGAGGCGACCGGTGCGGTGGTCGCAGCCTCGACCGATGACACCGGCAATGTAGCCGGTGGCGGCAACTGGGAGCTGGAAATCAGCACCGGAGCCTTAAGCAGCCTGCCGGTCCTGGATACTTCGCGCCTGGCAAACTACGACTACACCTTGGCCACCGACAGCGCTTCGTCGGTCACGCAACTTCAGGGACTGCTGAATTCATACGGTGGTAATGGTGAAGATGACACCATTACGCTGTCCGGAAATATTTCGTTCCTCGCCGGCGATGCGACACTGACCTTCTCGATAAATGATGGCCATGTCACCACCATCGAGGGCAACGGGCACACTATCGACGGCGGTAACTACCGGCAAATCATGCACATGAATGCAGGTAATGGCAGTCTTGTCATCAAGAACGTCACCCTGACCAATGGCATGGCCAGTGGTCGGGGCGGTCTTAGCGTTGATGAAAGCGAGCCGGGATACAACGCGCAGAGCAACCTGGGTGGTTCGGGGCTGGGTGGGGCTATCTACAACGCCGGGACACTGACCATTACCGGCAGCACCATTACCGGCAACAAGGCCACCGGTGGCGGTGGCGGTGGCGGTCATTACAATTATGCTTTGGGTGGCGGCGGTGGCGGTGGCTCAGGCACCGCAGGGCGTGGCGGTGCTGGTGGCGGTGACTTCATCTATGGTGGAGGTGTTCTTTATAGCGGCCAATCTGCGTCGGGGGCAGCGGGTGGGAAGGGAGGCAGCTACTTAGACAGTTTCGGTGGTCTTGGCGGTCAGCCCGGAATAGCGGGCACAGGCCAGGTTATTTCTGGCCAGGGAGCGTTGAGCATTGGCGGTTCGGGCGGCGCTATTGCAGGTATCATCGGCGGTGGCGGTGGCGGTGCGGGTAATGTTACCGGTGCGACGGGCGGTCATGCGGCGGGCGGTATCTATAATGCTGCCACCGGCAGACTGACAATCAATGGCGGCTCGGTCATCAGCAATAACTCTGCAGCCGCTGGCGGTGGTGGCGGTGGCGGCTATTCCAGCGTTACCTACCCGAACGCTGTCGGCAATGGCGGCGATGGCGGCAATGCGTACGGCGGTATCTGGAATAACGGCGGCACTGCGATCGCCAGTGCCGATACGACCTTCAGTGGCAACCAGGCCAGTGCAGGATTCGGTGGTACATCAGACGGAAAGAATGGCCGTAGAGATGGCCTGGACGGTACTGCCAATAACAACGGCAACTATGTTCTGGAGAGCACACCGGCCGTGCCGCCGACCATCAGCGGCACCGTCGCCAGCCAGCCGGTCAACGACAATGCCACGCTGCAGCCGTTTTCCGGTGTCACCCTCACCGGCGGCAACGTTACTGTCACTATCACTCTGGATAACGCGAGCAAAGGGGCTTTCACTTCTGCGGCGGGTTTCACCAGCAGCAATGGTGGTCTGACTTATACCAGCGCCTCTGGCAGTGCTGCTTCTGTGCAGGCTGCATTGCGCGCCCTGGTCTACCAGCCGGCCAATAACCATGTGGCGGTCGGCAGTACCGAGACCACTACCTTCACGTTGTCGGTCAACGACGGCACCAACCCGGCGGTAACTAACAGCACTACCACGGTGGTCGCCACCTCGATCAACGATGCGCCGACCCTGACCGGCAACATGACGGTGCCGACGGTTCTCGAAGATGCCAGCAGCAACAACGGTACATCGATCACCAGCATTGTTGGCGCCGCCTTTTCTGACCCGGATCTCAATGCGTCGCTGGCTGCCCTGATCGTGGTGGGCAACCCGGCCAACCTGGCAACTGAAGGCCTTTGGCAGTACTCCACCAATGGCGGTACCAATTGGTACGCAATCGGTACGGTCAGCGTTACTTCCGGGCTGATACTTTCGCCTGCGACGCTGGTGCGTTTCGTGCCGGTGGCCGACTACAACGGCACCACTCCGGCCTTGACGGTTCGTGCGCTGGACAATACGTTCCCGGGTTCTACCAGTAGCGCAGCGGCCTCTCAAACCCGCGTTACCATGGATACCAGCAATAACGGTGGCAGCACGTTTATTTCTGCTGCGACCAGAACCATTAGCGGCACCATCACGGCGGTCAACGACGCGCCTTCGTTCACCCAGGGCGGTAACGTGACCGTGCTGGAGGACGCCGGTGCGCAAACGGTGACTGGCTGGGCCAGTAATCTCAGTGTCGGGCCGGGCAACGAGTCAGGGCAAACCCTGACCTTTACCGTCAGCAACGATAACAATGCGCTGTTCAGTACTCAGCCCGCCATCGATGCGAATGGCAATCTGACGTTTACCGCCGCTGCCAACGCCAGTGGTACTGCGACGGTTACTGTGACCCTGAAAGATTCAGGCGGCACAGCCAATGGCGGGGTCGACACCAGTGCGGCGCAGACCTTTACCATCACCATCACCGGGGTCAACGATGCACCGACCGGGCTGGGCAATCTGACCTTGCCGGCGATTCTGGAAGACGCGAGCAGCCCTGCCGGTACTGCGATCAATGCGCTGCCGGGCTTCAATTTCGTTGATGTCGATGCCGGTTCCAGCCTCAGTGGCATCGCTGTAGTGGCCAACTCCGCCGATGTCGCCGATGGGCTCTGGCAGTATTCGGTCAATGGCAGCGACTGGTATGCGGTCGGTACGGTCAGCAATACCGATGCCCTGCTGCTGTCGGCCAGCACGCAGTTGCGTTTTCTGCCGGCTGCCAACTACTTCGGTAGTCCGGCTGCGTTGAGCGTGCGAGCGATAGACAACACCTTCGCTGGTGCTTACAGCACCAGCACCGCCTCGCGACTGGATGTGTCTGGCAATGGTGGCTCGACGCCGTTCGCGGCCAGCACCAACACCATTGGCATCAGCGTGACCAGCGTCAACGATGCGCCGGACTTCACCGCGGGGGCCGATGTGACTGTCCTGGAGGACGCCGGGCCGCAGACCATCGCGGGCTGGGCCACCAATCTGTCGGTCGGGCCTGCCAACGAGTCCGGGCAGACCCTGATGTTTATCACCACCAATAGCAATAACGCGCTGTTCAGCGTCCAGCCAGCGATAAGCCCGAGTACCGGTGACCTGGCCTTCACTGCGGCGGCCAACGCCAATGGGGTCGCCACTGTTACCGTGCGGCTGAGCGACAGTGGTGGCACCGCCAATGGTGGAGTGAATTTCGTCGAAAAGACCTTCACTATCAGTGTAACGGCGGTCAATGACGCACCCTCGGGAAGTCCGACCGTCACTGGCAGCGCTCAGGAGGGCCAGACCCTGACGGCCAGCACTTCGGGTATTGTCGATGTCGATGGCCTGTCAGGCGTAACGTTCAACCACCAATGGCAGGAGTTTGCCAACGGCAGTTGGTCAGACATCAACGGCGCCAACGCTGCCAGCTTTGTTCTGGGCAGCGATCAGGTCGGCAAGTCGGTGCGCGACAAGGTTACCTACACGGATAACGGTGGCACCCTGGAAACCCTGTTCAGCGGGCCATCAGCGACCGTTGCCGGGGTCGTGCCAGCAGTCAGCTCGATCGATCGTGCTTCGGCCGAGGTGGTGCTCGCCTCGGCGACCAGCATCGTCTACAACGTGACCTTCAACGTGGCGGTCACTGGCGTAGACACCAGCGATTTCATCCTGACGACCACCAGTGGTAACGCCTCTGGCGTTATTGACTCGGTGAGCGGGACAGGCAATACCCGGCAAGTGACGGTCAGTAGCCTGGCCGGTGACGGTACCTTGCGCCTTGATCTCAAAGGCTCCAACACCGGCATCGTGTCGGGTAGCAATACCGCTATCGGCGGCGGCTTCACTACCGGCCAGACCTACACCGTGGACCGCGTAGCGCCGGTGATCAGCAATCTGCAGGGGCCCAACGTGCCACAACGGGTCGGTGACACCATCACCGTGACGCTGACCGTGAGCAACGATGGCGGCGTGCCTTACACCCTCGCCCCGGGCAGTACTGTTGCCGGATATTCGCTGGTCAATCTGACGCCCATGAGTAGCACTCTCTACAGAGCGCAATACGTGGTGACCGATGGCGGCACCGATTACGCCGGCTCGGCCAGCCTGCCGGTGAACGTCGGTTTGATGGATGCTGCAGGCAATACCGCCACCTGGACCACGGCCATTACCCAGTCCCATGACTCCATCAATGCCAATGCGCCGAGCGGCATGCAACTGAGCAACACCAGCCTGCAAAGCGCCAACAGCGCCAACGCGGTGGTCGGGACACTGAGTACCACCGACCTGAGTGTGGTGGACTCCTTTACCTACACGCTGGTCGCTGGCACCGGCTCCACCGATAACGCCAGGTTCACGGTAGTCGGTGATGAGCTGCGGGTGAGCAGTCAGGCGCTCACCGCCGGTATCTATTCGGTACGCGTGCGCAGCACCGATAGCGGCGGTAACTCGTTCGAGCGCAGCTACAGCATTGCGGTCAATGCTTATGTGCCGCCAGCAGCCAACCCTGATACGGCGCTCGCCACCGAGGCAGGCGGGGTGAGCAATGCCACGCCGGGCGTTAACCCGACCGGCAACGTGCTTACCAACGATGACGGCAGTGATGTACGCACGGTGACCGCAGTGGGAGGGGGCACCGTGGGCAGCCCGCTCACCGGGACCTATGGCACCCTGACGCTCAACAGCGACGGCAGCTACAGCTACGTGGTGAACAACAACAGCGCGGCGGTGCAGGCATTGCGCACCACGGCTGACACCCTGACCGACACCTTCCAATACACGATCGCCGACAATACCCTGGCCACCAGTACCTCGACCCTGACCATTACCATTCGCGGTGCCAACGACGCACCTGAGGTCAATGGCATCGTCAGCGTGCGCGAGGTGACCGAAGGCACACCGTGGACCTATACGTTCCCCAACGGCATGATCACCGATGTCGATGCCGGTGATTCGCTGACCTGGAGTGCCAGCCTGATGGGCGGCGGAGCATTGCCGGCCTGGCTGAGCTTTGACCCCGCCACCCGTACCTTTACCGGCACCCCGACCACCGTGGGTGATATCCGCGTGACCGTCACGGCGACGGACCTGAGCAACGCTTCGGCGAGCCTGACTTTTACCGTGCGTACCAGTGCTGTACCGGTGGTGACCCCGCCCGTCACACCACCAGTCAACCCGCCAACCGAGCCGGTAACGCCGCCTGTCACGCCACCGGTGACACCACCGACCGAACCCGTCACGCCGCCTGTTACGCCACCGACTGAACCGGTGACGCCGCCGGTCACGCCACCTGTGACACCGCCGGTTGATCCGGTGACCCCGCCGGTGCAGATCGCTGATCCGCAGGTGCCGAACACACCGACCCCGTTGCCGCCAGTGCTGGCGCCTGCCACGAACGTTGTTCTGCCGAGCGTCGGGTCCGGCAGCGTACTGGCGGATACGGGAGCTACGGTCAATGCCAACCAGTTGATTACCGAGCAGCAGCTTGGCGGTGTCAGCACTCTGACGGCGATAGAGATTTCGCGCCCTGAGGGGGCCAATCGCAGTATCGTCGAAGCAGCGGGTTCCGCTACTGGCGCTCAAGCCGGCTTCACCCAGTCGCCGGTTTCCGGGGCGGCCTTGGGCGTTTTCGTCAATCCACTCAACGACAGTGCTCAGCGCCAGGGCTCGACCTTTATCAGCTCGCCAGCACTGAGCAGCGGCCTGACCGATGTTGGCCGTGGCGGCTTCCAGGTGGTGTCGCTGGTCTCTGAGCAGCCAGGCCTGCGCGTGCTGAGCGGCGTTGCTGACCAGCAACTGAGCGCTGGCCAGACCTGGAACTTCACCGTACCGGCCGATGCCTTCGCCCACACCGAGCAGAACCCCGGCATCACCTTGCGTGCCACCCTGGCCGATGGGCGGCCGCTGCCGGCCTGGTTGAGCTTCAACGCAGCCAGCGGCCAGTTCGAAGGCCGTCCGCCGGAAAATTTCAATGGCGAACTGGTGATCAAGGTCCAGGCCCGTGACCAGAATGGTCGCACTGCGGAAGCTAACTTCCGGGTCAATGGCCAGGGCAGTGCGGGTGCGAATGGCCGTGCCGAAGCGCCAAGCGGGCGTAGCGGTTTGTCTGAGCAACTGCGTGCCGCAGCCAAGCGGGCGCCGTCGCTGGCTGCGGCGGGCGCATGACCGATTTGTCTTCGCCGCAGCCACCGCAAGGCGTGTCGGCCGCGGCGCTGGACCTGCTGCTGAGCCTGGCCCGTCGGGCCAGGCATGCCAGCGACAGCGTCGAGCTGGACTTTCTGGCGGTCAACGAAGGTCATGCGCTGGTGCCCTATCGCCAGGCGGCGCTGTGGTTCGAGCAAGAAGGGATAAGGGCGCTGTCGGGCGTGGTGCAGAAGGAAGCCAACGCACCTTATGTGCAGTGGCTGGAACAACTGTGCCGGGCGCTGCATGCACAAGGGCAGGGGCCTCGCCAGGTCACCTCCGTTGACGTGCCTGAGGCACTGGCCCGTGAGTGGGGTGACTGGCTGCCGGTGTACCTGCTGTGGCTGCCGATGTCGGGGGAGGCCACCACTGGGGCCTTGCTGCTGATGCGCGACACGCCCTGGCAGCCCATTGAGGTGGCGTTGCTGGATGAATGGCGTGATGTGTTGCAGCACGCGTTCGAGGCGCGCCTGCGCAGCGAGCCGCCGTCGTGGCGTCGCCGGCTGGCGGGGCTGCGCCGTAGCTGGCGGCGCCCGCGTCGTCTGGCATTGCTGGCTGGCCTGATCATCGCCCTGGGGTGCCTGCCGATTCATCTGACGGTACTGGCGCCGGGCGAACTGGTGCCGGCCAACCCGGCCACCTTGCGGGCGCCGATGGATGGTGTGCTGGGCGCATTCATGGTTGAGCCCAATCAGCAGGTGGTCAAGGACCAGCCGTTGTTCACCTTTGACGAGGCGGCACTGACCAGCCGCCTGGAGGTGGCCCGTCAGGCGCTGGTCACTGCCGAGGCTGAATACCGGCAAACCGCGCAGATGGCGGTCTACGACCCCAAGGCCAAGTCACAGCTGGCCATTCTGGCCGGCAAGATCGAAGAGCGCCGTGCCGAGTCCGACTACCTGCAAGGTCAGTTGCAACGCTCGCGGGTGGTGGCGCCACAGGACGGTATTGCGCTGTTCGATGACCCCAGTGAGTGGATTGGCAAACCGGTGACCACCGGTGAGCGGATCATGCGCATCGCACTGCCGCAGGATGTCGAAATCCAGGCCTGGCTGGCGGTGGGCGATGCGATCCCGCTGGAGGCCGGAGCACCGGTCAGGCTGTACCTCAATGCCAGCCCGCTGACACCCGTGGCCGCCCGGTTGCGCTATATCGCCCACGACGCCGAGCAGCAACCCGACGGCAGCTACGCCTATCGGGTGCGGGCCACCCTGGATGCCACCACTGATCAGCGTGTGGGCCTCAAAGGCACGGTCAGGCTGAGTGCCGAGCAGGTGCCGCTGGCTTACTGGGTGTTGCGTCGCCCGCTGGCCGCGGTGCGCCAGATGCTGGGGGTCTGAGGTGGCGGTCATGGCCGCTGCGGCCGCCGGGCCTGCGGCGGCGCCGGTCATGGCGCCGCTGCGCGAGGAACTGGCGTTGTTTCCAGGTCCCGCCCTGAGCGATGGGCAACCGAGCTGGACCTTGCACGACCCGATCCGCAACCAGTTTTTCCGCATCGACTGGCTGAGCTTCGAAATCATTTCGCGTTGGGAGATGGCTGAGGCCGCAGCGATTGCAGCGGACATCTCACGCCAGACCACGCTGCAGGTGCTCGCAGAGGATGTGCTGGAGTTCACCCGCTTCCTGCACGACAACCAGTTGTTGCAGCGCCTGCCCGGCAGTGCCACGGCCATGGCCGCGCAGGTGCGTCAGCGCAAGGGCGGTTTCTGGCACAACCTGTTGCACGGTTATCTGTTCTTCCGGGTGCCGCTGGTGCGCCCGGATGCCTGGTTGCAACGCACCCAGGGTTGGGTGGCGCCATTGTTCAGCAAGGGCTTTGCCTGGCTGACCCTGATGGTGCTGGTGTTGGGGCTGATTCTGGTCGAACGCGAATGGACCCGCTTCACCTCCACCCTGATCGATACCTTTTCCTGGCAAGGGCTGGCCGGTTACGGTGTGACCATCGTGCTGATCAAGATCCTTCACGAGCTGGGGCACGCCTACACCGCCAAGCGCTATGGCTGCCGGATCCCGGCGATGGGTGTGGCATTTCTGGTGATGTTCCCGATGGCCTACACCGACACCAACGAGGTGTGGAAGCTGGCCCGCCACAAGCAGCGTCTGGCAGTGGCTTCGGCGGGGGTGGCGACCGAACTGGTGGTCGCGGCCTGGGCGACCCTGGCCTGGGCGCTGCTGCCCGATGGCCTGCCCAAGTCGTGCGCGTTCATGTTGGCGACCACCACCTGGATTGCGACGCTGGCCATCAATACCAGCCCGTTCATGCGCTTTGACGGTTACTTCCTGTTGTCTGACTGGTTGGACATGCCCAACCTGCATGGCCGCTCGTTTGCCCTGGCGCGCTGGCACCTGCGCGAAAATCTGTTTGGCCTGGGGCTTGAGCCGCCGGAGTATTTTTCTCCGAGTAAAACCCTGGGGCTGATTCTGTTCGCCTACGCCACGTGGTTGTACCGGCTGGTGCTGTTTCTGGGTATCGCGGTGCTGGTTTACCACTTCTTCATCAAGGCCGTGGGCATTGTGTTGTTCATCGTTGAAATAGGCTGGTTCGTGTTGATGCCGTTAATCAAGGAAGTGCGTCTGTGGCCGCAGTTGTTGACGCTCAAGGGAAGCCGCCGGGGGCTATGGCGGCTGGCACTGATTGTGCTGCCGCTGGTGCTGTTGCTGGTGGTGCCGTTGCCCACGCGGGTTGGGTCTTCGGGGCTGTTGCGCCCGGCAGAGAGTTTTCCGGTGCATGCGCCGGCCGGCGCACAGCTGGTCAGCCTGAGCAAGGCCAACGGTGAGCCCGTGAGGGCCGGTGAGGTCATGCTCGAACTGGCCTCGCCGGACCTGCAGCGGCGCTGGAGCCTGGCCCGCACGCAGCTTGAGACGATCCGCCAGCAGGCGGCCAATACCGGCATCGACCCCGCCTTGCGGCAGAACATGCAATTGCTCGCGCAACAGGAAAGCACGGCGCGCGCCGAACTGGCCAGTGTCCAGGCCGAACTGGCGCGCTATGCGCCGCGTGCGCCGTTCGATGGCGTGCTGTACAACCTCGAACCGGGCCTGAAACCCGGCGTCTGGGTCAGTGCCCACGAGCGTCTGGCGACCCTGGTGCAGCCTGGTATCTGGCGGGTGGAAACTTATCTGGATGAGGACGATGTAAGGCGGATCAAGGTTGGTGACCGTGCGCGCTTCTACGCCGACGGCCGCGCTGACCTGAGCCTGTCGTTGCGGGTGGAGGCCATTGAGCAGGACGCCACCCGGCAATTGCTCAATGGTGAGCTGTCCAGCGCCGCCGGCGGCTCGGTGATGACCCGCGACAAACACGGCAAACTGATCCCGGAGCGGGCGGTGTACCGGGTGACGCTGAGCAGCGAGCAACCGCCAGAGCTGGCGCAACTGCAAAGCTGGCGCGGCAAGGTGGTGATTGCCGGTGACTGGCAATCGCTGGCGCAAAGCTTCCTGCGTTCGGTATTGGTAGTGATCTGGCGCGAGACCGGGTTCTGAGGCGGCTGCGCCAGGTTGGCTAGCCAGGTCGACTGCCGGGGGCTTCTGGCTTTTTTGATCACGCTGCTCCTTGGAAAGTGTTCCCAGCGAGACCTATGGTGCCTAACTGAACAATATTGCGCCTGACCGCAAACCACCGTTCAATACCCGGTCATTTCCAGATACCCGACCCCGCTCTGGCTGCCGCTGGCACGCACCGGCCCCTCCCAGTAAGGCACGTCCAGGTCCATCCACGCCTTGGCGTTGAGGGCCTCGGTGATGATCGACAGGTTCTTGCCGGGGATTTCTATCGACCAGCGGGTCGGCAGGCTCCGGCCTGCCACGCGGGTTTCGTTCAGCGGCGCAAGACGAATGTCATCGCCAGTGAGTGGCTGGATCTGGCCATCCGGCGCAATCCAGCTGCCGATCAGGTAGGCCGGCCGGGTGGTGCGACGGATGCGGTAGAGCATCAGCCGTGTGCCATCTTGTAGATGCAGAGAAAACCAGTCCCAGCCGTTCTGCTCGGCGGTCAGCGGCTGGCTGCTCCATTCCCGGTCCAGCCAGGCCTGGCCGCTGACCTGATGAGTCTGGCCGTCAATCTGCAATTGACCCTTAACCGTGTAGAACGGCTGGCTGTAGTAATACGATGCCTGGCCCTGTTCGGACTTGCGGCTGTAGCCGTGCTCGCCCTGCAGCACCATGGGGCGTTCGCTGGTCAGGTGCAGCGTGTAGCTGAAAGCGGCAGCGCTGGCTTGCAGGTGCAGATCGCGCATCGGTTCGCTGGCGCTGCTGGTCATTGACCAGTCGTCAATCCAGGCCGCGAACGGTGTCAGGTTGACGCCGGCCTGACCGACACCGCCGCGTCCCAGGCGCTGGGCAGCGTGATGCGAGGTGGCGGAGGTGGCTGCCGCGTGCCCCATCCAGAGCGTGGTGTCTTGCCAGCCGGCGCCGCTGCTGCCGGGCTGCAGGGCATTGCGAAACAGCGTCCATTGCACGCCGAAGGGCCGGCCTTGCGGGTCTTGCAGGTTGGCCGTGACATACCACCATTCAATGCGAAAGCCCGGGTGCGGGGCGTGATCGGCAGGAAAGCTGAACGGCCGGCCCGCAGTGACCTGAGTGTAGCCATCAGCCTGCCCACCCATTCCGGCAAAGCCCTGTTCTGCCGGCGGCTTGTCGTCACAGCCGGCCAGCAGCAACAGGCTCAGCACGCCAAAGCGCCAGCTACTGGTCACGATCAAAACTCCTGAGCAGGTCGGTGGGCTGGCTGCGGTACAGCCGCCAGAGCGGCCCGGCCGAGGCCAGCAAGGTGGCGAGCAGGGCCAGCGCCGTGAGGTTCAGCCATTGCAGCGGGAACAGCTGAGTGGGCAGCCGCCAGCCAAACGCCTGGACCTGAATCACCGCGTTCAGGCACCCGTTCAGCAGCACGCCCAGCGGCACAGCGGCCAGCAAAGTCAGGCTGGCCAGCAGCCAGGTCTGGGCAAGATTGAGCACTACCAGACGACGACGGTCGACCCCTAATGCCCAGAGTGGCGCCAGTTGCCCGAGACGATCCTGGCTTTGCGTCAGCAGGCTGATGAACAGCGCAATGCCCGCCACGCCGAGGATCAGGCTATTGAGCGCCGCAGTGGCGGCGAAGGTGCGTTCGAAGACTTTACCGGACCAGTCTTTAAGCTGCTGCTGATCGACGATCCGGCTATCGTCGAGGCCGAAGCGTTGTTGCAACGCGGCGCTCAACACGCCAGCGGCCTGCGGCTCGGTACGCAGGCTGAAACGGCCAGGCAGCAGGTCGGGCCAGTGCTGTAACAGGTGCCGCGAATCGACCAGCAAATGGCCACGTGAATTACCATAGTCGGCATACAGGCCAATGATGCGTGGGTGCCAGCGGCCTTGCGGTACCGGGATCTCCAGCGTGTCACCAACGTCCAGGCCCAGACGCCGGGCCAACTGTTCGCTGAGCATCACGCTGTCCTGTTGCGCCAGTTGCTGCCAGGCATCCTCGGCGCTGCCGGCCAGTAGCGGCCAGTGTTCGCGGTAATGCGCATGGTCGATCACCCCATGCAGTTCGGCTGGCCAGCCTTGCAGGCGCACACTGACTTGCCAGTCCGGCAGTACCGCTTTGACCCCCGGTTGTTGCGCCAGCCAGTCGGGCAGGGTACGGGCCTGTTGCGGGGTGGCGACGGTGACGTACAACTCGGCGCTCAAGCGCTGCTCCAGCCAGGTGTTGAAGGTCTGGCGAAAGCCTGCGGTCATGCCGCCGGCACCGATGCTTGTGGCCATCGCCAGTAACAACGCCATCAACGCCAGACTGAGGGCCGGCAACTGCTGCCGGCAATCGGCAATGAACCATTGACCCAGCACCGAATGGCTACGGCGCAGAGCCACCGCCAGCAACCCGTCGAGAATCACCGGCAGGCCCAGCGCCGCGCTGAGCAACAGTGCCGAGACCAGCACAAAACCGCTGATCAGGCTGTCACCGAACCCGGCGCCCAGCGCAACCGCCAGACCCGCCAGGGCAATCTGGCGCTGATGGCGCAGCCAGCGTTGATGCGCTTCACGCCAGGCCTGAGCACGGGCCAGCGCCAGCACTGGCAGGCGGGCGGCGCGTAGCAGGCTGCTGGTGCCGGCGAGCAGGGCACCGAGCAGCGCCACGCCGAGGCTGCCCAGCCACCAGCCCGCGCCCAGATTCAGCTGCCCGGCCACCTGTGCGCCATACAGGCCGCGCAGGCTGGCGGCCAGGTCAGGCAGCAACAGGCTGGCCAGCACAAAGCCGCTGGACACCCCGGCGATGCCGGCCAGCCCAGCCATGCCGACCAGCTCCAGGGCCAGCGCGGCCACCAGCATGCGCACGCTGACCCCGCTGGCGCGCAGGTTGCGCAGCAGGCCGCGACGTTGTTCCAGCGCCAGGCCGATAGCCGCATGGACAATGAACAGGCCGACCACGAAAGCCAAAGCCCCCAAGGCATCGAGATTGAGGTGGAAACTGTCGGTCAAGCGCGCCAGGTCGTCATTGGCATCACCGTGCTGCAGGCGTAACCGGTCGGCAAACCGCGGGAGCAGTTCTGGCTGGGTGGCGGCGAAGTCACTGGCCAGCAGCAGGCGGCTGACTTGCCCGGGCATTGCCAGCAGGGTTTGCGCCTGGCCGATATCGGTCAACAGCAGCATCGGTGGCATCGTTGCGACGCTTTGCAATGGCGGCAGGCGCTGGCCGTTGTCCAGTGCTGGTTGCTGGCCTTCCTGCAAACCCAGCGCCCGCAACGTATCGCTGGCGATCCAGGTGACGCCGGGCGGGCGCAGGAAATTCAGCAACTGGTCGTTGCCCAGCGTCTGGCCCGCCAACGCAGTGCCACGTGGCAGGGTCAACGGTTCGATGCCGAGCAGTTGCAGGCGCTCACCGTTGAGGCTGACCCGGCCTTGCAGTTGCGGCGACACCGGCCAGCCGGCCCGGCGCAGCTCGACAAACAACCGCTCGGAAAATGGCCCACCGTCGGGGCTGACCAGCCAGCTCTGGGCCTGGCCGCCGAGCAACTGACTGGCGCGCTGATAACTGTCGCGAGCCTGGCTGTTGAGCGCCTGCACGCCGGTCAGCAACCCGGTTGCCAGCCACAAGCCGACCAGCACGCCGGCCAACTGCACCGGATGACGCCGCCAGTGACTCAGCAGGGCGCACAGCGTCCAGCCGAGTGCGCTCATCTCAGTGGACTGCGGCGTCGTCGAGCCGCCCTTTATGCAATACCACCCGGCGAGCCAGGCGGGCGGCGATGCGCGGACTGTGGGTGACCATCAGCAGGCTGGTGGGGCTGTCGGCCAACAGCTCCATGAGCAGTTGCATGACGTCGTCACTGCTGGCTTCGTCGAGATTGCCGGTCGGCTCGTCGGCGAGCAGCAAGGCCGGCCGTGCGGCCAGTGCGCGACCGATGGCCAGCCGTTGTTGCTGGCCGCCAGACAGTTGCTCGGGATAGCGATCCAGCAAGCCATTCAGACCCAGACGCTGTGCCAGTTGCGCTTGCCAGGCGCGGTCGTGGCGCCCGGCCAGACGCGCCTGAAAGGCCAGGTTGTCTGCCACCTTGAGGCTGCCGATCAGGTTGAACTGCTGGAACACCAGGCCGATACCGCTGCGCCGCCAGCGCGCCAGAGCGGATTCATTCAAGCCGTCCAGACGCTGGCCGTTGACAGCAATACAGCCGCTGTCTGGTCGGTCCAGGCCGGCAATCAGGTGCAGCAGGGTGCTCTTGCCGCTGCCCGACTCACCCATCAACGCCAGGCTTTCGCCAGGCGCCAGTTGCAGGCTGACGCCATCAAGCACTTGCAGCGGCCCCTGGGCGGTGGGGTAGTGCTTGATGAGGTCGTCAACCTGCAGCATGGCGCGGTTCTCTATGAGCGGTCAGTTTTGCCCGCAAGCCCGATTGGCCGCCAGGGCCACGTCCAGCAAGCGGGGTGGCGGCAGGTGCAGGCCGTCCATCAGCGCGGCGTACTCTTCGGCATTGGCCACTTGCAGGCGCGGATTGTGACGGCGCTCTTCGCCAATGGTCGAACAGGTCCAGCCCTTGTAGTCGTGCGCCGGGAACACCAGCGTGTCGTCGCCCAGATCCAGCAGGCGTTGCAGGCTGGCCCACTGCTGGCGGGCGCTGCCATTTTGAAAGTCGGTGCGGCCACTGCCGCGAATCAACAACGTGTCGCCGCTGAACAACCAGGCCGGTTGACGGCCGCGGGCGGCGAGCAGAAAGCAGTACGAATCGCTGGTGTGCCCCGGCGTATGCCAGACCTTCAATTCGCGACTGCCAAAGGCCAGGCTCTGGCCGTCATGGAAGTTGAAGCTGGCGCAAGGCACGTGGCTTTCCTGACCCAGGCCGGTGTTGCAGCCGGTGGCATCGCGCAGATCACCCAGGCCGGTGATGTGGTCGGCGTGCGTGTGGGTGTCGATAGCCATGATCAGGCGCAGATCAAGGTCGGAAATCAACCGCAGGTAATCGTCCAGATGCTCTTTGACCGGGTCGATCAGCAGCGCCTGACCCTGATCGGCGAGCAGGTAGCTGTAAGTGGATGTCTGGCTGTCGAACAGTTGACGAAACAGCATGCGAGTCTCCGTTTTTCAGCGTGTGCAGGTAACCACCGTAGGGCTTATCGCCGCTCAGGTCAAAGCCGCCTGTGCAAATGCCTGTTACAAAAACCCGCCGAATCTAGCTTTTGCCCCCACGAATCAGGCTGCGCAGCGCGAAGCGATTGGGGTGGCAGGCCTCGGCCACACTGCGCGGCAGCGGCAACGGTTCGTCGTCCAGCCAGGCCGCGAGCAATTCGGCGCTCAACGGTGTGGTGATCAACCCTCGTGAACCATGGCCGCTGTTGACGTACAGGCCGTCGAGCCATGGACAGGCCAGGGGCGGAATCTGGCGGGCGTCTTTGCTCAGCGCCGCATAAGTGTGGGCGAACGCCTGCCCGTCAGCCAGCGGGCCGACGATAGGCAGATAATCGGGGCTGGTGCAGCGAAAGGCTGCCCGGCCTTGCAATTGCGCGCCGTCCAGATCGGCGCCATGCAGGCGCTGGCTGAGGTCCGGCGAGATGTCCTCCAGCAATTGCAGGTTGCTCTGATGTTCGGCCAGGGTCGGGCTCAAGTCCTGGTTATGAAAGTCAAAGCTTGCGCCCAGGGTATGTTCGCCGCCACGCGCCGGCGCCACGTACCCTTCGGCGCAGACCACAGTCGCGAGCGCCTGGCTGGCGGCGGTCGCCGGCAGGCGAGTGATCTGCCCGCGAATCCGTTTGAGCGGCAGCTCGGCACTCTGGCTAAAGCGCTGCACATCGGCGGCATTGGCAAGAACCACCACCGCAGCGCTGGCCAGTAACCGGTCATCGGCCCAGGCCTGCCACAGGCCATCTTCGTGGCGCAGATCCAGCGCCTGGTGGTGGGTCAGAACCTTGATATTCGGGTGTTCGACCTGTTGCTGACACAGCGCCGGCGGATGCACCCAGCCGCCCTCGGGGTAGAACAGCCCGCCGCCGGGCAGGCTCACCCCGGCCTGTTGTTCGGCGGCGTGCTGGTCCAGCACGTGCAACAGGCTGGCCGGGAAGGCTTCGGCCAGTTTTGCCTGGCGCTGCGCCTCTTTGTCATCGAACGCCAGTTGCAGCACGCCGCAGTCGTCCCAGTCGCTGCCACGCTGCAAACGCTCCAGCAGGCGCCGGGTATGGCCGAAGCCGCTGAGGATCAGTTGCGAAAGCGCCGTGCCATGGGCTGAAAGTTTCAGGTACAGCACGCCCTGCGGGTTGCCCGAGGCTTCGCTGGCCAACTGTTCATGACGCTCCAGCAGGCTGACCTGCCAGCCACGCACGGCCAGGCTGCGTGCCGTGCTGCAACCGGCCAGGCCGCCGCCGATCACCAGGGCTTTGCGTTCACCGGCAGGCCGCGGTGGGCGGGCGAACCAGGGTTTGACCGCAGGGGGCGCCTCGGCTTCGTCGGGCCAACCGATAAAGGCGCCGCGAATGACTTCCCATTTATGGCCGATGCCCGGCACGCGCTTGATCTTGAAACCGGCCGCCCCCAACGCCCGGCGTACCCAGCCGGTGCTGGTGAAAGTGCCCAGCGTGGTGCCGGGCGCCGACAGCCGCGCCAGTTGCGCAAACAGCTGCTCGTTCCACATCTGAGGGTTTTTAGCCGGGGCAAAACCATCGAGAAACCAGGCGTCGATGCGCCCGTCCAGTTGTTCCAGCATCTGCTGCGCATCGCCAATCAGCAGGGTCAGGGTAATACGCCCGTCGTCGAACAGCAGCCGCTGAAAGCCTGGATGAATGGCTCGGTACTGGTGCAGTAATTGCCCGGCTTGCGCAGCCAGTTCCGGCCACAGCGCCAGGGCGCGTTGCAGGTCGGCATGGCTGAGGGGGTACTTCTCGACACTGACAAAATGCAGGCGTGCGCCGACCGGTGCACACTCGTTGAACAACTGCCAGGCGCAGAAGAAGTTCAGCCCGGTGCCGAATCCGGTTTCGCCGATGACCAGCCGCCCGTCCGCCGGCAAGGCCGTAAAGCGGGCGCGCAGGTCGTTCTGGATCAGAAACACATGTCGGGTCTCTTCCAGGCCCGCATCGGTGGCGAAATACACGTCATCGAAGGCGTTGGAGCGTGGGTTGCCGTTTTCGTCCCAGCTGAGCTGGGCGTTCTGGAAGGAGGCGGTCATGGCGGGCTCTGCGGTGGACGAGGCGGCATTTTACCCGGTCGCAGGCTGAACGGATTGACCCATCGGGCGAATTGATGGTCTTAATGGGCAAAGCGCTATCAACGAAGATTCGTAAAGGGAGTTCCAGGATGTTCGAATCCGCTGAAATCGGCCATGCCATCGACAAGCAGGCGTACGACGAGCAGGTGCCCGCGTTGCGCGAGGCATTGCTTGAAGCCCAGTACGAGCTGCATGAGCAGGCCGGGCGGCAGATCATTGTGCTGATCAATGGCATCGAGGGCGCCGGCAAGGGCGAGACGGTTAAATTGCTCAACGAGTGGATGGACCCACGCTTCATCGAGGTGCGCACCTTCGACCAGAAGACCGACGAAGAACTCGATCATCCCCCGGCCTGGCGCTACTGGCGACAATTGCCGGCCAAGGGCCGGATGGGCATTTTCTTTGGCAACTGGTACAGCCAGATGCTTCAGGACCGGGTGCATGGCCTGCTCAAGGACGCGCAACTGGACCAGGCGATCAGCGGCGCGGAGCGGCTGGAAAAGATGCTCAGCGATGAAGGCGCGATCATCTTCAAATTCTGGTTCCATCTGTCGCGTAAACAGATGAAACAACGCCTCAAAAGCCTGCGCGACGATCCGCTGCACAGCTGGCGCATCAGCCCGCTGGACTGGCAGCAGTCCAAGACCTACGACAAATTTGTGCGCTTCGGCGAGCGGGTGCTGCGCCGCAGCAGCCGTGAATATGCGCCCTGGCATGTGATCGAAGGCGCCGATGCCAACTATCGCAGCCTGACCGTTGGCCGTTTACTGCTCGAAGGCATGCAGGCGGCGCTGAACACCCCGCCAGTCGAACCCCAGGCGCTGGCGGTCGGACCGCGCGGCACCCATGACGATGAACTGACCCTGCTCGACAGCCTCGATTTGAACCAGCAACTGGACAAGGATGAGTACGAGCATCTGTTGATCACCCAGCAGGCGCGTCTGTCGCGCAACATGCGTGACAAACGCATGAAACGCCATGCGCTGGTGGCCGTGTTCGAAGGCAACGATGCGGCCGGCAAGGGCGGCGCGATCCGCCGCGTGGCGGCGGCGCTGGACCCGCGCCAGTACCACATCGTGCCGATTGCCGCGCCGACCGAAGACGAACGCGCCCAGCCGTACTTGTGGCGTTTCTGGCGGCAGATCCCGGCACGCGGCAAGTTCACCGTGTTTGATCGCTCCTGGTATGGCCGGGTGCTGGTCGAGCGAGTCGAGGGCTTCTGCAGCGAGACCGACTGGTTACGCGCCTACGGCGAGATCAACGACTTCGAAGAGCAGTTGACCGACGCCGGGGTGGTGGTGGTCAAGTTCTGGCTGGCGATCGACGAGCAGACCCAGCTGGAGCGTTTTCAGGCCAGGGAAGAGATCCCGTTCAAACGCCACAAAATCACCGAAGACGATTGGCGCAACCGCGAAAAATGGCCGCAATATCGCCGCGCAGTCGGTGACATGGTTGACCGCACCAGCACCTCGATTGCGCCGTGGACGTTGGTGGAGGCCAACGACAAGCGCTGGGCGCGGGTCAAGGTGCTGCGTACCCTCAACGAAGCGCTGGAAGCGGCATTTGCCCGCGACAGCAAGAAAAAATAGTTACGCAGGCCGCTGATCGCTGGCGTGCTGCGCGGGGGTGCAGTCTCTGAGCGTTGGCGCAGCATCGTGCCGCTCGGGGCTGCGGTTCGGCAGGTTGGCAGCCAACGCTTCGGCCAGGGCGCGCAGGATGGCGCTGTACAGGGGAGGGAGGTCACGCATGGGGTTGTCCTTGATCAATGGTGATGTCCACGCGCTGCAACGGCCTTGGGCGTTACAGCGGCGTAACAACAGCTAAGAACAACTTTGCGCGAAGGTCAGACGTTTTTTGCATAAGGCTTATAGCGGTTTTGCAAGCATCAAGCCTGGCGCTAGCGCCGTGGCGGCAGTGCCTTTTGCCGTGCAATCCACAGGCTGACCAACACCGCACAGAGCAGCAACAGCACGCGCACCCAGGTCAGCGGCACGAACCAGCACGACACCCCGATGCTGAACCACATCAGGCCGATGGCGTAGACCTTGGCTTTGAGCGGAATGCCATGACCTTCCAGATAGTCCCGGATCCACGGGCCCAGGCGCGGGTGTTCGACCAGCCAGCGGTAAAATCGCGGCGAACTGCGCGCGAAACACGCCGCGGCCAGCAACAGGAAGGGAGTGGTGGGCAGCACCGGCAGGAAGATGCCGATGATTCCGAGCAGGACACTCAGCCAGCCGATCGCCAGCAGTGCATAGCGCACCAGCCCGTGTGAGCGGGTGCGCGATGACGGGGTGACCAACTCAGTGGTGGCGAGGCTTGAGGATTGCCGGTTTTTCTTCCGGTGCCTGGCACAGCAGGAACAGGGCTGTCAGGGCTTCAGGGATCTGGACGATCATGTCGTCCATCAGGCCGGCGTCCTGGGCGATGTCGGCGAATTCCGGTTGTTCGTCGAACAGGCCCGAACCGACCATGATCGGCAGCAGCATTTCACTGACTTCTTCCTCGGCGCTTTCGAACCAGGCGTTCTCGCGCAGGAACACGCCTTCCATGAAGCCGATGCACCAGCCGCGCAGTTCCGAGTCGTCCGGGTCGTCGCCCAGGTCCAGGTCGCAAGGCAGTTCGAACTCTTCGTCCGAGGCCAATTGGCGGGCAATATGCGCTTGCAACAAGACCAGAGTGGTTTCGATTTCTTCGCGCTGCGCGTCGCTGGCGTAGTGCGGTGGCTCAGCGAACAGTGCTTCGATCCACTCGCGCTCAGGCACCTGCTCCGAGCAGATTGACAGGGCGGTCAGGTAGCCATGGGCGGCCACGTAGTCCAGTGCTTCATCGTGCAGATCATCTGCATCAAGGAAGACTTGCAGGCGGGTAAGTTGCTCAGCGAAGGACATTGACGGACTACCTTGGAAATAAACGATGCCAAATTCTAGGCTCTCAACGGCCTGGGCGCCAGCAGCGTGAGCACTGCCGGGCAATATTGACAGCTGATGTACAGAGCCTCCGCTGAGTAGGGCGCTCGGGTATACTGCCGCGTTTGTAGCCGCGCGGCTCGACCGACGCGGCCTGCTGTAGCAGCACAACCCGGGGTTTTTATGCTCGAACAGGCTCAACGCATTCTCAAGGACATCTTCGGCTACGACAGCTTCCGGGGGCGCCAGGGTGCGATTATCGAGCGCGTGGCCAGCGGCGGCGATGCTTTGGTGTTAATGCCCACCGGCGGCGGCAAATCGCTGTGCTTCCAGGTGCCCGGCCTGTTGCGCGACGGCCTTTGCGTGGTGGTGTCGCCGCTGATCGCGTTGATGGACGACCAGGTTGCGACCCTCGATGAACTGGGGGTGTCGGCCGCCGCGCTGAACTCGACCCTGAGCGCCGAGCAGCAGCGTGAACTGGCCGCGCGCATGCGCCAGGGCCAGCTCAAAATGCTTTACCTGGCGCCCGAGCGGCTGGTTCAGCCGCGTATGTTGTCGTTCCTGCAGAACCTCAATATTGCGCTGTTCGCTATTGATGAAGCGCACTGTGTATCGCAATGGGGTCATGATTTCCGTCCCGAATACCTGCAACTGGGTCAACTGGCCGAGCTGTTTCCCGATGTGCCGCGCATCGCCCTGACGGCTACAGCCGACAAGCGGACCCGCGAAGAGATCGTCACCCGTTTGCATTTGCAAAATGCCGAGCGCTTTTTGTCGAGCTTCGACCGGCCCAACATCTTTTATCGCATCGTGCCCAAAGAGCAGCCGCGCAAGCAGTTGCTCGCGTTCCTGTCCGAGCGGCGCAGTGATGCCGGTATTGTTTATTGCCTGTCGCGCAAAAAGGTTGAGGAAGTGGCCGAGTTTCTCAGCAACAGCGGCTACCCGGCGCTGCCTTACCACGCTGGCCTGCCCGCCGAGACCCGGGCCAGCAACCAGCGGCGCTTCCTTAACGAGGAAGGCCTGATCATGGTCGCCACCGTGGCGTTTGGCATGGGCATCGACAAGCCCAACGTGCGCTTTGTCGCGCACCTGGACCTGCCCAAGTCGCTGGAAGCTTATTATCAGGAGACCGGCCGCGCAGGGCGTGACGGTTTGCCCGCTGACGCCTGGATGGCCTACGGCCTGCAGGATGTGCTGATGCTCAAGCAAATGCTGCAAAACTCTGAGGGCGACGAGCGGCACAAGCGCCTGGAGCAGCACAAGCTCGATGCCATGCTGGCACTGTGTGAAGAAACTCGCTGCCGGCGCCAGGCACTGCTGGCCTACTTCGACGAAGAGCTGCCACAACCCTGTGGGCACTGTGACAATTGCGTCGACGGGGTGCAGACCTGGGATGCCACCGAGCCTGCCCGCCAGGCGCTGTCGGCGATCTACCGGACCGGCCAGCGCTACGGGGTGGGCCATCTGGTGGACGTCTTGCTCGGCAAGTCTACCGACAAGGTGCAGAACTTCGGTCATCAGCATCTGGCGGTGTTCGGGGTTGGCAAAAGCCGCTCGGAAGGTGAGTGGCGCACCTTGTTCCGGCAACTGGTCGCCCGTGGCCTGGCCGATATCGACCTGGAAGGTTACGGCGGGCTGCGCCTGACCGACAGTTGCCGGCCCTTGCTGCGCGGTGAGGTCAGCCTGGAACTGCGCCGCGATCTCAAGGCCCAGACCAGTACCAGCCGCAGTAGCGGCGGCAGCGGTAGTCCGGCCAGCCAACTGGTGCGTGGTGAAGAGCGCGAACAGTGGGACGCGCTGCGTGCCCTGCGCCGACGCCTGGCGCAAGAGCATGGGGTGCCGCCGTACGTTATCTTTCCGGACTCGACCCTGCTGGAAATGCTCCGGGGTCAGCCACGCTCGATGGCCGAGATGGCCAGGGTCAGTGGCGTGGGCGCGCGCAAGCTGGAGCGTTACGGCGAAGCCTTCCTTGAAGTGCTCAGTGGTCAGGCCGAGGCGCCCAAGGTGGTGGCCGACCTGCGCCACGAACTGATCAGTCTGGCCCGTGCCGGCATGACCCCGATTCAGATCGCCGGGCAGTTGCAATGCTCGGAAAAGAATGTCTACAGCCTGCTGGCTGAAGCCATTGCCGGCCAGCAACTGTCGCTTGAGCAGGCGCTTGATCTGCAAGCCGAACTGCAAGAAGAAATCCAGGACGCGTTTCTCGACGGCGAGGGCGAGCTGCCGGCGGTCAGCGATGTGGCCGCGCAATTCAGCGGTCGGGTCCCTGAAGGGGTGTTGTATTGCGTGCGTGCCGCCCTGCAGTCGGAGTTCGAGGCGTAACAGGTTGCGACGAAAGGTCTCGGCGCTGCGCTTGATCGCGGCCAGAGGCCATGCTTAGCTGGCTAATAATTAGATTAACCATGAGTTTGTTATGCCTTTGACTGATGAACACCGCTTCGGGATGCAACTGGCCCAGATGACCCGTGGCTGGCGCGCCGAGCTGGACCGGCGGCTGGCGGGTCTGGGCCTGTCCCAGGCCCGCTGGCTGGTGCTGCTGCATCTGGCCCGCTTCAATGATGAGGCGCCGACCCAGCGTGAGCTGGCGCAAAGCGTCGGCGTCGAAGGGCCGACCCTGGCCCGCCTGCTCGACAGCCTTGAAACCCAGGGCCTGGTTCGCCGCCAGGCGGTTGTCGAAGACCGTCGGGCGAAGAAGATCCTGCTTTGCGACAGCGCCGCGCCGCTGATCGCGCAGATCGAATCCATCGCCAATACCCTGCGCGCCGAGTTGCTCACCGGTGTCGATGAAACAGAACTGCAACTTTGCATGCGGGTGCATGCGCGCATACTGGAAAACCTGGAAAGAACCTGAAGCGTGGCAGCGGGTTCTCGCTCATACTTGGGCGCAATTCAATGCGGGAAACCAGGAACGGTTTCCATAAGGGGTCGCATGCTGAAAAGAGTGGAGCGCGGCGTAAAAGTTGCCCTGAAAGCGGGCGGACGTCGCCACGGGTTGGCGATGTGGGTAGCGCTTTGCTCGCTTGGCTGGTCGGGTATGGCCGCAGCATTGGGGATGGGCGAGATCCGTTTGCACTCGGCGCTCAACCAGCCGTTGAACGCCGAGATTCAGTTGATTGAGACCGCTGGCCTCGACCCTGAAGACATCGTCGTCAAGCTTGCTTCACCCGACGCATTCACCAAAGCGGGTATAGAACGGGTCTTCTTCCTCAATGACCTGCGCTTTACGCCGGTCATCCGCGGCAATAGTGGCTATATACAGGTCTCGTCGAACAAGGCTGTGGTAGAACCCTACCTGAGCTTTGTCGTGCAGTTGTCCAGACCCAACGGTGACCTGCTGCACGAATACACCTTGTTGCTCGATCCGGCCAACACCCCCGAGGGCCTGGCGGCGACGCGTAACCGCAAGCCGCTTCAGGAAACAAGCGTGCAGGATTCGCGCATGCCCAAGGCGCCGCCCATGGCGGTGCAGGGCAAGCATTACATCGTTACCGACGGCGACACGCTCAACAGCATCGCTCGCCGGTTGCAGGGCCCCGGTAGCAACGGTTCGGCGGCGCAACTGGCAGACGGCATCCAGGCGCTCAACCCGCAGGCATTTCCGACTGGCGCGGGCAGTGCCCTGCGGGCCGGGCAAAACCTGCTGTTACCAGACGCTGCGGTAGTTCCCAAACCGCCTGCAGTCGAACCGTCAGCCGCTGACGCCGTTGCAGTGCCTGTTGTGGCGGATGCCCAGAAAGCGGCGCAACTGGCTGCCGATGCCATTGAAAACCAACAGCTCGAAGACTTGAAGAGCCTCAATCGCGCGTTGCAGGAACAGGTGTTCGAGCGCGACAAGGCCGTCACTGTCTTGCAGGCCCGGCTGGCCGAAATGCGTGACGCCGCTCAGGCTCCGGACCTGAGCACGCGAGCGATTGCCGGTAACCCGGCGGCACCTGCTGCTGTGGTTGCGCCAGCCGCTGCGCCCGCAGCTGAACAGGCCAGCACCGACAATCCTCTGTTCAGCCTGCCGGTGTTACTCGGTGTGGTTGCAGCGTTGCTGCTGTTGATCCTCGGTTTGCGGCTGCGCCAACGTCGCCAGAGCGTGTCGACGCCTGAGCATGTTGAGCCAGCCGTCAGTGACGAGCGGCTGATCAAGCCGGCTCAAGCGGTGGCGCTGCCCGTCTACGAAGTTCCTGTCGTCGCGCCTCCGGCTGCCGCGCCTGTGCAGAGCGCCAGTAATGGCGCGTCGTTGAACAAGGTAACGAGCAGCCAGCGTCTTTCCGGGGCGGCGCCGGATGCATTGGATGGTGTGAGCATCTACATCGCTTATGGACGTTTTAATGAAGCCTTGGCTATCTTGCGTGATGCCCTGAGCAAGCAACCTGAGCGAGCAGATGTTCGCGAACGTATTCTTGAGCTGCTTGGCGAGCAGGGCGACATTGCGGGATTCGAGCAGCAAGAGCAGGCAGCATTGGAACATGGCCTGAGTCGTGAACAGATCCAGGGAATACGTGATCGTTACCCGCAGCTCAAACCATCACCCGCCGTTGCCGCCACAGGGGTGGCCGTGGGCGCCGCAGCGGCGGCTGCTGCGGTTACCGCGATGGTCGGACCGGCAGTTGCTGAACCCGCGCAGCCGAAGCCCGAGGCCCCGGCACAACTGGACGAAACTGCAGCCGCTGCGCTCAATCCGGAGCACGACGATGAGTTCCAGCTGAACCTGGATGATTTGTCCATGGACGCTGACTGGGATCTGGTCGATCCGTTTGACAAACCAGCGCACCATGGCAAGGCCGAGGTGCCCGAGGCTGCACCGCTGGATCCGCACTTTGCATCCAACCTTACCGAATTGCCGGAAGTTTTCGAACTCGATGACGAGCCGTTTCGGGGGGCGTCTGTCGAGTCCGCGCAACCTCTTGAGGCGGGTGATTCCCTGGACCTGGATTATGGTGCAGATGATTCTATCGAGATCATCGCGCCCTCCGGTGTCGATCAGTCGCTGTCGGGCTTTGATCTGCTGGACGGGCTGGAGGGGTTTTCCGGGCTGGATGAGCAGAACATCCAACCCATCGAACTGGTCGAGCCCGTCGGCAATGACGCGCTGGACGATGCATTTCTCGACAGCTTTGCCGACGACGACGGCATGGAATTCGACCTGATGGAACTGGACGAAGAGCCGCTGACTCAAATCAATCAGGCTCAGTTGATGATCGATGAAGGTGACGTTGACGGCGCGCGGCGGCTGCTGGAACAGGTGGTTGAATACGGCGACGAGGCGCATCAGCAGATGGCCAGAGACTTGTTGTCGAGCCTGGACTGATTCTTCAGGCAAACAAAAGGGGTCGATCACGACCCCTTTTTCTTTGCCCCAAAAACCATGGCGCTGCCTGCGCGGCTAAAGCGGAGCACCGCCCGGCCACTCCTGCAATCAGTGCGACGGCCCTTGGGTGTTCAGCGACAGCAGCTGTTTTTCCTGAGCCCAGTCGAAGGGTTCGTCATTTTCTTCGGCTTCAAAGCGACGCTCCTCCAGGGCCTGATAGAGGTCGATCTCTTCATCTGGCATGAAGTGCAGGCAGTCGCCGCCGAAGAACCACAGCAGGTCGCGAGGCACCAGGTGGGCGATCTGCGGGTAACGTTGAATCACCTGGCACATCAGGTCCTGGCCCAGATACTGGCTTTGCAGCGGGTCTTGCGGCAGTTGCTCGATCAACTCGTCGAAGCGCTCCATGAACAGCGCGTGGTTGGCTTCTTCCACCTGCTCGGCCTCGCCCAAGGCAACCAGAATGCTGCGCAGGTGGGTCAGCAGAGCCAGATGATGGTTGAGAATGGCGTCGGCCATGATGAAATCCTCGGATGTAAAAAAGGCGCGAGAGTATAAGCCTCATCGCGCCCGCTGTGGGATTGGTTATCTGACCTTGTCAGGCGCAGGCGCCAACTGCTCTTTGCTGAAATCGTCGACGTCGATCACTTTGCGCCGCGCCTGCTCGGCTTGTTCCAGGCTGTGCGCTTCTGTGCTCTGCAGCACTGCGGCGCGTAAGGCGGCATCAATCAGCGACTCGTCACCGTGCACCTGGACTTGCCCCGATTTGACCGCCAGTTGCAGTTTGCGGCGTATTGCCTGACTGCCTTGAACCTGCTGGTGGGCATGGTTGAGCGCACCGACAGCATCCTCCTGAGCTTGCGGGCGGTAGCAACCAGCCAGCAGTTGCTCCAGGGCCGGATCACCTTTGCTGCGGCCCAGCAGTTGCGCGACTCGGGCATCGAGAGCGTCGTCAGGGCCTTTGTGACGGCGACCGAACGGAAATACCACCGCCCGCAACGCACAGCCCAGCAAGCGGTTGGGGAAATTGCGCAGCAACTGATCGAGCGCCCGCTCGGACTCGCCGAGGCTTTCTTCCATGGCCCACTGCAACAGCGGGCGCAGATAATCAGGCGAGTCAAGATCGTGGTAGCGCTTGAGCGCTGCCGACCCCAGGTAAAGATGGCTGAGCACATCGCCCAGGCGCGCCGACAGGCGCTCGCGGCGTTTCAGCTCGCCGCCGAGCAGCATCATGCTCAGGTCAGCCAGCAGGGCAAAGGCGGCGGCCTGACGGTCCAGCGCGCGGAAATAGCCTTGGCTGAGACTGTCGCCGGGACGTTTGTCAAAGCGTCCCAGGCCCAGATTGAGTATCAGGGTGCTGGCGGCGTTGCCCACCGCAAAACCGATATGGCGCATCAGCAGGTCATCGAATTCGTACAGTGCCCGGTCATGATCTTCACGGCTGGCCAGGGCCATTTCTTTGAGTACGAACGGGTGGCAGCGGATCGCGCCCTGACCGAAGATCATCAGGTTGCGCGAGAGAATGTTTGCGCCTTCGACGGTGATGAAGATCGGTGCGGTCTGCCAGTTGCGCGCCAGGTAGTTGTTCGGACCCATGACGATGCCTTTACCGCCATGCACATCCATGGCGTGGCTGATGCATTCACGGCCGCGTTCGGTCAGGTGGTATTTGAGGATCGCCGACAGTACCGACGGTTTTTCGCCCAGATCCACAGCATTGGCGGTCAGGATCCGTGCGCTGTCCATCAGCCAGGCATTGCCGCCGATCCGTGCCAGCGCTTCTTGAATACCTTCGAAGGCCGACAGTGGGACGTTGAACTGCTCGCGAACCTGCGCGTACTGGCCAGTGACCAGGCTGGTGTACTTGGCCGCGCCGGTGCCTACCGCTGGCAACGAGATGGAGCGACCCACCGACAGGCAGTTCATCAGCATCATCCAGCCCTTGCCAAGCATTTGCTGGCCACCGATCAGGTAATCCAGCGGCACAAATACATCCTTGCCGCTGTTCGGCCCGTTCATGAAGGCGGCGCCCAGCGGCAGGTGACGGCGGCCGATCTCGACACCGGGGGTATCGGTGGGGATCAGCGCCAGGCTGATGCCCAGCTCGGTCTGCTCGCCGAGCAGATGATCAGGGTCGTAGGCTTTGAACGCCAGGCCCAGCAAGGTCGCCACCGGGCCGAGGGTGATGTAGCGTTTTTCCCAGTTCAGCCGCAGGCCGATGACTTCCTGACCCTGCCACTGGCCTTTACAGATGATCCCGGTGTCGGGCATTGCCCCGGCGTCGGAGCCTGCCAGTGGGCCGGTGAGGGCAAAGCAGGGAATGTCGTCGCCACGGGCCAAGCGGGGCAGGTAATGGTTACGCTGTTCTTCGGTGCCGTAATGCAGCAGCAATTCTGCCGGGCCGAGCGAGTTGGGCACCATCACGGTGGAGGCCAGGTCGCCACTGCGGGTCGCCAGCTTCATTGCGACTTGCGAGTGCGCGTAGGCAGAGAAGCCTTTGCCGCCATACTGCTTGGGAATGATCAGGGCAAAGAAGCCATGCGCTTTGATGTGCGCCCAGGCCTCTGGTGGCAAGTCCATGTCCTGGCCGATCTGCCAGTCGCTGACCAGCGCGCAGAGTTCTTCGGTCGGGCCATCGATGAACGCCTGCTCTTCTTCGGTCAGGGTCGCTGGCGGGTAGGCGAGCAGGGTGTTCCAGTCCGGACGACCGCTGAACAGCTCGCCATCCCACCACACAGTACCGGCGTCGATGGCATCGCGCTCGGTGTCGGACATCGGCGGCAACACTTTCTTGAACCATTTGAACATCGGCGCACTGAAGTGTTTGCGGCGCAGCTCTGGCAGCACCAATGGCAGCAGCACGGCCAGCCATGCCAGCCAGAAAATGCCCAGCAACCAGCCCGGCGCGTGGCTCCAGATGCCCATGGCCAGCAGATAAAGGGCGATTACACCCAATATTGCGATAGGGATAACGCGGCGGTGCGCCAGCCAGGCGCTGCCTACCAGCAATCCTGCGATCCACAACAACAGCATAAATAATCCTCCGTGACGGCGACGGTCGGGCCGTGTTCATAACATGGTTAGTGACCCTGCATGAGCCAGTAAGTTGCGACCGTTACAGGGTAGACTGGTCAGCGACGAATGGCGGTCATCACAGGAGGTAAGCAAATGCTCAAGATCTGGGGACGCAAGAATTCCAGCAACGTCCGCAAGGCACTGTGGATTGCAGAAGAAGTCGGAGTGCCGTACCTGAGCCAGGACGCTGGCGGTGCCTTTGGCCTGGTCGACGAGCCAGAGTACCGGGCAAAGAACCCCAACGGCCGGGTGCCGATGATTGAAGACGGCGACTTCGTGCTCTGGGAATCCAACGCCATCGTGCGCTATCTGGCCGCGCGTTACGGCGCAGCGTCAGGGCTGTATCCGGCTGATCCGCAAGTGCGCGCGCAGGCTGACAAATGGATGGACTGGACCACCTCGACGCTGGCCGAAGCCTTTAAACCGGTGTTTTGGGGCGTTGTGCGCACTGCGCCGCAAAAGCAGGATTGGGACTTCATCAACCAAAGTATCCAGACGCTGCATGGCCTGCTGGCAATCCCTGATGCCGTGCTGGCCGATCAGCCTTACCTGTCCGGTGATGCTTTTGGGATGGGCGATATTCCGCTGGGCAGCTTTGCCTACGGCTGGTTCGAGATGCCCATTGAGCGCCCTGAGCTGCCCCATTTGCAGGCCTGGTACGAGCGGCTCAAGACGCGTGCGGCTTATCGCAAGGCGGTCATGACGCCATTGACCTGAATGGCATTGAAACTGCCGGCAGACGATCGTGTCCCGGCTCGATATTTATTATTAATGAATGTGTCTGTACTTGAGCGGTCTGTCCTAGCACCATTGCAGCATCTATTCGAGCGCCTCGTGCGCTCGTTCATAACCAGAAACTTTCTTCCTGATGGGTACGTTTTCCGCCATGAGTTCTGCTCTGTCCATTCGACAGCTCACAAAGACCTACGGCAACGGCTTCCAGGCCCTAAAGGGCATTGATCTGGACGTCGCCGAAGGTGACTTTTTCGCCTTGCTTGGCCCCAACGGCGCCGGCAAATCCACCACCATCGGCATCCTGTCGACCCTGGTCAACAAGACCAGCGGCAGCGTGAATATCTTCGGCCACGACCTGGACCGCGAACCGGCTGCGCTCAAGCGTTCGATTGGTGTCGTGCCGCAGGAATTCAACTTCAACCAGTTTGAAAAGACCTTCGACATCGTCGTCACCCAGGCCGGTTACTACGGCATCCCGGCACGTATTGCCAAGGAACGCGCCGAGCAGTACCTGACTCAGTTGGGCCTGTGGGATAAGCGTGACGTGCCTTCGCGCTCGTTGTCTGGCGGTATGAAGCGTCGGTTGATGATTGCCCGGGCGCTGATCCACGAGCCGCGCCTGCTGATTCTCGACGAGCCGACCGCAGGCGTGGACATCGAGCTGCGTCGCTCGATGTGGACCTTTCTGACCGAATTGAACCAGAAAGGCATCACCATCATCCTTACCACGCACTATCTGGAAGAGGCCGAGCAACTGTGCCGCAACATCGGCATCATCGACCACGGTGAGATCGTGCAGAACATGGGGATGAAGCAATTGCTCAACACCCTGACCGTTGAAACCTTCGTGCTCGACCTCAAGCAGTCGTACAGCGCTGCGCCGCAACTGCCGGGGTTTGCCAGCAAGCTGATCGACAGTCATACCCTGGAAGTGCAGGTCGACAAGAACATCGGCATCACCGCGCTGTTCAGCCAACTGGCCCTGCAAGGCATTGAAGTGCTGAGCCTGCGCAACAAAGCCAATCGCCTTGAGGAGTTATTTGTGTCCCTGGTGGAGAAGAACCTGGCCAAGGTGGCCCAATAATGAGTACCCAGAACAGCGAATTGCGCCCCAATCTGGTTGCCCTGAACACCATCGTCTACCGCGAAGTGCGGCGCTTCATGCGCATCTGGCCGCAGACCCTGCTGCCGCCAGCGATCACCATGGTTCTGTACTTCGTGATCTTCGGTAACCTGATCGGCCGCCAGATCGGCGACATGGGCGGCTTCAGCTACATGCAGTACATCGTGCCGGGGCTGATCATGATGTCGATCATCACCAACTCCTACGGCAACGTGGTGTCGAGCTTCTTCGGCGCCAAATTCCAGCACTCGATCGAAGAACTGATGGTCTCGCCGGTCTCCCCGCACACCATCCTCGTTGGCTACGTACTGGGCGGGGTACTGCGCGGTCTGATGGTCGGCCTGATCGTGACCCTGCTGTCGATGTTCTTCACTGACCTGCAGGTCCATCACCTGGGCGTGACCGTCGTGGTGGTGCTGCTGACCGCGACCATTTTCTCGCTACTGGGCATGGTCAACGCCGTCTTTGCCCGCAACTTCGACGACATCTCGATCATCCCGACCTTCGTGCTGACTCCGCTGACCTATCTGGGCGGCGTGTTCTACTCCATCAGCCTGCTGCCACCGTTCTGGCAGACCGTCTCGTTGGCCAACCCGGTCCTGCACATGGTCAACGCCTTCCGCTACGGCATCCTCGGCGTGTCCGACATCAGCATCAGCATCGCCATGGCGTTCATGGTCGGTGCGACCGCAGTGCTTTACCTGTTCTGCATCCGCCTGCTGGTCAGCGGACGCGGCATGCGTCAGTGACTGCTGATTGCCCGCCGGGTGATGGGACCCGGCGCGCCTCGTACTCGGCCAATGCGGCCTGAAACTCGGCGGAAGGCCTGGCCCACTGCTCCGGCGGCAGGGGCTTTGACCATTCGATGATATCGGGGTGGTCGAGGTCGGGGAGGGGATAAAGCTTCTTGCGCTCCAGATAATCGGCCAGCAGTACGTTGAAGACGAACAGGCCAAAAAAACCATCCCAGAGCAGGGTGAGGAACCAGCCTTTGCGTTTGGCGGCTTCTTTCAGGTCATCCAGGTAGCTGGCGAAGATGCCTTTGGTGCGGGTGAATCTGGATGTACCGATCGAGACCACAGCGTCGGGCCCTACTTCCATATAGGTACGGATGCATTCCCACAACGCCATAGCAGGTTCACCGCCCCCACAATAAAAACCTAGCAGGTAGTTCTGATTATCTTTCTTCACTGTTAGAGGATTATTCAGACCTATATACAGCATGCCTTGAGTGACTTTTCCTCCTTGACTCATGCTCGAAGCCTGAGTGGCCACTGCAACGACTTGCTCCCAAGGCACAAACCAGTAATCGCCGTTTTCTCTGACGACGCAAGC
The DNA here is from genome assembly GCF_000829415.1 of Pseudomonas sp. StFLB209. Classification (NCBI taxonomy): domain Bacteria; kingdom Pseudomonadati; phylum Pseudomonadota; class Gammaproteobacteria; order Pseudomonadales; family Pseudomonadaceae; genus Pseudomonas; species Pseudomonas sp. StFLB209. The sequence goes on along the minus strand of NZ_AP014637.1, from coordinate 21,083 downwards.
TTCACGTCGATGGCGATTGAAACGAACAGGGTTGGGGGACGGGCGGCGTAAGGCGGGTGCTATAAAGTAAAGGGCGATGCACAATCCAACTAACCCTGCTGCCCAAATCATCCAATATGTGTCTATGTTTAGGTATTTCAGCAGAGAACCCATTCCTAAAAAGAGCAGGAGTTGAAACCATACAAGACGAATGGTGGCGGAAAGGGTGAAGCTTCCGATGTCCATGTATGTATCGTTCTTTCGCCAGATAATCCCTAATGAGTCCCCAGGCTTCTGGCCGGTGGGTATTGGTAATGGAGCCAAATAGTCGCTTCGGCGAAATACGGTCTTTTTGCATGTGCCTGCTTCAGGGAACGTCATGTTTTGGTCCCGGTATTGTGAGGGTTTCCTCGTAAGTGCCCAATTTGTGTAATTTCGCCTTGTTCAGCATATAGGCTTCGTGCTTGCGTAAGGGGATGGGACCATTGTTGGGGTCCATGGTAAAAGCCAAGCCGTCCTCGCCACCGATGATATGCTGGTCAGCGGACGCGGCATGCGTCAGTAACCGCTGATTGCCCGCCGGGTCATGAGACCCGGCGCGCCTCGTACTCGGCCAGCGCGACCTGAAATTCGGCAGAAGGCCTGGCCCACTGCTCCGGCGGCAGGGGTTTTGACCATTCGATGATATCGGGGTGGTCGAGGTCGGGGAGAGGATAAAGCTTCTTGCGCTCCAGATAATCGGCCAGCAGTACGTTGAAGAAGACCAGGCCAAAAAAGCCATCCCAGATCAGGGTGAGGATCCAGCCTTTGCGCTTGGCGGCTTCTTTCAGGTCATCCAGGTAGCTGGCGAAGATGCCTTTGGTGCGAGTGAATTTTCTTGAGGGTTCATGGACCGCATCGGGACCTGATTCCATGTAGGTGCGTATGTATTCCCAATAGCTTGCCGCCATTTCTTCATCTGGGCAGTTAAAGGTTAACTCGTGACAATCTTTTTCAACACGCTCTCTAGGATGTGGGCTGTCGAAACGCACATTCAGGAACCCAAGACTCATGCCGCTTCTTCTAGCGGTTTCTGAAGTGTAGTGCGCCGTGGCTATTACGCTTTCCCAAGGTATTATCCAATAGACGTCTTGTGCTCTCATAACACATATTTCTCGACGTTGGCGATTGAAGCGTACAGGTAAAGGTGTTGGTTTTTTTAAGCCTTTATAAAGAATTGGGAGTGTGGCCAGTGTTATGGCTAGACTGGTTATTAATAGCCAGGGGACGACGTTAGGTGTAAGGTTTTTTAATGCGAGTGCCAGTGACAGGTAAAGAATTGCGTTAAACCATATTAGTGTTGCGGCTGTGCCGGTGTTGTACTGGTTTATGTCAAGGAATACCTCGTTCTTCCGCCAGGCTATGTCTGAGGCGTCAGAGGGCGAGCGTCCGGTAGGTAAAGGCAGTGGGGAGAATTGAGTTATTCTAAGGGCCAATTTAAGTTCTCTGGAAGAGGTGTCTGTAGTTGTGCGCTCAGTGGAGCGGAAGCGAGCGGCGCTGGACGCCGATTCTATGAAGTCTGGCTTTGCTCAACGTAGGGGCCTCATGAGGCCTAAGTGAAATAACTCCATCTTCTGCAGTGATGGTATAGATCAGCCCAGAATCACCGCCAATAGAATGATTTATTCCCAGTAAAGACGTTATAGGGGTGCTGTATTTTATCTTTATGGAAATACTTCTAGGAAGTGAGCCCATCACAGTGTCTGTTAGGTAGCGACCCGTAAGGCGCAGGCCTTGCCCTTCGTTGGCAGGAATCCATTTGTAATGAGCTGTTTTTAACCAGTGGCTGCCCATATCTCGCATTCGGTAAGGAGGTTCGGTCAACCCTGGCGTTCCCCAGATGTCCATCCATAGCCGGTAATCAACCGGGTCGCCGATCATTGCCAGTTCCAGGTAAACGCCGTCGGGGGTGGCTCCCGGCAAGTCGATAGATAACGATTGCAGATGCGGTTTGTTACGCATCGGAAACTGACCGTCAGTAGGTACATGTGAGCTTATACTTTCGTAATTTATGCGCGGCGTATAAACTAGAGCGAGCAAGTGCTCCAGCTCTTTTTGTTGAGTCCCATGATCAAGTGGTGACCTCTCTTTAGCTCGTTGGATGGACCAGCAGCATTGGTAGAGAAAGTTCTGGAGTGGGGTTTGTTGGAAGAGCCATGTTATAAGGTAGGCTCCGCCGAGTATCGCAATTATTACGAGCAGTGGTGCGATTGCGGCACCTGCACCGGCCAATCCCGCTCCAATGGTCATTGTGCCTGCCAATATAGCTATGGTGTAGCGAGAGGCTATTAGGGTTTGAGCGGTGAACGCCAATATTTGTAAACTAACGATGTTTTTGCGTGCTTCTAGCCAAGGATCCACAATGTAGTTCGAACTATCGATTTGTTTTTTCAACGATTGAAATTCATTGACGGCTGCTCCGATTGACAAGGCTCCTATGATTGAGCTGAAAAAGGTTTGAGTCGCGGTAAAGCTTAGGCCAATTTTTAGCTGGTTGATGCCGAAACCTTTACGGATCACGCTATCGATGACAGCCACTAACGCCGCAGAAGCATAAAGCGTAGCCGAAGCTGTTTCATAGTTTCTCTGTTCATCCATCCTCTCGACCGCATTAGCCTGATTCAGATATCTGCTGGCATTCCAGATGTTCAAGGTCAAAACAATCAGCGCGGTCACGCCGCCGCTGCTCTTTACAGCTCTGCTATTAATAATCTGGGCTGCACGTCCGCTTTTGATATGGTCGCTGGTGAGTTTCGTCCAGTCCTTCAGTTCATCGACATTTTTACCAAATGCTTCTAGCGTCCGGAAGTTTTTATTGGTTACCCATCTGAATGCGATCTGGGTTTTGATATGGGTAAATATCATCAGACTCATCCATACACGGCTTATGCGGTCGAGTTCCCCCTTCAGGAGCATCACGGTAGGTGCCATGCGGTTGACCAAGGTTACCCAGCGACTGTTGCTTTCCGTGCGCTGCATGAACGTCAGTATTGATCTGGTTGATGCCCCCAATATTCCGGATAAGCCAGCCTGAATATTGCTTCGATTTTCGTCTCCAAGCGCTACAAGTACTTCTCCTAAACGAGTTTCAGAGTTCAAGGCCATTTCCAGGCTGGGGCTCCAGGAAAAGAACAGTTGGCGCAATGCACCCTTGTCCTGGCTACGCACATACTCTGCGAACTGTTCTGCGCCCTGGCTGTAATTACATTGTTCGGAAAGGCAGGCGGCGGCCAGCTGGTCCAGCCAATTACGATAATTAATGTCGTCGTAATCGACGAACCAAGTACCACTCTCGTGACGGTAAAGAAAGATATCCCTGTCTGCATGGAGCCGTCTGTGGTGTACTTCGACACTTTTGTAGTGGTCGGGGGCGGTCACGTCCAGCCAGTTATTCATTGTGCTCAGGTCAATATATTCTCCTATCTTGCCACTGAATTTGCCTGATCTTTGATTGTGACTCTTATGTTGTCTATAAACACGAGTCTCTATTTCCACATCTTTTTGTAGCTTTACAGGGATGAAATTGTTCACTGGTTTTTTTAACAGGCTGATTTCTTCCTTGAGGCTGGCGAGTTTCTGCTTGCCTTCCGGGGTGATCAATACAGCACTGGCGTTTGCGAGTCGTGATTCTTCGAAGCGAAGAGGATCCAGGCGCTCATGGATTTTTAAGAGCGTATTTCCTTGTTCCGGGGTTATTTTTAGCTTCTCCTCCTTAAAACGATAATTGATCCGATCCGCCAGCTCCGCCCCATCCTCTGTCATCAGGCTGCGGATGAATCCACCCACGGTCAGACGAATCTGGTTGTCGCTGACCCACTGTTGGTGGGCGTCTTCGAACTGACTCTGGTCCCGATCAATATCACGCAACACACCCAAGTCATCATCCAGACAGGCAAACACTGCCCAGCACTCAGCGGCTTCTTGTCGTGCGTTGTCCAGCCATTTTCGGGTGTGCAGAGGCTGCCATGCTGCGGCGCTCCACTGGCCTGGAGCGGGGCGGCCCTGAGGTGCGTCAGCGTGCTTGGAGGCGATGCGGTCACGCTCGCCGACCCAATACATGGCATCCGTCCAAGCCTTGCTGGTCTCAGCGGTCGGGTTGGCAAACATCTGTTCCTTGAGCTGTTCTGCCTTCTTGTACTCGGCATCACCATTGAGCTGGTGATCACTGACCACGCCCCAGTGGTAGGTTTGCGGCATGAGTTCGGCAATGACCTGTTCTGCTGCCTCCAGTGGTGGGCAATGGGCGGCGCTCAAGTGGTTGGCAACCTGTGGTAAATCCAGCCGACGCATGCGTTTCTGGCGGGTGCCGGGGTCATTCAGTGCTTCGCAACTCCGGGCATTGAGCGGGTACTCGGCATACATCAGCCAGGCAGGCGAATGTTTGTCCAGCGCAAGTCCCGTAAGGCTGCCGTTAAGGGTGATGGTGTCATCATCGGTCAGCGGTTGCGGTTCGAGCATGCCTTGCGGGCAGATTGCAAAGCGTTGCAGCGGGCCGGGGCTTTGCCACAGGTAGAGAAAACCTTCGCGTAGCCGGCGCAGCGCCATGGGGTGGCTCTGCGGCTCGACGCCGGGCTGGCAACTGGCATGGTCGGCCGGGTACTCCGCCAGGGCGTAACGTGTCGGTACGACGAAGAGCTTGCCCTGGCTGGCCGGGCAGCTTGCAACCAGGCTGTCTATATCCTGACGAGGGCGTTGCCCGGCAGCCCGTTCGGCCTGGCTCAGGTTCAGCAGTGCGGATGAAGAGGATTTGTCGTTCATGTCTTTGCTTGCGCCGTGCGGGTCAGTTGCAGGGTCAATTCTTCAAGCAGCGCATCCAGGCGTTGCTGGGGGCTGGAGCTGGGTGCTTCAAGGATCTGGCGGTATGCCTGGTGCGCAGGTGCCGCAGGAAAATCAGGGCCTAGATGGGCATAGAGGCTGACCCAGCGAGTGACCTGGTCATCCGTGCCATAGCCATGGCGGGCGGCACTGAGCCTGCATGCCTTTGCCCATGCACGATGCGCGGTGGTGTCCATGCCGGCCAAAGCGAAGGGGAAGTAGCGGCGGCAATGGTCAATCAAGTGTTGATCGAACTGCTGGCGTTGCACCTGGCCAAGGACATCGAGCTGTTCTGCGCTCAGGTGCAGCCAGGGTTTTGGCTGGTAACGCTGGCTGTCTGCTGCAGTTTCGCTGCGGTTGATCAGCAGTTCGTTGTTGTCATCGTCGGGCAGGCGGATCAATTGCACGGGGCCCATGAGACGGTCTTGTTCGAACGTTTGCAGGTCTGCCAGCCACAGGCGGGTAATACGTGGGTCGTAATAGCGGAATAACACTGTCACGTCGCCGTCGAGGTTGACATGTACCAGGCTGCGCAGGTGATCCAGCAGCTCGGTTTCGCTGGCCTCGGTTTCAAGCCAGATTCCTGCTCGCGAGCGCCACTGCGTGTGGAACAGGTCTGCAAGCTTGCTGCCAGCGACTACGGGAACCAGTAGCGGGCCGCAGTCGGCCAGCTCGGCATAGGCTGTGTTCAGGTACAGCGGATGGCATGCCATGAACTCGCCAACCTGTAATAAGTGTTGATCCAGACCGTCGATCTGCGCGCTGTCCAGAAGCAGGTAGGAACGCCTCATGCATTGCGCTCCTTGAGTTTGTGGCACACAGCACATACAGGAGCAGCCTTGCCTGCAGCGCTGCGCAATGCCTGTTTCTGTACATTGAGGGTCAGGTTTTGCAGTGCTGTCAGCGGTGCGGGCTGCGCCGCTAACGCCGGTGCGCCGGGTAGCGGGACGCCGCCGGGCAGGATTGGGCTGCTACTGAAAATACCGCCAGCGCCGAGTAGCAAGTGCTGGCCGCCGGCCTTGAGGGTGATGCTGGCGCCGCCGTCGATAATCAGGTGCGCGCCGGATTTGATATGCACCTGCTGGCCAGCCTCAACTGTCAGAATCTGGCCGACCCGAACATGGCGGTTCTGGTCAGCCTGCAGATAATCGTCGGCTTTGATTTGTGTCTTGCGGTCGGCGTTGACCGTGCGCTGTTCTTCACCTTCCAGCACGCTGATGCTGTTACCTTTGATGGTTTCCTGCCGGTCGTTGCCCACCTCGAGGCGGCTGTCGTGGTTGATCTTCTGTTCCATGTCACGCTGGGCGCGCAGGTAGATCAGTTCCTGGCCGGCCAGGTCTTCGATATGTAGCTCGCTGAAACCGCCATTGTGCGGTGTGCTGTGGCTGCGCAGCACGCTACGGGTCTTGCGCTCGGGCAGTGGGTAGGGCGGCATGTTGAGGTTGTTGGGCAGGCAGCCACTGACAATCGGGTGGTCCGGGTCGCCTTCGAGAAAGCTCACCAACACTTCCATGCCGACCCGAGGGAGGACCGTTGCGCCAAATGTATCGCCAGCCCAACTGGAGGCTACTCGCAGCCAGCAACTGCTGAACTCGCCCGCTTGGTCGTTCCGGTCCCAATGGAACTGCACCTTGATTCGCCCGTATTCATCACAATGAACATCATGGTTGTCAGGGCCTGTTACCCGGGCAGTCTGGCTGCCGGCAATTTTGGGTCGGCTGTGGGGCAGCGGTGGACGAAAGAACGTGTCCGAGGGTGTTGCCGTAAAACGGTTTCGATAGCCTTCTACCATACCGTCGACTTTGCGTGCGGCTTCTTCAAGTACCTGCGGCTGGTAGCCCTGATGCTCAAGCCGGGTCAGTAGCCAGGTATCGTTCCACTCCGTGCGGGGGTGATCGGTGAGTGCTACGAAATGCCCGCTGACCAGGCCGGGATGGTCACTCTCGCCATCTGCCTGACGGTAGTCTGCCCGGCGGCTTTCCAGCGCCCGCTGGGTCAAGGGTTTGCCGCGTTCTTCACCCGTGAAGCGCCCTGGCCAGCGATAGTCTTCCAGATTCGGCTGGATGATCTGCGGGTCGGGACCTGCCTGATATTCCAGACGCCGGCCGGCTTTGCGGAAGTCATAGTCACGGCGTGTGGTGCGGGCGGTGCGTGCTTCCAGGCGCACACCCAGACGCCGGACCACCTGCGTTTCGGCTTGCAGGCCTGCGACCGGTTGGTAGCGCAGCTCGAAACCCAGTTTGCGAAACATCGCCTGGTGGTCGGCGAACACCAGAATGTGCATATCCCTGCTGTGCTCGAAGTGGTAGTGCAGGCCTTCTTCCGCGCACAGGCGCTGGATGAATTGCAGATCGCTTTCGCCATATTGCACGCAATATTCGCGAGGCTTGTATTTCATGGTGAGCCGGAATTGGCAGGTATCGCTGAACAGCCCATGCTCTTTGAGGATCTGCTCAATGATTTGTTGAACTGAGCGGGCCTGGAAGATGCGGTGGTTAATACGGTATTGCAGATAGCTCAGACGAGGCACCAGAGTCAGTCTGTAATGTGTCAGGCGCATGCCGCTGATGCCTTGCTCGACCCGCTGGATCTGGCCGTGAATGCCTGCGCCCTGGCTGTTGAAAGCCAGAAAGACCATCTGATGCAGCAATGCGTCCAGATCCAGTTGCGGGTCTTCGCTGACCGCTTCGATATTGAATCGATAGGGCATGCTGATGGCTTCTTCGCCGCTAAACGAAAGCACTTGCAGGTCGTGCTGCGGATTCTTGAGGTGCAGGCTCAATGGCTGATCTGTGGCATGCATCTGCTGTTACCCGTTCAAGGCGCCAAAGTTGAAACCCTACCAAGCGGCCACACGGAAAAATGCAGGATGCTTCTGCGGTATTTGTAGGAAGTCGGTGCACGACTGAGAGGACATTCGCCGGTCAAATCCCGCAATAATCTGCGCCTGCACCCCCTCACTGATTTGCCCATCCTCAAGACCTTTTTGCCCTTGAGGATTCACCATGCGTACTGCGCTGGTCGCACTGGCGCTGGGCTTGCTGACCCTGCGCTTTTTGCCGGCCCTGCCGCCTGGCTGGCTATTGCTGCTGATGCCGGTGCTGGCCCTGATGCTATTGCCATGGCGCACTTATCCTGTTGCGTTATGGCTGCTGGGGTTCAGTTGGGCCTGTTTTTCGGCCAAGAATGCCTTGGATGACCGGCTGCTGCCGCGCCTGGATGGCGGTACGCTATGGCTGGAAGCGCGGGTGGTGGGGCTGCCGAGTGCGAACGATGGTGTGACGCGTTTTGAGCTGGATCAGCCGCAGTCGCGACGTGCCCGTTTGCCGCAACGTATCCGGGTGAGCTGGTATGGCGGGCCGCCGGTGGCCAGTGGCGAGCGTTGGCGACTGGCGGTCAAGTTGCGGCGGCCGGACGGGTTGGTCAATCCAGGCGCCTTTGATTATCAGGCCTGGCTGTTGGCACAGCGTATTGGTGCGACCGGGACAGTGCTCGATGGTCAGCGTCTGGCACCTGCCCGTGCCGCCTGGCGTGATGCTATCCGCCAGCGTTTGCTGGCCGTTGATGCACACGGCCGTGAAGGCGCTCTGGCGGCCCTGGTGCTGGGCGATGGTTCAGGGCTGTCACGGGATGACTGGCAGATACTGCAAGAAACCGGCACGGTGCATTTGCTGGTGATTTCCGGGCAGCATGTCGGTTTGCTGGCGGGCGCGGTGTATCTGTTGATTGCTGCGCTGGCGCGCCGGGGGCTGTGGCCTGCGGCCTTGCCCTGGTTACCTTGGGCGTGTGGGCTGGCCTTTGTTGCCGCGCTGGGCTATGGCCTGCTTGCCGGTTTCGAGGTGCCGGTGCGGCGTGCCTGTGTAATGGTCGGGATGGTGCTGCTCTGGCGCTTGCGCTTTCGGCATCTTGGTCTGCTCTGGCCCTTGCTGGTGTCGCTGAATCTGGTGCTGATCTTCGAGCCGCTGGCCAGTCTGCAAGCGGGCTTCTGGTTGTCATTTGCGGCAGTGGCGGTGCTGATTCTGGTTTTCGCCGGCCGTTTGGGGCGCTGGCGCTGGTGGCAGGCCTGGAGCCGTGCCCAATGGCTGATCGCAATCGGTCTGCTGCCTTTTCTGATTGTGCTTGAGCTGCCGGTCAGCCTCAGTGCGCCGCTGGCCAATCTGCTGGCAGTGCCCTGGGTCAGTCTGGTGGTGTTGCCGCTGGCGTTGCTCGGTACTTTGCTGCTGCCTGTGCCTTGGTTGGGGGCGAGCCTGCTATGGCTGGCCGGGGGCAGCATGCAATTGCTGTTTGTTGCGCTGTGCTGGGTTGCCGCCTGGCTGCCGGCCTGGTTGCCGGAGGCCTTGCCGCTCTGGGTGTGGTTGCTGTGTCTGCTGGGGGCTGTGCTGTTGTTGCTGCCAGCCGGTGTGCCACTGCGACCGTTGGGTTGGCCTTTATTATTACTCTGTGTGTTTGTACCCAGACAACCGATTGCGCCGGGTCAGGCTGAGGTGTTGCAACTGGATGTCGGCCAGGGGCTGGCGATCCTGATACGCACCCGCCATCACAACCTGCTGTATGACGCAGGCCCTGCCTCGGGTGAGTTTGACCTGGGCGAGCGGGTGGTGGTGCCGGTGTTGCGCAAGGCCGGCGTGCGCCGCCTCGACACGCTGGTAATCAGCCATGCTCATGCCGATCATGCCGGTGGCGCCCTGGCGGTGCAGCGCAGTGTGCCGGTTGAGCGGGTACTTGGCGGCGAGCCCGAGGCAATGCACGCATCGCTACAGGCGCAGCCGTGCCGCACCGGCGAGCGCTGGGAGTGGGACGGCGTGCGTTTCGAGACCTGGCGTTGGGATAAGGCCTACAACAGCAACGAGGCGTCGTGTGTGTTGATGATCGATGCCAGCGGTGAGCGGCTGCTGTTGACCGGTGATATTGAAGCCGGGGCTGAGTGGGCGATTCGCCAGGCTGACTTCGATCTGCGTGCCCGCTGGTTTCAGGCACCGCATCATGGCAGTCGCACCTCGTCTTCGGCGCCCTTGTTGCGCCGGGTAATGCCTGAAGGCGTGCTGATTTCCCGTGGCCGCAATAACAGCTTCGGCCATCCGCACCCGATAGTGGTTGCGCGCTATCGGGCGCTGGGCATCGATATTCACGACAGCGCCGGGCAAGGCGCGATCAGTTGGCGCCTGGGAGCGTTCGAGCAACCGCGGGGTGAACGTGAAAACCGGCGTTTCTGGCGAGATTGACCGGCAATCTCAAGCACCCTCTTTCGACCCTATGTTAAAGTGGCGCCAATTTTTTCAAGGGAGTCGGCACTGTGTGGGAACTGGTCAAATCCGGCGGCTGGATGATGCTGCCGATCATACTGAGTTCGATTGTCGCGGCCGGCATCGTCATTGAACGTCTCTGGACCTTGCGTGCCAGCCGAATCACCCCGCCACACTTGCTCGGGCAGGTCTGGCAGTGGATTCAGGAAAACAAGCTCGACGGCGAAAAACTCAAGCAATTGCGCGCTGATTCGCCGCTGGGCGAGATTCTCGCCGCTGGCCTGGCCAACTCCCGGCATGGTCGCGAGATCATGAAAGAAAGCATCGAAGAGGCTGCGGCGCGGGTGATCCATGAGCTGGAGCGCTACCTCGCGGCACTCGGGTCGGTGGCGGCCATGGCGCCATTGCTCGGCCTGCTCGGTACTGTACTGGGCATGATCGACATCTTCGCTTCGTTCAATTCAGCCGGTAATACCGGCAATGCCGTGGTGTTGGCCGGTGGTATTTCCAAGGCGCTGATCTGTACTGCCTCGGGCCTGATGGTGGCGATCCCGGCGATTTTCTTCCATCGCTACCTGCAAAGCCGGGTCGATGAGCTGGTGGTTGGCATGGAGCAGCAGGCGATTCGTCTGGTTGAAGTGGTGCAGGGCGACCGTGAGGTAGACCTGGTCGACGCACCGGTCGATCTCAAGTCCCTTGCCAGGACCGGAGGCAAGCGCAAGTGAAGTTTCGCCGCCGCAAGCAGCGCGACAATATCGATATCAATCTGGTAGCGCTGATTGATGTGGTGTTCATTCTGCTGCTGTTTTTCATCCTGACCACCACCTTCACCCGTGAAACCCAACTGCGTGTCGATCTGCCCCAGGCCGTGACCGGTGCGTCCAATGACGATGCCGCACGCAAGCAGGTGGATATCGCGATCAATGCCGACGGCATCTTTTCGGTCAATAACCAGTTGTTGCCGCGCAACGATCTGGACAGCCTGATCGAAGCCGTGCAGCGCGAGTCCGGTGGTGATAACAGCCTGCCGCTGTCGATCAGTGCCGACGGCAAGACACCGCATCAGTCGGTGATTACCGCCATGGATGCCGCCGGAAAACTGGGTTTCAGCCATTTGCGCATGACCACGGTCGAAACCACGCAGGCTAACTGATGGCGCTTTCCGACCGGTTGCTCGCCGCCTGGTATCAAGGCCATCCGGCACTGTCCTTGCTGCGCCCCCTGGAGCTGTTGTACCGCCGGGTGGTCAACCGCAAACGGGCGCGCTTTCTGGCCGGGGAGGGCGGCATCTATCGGGCCTCGGTGCCGGTGGTCGTAGTAGGCAATATCACCGTGGGCGGCACCGGCAAGACGCCGATGATCCTCTGGTTGATCGAACACTGCCGGCAACGCGGCCTGCGGGTCGGAGTGGTCAGCCGTGGTTACGGTGCCACACCGCCGAGCCTGCCGTGGCGGGTGCGCGCCGAACAAAGCGCTGCCCAGGCCGGTGACGAACCCTTGCTGATCGTGCAGCGCAGCGGCGTGCCGCTGGTGATCGACCCTGATCGTGGCCGCGCCGTGCAGGCCTTGCTCGACACTGAGCCGCTGGACCTGATTCTGTCTGACGATGGCTTGCAGCATTATCGGCTCGCCCGTGATCTGGAGTTGGTGCTGATCGATGCCGCTCGTGGGCTTGGCAATCGTCGTTGCCTGCCGGCCGGGCCCTTGCGCGAGCCTGTCGAGCGCCTGCAAAGCGTCGATGCGCTGCTGTACAACGGCGCGCAGGCTGATCGCGAAGATGGCTTTGGCTTTACTCTGCAGCCTTCGGCGCTGGTCAATCTGCGCAGCGGCCAGCGAGTCGGTGTCGAGCATTTTGCCGCGGGTCAGGCCGTGCATGCGGTGGCCGGGATTGGCAACCCGCAGCGTTTTTTCACGACGCTTGAAGGGCTAAACTGGCGACCGGTGCCGCATGCCTTCGCCGATCATGCGGTGTTCACTGCTGAAGCGCTTGATTTCAGTCCCGCGCTGCCGTTGGTCATGACCGAGAAGGACGCCGTGAAATGCCGCGCCTTCGCTGCCGCCGACTGGTGGTATCTGGCCGTGGACGCTCAGCCGTCCACGGCGTTCGTCAGCTGGTTCGATGACTGGCTGGCACGTCTTAATCACTAATGGGAGCCATCATGGATACCAAACTGCTCGACATCCTCGCATGCCCGATCTGCAAAGGCCCCTTGAAACTCAGCGACGACAAGTCCGAGCTGATCAGCAAGGGCGCCGGCCTGGCTTATCCGATTCGCGATGGCATCCCGGTAATGCTCGAAAGCGAAGCCCGGACCCTGACCGCCGAGGAGCGCCTGGATAAATGAGCACTGCCTTCACTGTCGTGATTCCGGCGCGTTTCGGCTCCAGCCGTTTCCCTGGCAAACCGCTCAAGGTGATTGCCGGTAAACCGATGGTGCAGCATGTCTGGGAACAGGCACGTAAAAGCAGCGCCAGCCGTGTGGTGGTAGCCACCGACGATGCGCGCATCGTTGCGGCGTGCCAGGGCTTTGGTGCCGAAGTGCTGCTGACCCGCGACGATCATAACTCCGGCACTGACCGTCTGGCCGAAGTGGCCACTCAGTTGGGGTTGGCGGCTGACGCCATTGTGGTCAATGTGCAGGGCGACGAGCCGATGATCCCGCCGGCGATCATTGATCAGGTGGCAGCCAACCTGGCAGCCCATCCCGAGGCCGGGATCTCGACACTGGCCGAGCCGATTGATGACGTCGCGGCGTTGTTCAACCCGAACGTGGTCAAGGTCGTGACCGACATCAATGGTCTGGCGCTGACCTTCAGTCGTGCGCCATTGCCCTGGGCGCGTGATGCCCTGGCGGTCAGTCGCGACGTGCTGCCGGCAGGCGTGCCTTATCGTCGGCATATCGGCATCTACGCCTACCGTGCAGGTTTTCTGCACGACTTCGTGGCCTGGGGGCCGTGCTGGCTGGAAAACACCGAGTCGCTTGAGCAGCTTCGCGCACTTTGGCACGGGGTGCGAATTCATGTGGCTGATGCGCTGGAGGCGCCGCCGGCAGGCGTGGATACGCCTGAAGACCTGGAGCGCGTAAAGCGCCTGCTGGAGGCATGATGGGCCGTCTGTCGAGGGCTGGCGCATGAGCCTGGATGTACATCGGCAAGTCTCTCTCAAGCCATTCAACACCTTCGGGGTCGATGTCCGCGCCAGCCTGTTCGCACAAGCGCATAGCGATGACGATGTTCGTCAGGCCTTGGCGCTGGCCGTCGAGCGACAACTGCCGCTGCTGGTGATCGGCGGTGGCAGCAACCTGTTGCTGGCCGGTGATGTCGAGCGTTTGGTGCTGCGCATGGCCAGTCGTGGCGTGCGCGTTGTGCAGGATGACGGGGAGCGTGTCATGGTCGAGGCTGAGGCCGGCGAGCCTTGGCATCCTTTCGTGTTGCAGTGCCTGGAGATGGGGTTGGTGGGGTTGGAAAACCTCAGTCTGATCCCGGGCACGGTCGGTGCGGCGCCGATGCAGAACATCGGTGCCTATGGGGTCGAGATCAAGGATGTATTCCACAGCCTGGTCGCCCTGGAGCGGGAAACCGGTGAGCTGCGTGAGTTCTTTCTCGATGACTGCGCCTTTGGTTACCGTGACAGCCTGTTCAAGCAGCAGGCCGGGCGCTGGATCATCCTGCGGGTGCGTTTTGCGCTCAGTCGTCAGGCGCCGCTGCACCTGGAATATGGCCCGGTGCGTCAGCGCTTGAGCGAGCAGGGGATAGAACAGCCCACAGCACTGGATGTCAGTCGCGCGATCTGTGCCATTCGCAGTGAAAAGCTTCCGGACCCGGCCGTGCTGGCCAACGCCGGCAGTTTTTTCAAAAACCCGGTGATTGCGGCTGACCAGGCTGACGCTCTGAAACAGCGTTATCCGCAGCTGGTGGCCTACCCGCAAACTGACGGGCGGGTGAAGCTGGCCGCGGGCTGGCTGATCGAACAGGCCGGCTGGAAGGGCTTTCGTGAGGGGGATGCAGGTGTGCATCGCTTGCAGGCGCTGGTGCTGGTCAACTATGGCCAGGCCAGCGGTCTTGAGCTATTGAGGCTGGCGCAGCGTATCCAGGCGGATGTGCTTGAGCGCTTTGGCGTTGAGCTGGAGATGGAGCCTAACCTGTACTGACCGGTATTGCCCTGTAAGAGCCGCCGGGCGGCTCCTGCAGGGATAACTCAACAGCCATAAAAAAGCCCCGCCTGTTTTGCAGGCGGGGCTTTTTTACATCAGCAGATCAGACCAGCGGTTTGCTTTCGCGAGTCTGTTCTTCAGTTGAGGTTTCAGGTTGGGTAGCGGTTTGTTCAACCACTGCCTCGGCCTGTACCTGGGCTGGAGCAGGCTCGCTCACGGGCTCTGCTGCGGCAGCAACCACCTCGGCTTCAGGTGCTTGTGCCGGTACGGCAGCCGCAGCCGCAGCCGCTTCAGCTTCGGCTTGCAGGCGGCGACGCTCCTCTTCCTCGCGTTTGCGGCGACGCACTTCGCGAGGATCGTTAGGTGCACGACCCGAGCTGGCAACAGCTACAGCCGGTGCCTCTTCTACAACCGGGACGACCACAGGGGCTGGCTCGGCTGCTGGCTCAACGACTGGCTCGGGCTCGACAACGGCGACCGGCTCGACGACCGGCGCGACGTAAGGCGCAGGTTCTGGCTCGGCAGCAGGTGCCTCGACAACCGGAAGGCTCAGTTCGGCAGACTCGCTGACTGGCGCTGCTGGTGCTTTCTCAAGCTCAATCACCGGCTCCGGAACAGGCTCTGGCGTCGGGGTGAAGTCAGCAGCCGGTTTGTTGTCGGCCACGATCAGTGGCTCGGCAGCGGTTTCGCTGGCCAGCTCAACTTCTGGCGCCGCTACAGCGACGACTGGCTCGCTGCTTTCGACGGCAGGTGTTTCGACGGCCGGGGCAGGTGCTTGAACAACGGCTTCGCTGGTAACGGTCGGTGCATCGGCGACAGGTGTTTCAACTGCGTCAGCAGGTGTTGGTGCTGGTGCAGCCTGGCTGTCGCTCGACGCCTGGGCCTGTTCGGCCTGACGATTGGCCTCGGCTTCGGCAGGTGCGCTGATCACGCTGCCGGCGACGGCTGCGGTGACCACCAGGCCGGCCGCCAGAGCATTGCTGTTGTCGGTTTCGCCAGACTCTTCGCCATCAGCGATTTCCACGCCATTGGCATCGCGTTGGCGCTCACGACGGTTGCTGCGACGACGCTGGCCACGCGAGCGGCGACGTGGACGTTCGCCTTCGGCGCCATCCTGCTCGTCATGGGCTTGCTCTTCGCTGTTGAGCGTTTCATCTTCAGCGGTTTCAGTGGCTTGCTCATTGCGAGGCTGGCGCTCTTCACGCGGGGCGCGCGGTTGACGCTCTTCGCGAGGCGCGCGCTCTTCACGCGGAGCACGTTCTTCGCGAGGTGCGCGTTCTTCCTGGGCTACGGCTGGCTGGCCGGCAGCGGCTTCGGCAGCCGGTGCGGCATCCAGTGGTTCGCGCAGTTCACGGACGCGCTCTTCGCGTGGCTTGCGCTCGCGAGGCTGACGTTCTTCGCGAGGTGGGCGTGGCTGACGTTCTTCGCGTGTGCCGGACTCGTCACGGGCTTCGCGCAGTTCGCGTGGCGCGCGTTCTTCACGTGGGGCGCGTTCTTCACGCGGTGCACGCTCTTCGCGAGGTGCGCGTTCTTCACGCGGGGCACGTTCTTCACGTGGTGCGCGCTCTTCGCGAGGTACGCGTTCTTCACGTGGGGTACGTTCGCCACGTTCTTCACGCGGTTTGCGCTCTTCGTCGCGGCGGTTGTTGCGGCCACGGCTTTGCTGGCGACCGTTGCGACGCTCTTCGTTGCGCGCAGGGCGCTCGGAAACGGCTGGTTTTTCAGCGGCAACCGGGGCAACCGGCTCGGGTTTGCTGGTAGCGAACAGGCTGACCAGCGACTTCACCAGGCCTTTGAACAGGCTTGGCTCGTGGGCTGGCGTCGGAGCGACCGGAGCCGCTACCGGGGCTGCCGCTTCGGCAGGTACTGGAGCATTGGCGCGAGCCGGAGCGGTTTTGACCGCGGCTTCCTGGCGAACCAGAGTGCGGGTGGCGCTGGCCTGTGGCGCGACGTCTTCGATCTCGGCCGCTTCGGCGGCGATTTCGTAGCTGGTTTTGTGCGTGCTGGCATCCGGATTGTCATCACGCAGGCGCTGCACTTCGAAGTGTGGCGTTTCGAGGTGATCGGTCGGCAGGATGATGATGCGGGCACGGGTACGCAGTTCGATCTTGGTGATCGAGTTGCGTTTTTCGTTGAGCAGGAATGCTGCGACCGGGATCGGCACCTGGGCGCGCACTTCAGCAGTACGGTCCTTGAGCGCTTCTTCTTCAATCAGGCGCAGGATGGCCAGCGACAGCGATTCGACGTCACGGATAATGCCGGTGCCGTTGCAGCGCGGGCAGACGATGCCGCTGCTTTCGCCCAGCGACGGACGCAGCCGCTGACGGGACATTTCCAGCAGGCCGAAGCGCGAAATGCGACCGACCTGAACGCGGGCGCGGTCGGCTTCAAGGCACTCACGGACTTTCTCTTCGACGGCACGCTGGTTCTTGGCCGGGGTCATGTCGATGAAGTCGATGACGATCAGGCCGCCGATATCACGCAAGCGCAACTGGCGAGCGATTTCTTCAGCCGCTTCCAGGTTGGTCTGCAGTGCGGTTTCTTCGATGTCGCTGCCTTTGGTGGCGCGTGCCGAGTTGATGTCGATCGACACCAGGGCTTCAGTCGGGTCGATAACGATCGAGCCGCCCGATGGCAGTTCGACCACGCGCTGGAAGGCGGTTTCGATCTGGCTTTCGATCTGGAAGCGGTTGAACAGCGGTACGCTGTCTTCGTACAGCTTGATCTTGCTGGCGTACTGCGGCATCACCTGGCGGATAAAGGTCAGGGCTTCTTCCTGGGCTTCGACGCTGTCGATCAGGACTTCACCGATGTCCTGGCGCAGGTAGTCGCGGATGGCGCGGATGATAACGTTACTTTCCTGGTAGATCAGGAAGGGCGCGGCGCGATCCAGGGACGCTTCCTTGATGGCGGTCCACAGTTGCAGCAGGTAGTCCAGGTCCCACTGCATTTCTTCGCTGCTGCGGCCAAGGCCGGCAGTGCGCACGATCAGGCCCATGTCGGCAGGGGCGATCAGTCCATTGAGGGCTTCACGCAGTTCATTGCGCTCTTCGCCTTCGATACGGCGCGAGATACCGCCTGCGCGCGGGTTGTTGGGCATCAGCACCAGATAACGGCCGGCCAGGCTGATGAAGGTGGTCAGGGCGGCGCCCTTGTTGCCACGTTCTTCTTTCTCGACCTGAACGATGACTTCCTGGCCTTCGCTCAGGACTTCCTTGATATTGACCCGGCCTTCAGGGGCCTTCTTGAAGTATTCGCGGGAGATTTCTTTCAGGGGCAGGAAGCCGTGACGCTCAGAGCCGAAATCGACAAAGGCAGCCTCAAGGCTTGGCTCGATGCGAGTGATACGGCCTTTATAGATATTGGCCTTCTTCTGCTCGCGGGCACCGGACTCGATGTCCAGGTCGTAGAGGCGTTGGCCGTCTACCAGTGCAACACGCAACTCTTCGGGTTGAGTTGCGTTAATCAGCATTCTTTTCATGTAGTACCGTCGGTTTCCGGGGCTGCCGGAAACGGCGTTCGGCACACACGACTTCTCACGGTCGGTGTCAGAGCACGTCAGGAGCGTGGGGACGCTCCAGTGTCCAGCGAGGTTCTTCAGCCAGTGGGGCTGAAGAGTCGCGACGACGTTCCTGCTTGCTGTGGTGACAGATGACACCCAGTCAGCAAAAGCTTTGATCAGGAGGAGGAATCGGCCATCGGGAGCGGACGCGATGATGCGTCTTGAACAGCGTCGGTGCTACACAGTCCGATGGTCGTGCGTCTCCACCCTACACGTATCCCTGATAATTCGGGTGCTGCCGCGCGCAGAATCCGCAGCGGGTTGGCATTTACCGCGATCCTCCCGTGGAGTTTCGCGCATCATGGCTCGAGGCGTAGTTCGCAGGACTCGCGCTCGAAGGGTCGGGAAGCGACTGCACCTTGTGAACTGGCCGTGGGTTCTGCGCTCGGGAAGGCGAGTCTTGACTCTGCAATCCGGCGTATTTCAGGCCTCATGTCACCTGCGCTCGTTACGTTTCCAGGCATCTTCGTTGTCACCGAAAGCCTTGCTGGGCGGCCTCCCGCCCGGGGAATTGCGTGGGTCAGGGCCGGTTGTCATCCGGTGATCTGCTGCCCGGCCGCTTTTGGCGGCGTTCGCGACTATAGCAGCAATCATTAAGTGCTTCAAATCCATAAAAAATTGTTATGATTCGCCGCATGACCAATATCACTCCCCCAACCCCCGGCGTCCAGCTGGTCGAGGTTGCCCCGGAATATGCCGGCCAACGTATTGATAATTACCTGATCACCTACCTCAAGGGTGTGCCCAAGACCTTGGTCTACCGTATTTTGCGTAAAGGCGAAGTGCGGGTTAACAAGGGCCGGGCCAAGCCTGAGTACAAGTTGCAGGCGGGCGACATTGTGCGTATTCCGCCGGTGCGCGTGCCGGAGCGTGACGAGCCGGTGCAGGTTGCCCAGGGGCTGCTGCAGCGCCTGGAGGCGGCCATTGTGCATGAGGACAAGGCACTGATCGTGCTCAACAAGCCAGCCGGCATCGCCGTACATGGCGGTAGCGGTCTGAACTTCGGGGTTATTGAGGCGTTTCGTCAGTTGCGTCCTGATGCCAAGGAGCTGGAGCTGGTCCATCGTCTGGACCGCGACACTTCGGGGCTGCTGATGATCGCCAAGAAGCGCAGCATGTTGCGCCATCTGCACGAAGCCTTGCGCGGTGACGGTGTCGACAAGCGCTATATGGCGCTGGTGCGCGGCAACTGGGCGAGCGCCTGCAAGCAGGTGAATGCGCCGTTGCTCAAGAGCAATTTGCGTTCCGGCGAGCGCATGGTGGAAGTCAACGATGAAGGCAAGGAGGCGCTGACCCTGTTCAAGGTGCTGCGCCGTTTTGGCGACTTTGCGACCATGGTCGAGGCGCGCCCGATCACTGGCCGGACTCACCAGATTCGCGTGCATACCTTGCATGCCGGGCATGTGATTGCCGGTGACACCAAATACGGTGAGGAAGATTTCTCTCGGGAAATCCGTGATCTGGGCGGCAAGCGGCTGTTTCTGCATGCCTATCGCCTGACCGTGCCGCTGCCTGATGGCGGCAAACTCGAATTGCAGGCGCCCGTCGATGAGATGTGGGCCAAGACAGTGGAGCGTCTGAGTGCGCCGTGACTACGACTTACTGATTTTTGACTGGGACGGCACGCTGGCCGACTCGATTGGCCGGATTGTCGCCGCCATGCGTGAGGCCGCTATCACTGGCGATATGCCGGTGCGTGATGATCCTGCGATCAAGGGCATTATCGGCCTGGGATTGCCGGAGGCGATTCGCACGCTGTACCCGCAGATCTCGCCCAACCAGTTGCTGGATTTTCGTCAGCGCTATGCCGACAGTTATATGGCCATGGATCAGGTGGCGTCGCCGCTGTTCGATGGTGTGCTGGATTCGATGCAGGCGTTTCGTGAGCAGGGTTACCGGCTGGCGGTAGCCACCGGCAAGGCCCGGCGTGGGCTGGATCGGGTGCTCAAGGCGCATGACTGGCTGGAGTATTTTGATATCACCCGGGCCGCAGATGAAACTGCCAGCAAGCCTGATCCGCTGATGCTTCACGAGATCATGGCGCATTGCGATGTCGCGCCGGAGCGCTCGCTGATGATCGGTGACTCGTCTTTCGATTTGCTGATGGCTCGCAATGCTGGCATGCATTCGGTGGCCGTGGGTTATGGCGCTCAGTCGCTCGATTCGTTGCGTGAGTATCGGCCACAATTGGCCATCGAACACTTTTCTGAGCTGCGTGTCTGGTTGGATGGGCGCGGTGCCTAATAGTCTGCGGGTAAGGTGAAAGAGCTATGTCTGATCAATGGAAAGCGCCAGATTCGCAAGATGGCGGTTCGCCTGAAGATGCCAAAAGTTGGAAATTGCTGGAGAAGACGCTGCTGGCGGGTGTGCAAGAGCAACGCAGGGCGCGGCGCTGGGGGATTTTCTTCAAATTCCTGACCTTTGCTTACCTGTTTGGCATGTTGCTGTTGTTCACTCCGTTGTTGGGTGACAAGAAGGCCGCGTCGCGTGGCACTGATCACACGGCTCTGATCGAAATCCAGGGCATGATCGCTGACAAGGAGTCGGCCAGTGCCGACAACATCGTCGGCAGCTTGCGCGCCGCTTTTGAAGACAGCAAGACGCGTGGGGTGATCCTGCGCATCAACAGTCCGGGCGGCAGTCCGGTGCAGTCTGGCTATGTATATGACGAAATTCGTCGTCTGCGTGCCGAGAAGCCTGCGATCAAGGTTTATGCGGTCATTACCGATCTGGGTGCTTCCGGTGCCTATTACATCGCCAGTGCTGCTGATCAGATCTATGCCGATAAGGCCAGCCTGGTGGGTTCTATCGGGGTTACGGCAGCCGGGTTTGGTTTTGTCGGGGTGATGGAGAAGATCGGTGTGGATCGTCGCACCTATACCTCGGGTGAGCATAAGGCGTTTCTTGATCCGTTTCAGCCGCCCAAGGCTGACGAAACGCAGTTCTGGCAGGGTGTACTGGATACCACTCATCGCCAGTTCATCGCCAGCGTCAAGCAGGGTCGTGGCGAGCGCCTGAAAGACAAGGAGCATCCCGAACTGTTTTCTGGCCTGGTCTGGACAGGTGAGCAGGCCGTGGGGCTTGGGTTGGTCGATGGGCTGGGCAGCTCCAGCTACGTTGCTCGCGAAGTGATCGGTGCCAAAGATATCGTCGACTACACCATTCAGGAGTCGCCGTTCGATCGTTTCTCCAAGAAGCTGGGTGCCAGTATTGCTGAGCGTCTGGCGATGTGGGCCGGGTTTGGCGGGCCGTCACTGCGTTAGGTCAAGCTGGTTTGTAGCAAGCCCGGCC